>NZ_JBQTCK010000001.1:0-871106 GCF_052380025.1 Marinobacter sp. NSM
TTTGGATATAGAGATTTGATGGTGATCGGGATTTGCCACTTTGGGACAGGTAGTTATCCGATTCATTGCTAAAGCCCAGTCAGCGCCTGGTTCTGCGCCATTATCTGGATCAAGAGTGAGGGCGGCTGATATTTATGTTACGAAAACTAATATGCCGATTGGCATACAGTAAATTATGCCGATCGGCAGACGACTCGTACTTTGGGTTTGCCTAATATGTTTGGCGTATGAGGGCTTTTGAAAAGCATTCTTGGATCAACAATTGAGGTAATTCCAGATGAATAGGTTAGCTACTAAACATAAGATATCCGGTCTCGTTGCTCTTTCTCTTGCTGTGTCTGCGGCTTTCTCTGCAAACGCCCATGCAGACATTTCTGAGGCAGATGTACTTGCTGCCCAAAAGGCGTGGGGGGATGCGGTTGTCATGCTTTCAGAACACTATGCTGAAGGCGGCATTGAAAAAGCTCGAAATTCGGCGAGAGAGGTTATCGATTCGGCCTATGGCTACACGATGGGCCCTGTTTTGTTTAAGCCGACACTGGCCGCTATTCCTCAGAACATTCGTCTGACAGCTGAAGGCGCATTAGCGTATTTCGTTGGTCACGACGAAGCCTTTCCAAATGACGGAGGTTTTGGCATCAAGGGTTGGGCTGCGGTTGAGTTTGAAAACGCAGCCATCCATCTCTCGGGCCCCGTAGCTATGTCCATGGGCAACGTTCATTTCACCCATAATGATGGCTCTGTTACAACTGTAGACAAGTCATTTGGTTACCAGCTGGATGACGCGGGCAATCTGCGCATCGTTCTTCATCACTCGTCACTGCCTTACGGCAATTGAGCCAGGCGCTTGTTACGTCCCGGAAATGAATTCCGGGACGTAACAGCGGATATGTTGCTCTGCTCTGGCGCCTCAGGACTGCCATGGCCCATGGGGCGACATATTCGGTGACTCGCCCAAGGACTTTAGTTGAAGGTAAAGGCGTCTCATTTCCAGCAGGTTCCACACGCGTAACACGACTTCCATATGGTCGAAGGGTTTGGTTAGGAAATCCGAGGCACCTAGCGACAACGCTTTGTAACGAGCTTCCTTGGTAATGTCCGCAGTGAGAACAACAACTGGAATCCAGTGCCCCTGCTCGCGCAAGTCATCTAGCAAACTTAATACTTCAAAACCATCAATATCAGGCATTCGCAAATCGAGTAAAATGATGTCAGGGCGAAATCCCTGGATAAGTGAAGAGACTCGGACAGCATCAACGGATGAAAGCACTTGTTCAAAGCCTTCTTTTGCAAACAGCTCTTCGAGCAACTCAAGATTTGCTGGTTCATCATCGATGATCAGCAGCTTGGATTGGCGAATATCGTCGAGAATCGCTGACATTAATGCATCTCCTTTAATAAAAGCCGAATTCGCATAGGCGTTGCGGGAGGAGCGAGCCATCGGATGTCGTTGTTTTGATCGCTCGGAGGAGGCTCTGGCGTGATGTGCAGCTGTTTTCCTGACCGCAGGCTGGGTGGCAGGTCCAGTCGAGCTGCTGGTATGTCTGTGATGAGAACAACATGAGTGTCTGGGAGTAACTCCGGCCAACATGGATCGGACACATGAATAACCTTGGCGTGAAACCGAGCTGCTAGCGTCTCAAACAGTATAGGGAGGTCCGGGCTTTCAATGGCGAGTACCCACGTCGTTTCAGGATAACGTTCCTCTTTGAGCAGTTTTGACTCCCTATCAGGCGGGCCATAGCTGTCTGAACCTCTGCCTCGTGAAGAACCATCAGCCGCCGGCAATCTGAGTACAAATTCACAGCCACCTTTGGTGGCCCGATGTTCTATGTGGCCGTTCATATTCGTTGCCAGAGAACGGCTGATGGCCAGCCCTAAACCGATGCCGTCAGTTTTGCTATCGAGGCGATTGAAGGGACAGAACAAGTCTTTCTCAAAGCCGGGCGTTATGCCTGGCCCGCAATCATGAACGACGATTTCATAATTCTCTCTACCAGAACTGCCTAACGGTCGCCAATTGACGGTGACCGCCGTCTTTTTCGGAGTGAATTTAATCGCGTTGTCCAAAAGATTGATGAGAATTTGTAGCAAGCATTTCGGATCAGCCAACACATAGCTTTTGTCGTCGTCCGAGATATTCAGTTTAACGGCTTTAGCTCTTGCTGCCTGGGAAACAAAATCTACTGCTGTGGTGACAATCTCTTTCAATGATACTGGTGTGATCTCTGTTGAGATGTTCCCGTTCTCGAATCGAGAAAGGGTCAGAAGATCGTTAACCAGCTCTAGGAGATGGCTGGCGCTGCGCCGAATGACACCCACATGCTGTAATTGGTCGCGTGTCAGTATGTTGTTGCCTAATAAGTCACTGAATCCGATTATGGCATTGAGAGGAGTTCTCAGTTCATGACTGGTGCGGGACAGGAAGTCGGTTTTCGCCTGGTTTGCATTTTCCGCAAGTAACTTCGCATATCTGAGCTCTTCAAGTCTTTTGTCCTGCATAAAACCTGTCTGTACCACTAGCTTGTCGAGTTCAGCCAGTTCGTCTTGATATTCACTCTGCCGCTCCTTCAAAGGGATGCCTCGACCAATGTTGGTCGCGTTATCTCGTATGCGGCGTATCCGTATTATCAGGTCTTGGGCGAAACTCTGAGAAAATAATACGGCAAGTGCTACAGCCACAACCAGGGTACTGAAAATGATCCACTGGCTATTTTTTCGCGCCCGTTGCAGGTCTTGCTGCAAAGCAAGAATGATTTGATTTTCACGGGTCTCCATCTCTTTGATGTGTTGGCGCAAACGATCAAGCAGTGCTTTGTTGTCCAGCGAGTAGGAGCGAATAGCGCCGCCATTTCCTTCCAGGTCCGGGCTTTTGAGTTGGGCGAGGTTAGCCAGCTTTACGGCAACGAGCGCGGATATGTCGAGCAGATTCTGGCGCTGCACTGGATCTTTCACATCTACCTCCAGCTGCCGCAGCGATTGCTTCAAAAGCTCTTCAGCCCGCTGGTAGGGTGCCAGGAATGCTTCATCCTGCGTCAGCAAATACCCTCGTACACCACTGGCAGCCTCGGCTAAAGCAGCGTGTGCCGCGTGAATCTGCCCGAGAACTCGTAAACCGCGCTGAAGTTCATCCTCTGCGTGCCGGTTGAAAGCAAGGACTTTCGCCATAACAAGGAGAACGATGGTCGCAACCAACAGTGGGATAATCAGCGAAGCCAAGCTGCGACGTCTCAGGCTCCACCCATGCCAATGCTTTTTGATAGTGGCTATCATCTTTAACAACCAGAGTTGCCCAACTTGGATTCCACCGCAAACGCAGCGGCTTGCGCTCGATCTTCAAGCTGAAGCTTCTTGAGAATACGCTCTACATGAGTTTTGACCGTTCCCGGTGCAATATCCAGAGTGGCGGCGATACGGGCGTTGCTCATGCCTCGTGGTAACAAGCTCATGACCTCTTTTTCGCGCGGTGATAGCAGCGATAATTCAGAGTGTTTGTGCCGAATCTTCTGGTTTGTTGGCGTGCTTGTGAAAATTAATTGGCCCGTCAATAGGCTTGCAAGAATCGACATTAGCTGTTGATCACGTTCTCCTGGAGCGGGTTGCGACTCAAAGCCGGCCAGTGCCAGTAAACCAATGACCGATCCCTGAAGAGTGATGGGGACGAGCCATTCGAATCCCGGGTTTGTGCAATAGAAGATCCAGGCACTTTCGGGCAGGTTCCGGAGGTAGGGCTTACATGGCCATTTCAGAAAGGGTGCGAGGTTGGCTTTTACGGCTTGCCTCGATGCGTTTATTGCTGCGCCACCGGTAGACGCCAGTGTACGTAACCTCCCGGATTGATAGGCAAACAGAGCAGCATGAGGAACGCCATAATGAATAACTACGGTTTCTAATAGCTTTGTGCAACTTTGTTCGTCCGGCGATTGAAGCAGCCCGGCACATATTCTCAAACATGAAAGTTGACGCTCAGATAGCCCCGTTGCCCTGTAGCCTGCCCTCAGGTCTGCGGCAGTCGAATTTGATTCAGACATTCAACGTCCTTCTGGAATCTATTGTCTGTTAGCCTAAATAATGCGGTCTTGTATGAGATTATGAAGTTGTGCTGTGTAAATTTATGTAGATCCTTCAGCGCCTGAGTGTCATGGAAGGTTGGCCCGCCAATGCTTCACTTTCACCTGATCCTTAACTGCATCGAGTATTTCCAGGACCAGATTTATCAACGCTTCTTGCTCCCTCTCCTCGGCACTTTTATTGTCTGGCTCGGGCAATAAGACGTTCACGATATCTTCAATGAACGCATGGTTTGAAGATGAAGCGAGGTCTTCCAGAATCTGGTGAATCACGTTTGCGACAATATCGCCAACGGCATTTTCCAGAGTGTCCTGTATGGTGGGGCCCACTACCGGCAGGTATTTCAGTCTTGAGAGTTCGAGGTTCTGGTTGAGAGCGTTGTCTACACGGTCTTCCAGGTACACCCGCAGGGCGCCCCGGTTGGGAATATAGCCGTGCTGCGCAGCCAGGGCGACGCGTTCCGATAACCAATCCGACAACATGGACCGTCTCGGGAACAGGATGTCAGTCTGGATCCGTTCAAACAGGGGCGAACCACGCTTTACCTCATCCTGAACGCCGCTCAGAACCTTTAGAACAATCCGGTCTGATAACTCTTCCATGAAGGCTTCATAGTAAAACGACACAAACTGGTACAACCGAGTGCTGGTGAAGTCGATGATCTTGTATTGGTGCAGGCGGTAGATGATCGAAATGATCCGCAACGCCCGCAGGAAGCGGAAGCCGCCAACGGGGATGCAGCCCACCAGATCGTACCAGTGTATGAACGGGTAGAAATACCAGCGGTCGTAGATCTTGGCTTTGACGGCGTATCCCCAGCGGACAAAAAACTCGGTCAGGAAGATGGAGACGAAGATCAGATCATAGAAAATAAACCGTTCATGGATCGGCTGGTAGATCGCATTGACGGCGGGGAGGCTTTCTTCCAGCAGGTTCTGAACCGCAACGAAACTGTATATCGAATCCCAGATGATAAAGGCCAGGTTGATGATCAGCAGGCCCAGCATCAGGAAATCGATAAGGAACCAGATCAACTGATGGCTGGACCGAAGGTTGTCGCGGTTAATCCTGAGCATCCGGGCTACCTGTCATTGGTCAGGGGCATTATATAAGTCCCTGACAGGTTAGCTTATTTCAGCTCGGAGGACGACTTTCCGAGTAATCGTCGGGCGATGATCAGCAGCTGGATCTGCTGGGTGCCTTCGAAAATATCGAGTATTTTGGAGTCCCTGGCCCATTTTTCGAGCAGTTCCGTTTCCTGGTACCCCAGTGAAGCACACAGCTCCACGCAGCGGAGCGTGATCTGGTTACCCACCCGGCCGGCCTTGGCTTTGGCCATGGAGGCTTCTTTGGAGTTGGGTTTGCCGTTGTCGGCCATCCAGGCGGCTCTGAGCGTCAGTAGCCTGGCGGCTTCCAGTTCCGCTTCCAGCAAATGCAGTTCCCGGACAGCGGCGGTGGTTGGCCAGCTCTGTTGTTGGTAGGTAAGGTTCAGTCCCGCTACCTTCAGAATTTCCTGAGTGCGCTCCAGGGCGGCCCGGGCCACTCCGATGGCCATTCCAGCGACCACCGGGCGGGTGTTGTCAAAGGTTTGCATGGCGCCGGCAAAACCCTTGTCCACGCTGATCTCGGGATCACCCAGCAGGTTTTCTTTCGGAACCCGGCAATTGTCAAAACGGATAGCGGCCGTGTCTGAGGCGCGGATACCCAGTTTCTTCTCCAGTCGCTCCACGGTCATTCCAGGCGTGCCTTTCTCCACCACGAACGATTTGATGGCGGCTCGGCCCAGGGATTTGTCGAGTGTGGCCCACACCACAACGGCATTGGCCCTCTCACCGGCGGTCACATAGATCTTTTCACCGTTGATAATATAGTGGTCGCCGTCTTTAGTGGCAGTTGTCCGAATGGCGGCGGAATCCGAACCGACACCGGGTTCGGTGATCGCCATGGCTGCCCAGGTCTTGCCAAACCGTTGAAGCTGTTGCTCGTTGGCAACGGCGGCAATTGCGGAGTTACCCAAACCCTGGCGAGGGATGGACAGAGCCAGGCCGACGTCGCCCCAGCAGAGTTCCGTGAGACCCAGAACGGTTTTCATGTTGGTGCCATTCTGGTTGCCGGTGCCAGTGTCTCCAGCGGACCGGGCCAGGCGGCCAGCCCCGGCACCACCATCGGCAGCGCCATCGTTCATGCCGTCCATGATGGATGCGAACATATCCAGTTCCTTGGGATAGGCGTGCTCGGCGCGGTCATAATATCGGGAAATCGGTCGGAAAACTTCCCGGGCCACCTGTTGGGCCTGATGAACAATCGGTGCAAACTTTCCAGGAATGTCGAGATTCATAGCGAATGTCCTTGATGTCAGGCGTGAACGCCGCCATGGTGAGTGGCGGTGGAGCGAAGATCCCGATACCAGCGCTCTACCGGGTGTTCTTTAACAAAACCGTGGCCACCGAGCAGTTGGACACCGTTGGTTCCAATTTCCATGCTTTTCTCATTGCACAGCAAGCGGGCCAGGCAGCTTTCCCGGTGGTAGCTTTGGCCGGTTTCGGCCCGGCTGGCGGCGCGCCAGGTGAGCATGCGCATACTGTCGGTCTCAATGGCCATATTGCTGATCATGAACGCCACCGATTGCCGGTGGCTGATAGGCTCGCCAAAGGCCTGGCGGTCGTTGCAGTAGGGAATGACATAGTCCAGTACCGCCTGTGACGTGCCTATGGCCAGGCCGCAGCGCATCAGGGCGGCTCTGTCGATGAAGGTCTGAAAGCAAAAATCGTCATCGCCGAGCAGTGCGTCGGACGGTACGTCCAGGTTGTCGAACCGGACCGAGGTGGCCGCCGCCGCGCGCAGCCCCATACCCGGGGTTTCCGCCATCGCCAGGTTTAGGCCAGCAGTTTCAATAATAAAAACCCGGGGTGTGCCATTGAGGACAGCCGAGACCAGCAACAACTCGCACTCGGCGCCTGCAATCACAAACGATTTTTCACCGTTAATCCGGTAGCCCTGATCGGTCTCGGTAGCCATGGTGGACGGTTGCATTGGGTCAAACAGCGGCGTTGGTTCGTCAATGGCGAGGCTGGCCACCGGCGGCGTATCCTCGCAGAAGGCTGGCAGATAGCGGGACTGTTGCTCGCCAGTGCCCCAGGAACTGATCGCCTGGGCAACGCTGAAGGGTGCCAGTAGCCGAATTGCCAGAGCCATATCGCCCCAGGCCAGTTGCTCAGCAATCAACACGCTGGTCACCGGCGACTGCTGTTCGGCCACCCCGCCAAATTCACTGGGTACCGCGTACATGGGCAAGCCAAGGGCAGCAGCCTCGTGTTTAACGGCCTCAGGCAATCGGCCCTGTTCGTCGGCCTCCTGGGCTGCGGGCCTGAGGACATCACGTGCCAGGCGTTTGAGGCTGTCGACAATCATTTGCTGGTCGTCGTCCAGGCTAAGGTCAAACAGGTCCCCTGGGGCCCCGGGTGGCAGTCGCTTCCGGGGCAGCCAGTTGCGAACCCGCTTGAACTCACGGCCCGCCAGGGCAATGGTCCGGAAACCGGTCCGAGTACCTTGGTATGCCGTGCGTTCAAGGGGAGATCTCAAGCCCAGTCGATCCAGTAAAGGGTTGCCGGATATCCGGTTCATGATCGAGAGTGCAAGTCCGATTGGATCCCTGGTCACGCTGAACTCCTGAGGTTGTCTGATTGATCACACCACGTGGAACCGAGCATGGCCCCGGAGGTCACAATGGCCATTGGCAGGCGCAGCATTCCCTTGTGGCATTGTGGTCAATTGTGATTTTGGCGCTCCAGTCGTAGAAGCGCGCATCCGCTATCGGTAAACTCACCCCCTTACTCAGGGATTCGTCAATCATCCAGGTGGAAAACCCAAACACTGCATGCTGTTAGCCCGATACCACATTCAAAGAATCCTGAAGCTGACCGGGCTTGCGGTGCTGTTGAGCGCGTCTGCCAGCCATGCCAGTCAGGTCAGGGTTGAGGTTGAGGGCGATCACAGTGACTTGAGAGACAATGCCCGGATTTTTGTGGGTGAGGTAGAGGGCCGCTCAGCTGATGGCCTGCGCCGTTACGCCTCCACGGCGATAGCCCAGGTTGAACAGGCCATTCGGGCCCTGGGGTACTACAATCCGGTGATCGCATTCGAAGTCACCGAAGATGCGGATGGGCTGGCCGAGCTGGTGTTGACGGTGGTACCGGGGGAGCCCGTACGCATTCGTTCCCGGTCAGTGCTGATCGAGGGGCCAGGCAGCGAGGACCCGGCACTGTTTGATCAGATTCCGAGAGAGCCAGCGGAAGGAGACGTGCTTCATCATGGCCGTTACAACACGCTGCGGCAGGCCATACAGAATCGGGCGCGACGTCTGGGTTACTTTGACGGTGAGTTTGTGACCCGCCGACTGGAAGTAGACCCGTCCGAGAATCAGGCAGATATTACCTTGCACTACCGTACCGGAGAGCGGTATCGCCTGGGCGCGGTTACCTTCCTGGAAGACCATGGTTTTGATGAAGGTTTACTGAACCAGTTTGTGACCTTTGAACCCGGCACACCTTTCCACGCCGATGAAGTGGCGAAGCTCAACAGCGATCTCTCCAACAGCGGTTACTTTTCCGGTGTCGATATTGATGCTTCACCGAACCGGGCAGAGGATGGTGTGATACCGGTGGATATTGGTCTTACCCCCAGGCCGCCCCGGTCGGTAGGCGCCGGTGTTGGCTTCTCAACAGACGTCGGCCCCCGGTTCCGCGGTAACTGGCGAGAGCATTACACCAACTCCATGGGTCATCGACGCGGGGCAGACACGGAGCTTTCGGAGCTACGGCAGAACGTCAGTGGATGGTATGAGCTCCCGCTGGACCCACCGATGACGGATTCTATTCGGTTTGGCACCGGTTATCAGCGAGAAAATATTGAGGATGTGGAGTCAGAGCGACTGACGCTCGGCCAGCAATGGCGGCACCAGCTGGATACCGGCTGGATGCAGGTGCTGTCCCTTCGATGGGAAGGCGAGCGCTTCAAAATTGGTGAAGATGAACGGGGCAACTCCAGCCTGTTGCTGCCGGGGCTCAGTTACTCCAAGCTCCAGGCCAACTCGCCCCTGGACCCGTCCCGGGGCTATCGATTGCAGCTTGATGTGACCGGTGCCCACCGGGCCATCATATCGGACGCAGACATCCTGCACGTGAATGTGCTGGCCAGGGGGCTGTATACCCTGGCTGATAATCACCGGTTCCTGACCCGGTTCAACTTTGGTGGGGTGGCGACCAACAGTTTTTCCGATGTGCCTCCCTCATTGCGCTTCTTTGCCGGTGGTGATCAGAGTGTTCGGGGCTATGGCTACGAAACCCTGTCGCCCCGTGATGACAACGGTGTAGCCGTTGGTGGTCGTTTTCAGCTGGTCGGTGGTGTCGAATATCAGCACGAGTTTGTCCGGAACTGGCGGGTGGCGGCGTTCGTCGACAAGGGCAACGCGGTGAACGATGTGTTTGACCGGCTGGCGACAGGTGCCGGCCTGGGGATTCGCTGGGTGAGCCCGGTCGGGCCGTTGCGCCTCGACGTGGCCAAGGGGTTGGACGAGGAGTTTGGCGGCGGCTGGCGTATTCACTTTTCCATGGGGCCAGAGCTGTGACCGATCATCCACCGGTGCCGCCAGAACAGGCTGAACGTCAGCCGGAGAAACACAAAAAGCCGCTGCGCCGGCAATGGTGGTTCTGGCTGTTGCTGGTCGTCGCATTGTTGCTGTTTTTGCCCCTGGTGCTGGTTGGGCTGATTTTGCTGGCCCTGCATACCGAAAAGGGTGCAGCCTGGACCATTGATCAGATTCCCGGGTTGCAGACCGAGGCCGACCGAGGTTCCCTGCTTGGCCAGTGGCAGGCCGACCGCCTTGAATGGCAGGGCTATGGCGTGGGTGTGGTGGTTGAGGCTCCGGAAGTAGACTGGTCTCCGACGTGTCTGTTCGAAAAAACCATCTGCCTGGATACGCTCAAGGCCGATCGGATTGCAGTGACCCTGCAGCCCTCTGAATCTGATGATGAACGTTCCGGTGATATCAGCCTTCCCAGGATTAACCTGCCGCTGGCAGTGGTGATCGGGGATGTTGCCTTGGGGCCGCTGACGTTCAATGACGGAGCCATCTGGGACCGGTTTGAGCTGCAATCCCGGGCCTCCGGTGCCAGCCTGGAGCTTGAACATGTGCTGTATCAGCTGGATGAGATACGGGTATCGGCGAGTGGTCGCGCTGACATGCGGCGGGATTGGCCCCTGGATATCGATGTTGACGTATCCTTGCCGCCGTCATCGGGAGACGACTGGCAGATCACCGTTAACCTGGGTGGCAGCGTCAGGGACTTGCGGTTGCGAGGTGCCAGTAAGGGTTATCTCAATGCGAATATACAGGGGCAGGTTCAGCCGCTGGAAAGCCGTCTGCCAGCGTCCATCAGACTCGAATCCGAGCGTTTTCTTGCCCATCATGATCTTCCGGAAACACTGACGCTGAAGAACTGGCGATTAACCCTTGACGGTTCCCTGGCCAACGGTTTCAGGACCCGCACCCAGGCGCTACTGCCGGGTACCGAGGGTGATATCCAGACGTCTATCCAGGGATTGGTCACCACAGAGAAGGTGACAGACCTGGTACTGTCCATGGCCGGCCCGGAAAGAGGGGGTGGTGAGCCACCCGGAACCCTGGAGGTGCAGGGCGAGGCCTCCTGGGCTGATGGCCTGGCCGCTGATGTGGGGCTGGCCCTGAATCGCTTCCCCTGGTACAGCCTGGTGCCGGGGCTGGACGAGCCTCCGGTTTCGCTCAACCGTCTGGCAGGTCGGGCAAGTTACCAGGAAGACCGCTACCAGGCGGATCTTGACGCGCAGGTTGCCGGTCCCCTTGGGGACGCCGAGCTGAAGGCCCGCCTTGATGGCGACACTCAGGCTGTCCGTATCACCCAGCTCGACATGACGACCGGAGCGGGTTCCCTGTCTGGTGAAGCCGAGCTCGATTTTTCTTCCCAGCTGGCTTGGAAAGCTGCCCTGGTTCTGGACCAGTTCAATCCGGGCTATTGGGTGCCTGTGCTGGAGTCCCGGTTGGACGGCAACGTAACCAGCGAAGGCCGGCTTCAGGACGACGCATTGCCCCGAATGTCGGCGGACTGGAATCTGCAGGGACGATGGCAGGGGAACGATGCTCGCGCCCGGGGCCAGTTGGCCATTGATGGTCGCGAATGGCAAGTGGATGATCTTGTGCTTGTCGTGGGTGAGAACCGTGTAGAAGGGCGGGGTCGTTACGGCAGCCAACTGGCAGGTGACTTGTCCATCCTGTTGCCTGAACCGGCGATGGTTGCCGAAGGCTTGGCTGGTGAACTGGAGGCCAGCCTGCAGTTTGCGGGCACCGTGGATGAACCCACCGCCGAGCTTGTCGTGGCTGGCCGCGGATTGAGCTGGCAGGATCTGTTGCAGATTGAGGCCGTGGATCTTGAGGCCAGTCTGGCCAAAGGCGGTGTGCTGGATGCAGCGCTGGAGATCAATGAGATTCGTGCTGCCGACCAACAGCTGGAGAGCGTATCCCTTCGCCTTGAAGGTACCCGGGATGAGCATCAGCTAACAGTCAATGCCAGCCACAGTGAGGCGACCCTGCTTGCCGTATTCGCCGGCGCCCTGGGTGAGAGCCTTGATGGCTGGCAGGGTGCCCTGAACCGTGGTGAAATCGACATACCCGGCCCGGGCCAGACGTGGCAACTGGAATCTCCCGCTGACCTTGCCTACACCGAAGAAGGCAAACTGAGCCTAGGCGCTCACTGCTGGCGCTGGCAGGACAGTTCTGTGTGCGCTGACGATCAGCAGCTATTGCCGGATGCCCACATCGCCTTCCAGATTCGCCAGTTTCCGACCACGGCCCTTGAACCACTGTTGCCTGATACCTTCCGATGGAGTGCGCACCTGGATGCCGACGTGGATCTGTCACTGACCGACGCAGGGCCGGATGGCAGAATCACACTGGATGCCGGTGAGGGAACCTTCGAATTCCTGGTGCTGGATGAGTGGGAAACCCTGGGTCATGAGCGTTTGATCGTTGATGCTCGTCTTCAGCCCAGCATCGCTGAGTTGTTAGTTGCCCTGCGAGGGCCGGAGCTGGGCGATTTTAATGCCGAGCTGGCGGTTGACCCGATGGCTGAAGAGCGACCGGTACAGGGCCGTTTCAGCCTGAACTCACTGGATCTGGCGTTTGCATCCGTCTTTGCCGGGGTGGAAGAGATTGGAGGTCAGGTTAACGGCCAAGGCGAAATTACCGGCCCATTGTTACGACCCATGATTCATGGCGAGCTGGCTCTTACGAGCGGTCGTTTTTACGATCCCGGCCTGCCACTACCACTGAACGATGTGGTTCTGGTGCTCGAGTTTCTCGGGGATTCCGCTGATATCAGCGGGCGCTGGAACAGTAACGACCGAAGTAGTGGGCAACTCTCGGGGATGGTCAATTGGCAGCAGGAGCCCGAGATTGAGCTGTCGATTGTTGGCGACAGGCTGCCGGTGAATGTCGAACCCTATGCCCGGGTTGAAGTCGGGCCAGACCTCACCATTGCTTTCCGCAGTGGTGAGCTCTCTGTGTCTGGACGGGTGGAAGTACCCCGTGGTGAGATCGAGATCAAGGGGCTTCCGGAGTCAGCGGTTTCTATCTCCGAAGATGAGGTGATTGTCGGAGTTGAAACCGAGGAGCCGACCATCCGGCGAATGGTGATGGACGTGACTGTGGTGGTGGGTGAAGACCGGGTAGCGTTTGATGCTTTCGGTGTGACCGGGAATCTCGAGGGGACCCTGCGGATTGGCAACGACATGGATACCCGGGGTGCGCTTCAACTGGTGAATGGTCAATACCAGGCATTTGGGCAGGATCTGGAACTGCGGCGAGCGAGAATCCTGTTTGTTGGTGCCCTGACGGAACCCTACCTGGACATAGAGGCAGTGCGCAGAGTAGACACTGTTGTTGCCGGTATCCGGCTTAGCGGCCCCGTGAACGCCCCTGAAACCGAGGTATTCTCAGAACCCTCCATGCCCCAAAGCGATGCGCTGTCCTACATTATTCTGGGCCGCCCGCCTCAAAGCCGCGGTGACGACGGGCAGATGGCGCAGGCTGCTCTGTCGCTGGGGCTGACCCAGGCAAGCCGTCTGACCCAGGGTGTTGGAGACGAGCTGGGCATTCGCAATCTCACCCTGGAAACTGCGGGCTCCGGAGATGAAGCCTCGGTGGTGGCCAGCGGATACATAACCGATGAGTTGAGCCTGAGGTACGGCGTCGGGATATTCGAACCGATCACCACGGTCGCACTGCGTTATGATCTGGGCCGGTATTTCTATCTGGAGGCGGCCAGTGGCCTGGCCGCCTCGTTGGATATCTTCTACACCCGGGATTTCTGATCGACGGTTGTTAATCCAGGTTGAAGGTGGCGTTGACGCTGGCCTGGATTTCCCGGGGGGCGATACTGGAAACGGTGTCGCTGGCGGCTCTTGCTCCCGCCATCATCATGGGCATCGGGCGTTGCCCACCATTGATGTTGATGGTTTTGACCTCACCACAGGTTTTGCCCAACTGTTCCGCCACAAAGGCACACCGGCTGCGGGCATCTTCGATGGCTCTGGCCAGTGCCTGGCGTTGCAGGCGCTCTTCGTCGGAATGGAAGAATTGGTGTTCGCTCAGATGGTATTGCAGACCAGCCTTGTGGGCCTGTTCCAGCAGAGGGTTCAGGAGTTCAAGATTGTCTATGGAAAAGCTGACTGTCTGGCTTGCCACCGCCATTCGCTCCGGTTGTTGCCCACGCTCCTGAACCGGTAGTGACCGGGTATACAGGTTAACGTTGGCGTCTGAATAGTCCACCAATTGGTCGCGCATGCCCTGTATCGCCTTGCGCCATTGCTCCATGGTCTCGGAAAGGCGATCAGAAGCCCGCTCGGGCAGGTTGTGCTCGGCACTGGCGGTAAATTGCAAACGGGCGCTGTCCGGAATGTAGCGAACGCTGCCCTCCCCACTCAGGCTCACTTCGCCAGCGGAAACGGCCAGTGGTGCCAATGAAGCCACAAACACCGTTGCGGCCAGTGCTTTGGTGTATTTTTTCATGATCAGTCTCCTTGTTGGCCAAAGGCCATATCTTGGCTTTGCAGCCGCTCCAGTTTCCGAGCCCGAGCGGCATGCACAAAGTGGCTGAAAATCCGCCGGTGGCCGGTGTGATACAGCAGGTATTCCGGATGCCACTGAACCCCCATCAACCATTGTTGCCCGGTGTTTTCGATGGCCTGCACGAACAGGTCGTTGTCTAGTGCCGTTACCCTGAGATTCCGCCCCAGGTGATTAATCGCCTGGCTGTGAATACGGTTCGCGCCAATCAGGGTGCTGTGCATCAGCCGGCCTATACGGCTGTCCTGGACCAGCTGGACCGTTTGAAGGGGGAGCAGCAAAGGGCGGTGGCGGGTTTTCATTCGCAGCGGGGTCACGTTCTGGCACAACGACCCGCCATGAAAGACATTGATGAACTGGGCCCCACGGCATATACCCAGTACCGGGATGTCTATTTCCTCGGCTTGCTCAAGCAGCCTGAAGTCGGTTTCGTCCCGTTTCAGGTCGTATCTCGCGGTCACTTGTGGCTGTTTGCCATAGCGGTTGGGGTGTACGTGGGTGCCGCCAGAGAGCACCAGGCCATCGAGCAGGGAGACGTCCGTGCTGAATCCGGGGCGAATGTAGTGCGTGTGGGCGCCATGCAGCCGCAGGCCCAGATTGATCAGTCTGTGGGCGGTGCTGCGCCGGGCGGGGCCGCTGATGCCAATGGTGATCCCCGGCGATCCTGGTGCTTCTGAGATCTCAGACATAACCGCGCTGTTTAAGCCATTGTTCCGTGGTGTCATGCCATGAGCGGGTGAGATTGCGAAAACTGAATGTCTGGGCTTCGCGGAACAGTTCCCTGAGTTCTTTCAGGTGCTCTGGATGGCTTGCGATCTGCTCCAGTACCACCCAGTCGTTCCAGACCGTGGAAAAATGCCATCGGGGGTTGTCGATATCGCAATCGGGTAACCGGTAGTGGAGCGTCGGCCGGCTCTTGATTCTCGGGTCGTCCACATAGTCGTGCAACAGCTCTGAATCCAGATGTGCAAACAGTGGCAGAAGGTCCAAGGCCTTGTTCCGCGTCGGGTTGAAGTTCAGGTAGTCTTTCATCAGCGAGGCCTGGTCGGGAGCATAATCTTCCGCCATCAGCATGTCCGTGTAACGGCTGCTCCAGGGCTCGATGTAAGTGGTAAATTTTCGGCTTATGTCAATCTGATGCCGGGATTTGAGCCAGTCATAAAGTGCCGCGAAGGCCTGCAGGTAGGTGACAATGGTTGCGGGTTCCAGGTCCGGCAGTTCGGGATTGAGTTGCAGGCCGAAAGCAAAATAAATCGCTTCCCGGCTGCCTTCCGCGCCAAGTTCGCGCAGCTCGTCTACCAGTTCTTCGATCAGACCCAGTCTGGAAAAGGGCAGAGGTGGCCCGACAATCTCAAGAGGCACAATGCGTTCTGCGGCAAAATCGATGACATCCATGGCGTGGGTGCCCAGCTCGCGGATTGACTCGGGCAGGCGTTCGTCCGCCAGGTCAAGATCTTTCACAGGGTCAGAGTCCAGCTCAATGGTGAAGGTTCCGGCGTCAGTCTCCAGGCGGCTGACATAACGCGACTCCAGCTCCGGGCTGCCCTTGAGCAGGCGGGCGACATGTTCAACCAGTTCATCGTAGCCCAGTCCGGAGAGTTCGATCTCCACGCCAACTCTACGCTCTTCTCCTTGATGATTACGAAGCCGCTCCGGCATCGCACAACGCTCTGTCGAATTCATTGGCACCTTGCATCCATATAATTCACGGACTTAAACCATAACACACCGATATGCAGCGGCCCGATTACATGACAGAAAATTTCAATCGGGCTTTACACTGGATAAAACACTGTATATAGTCAAATCACTGTATATAAAACCAGGATGAAAAACCCGGAGTACATGCATGAAGCTGACCGCGCGACAGTCCCAGGTGCTGGATATCATCCGGCGGTACGTAGACGAAACCGGTTACCCGCCAACGCGGGCAGAAATCGCTGCCGAACTGGGGTTTCGCTCCGCCAATGCGGCAGAGGAGCACTTGCGGGCCCTGGCCAGGAAAGGCGCCATCGAAATGGTGCCTGGCGCCAGCCGGGGGATTCGACTGCCGGAAGTGGAGCAGGACCCGGGGTTACCGGTTGTCGGCCAGGTTGCGGCGGGTAGCCCGATTCTCGCCCAGGAACACATTGAAGAGCACTGTACTTTGCAACCGGAATTTTTCTCGCCATCCGCCGATTACCTGCTCCGGGTGCGCGGCATGAGCATGAAAGACATTGGCATTCTCGACGGTGATCTGCTCGCAGTACATCGCACTCAGGATGTTCATAACGGGCAGGTGGTTGTGGCCAGGGTTGGTGAAGAAGTGACGGTAAAGCGGTTTCGCAGGGACGGCTCAAAGGTCTGGTTGATTGCGGAGAACGAAGAGTTCGCCCCGATTGAAATTGATCTGGCTGAACAGGAGTTGTTTATCGAAGGTCTGGGTGTGGGCGTGATCCGCCGATCAGATTTGCATTGATAACCAGCAATAAGAAACGATTAGCGCAGGTAGGTGAGCAATGGAACAGTTAAGCTTCACTCAGAACATGGCGTTCCAGCCGGCGGCCATCATGCCCGCCCGCACGGTGTCTACAGGAAAAGCACGGGCCACAGCCCTTGACTCTTCGTCAGACGTCGGTCGGGGAACCAGGGATTTTGGCGGTAACGTGACGGAAATTATTCTTCCTGAAGGCCAGGTAGAGAATGTCCAGTTGCTGCTCCCTATGCTCACCCAGCTGAACCAGGAGAAGCGCTGGCTGGCCCTGATTGACCCGCCACAGTCCCTGGTTGGTAAGTGGCAGAAAATGCACGGTATTGTGGCCAGTGAGTTGCTGGTATTGCGCTCAACCAACGATTACTCCGCACAGCAGCTGGCAGAGCGGGCTTTGAGTGCTGGAACCTGTCATGCGGTGGTGCTCTGGACTAACAAGCTCGGGCGTTCAGCCTTTGAGTCCCTTCAAAAGGCTTCGGCGCAAGGTAGCAGCCACGGCGTGGTGCTGCGTCATCGGTAAAGGAGTTCAGTGGAGGGTGTATCGGGGCTGGGATTCGGCCAGATCATTGTCGTCATCGTCCCAGTCAATATCGTGTGCGATATTGCCAGCGGCCTCAATCCCTGCTGCAATCATCGCCTTGGCAATGCTCATGTCGCGGTCTTCCATCATTTCCCTCGCCTCCTGCGAGAAGGAAATGCGCACCAACGGTGCTGCGTCGTCATCAATGCGGCGCAAGGCGTAGTCGCCATTGGCAAGCTGTACGATTTCAAAAAACGATGGTGACATTCGTTCAACCTTTGTCTTGGTGTATTCGATTCGGTGCGGGAATTTAGCCAACAGGATGGGGCTACCACTCGCTGTGTTGTTCCTCAAGCCGTTTGGCCAGTTCAGTCATGGCCGCCAGAGTCTTTCTGAGTGTTGCGGCGGAACGGTCCGGGCCCTGTTCGACGGAAACCGCAATGATATTCTCTTTCGTAACATTCTTGCGTGTGGTCGGAGGCTGGCTCAAAGCTGATTCAACCTGGTCAAGATGGTTCCACCAGCTTCCTGATGTCTCCGCCAGTTCTCTTAAAAGCCGGGTCTCGTGTACCTCGTAAGGAAACAGCGCTTCCAGTTCCTCCAGTGTCTGTGGTTTTTCGGCTTTATGCTGATGGTATCGGGCAATCATGACCAGCAGCGTTTGCCTTGCCCGCAGCAGGAGCTCGGCGGAGCCCTGAGACAGCGCTTCCGTTTCCGCAGCGGAGCGCTTGGTGTCCGACTCAAGCCTGGCGAGTAAGGTGTTGGCCAGAAAAAGCTTTTGGGCTACCAGTGAGTACCATTGTGATGCCATCTACCACCCGCACTACGTGAGCGTTCAAGAGTCCAATCAGAACAACCGTCAGAGTATATCATTTTTGCGCGCAAATTTCTCCTCCCCTGGGCTCCCCGGAATAGCTGCATTTCACAAGAAACTACAAACAATCACTTGAAACGGTCGTTTGAAACTGGCACAAAGGCGCACAGATTGAACAAGCTTTGATCGTCTTATGGTCCATTATTGGAGGTAATGAGGATGCGGAACCGGATAATTGCTGCTATTGCAGCGGCGGTATTGGGGTGTTCAGGTCCTGTCTTGGCCAAGGTGTCGCCGGCCGAGGCCGAGCGTTTGAAGAATGATCTCACACCAGTGGGTGCAGAACGTGCGGGTAACGAGTCTGGCACTATTCCGGCATGGACTGGCGGGTTGGTTTCACCCCCGGCCAATTGGCGCGAAGGCACCGTAGAGATTAATCCGTTCCCGGAAGACGAAGCGCTGTACATTATCACCCGTGACAATCTGGACCAGTACCGGGACGTACTGTCGGACGGCCACATCCAGATGCTGGAGCAGTACGGCCCGGAATTTTTCATGCCGGTGTACCAGACCCGCCGAACAGCAGCGTTCCCCGAGCATGTCTTCGAGAAGTTTTACCAGAACGCTCTGACAGCTGAACTCCTGGATAACGGTAACGGTGTTCGAGACACCATCATGACCAGTCCGTTCCCCATTCCACAGAACGGTCTGGAAGCGATCTGGAACCATATTCTCCGGTACCGGGGTGAGGAACTGTCGTTCCGCAGTGCATCGGCTACGCCGCAGCGCGACGGCTCATTCAACCCGGTCGTCAACCAGTACGACTATTTCTTTGCATACAGTCGCCCCGGCGCTGAGCTGGAAGACATCGATAACAAGATTTTCTACCTGAAAACCGAAACCGTCGCGCCGTCCAGCCTGGCTGGCACCATTACCCTGGTGCATGAAACCCTTGACCAGGTTCGCTCACCGCGGCTGGCATGGCGTTACGATTCCGGTTCCCGCCGTTTGCGCCGGTCCCCGAATCTGGCCTATGAGACGGACCTGCCGAACTCTTCGTCTCTGCGTTCAGTCGACCAGAAGGACATGTACAACGGTGCCCCCAACCAATACGACTGGGAACTTAAGGGCAAGCGTGAACTGATCGTTCCCTACAACGCCTACAAACTGCACGATGAAAGTGTTCGGCCAAATGACGTGATCCGGCCGAACCACATCAATCAGGACCTGACCCGATACGAGCTTCACCGGGTGTGGGTGGTCGAGGCGAAGCGACGCACCGGCATCAGCCATATCTATGATCGCCGTGTTTACTACATTGATGAGGACAGCTGGCAGATTCTGGCCACGGAAGAATATAACGAGGCTGGTGAACTCTGGCGTGTATCCGAAGCACACAACATTGTTTATTACAGTGTGCCGGTCTTCTGGACCACCATGGAAATGACGTATGATCTGAAAGCACAGCGTTATTACATCGATGGCCTGGATAACGGCTACCCGGCCTACAATTTCGAGCCTGGGTATCGGGGCAACGAATTTTCCGCTGCCGCCGCCCGCAGGGCCGCGCGCCGGTAAACCTCCCCGGGTGCTGCCTGCTTATGGGCGGCACCCGCCTCAACCAACTGCCAGGCTCCAACATCCCGTCAAAACGTGGAGTACATCGCATGGCAGACCCCCAGGCTCTTCTTGAAAGTCTTGATCAACTCCGGTCCGAGCTGGACCAGGCCCTCGCTGCCCAGGACTGGGAGCAACTTGCGGGACTGAATGCCCGTGTTAAACCCGCAATTGAACCGTTAATGGTGGCGCTGGAACAGGGGCGCATTGATGCGGCCCTGGTCAGGGATCGACTAGACGCCTTGAATCAGTTTGTGGAAGCGGCAAACCAGGCCGCAATCAAGGCCCGGGATGAAGCCCGGGAATCGCTCAAGGGCGTCAATGAAAACCGTACGGCGGCCCGTGCTTATCAGAACGTTTCAACAAACCGCCAAAGATAGCGTCATAAAATTGACTCCTGAGCTTATACAGTCTTAAATACCGCACAAATTCCCAAAGAGATTCTCGTGAATGTCCAAAAATAACAAAGTGCTGGTGCTGAGTGAGGATGACTCCAGGCGCAGGGACCTGATCACCATTCTGGAATTTGTCGGCGAAGAGCAGGTGCTGGCCGGTGACGAAGCATTGGCGCTTTTGGAGAGCGACGACGAGCAGACCAAAGAAAGTATCGGCGTAGCCGTGATCAACGGCGAAGACGCCGCCAGCACCGCGCATGTGCAGAGAGTGTGCAAACTGGCCAAGGGGCTGCCGATTCTTCTGGTGGGTGACCCGGACCTTAAGGGCGTGTCGGAAGACGATGCAAACCGTATTATCGCCAGGATGGAATGGCCCCTGAACTACACCAAGTTTGTGGATTCACTCTACCGGGCCCAGATTTACCACGACCAGTTCAGTCGCAGCAAGGAGCGGGGGCAGCAGCGGGGTGTTCAGTTGTTCCGCAGTCTGGTGGGCACCAGTCGCAAGGTTCAGCAGGTGCGCCAGTTGATGGAGCAGGTGGCTGATAAAGACGTCAGCGTTCTGATCACCGGTGAATCCGGTACCGGCAAGGAAGTGGTCGCTCGTAACCTGCATTATCATTCCTCCCGCCGGGATAAGCCGTTTGTGCCGGTCAACTGCGGCGCCATTCCAGCAGAGTTGCTGGAGAGCGAGCTGTTCGGGCATGAGAAAGGAGCCTTTACCGGCGCCATTACCGCCCGGGTAGGGCGTTTTGAGTTGGCCGAAGGGGGCACCCTGTTCCTGGACGAAATCGGGGATATGCCGCTGAACATGCAGGTTAAAATTCTGCGGGTGTTGCAGGAGCGTACCTTTGAGCGTGTGGGCAGTAACCGTACCCAGTCTGCGGATGTGCGGGTGATTGCCGCCACTCACAAGAATCTCGAAGACATGATTGAATCCGGCGATTTCCGGGAAGACCTCTATTACCGTCTCAATGTATTTCCCATTGAAATGCCGGCGCTGCGGGAACGGGTGGAAGACATCCCGTTGCTGATTAATGAGCTGATCTCCCGGATGGAGAAAGAGAAGCGCGGCTCACTGCGGATGAACTCCGCTGCCATTATGAGTCTGTGTCGCCATGACTGGCCGGGCAATGTGCGGGAGCTGGCCAACCTGGTTGAGCGCTTGGCCATCATGCATCCCTACGGGGTGATTGGTGTGCAGGAGCTGCCCAAGAAGTTTCGCTACGTGGATGACTATGACGAGAACCGCCCAGTGGAGGACACCGGCATGCCATCGGCCATTCCCGGGCTGGTGGGCCTGGATGCGCCGGCCCTGTTACCGGTGAATGGTATCGATCTCAAGGACTACCTCTCCAATCTGGAGAAGCAGCTTATTCAGCAGGCGCTTGATGAAGCTGCCGGCGTAGTGGCGCGGGCGGCCGAGAAACTCAGAATTCGCCGTACCACCCTGGTGGAGAAAGTCCGAAAATATGGCCTTCGGGAAGAGTCAGACGAAGGTTGATCGCGCTCCCTGAGCGGCGTCAAAGGTTTGTAACCTTCGGCGCCGCTTGCATTTTCGACCGACGGAAACTTGTCGTTTTCCAGTTCGTCGTTTTCTTAACCTTCTAAAAAATATAGCAAAAACCAAGTTGGCATAGTGTTGGCTTAATCAAACCTGAACGAAAGATCCGTTGGCCCGGTCGGGGCCCGTCAGGGGGTAGGTTATGAGTCACGCACGCGTTGCCATGGAATCCGGTCACCAGAAGTCAGGTGCCAATGCCGCTGCTGATGTTAATGACAAGGTCACCGCTCTGTTTCCACAACAGGGTGATGAGGCCGTGGACTCTGCGCTTGAGTTGTTTAATCGCATGTCCCGGCAGATTACCGACTCCTACCGAACCCTGGAATCCCGCGTAAACCAGCTTTCCGGTGAACTCTCCCACGAGACGCTTCAGCGTCAGCAGGAGCTGGAGGAAAAGGAACAGTTGGCCGACCGGTTGTCGACTCTGCTCAAGGCGTTGCCGGCTGGCGTGGTGGTGCTGGATCAGCAGGGCGTGGTCAGCCAGTGCAATCCGGCGGCTATTGCGCTGTTGGGGGAGCCCCTGGATGGCGAGCGCTGGGTGGATGTGATCCGGCGCTGCTTTTCTCCCCGCAGCGATGACGGTCACGAGGTGTCCCTCAAAGATGGCCGGCGCGTCAGCATTGAAATCCGGACCATGGAAAACCAGCCCGGCCAGTTGATTCTGTTAACCGACCTGACTGAGACCCGGCAGCTGCAGTCACAATTGGCCCATGCCCAGCGCCTGTCTGCCATGGGTCGGATGGTGGCGTCTCTGGCCCACCAGATCCGCACTCCGTTGTCTGCCGCCATTTTATACGGCGGTCACCTGAGCCAGCCGGACCTGGACGAAGAGCTGCGTCAGCGGTGTGCTTTACGACTGATGTCGAGGTTGACTCACCTGGAGCAGCAGGTGCGGGACATGCTGATTTTCGCCCGTGGCGAAACCCGCCTGGCGGAGGAGTTGTCGGCCGGCAAATTGATGGCCTCCCTGTCCGCGGCCGTTGAGGGTCTGAAACCCGCCAGTGGTATTGATGTGACACTGGACAGCCGGGTAGATGACCAGTGCCGATTGATGTGTAACCGCGATGCCCTGGTTGGCGCCTGCATGAACCTGGTGAACAACAGCCTGGAAGCCGGTGCCACCGATGTGCAAGTTCAACTGGCGTCCTCCGCTGAAGGTATGGAGATACGGGTGCTGGACAATGGCCCGGGCTTTTCGAAAGAGCAGTCCGGCAGGATCACCGAAGCATTTTACACCACCAAGTCTCACGGCACCGGTCTAGGCCTGGCCGTGGTGCAGGCGGTGGTCAAGGCCCATAACGGCCGCTTTTCTATTTTCTCGCCGGAGCAGGGCGGCGCAGTGGCGACACTGCAGCTGCCGACCCTGGCCGACAGAGCATAACGAATAGACGTTGGAGGCAGATACCATGGCTAAGGCCCAGATTCTGATCGTTGAGGATGACAGGGACCTGAGGGAGGCGCTGGTCACCACCCTGGAGCTGGCCAAGTTCCGGGTGCGGGAAGCTGCCAACGGCGAGGAGGCGCTTGCCGCCCTGGCTCGCGACCCCGTCGATATGGTGGTCAGCGATGTCAACATGCCGGGCATGTCAGGCCATGAGTTGCTGGCGGAAGTGCAGCGCCATTATCCCGGGCTACCGATGATGCTGATTACTGCCTATGGCCAGATCAGCCACGCGGTGTCTGCCATGCAGTCCGGAGCCATTGATTATCTGGTCAAACCCTTCGAGCCCCAGGTTCTGGTGGAGGCGGTCACCAAGGTGGTGGGAGGCGCGAAACCAAAATCCGGTGACGAACCGGTGGCGGAAGATCCGATCAGCAAAAGAATGTTCCAGTTGGCGGCGAAAGTTGCCGGCAGTGATTCCACGGTCATGATCTCTGGCGAGAGTGGCACCGGTAAAGAAGTGCTGGCCCGCTATATTCACCAGCAGTCGCCCCGGGCAGATCAGCCCTTTGTGGCGATTAACTGTGCCGCCATTCCCGAGAACATGCTTGAGGCCATACTGTTTGGTCATGAAAAAGGTGCCTTCACCGGTGCGGTGGCGTCGTCCCCGGGCAAGTTTGAGCAGGCCAATGGCGGCACCATCCTGCTGGACGAAATTTCCGAAATGGAGCTTGGCTTGCAGTCTAAACTCCTACGGGTGTTGCAGGAGCGTGAAGTGGAGCGGGTAGGAGGACGAAAGACCATCCCGTTGGATGTTCGTGTCGTGGCAACCACCAACCGTGACCTGGCGGATTACGTCCGCGAGGGTAAGTTCCGTGAAGACCTGTATTACCGGCTAACGGTGTTCCCCATGCACTGGCAGCCGCTGCGGGAGCGACCGCTGGATATTCTTCCGTTGGCCAAATTCCTGCTCAAGAAGCACTGCCGTAAAATGAAGCTTACCGGTATTGCTCTGGCGGAGGATGCGCGCAAGGCACTGATCAGCCACCGCTGGCCCGGTAATGTTCGCGAGCTTGATAATGCCATTCAGCGGGCACTGGTGCTGCAGCAGGGCAATGTGATTCACGAGGGCGATTTGTGCCTGGAGCTGGGGATCACTGGCCGGGCCGATTTCGGCTCACCGGGTTTGCACACTGTCGCACCACAGATTAATCACCAGCCGTCAGAGCCCGACCCCCTCCATTCCGTTCCTATGGAGTCGGCACCGGAAACGCTCAGTGAAGAGCTTCACGAGGCCGGTTCACTGGGGGATGATCTGCGACAGCAGGAGTTCCGTATCATTATCCAGACGCTCAAGAAAGAACGAGGCCGTCGCAATCGGGCCGCAGAGCAGCTGGGTATCAGCCCCAGAACGCTCCGCTACAAACTGGCCCAGATGCGCGATGCCGGGATCGACCTTGAGTCCGAACTTGCGTTGGCCTGAAAGCCGTTTTTGTTTGTTGTCTTGACCTATACTCCTTCGGGCACCCTACGGGGTGCCGTTTTTTATACGCCTGTCCTTACTACCTGTCTTCGTCAAATGTCCGTCACTGATTAACCCTCTTTGACATTAACGATCCTCAATATATTGAATTTAAACGATAAAGTGTTTCTGGCCTGTCATTTGCTTGGCCCTATCCATGTAACGAACAAGTGAAGCCCGAGGGCTTAGCCTGGTTAGCGTGGAGAGAAATATGGTTCAGCGTGCCGACATCAACAGTGTTCTGTCAGATATCCGTTCCCTGCGTTCCCAGATGATGCAGAACCAGCGTATTGAGCAGGATCAATCGGTTCGTGGCCGTGTTGACGGCCCGCGCAACGTTCAGGAACCCCGGGAAATTCCCAGTTTCAGCGATATGCTGGGAAATGCGGTCAACAGTGTGAATGATGCCCAGAAGCAGGCCAACGACCTGCGCACGGCCTTCGACATGGGCGACCCCAATGTCGATATCACCCGAGTGATGATTGCCGCCCAGAAATCCAGTGTGTCTTTCGAGGCGCTCACCCAGGTGCGTAACCGGGTGGTACGAGCGTACGAAGACATCATGAATATGCCGATCTGATAACGGAGCACCAGCATGGCAAGCGTACCAGCACAAACCACTGCCACTGACGTGCCGGCAACCCAGGACGCGGATGCACCTGAAAGCCGCAGCAACCTTCTGCTGGGCTTCAACCGCCTGAATCTGTTACGACAGGTTGGCCTGATGGTCGGCCTGGCGGCCAGTGTTGCGCTAGGGGTTGCCGTGGTGCTTTGGGCCCAGGAGCCCAACTACCAGCCGGTTGTGGGGGATCTCTCTGCTTACAACCCACAGGATGTCACGACCATTCTGGACAGCAATGGCATCAAGTACCGGATGGATCCGCGCACTGGCGCGCTCCTGGTTCCTTCTAATGAAGTTCATAACGCCCGCCTGAAACTGGCCGCCGAAGGGGTGACCGATCGGCGTACCATCGGTTACGAGTTGCTGGATCAGGACCGGGGGCTGGGTACCTCCCAGTTCATGGAAACCATCAGCTATCGCCGTGGTCTCGAGGGTGAGCTGGCCCGCACCATCGCCACCATGCGTGGTGTACGCAATGCCCGGGTACACCTGGCCATTCCCGAGCGTTCGGTGTTTATCCGGGATGCCCGAGAGCCAACGGCGTCGGTGTTCCTGGAAGTGTTTGCCGGTCGCCGGCCCGAACAGGAACAGATCCGCGCCATTGTTAACCTGGTCGCCGGCAGTGTGCCGATGATGAGCCGGGAACAAGTCACGGTGGTGGATCAGAACGGCAATCTGCTGACCGGGGACGAAACCCGGGCTAATGCCGACCAGATGAAAGACCAGTACGAGTATACGGCGCGGGTTGAAGACCGTCTTTCGCGCCGGGTGGCGTCAATGATCGCCCCGATTGTCGGCAATGGACGCTTCCGTACGGAAGTCACCGCAGATCTCGATTTCTCCGCCGTGGAGCGGGCGGAAGAACTGTATAACCCGGAACAGCAGGCGGTGCGCAGCGAACGTGAGCTGAGTGAACAACGCGGTGCCGGTGCGAACGGTGGCATTCCGGGTGCCTTGAGCAACCAGCCTCCGGGCAATGCAACCGTGCCTGAACAGGCAGCAGGCCAGGAAGGCGATGGTGCTCCCGCGGCACCTCCGGTGAATGTGCGTCGTGAATCCACCCGAAACTATGAACTGGACCGCACCGTCAGCTATACACGTCAGCAGTTGGGCGGTATCAAGCGGGTAACCGTTGCCCTGGCAGTGGATGACATGAAGGTGGTGAACCCGGAAACCGGGCAGGTTACCTATGAGCCCTGGCCGGAATCCGAACTTCAGCGCCTGAGTATGCTGGTGCGGGATGCGGTCGGTTACTCGGCCGCCCGAGGCGACAGTGTGACGGTTATGAACACGGCGTTTTCGCCGGAAGAATCGGTGGAGTTTGACACGCCTGGATTCTGGGAGCAGCCCTGGTTCTGGGACCTGATGAAGCAGGTTCTGGCCGGCCTGGTGATTCTGATTCTGGTGTTAGGCTTGCTACGGCCCACGCTTAAGAGCCTTTCTGGCGCGGGAACCAAAGAGCGCGGTGATGAATCTGACGGTGGTGGTTACGGTGGCTTGGATGGAATCGAGGGCGGCGATGCGCTCAGAGACGCCATGTCAGCCCAGGATGATCTGCTTTTGCCGGGTGCCACAGATAGTTATGATAGGCAATTGAATGCTCTCAAAGGCCTGATTGCGGAAGACCCGGCCAGGGTCGCTCAGGTCATGCGCCAGTGGGTGAATGTCGATGACTGAAGAGAACGCTCAGTTCCAGGGGGATAACACCCCTAGAAAACAGCAGCGCAAGATTCCGCGTGTCGAGCAGGCGGCCATACTGTTGATGTCCCTGGGCGAGGCAGATGCCGCCGAGGTGCTCAAACACATGGGCCCGAAAGAAGTTCAGCGTGTGGGCGTTGCCATGGCCCAGATGAGGGATATCAGTAAAGACGACGTCACCTTTGTGTTGAACCAGTTTGTCGAAGCCGTGGGCGGCCAGACCGGGCTCGGGGTTGGTAATGACGATTACATCCGGGCCATGCTGACCCAGGCCCTGGGCGATGACAAAGCCGCCAGTTTGATTGACCGGATTCTGGTGGGCGGCAACACCACGGGCCTGGATACCCTGAAATGGATGGAGCCACGGGCCGTTGGCGATATTATCCGTTACGAACACCCCCAGATTCAGGCCATCGTCATTTCCTACCTTGATCCGGACCAGGCCGCCGAAATTCTGGCAACCCTGGATGAAAAAGTCCGGCTCGATGTCATGATGCGGGTAGCCTCTCTGGAAAGCATCCAGCCCCAGGCCCTGCAGGAGCTCAACGACATTCTCGAAAAACAGTTCTCTGGCGGTTCCGCAGCCCAGACCAGTCGGATTGGCGGTGTCAAACGGGCGGCGGATATCATGAACTTCATGGACCGTGGCATTGAAGGTAACCTGATGGACTCCATCAAGGACATGGACCCGGATCTGGCCTCAACCATTGAAGACCTGATGTTTGTCTTCGACAACCTCAAGGAAGTGGACGACCGCGGCATTCAGGCGCTGCTCCGGGAAGTATCTTCCGAAGTGCTGGTGGTTGCCCTTAAGGGCGCTGATGATGCGGTCAAGGACAAGATCTTCAAGAATATGTCGAAGCGTGCCGCTGAACTTCTGCAGGACGATCTGGAAGCGAAGGGTCCGGTGAAAGTCAGCGAGGTGGAAGCCGCCCAGAAAGACATCATTACCGTGGCACGCCGGATGGCGGAAGCCGGTGAGATTTCCCTCGGTGGTGCCGGTGAAGAAATGATGTGATGAAAGATTCAGACCAGGACACCAATCGCATTCCGAAAGAACAGCTGACCGCCTGGGAACGGTGGGAGCTTCCCCTGCTTGATGAACGGGGCAACCAGGTGGTTCAGGAGCAGGAAGTCAAACCGCTGACAGCGGCGGATCTTGAAGAGATTCGTCAGGCGGCCAGGGAAGACGGCTTTCAGGAAGGTCGGGAGGCAGGCTACCGGGAAGGCTTTGAGAAAGGCCGTGCCGAGGGGCACCAGCAGGGGCTTCAGGCCGGCGAAGCAGAGGGCCGGGAACAGGGCCAGCAGCAGGCCGAAGAAGCGACTCGAAAGGAAGTGGAATCCCGGGTTGATCGCCTGGAGCATTTGCTGGGCGAACTGGTGTTGCCGATCCAGCGCCATGAGGAAGAACTGGAATCTGTATTGGTCAATTTGACCACCGTGCTGGCAAGGGCGGTGGTTTACCGGGAGCTTAGCCTGGATTCTTCCCAGATTCGCCAGGTGGTCCGTAAAGCCCTTGCGGCCTTGCCTTCCACCGCCGATAACCTCCGAATACATATTCACCCAGATGATCTTGAGCCGGTTCGCGAAGTGGCCGGTCGGTTGGAAGTCAGTCCCTCAATCATCGAAGACGACACCCTGATGCCTGGCGGATGTAAAGTAGAGTCCCGCCACAGTCTGGTGGACTACACCGTTGAGAAACGCTTTCAGCGGGCGGTACAGGGCATGCTTGAGGAGCAGTTGAGTGATCACGCCGGCGCCGAAGATGAAGAGCTGGGTTCAATCATGGTGGACCGGAGCGATTTTCATCGGGACGTCCTGAGCGAATCGGACATGACCAGTCCCGAGACTGATTTGCCGAATGCCGCAACAGAGCAGGGCGAGGACGATGACCTACCGCCTGGCTGAACGCCTGCGCCAGCTTCAGGGCGCCATTGTTGCTGAACCCGAACCGGAATTGTCTGGTCGATTGACCCGCATGGTGGGACTGACCCTCGAGTGTGTTGGCTGCCCGATGGTCGTGGGTGATCGTTGCATCATTCAGGGCGAAAGCAGCGGCAGTGTGGAAGCAGAAGTGGTTGGCTTCGAGGAAGACAAGGTTTACCTGATGCCGCTGACGGCCATCGAGGGCTTGAAGCCCGGCGCCCGGGTTATTCCGCTGTCGTCGGCCAGCCTGGTGCCGGTGGGTCCGCAAATGCTTGGGCGGGTAGTGAACGGTGCTGGCGATCCGTTGGATGGCAAAGGGCCTTTGCAGGCTGAGGCCAGGGTTCAGCTGACAGGAGACATCATTAACCCACTGAACCGGGCTCCGGTTCGGCAGTCCATGGACGTGGGTATCCGGGCGATCAACGCCTTGCTGACTGTGGGCCAGGGCCAGCGGCTGGGGCTGTTCGCCGGCAGCGGTGTGGGTAAAAGTATGCTGCTTGGCATGATGACCCGGTTTACCGACGCCGATATCACCGTGGTTGGCCTGATTGGTGAGCGGGGTCGGGAGGTAAAGGAGTTCATCGAAGACATTCTGGGCGAGGAAGGTCTGGCCCGCTCGGTTGTGGTGGCTGCCCCGGCGGATGATTCGCCGCTGATGCGGCTGCGGGCCGCCATGCTGACCACCCGTATTGCCGAGTACTATCGTGATCAGGGAAAGCGGGTGCTGCTGTTGATGGATTCGCTTACCCGTTATGCTCAGGCCCAGCGTGAGATCGCCCTGGCTGTGGGGGAGCCGCCCGCCACAAAAGGCTATCCGCCCTCGGTCTTCGCAAAATTGCCACAGTTGGTTGAACGGACCGGCAACGGACGGCCAGGTGGTGGCTCCATCACCGCCTTTTATACCGTTCTGACAGAAGGCGATGACCAGCAGGATCCGATTGCCGATGCTGCCCGGGCGATTCTGGATGGCCATATTGTGTTGTCCCGCCGGTTGGCCGAAGAGGGCCATTACCCGGCCATCGATGTGGAAGCGTCTATCAGCCGGGTCATGCCTCAGGTTACCGAAGCCGAACATTTCTCCCGCGCCCAGCGGTTCAAGCAGGTGTATTCCCGTTACCAGCAGGCTCGGGATCTGATCAGTGTGGGTGCTTATGTCAAGGGCTCTGACCCTGAAACTGACTTTGCAATTCAGCACATCGGTAATATGCGGCAATTCCTGCAACAGGGGCTGAACGAGTCCGCCCCCTTGAGCGAGAGCATAGAACAGTTGCTGGAGGTGGTTCCGGAGCGCCGATCGCCAGAACGGCGCAAGACGGCCGTTCATAACCCCGCCGCTGAGCGTGGTGAAGGTTAATGTTACGCTCGAAGCGGCTGGAACCGGTACTCGCCCTGGAAGAACGTAAGGAGCAGGAAGCTCTGGAGCGCATGGGTGAGGCCCGCAAGCTGGCTGAAGCGCATCGGGAACAGGTGGAAAACCTGGAACGCTATCAGCAGGAATACCGTGACCAGATCCGTGCCAACCAGCAGGGGGTGGTGCCCGTGGCTCGCTTGCAGGCCTGGCAAGCCTTTATTGCCCAGCTCGATCAGGTGATTGCCCAGCAGAACCGCCAGTTGCAGCAGGCCGAGCAGATGTTCGAGGTTCGCCGCAAAGAGTGGCAGCAGGCCTGGGAGAGACGTCGGGGCATGGAAAAGTACATTGAATCCTGTCGCCAACAGGAACAGCGGGACCAGGACATGAAGGATCAGAAGTTGGCGGATGAAGCCGCCGGCCGTGCCTTCGCCCGCCGAAATCGATAACATGCCGGGTTGATCTCAATCAGTAATGTCAGATGCATTTTTCGCTAACTTGGCTATGCTTACCCAGATACGGTAGAAGCTGAACAGGGAGAACTGCCATGATCGTTGAACACAGGGGCCGGGGGGTGATGGAATGCCAATAGAAACGCGCCGGAGTGACGACGGTCAGACTCTGACAATCCGGGTAGAGGGCCGTTTTGATTTCAGCACTCATCAGGCCTTCCGAGACGCTTATGAGCACAGTGATGCCAGCGTCAACCGTTATGTGATCGACCTCTCCGACACCACTTACCTCGACAGCTCCGCCCTGGGTATGTTGCTCCTGTTGCGGGACCATGCCGGTGGAGACAGTGCCAGTATCTCTATCGAGAACTGCAACAGCGATGTCCGGCGCATCCTCTCTATCTCCAATTTTGAGCAACTCTTCAGTATCGGCTGAGGCCGACGCCCTGAGGGTACTGATCGCTGAAGACAGCGACAGTGACCGGCTGATCCTCTCTGCCCTGGTTCGGCGACTTGGCCATCAAGTTGTTGAGGCCAGGGACGGCGTAGAGGCGGTTGCCATGTTCTGTGATCATCAGCCGGATATCGTCCTGCTGGATGCGCTGATGCCCAGGATGGATGGCATGGAGGCGGCCCGGCAGATCAAGGCCCTGGCCGGTGAACGCCTGGTCCCCCTGATCTTCCTGAGCTCCCTGTCCGATGCCGCTGAGCTGGCCCGTTGCCTGGAGGCTGGGGGGGATGATTTTCTGGCGAAACCCTATAACCGGGTGATCCTGGAAGCCAAGATCAATGCCTTCAATCGCATGCGCAAGATGCACCAGGTGTTATCAGACCAGCGGGACCAGATCCGCCGACAGCACGAACAACTGGTCGAGGAACAGATGGTCGCCCGGCGGGTATTCGACAACGTTGCCCATACCGGATGCCTGAATGTCCCCCATATTCGCCACCACGCTTCCCCGCTGTCTGTCTTCAATGGTGACGTACTGTTTGCGGCGGAACGTCCCGGGGGCGGTACATTGATATTTCTGGGAGATTTCACTGGCCATGGCTTGCCTGCGGCCATCGGTGCGATGCCCGTTGCCGAGATTTTCTACGGCATGGCAACCAAGGGGTTTGGCGCGGCGGACATTCTCTCTGAGATCAATCGAAAGCTGAAAAAGATCCTGCCGGTGGGGATGTTCTGTTGTGGGGCCATGCTCGATGCTGATTTCAAGCTGGGCCAGCTGCGCGCCTGGAATGGCGGATTGCCGGATGGCTGGTTGGTGCGTGCCAATGGCAAACACCTGACCATCCCCTCCCGGCATTTGCCGTTGGGGGTCCAGGCCCCTGATCAGTTCCAGGCCTCCATGACGGTGCTGCCTGTGCAACCTGGTGACCAGGTTGTCATCATGACCGATGGCTTCTCGGAGTCACGGAATATCCGGGGTGAGCAATTCGGGGAAGAGGGCATGCACCGGGTTCTGGCGGATCTTGAGCCACCAAGGGAGCCCTTTGATGCGCTGATGGAGCACATCCGCATGTTCACCGGAAAACCGGATGCCGCGGATGATCTGACGCTGTGTGTGCTGGAAATCATTCATCACGAACAGCTCCAGGCACGGACTGACCTGGCGCCGGAATCGGCGCTGTCCGGGCCGGTCGACTGGCACTGTGTCTATGAGGTACGAGAGCGAACGCTAGCGGATTTCAACCCGCTACCCCTACTGCTACACATTTGTATGGAGGTCCCTGGTCTTCGTCGCAAGAGCGGTGAGGTTTACACCCTGTTGTCCGAGCTCTACAACAACGCCCTGGAACACGGCGTGCTCGAACTGCCGTCGGATTGGAAAACATCCCCCGACGGATTTGGTCACTATTACAAGGAAAGAAGACGTCGACTGGCCCATACCAACGGCCACTATATCCGGTTTGCCCTGAGCCACCAGCCCACGGATACGGGCGGTCGGTTACATGTGGTTTGTGAGGATAGCGGGCAGGGCTTTGATTTTGAGAGTTATTCTGAGAAGGTGTTGGAACAGATGTTGCCTCCCGGTACACGTTACGCGGGCCGCGGCCTTGAATTATTGCGCCGGATGACCCGGCAGCTGAGGGTGCATGGGCGCGGCAATCATGTAGAAATCGTTTATGATTGGGAGTCAACCGAACCCGCCGACAATGCGCCTTCCGGCCACAACGATACGCAGAGGATTGCAGATGACTGACAAACCACATCTTGACGAAGAGGCGTTGGCTGAATTGCAGGATGTCATGGAAGATGAGTTTGAAGTATTGATTCAGACCTATCTGGCAGACTCGCGAACGCGCCTGGACAGCCTCAGACAGACCCTGGAAGCAGGCGACGCCGATGCCTTCGCCAAAACCGCCCATAGTTTCAAGGGCAGCTGTATCAATATCGGTGCGCCGTGTCTCGGGGCATTGTGTATGGAGGCTGAGCAGGCGGGTAAGGCTGGCAACCTGGATGCGGCAGAGCCCATTGTCAAAGCCATAGAAGTGGAATTCTCTGAGGTGACCACACGGCTGAATTCCTTCGGTGAATCAACCTGACACCTGTTCTGGCATCGCTTTTGCTATCTTCTGCTCAGAGCCCGATTGCGGGCAATACAGGTTGATAAAGCGGCAAGAGGTTGCCATGCAGCAGATGATTCTTCCCCAGGCGCCAGCGCCGGGGGCACAGAAGGACACAGCGACCAACAAACCGGCGGGCAATCGGGATTCCGGCTCTGAATCTCGGTTTGACGAGGTCTCCCGCGCAGAAAGGAAGCGCCTGGACCAAAAGCAGGCAGACCGTCAGGACCAGAGCCGAGCGGTTCAGGACAAGCGCGAAGCCCGGCGTGCCGACAAGAAAGACGCCAATGCGCCCAAAGAGTCCACTGCCTCGGAAAGTGCCGATAAGGCGGGCGCCCCGGTTACAGCGGGTAAAGAGCCTGGTTCACAGCGCACGGCGGCCGAACAGGACGATCCTGCCCAGATTGATGCAGTGACCATGACCTTCGCCAGTCTGCAGTCCTTGCTAACGCCCGCAGGCAATGCCTTGCCGGCTACGGATGCCGATCCCCTGATGGACCCCGCCCTGATGCCGATGGCTGGCATGCAAGGCGCCATCAATGGCCAGAACGGACTACAAGGCCCGACTACCGCCACCATGAATCTGAGTACGCAACTAACTGACCTGTTGTCGGCCGGCGTGGCCGGTGAAAGTACAAGACCGGTTGATCCCGCCAACCTGTTGTCGGCCCCCAGATTCCAGGCAGCCCTCGAGGTTGCTTCACAACAGGCGGCCCAGCCCGCACGGCTGGCGGCAGAGGCTGCTGTGCCCTTGAAGGGATATGCCACATCGGTAGAAGTGCCCGTGGGGCAGGCGGAGTGGGGCGACAAGGTGATGGGCAAGCTCAGCTGGCTGACCGCCCGAAACATGTCTGTGGCAGAAATTCACCTGACGCCGCCGGATATGGGACCGATGGAGGTAAAGGTTCGGGTACAGAATGACCAGGCCAACATCACCGTGCATGCCGCCAACCCGGTTGTACGAGAGCAGCTGGAACTCAACTCCCACAGGCTGCGGGATATGCTGGGGGAGCAGGGTTTGTCTCTGAGTCAGTTTGATGTTTCCGACCAGCCCGGCAGGCAGGGTGGTGAGCAGGGAGATGGTTCCGGAGAGCATGCGTCGGCTGGCGGAAGTGGCGGGCCGTTGACCGGAGATACGGATGAGTCCCTGCAAGAGATGGCTGGCCTCGACCTGGCCTGGAAGGGTGAGGTGGATGTGTTTGCCTGATTTTGTTCGTTTTCTGACCGCTTTGAGTTAACTCTCCAATCCTCTTTGCCCATCCCCTCCGGCAACGCTAAACTGCGGTTCTGAACCGGGGGGATGGGAGTTCTGGCCCGCCCCTTGCATTAATCATGGAAAGTCAGGTGCAGATTGCCTGACTGACAAAAATCTGACAAAGCGGACATTATGGCTGAGAACACTGCTGCACCGGCACCCGCCAAGAAAGGTAAACTCAAGCTCATCATCATGCTGGTGGTGATCATTGTTCTGGCGGTTGCGCTTTCGGTCGCTGGAACGCTCTGGTTCCTTGGGGGAGGCCTTCCAGGTGGCGGAGAGGGAGAGCAGCAGGCCTCTCCGGCAGAGCCGGCCTTTGTCGCCAGCAGCTATATTGACCTGGAGCGCCCTCTGGTGACGACAGTTCAGGCCCAGGGGCGCCAGCGTTATGCCCAGGTTCACCTGTCACTCGAAGCGTCGGACCCAGCCGCCCTGGCCGCGGCGGAAACACACATGCCGTTGATTCGCAGTCAGTTGGTGATGGTTCTGGGGAACAGTGAATTCAATGAGCTGCAAACGCCGGAAGGGCGGTCAGCCCTTGCCGAGCAGCTGCTAACGACCGTTAATCAGGTGCTTGAGGAAGAAGGCGAGCCGTCGATCAAGCGGGTGCTATTCAGAAACTTTGTAGTGCAATAGGTACCCGATCGGGTAAACGAATCTCAGGGCAGGGTCAGGTATGCAGGATTTATTGTCACAGGACGAAATTGATGCGCTTCTCCACGGTGTGGATGACGGTGACATAGATACCTATGAAGAGACTGATGAAACCGGTGTAAAGACCTACGACCTGGCCAGTCAGGACCGTATCGTCCGTGGCCGTATGCCCACCCTTGAGATGATCAACGAGCGGTTTGCCCGCTACACCCGTATCAGCCTGTTTAACCTTTTACGCCGGAATGCTGACGTCTCCACCGGTGGCGTGCAGATCATGAAGTTCGGTGAATATATTCACACCCTGTATGTGCCCACCAGTCTCAATCTGTGCAAGGTGCGCCCACTGCGTGGCACCTCGCTGTTCGTTCTGGACGCCAAGCTGGTGTTCAAGCTGGTGGATAACTTCTTCGGCGGGGAGGGCAGGCACGCCAAGATCGAGGGCCGTGAATTCACGCCCACCGAAACCCGTATTGTCCAGATGGTTCTGAACCAGGTTTTCCACGACATGAAAGAAGCCTGGCATGCGGTCCTGCAGGTGGAATTCGAATACCTGAGCTCAGAAGTGAATCCGGCGATGGCCAATATTGTCAGCCCGAGCGAAGTGGTGGTGGTCAGTACCTTCCATATCGAACTGGATGGCGGTGGTGGTGAGCTGCACTTCGCTTTGCCCTATTCCATGATTGAGCCCATTCGGGATGTGCTGGATGCCGGGGTGCAGAGCGATATCGACGATGTTGATGAGCGGTGGGTCAACGCCCTGCAGGAAGACATCAAGGAAGTGAATGTTCCGATCAATACAACGGTTTGCCGGCGCAGGATATCACTTAGGGATATTGCCAGGATGAAGGCCGGGGATGTGATCCCTGTAGAAGTGCCCGAGCATTTGACGGTTACCGCCAATGGAATTCCGATCTACAAGGCCACACTGGGAACCCGAGACGGAAAGCTGGCGCTGAGAATTCATGAGCGGGCGACATTGCCCAAAGTAAAGAAACAACTGAAGGTGGGACGCAATGGCTGAGGACGACAAGAAAGACGATAAGGAGCTCAGCGAGGACGAAAAGCTGGCTGCTGAGTGGGAAGCTGCCATGGAGGAAACCGGCGGTTCTGAAGAGAGCGATGCGGATGGCCGTGAGGACGAATGGGCAGCCGCGATGGCCGAAGCCGAGGGAGCCGATGAGCCCGGGCAGGATGTCCGTGCCGCCCCGATGGAAGAATTCCCTGAAGACGCAGGTATGGGTGGTAGCGGGGAAGCTCCGGATATCGACGTTATCCTCGACATTCCAGTGACCATCTCCATGGAAGTGGGCAACACCCAGATTCCAATCCGCAACCTGCTGCAGCTTAACCAGGGCTCTGTGATTGAGCTGGACAGACTGGCGGGTGAGCCGCTGGATGTGCTGGTGAATGGCACCTTGATTGCCCACGGTGAGGTTGTGATGGTGAATGAAAAGTTCGGTATCCGCCTGACCGATGTGATCAGCCCGGGTGAGCGCATCAAACGGTTGCAGAAGTAACATGGTGCGACTTCTGAACGGCCTGGTGCCCCTTATTTTCGCTGTTCCAGCATTCGCCGAGGAGGCCAGTGCACCGGCTCGGGACGCTGGCCGAAACGCGCCGGATACTCTGGGGACCATTGTCAGCCTGGGCCTTGGGTTGCTGGCGGTTGTTGCGGTGATCTACGGCTGTGCCTGGTTGATCCGGCGTATGAACGGCATGACCGGCATGAATAACAACGCGATCAAGGTGGTCTCTGTGCTGGCCATTGGGGCCCGGGAGCGGATTGCCCTGGTGGAGGTGGGTGGCCAACAGATATTGCTGGGTATTACCCCTTCCACCATTCGAACCCTGCAGGTGTTCGACCACCCGGTTGTGGATTCCGCCAACCCTCCCACCGGTGAGTTTGCCCGCCGGTTACAGGGCATGATCGGCAAGTCCTGGTCGGCATCGGAAAGGAAAGACTGACGCTATGACCGTGGCCCTGCTCAAACGCTGTCTGCCATTGCTTGTGCTGTTCCCTGGGTTGTTGCTGGCGCCTGTGGCTTTTGCCGACCTGCCAGGCATTCCGGCCTTTACGGTGCAGCCTGGAGAAAACGGAACCGAGGAATACTCGGTCACCCTGCAAATCCTGGCGTTGATGACAGCACTGACCTTCCTGCCCGCGATGTTGATGATGATGACATCGTTCACCCGCATCATCGTGGTCTTCGCCATTCTCCGGCAGGCCCTGGGGTTGCAGGCAACGCCATCCAACCAGATTCTGCTGGGTTTGGCACTGTTCCTGAGTATTTTTATTATGAAGCCAGTGCTGGAAGAGGCCAACCGGGTGGGGTTGCAGCCCTATATGCAGGAGGAGGTCACCTCCTTGGAAGCCGTGGAGCTGGCCAGTCAGCCGTTCCGCCGGTTCATGCTGGAGCAGACGCGGGAGTCAGATCTCGCGTTGTTTATGCGCATCGCCGATGTGCAGTATGAAACCCCCGAAGACGTTTCCTTCTGGGTGCTGATGCCGGCATTTGTGACCAGTGAACTCAAGACGGCGTTTCAGATCGGGTTTATTCTATTCATACCCTTTCTTATCATCGATATGGTGGTGGCCAGTGTTCTGATGGCCATGGGTATGATGATGCTGTCGCCCATCATCATCTCCTTGCCATTTAAAATCATGCTCTTTGTTCTGGTGGATGGCTGGGCGCTGATCATGGGCACCCTTGCCGCCAGTTACGGGATATAGGAGGCCAGCCATGACCCCTGAGACCGTGATCGACATTTTGCGCGAAGCGCTCTGGATGATTGTTCTGTTGTCGGCTGTCATTATCGGGCCGGGCCTGGTGATTGGTTTGGTCGTGAGTACCTTTCAGGCGGCGACCCAGATCAATGAGCAGACTCTGAGCTTTTTGCCGCGCCTTCTGATTACACTGATAGTCATTATCGTTTGGGGGCCCTGGATGCTGACATTGTTGTTGGACCATGCAAACGGCCTCATTTCAAGCATTCCATTTCTGATCGGCTGACGGATGGTACCGGCAGAGCTCAGCGCAGACCTGATCAGCCAATGGGTGGGTCAACACCTGTGGCCGTTGTTCCGGCTGGCCAGCTTTTTGATGGTCATTCCCATTTTCGGTACCCAGCTGGTGCCCGCACGGGTGCGGCTTGGGCTGGCCCTGCTGATGACCGTGCTTATTGCTCCATTGATTCCCGAAGTTCCCCAGGTTGAGGCGTTCAGTGCGGATGCCGTGGTGATTACCCTGCAGCAAATCCTGATCGGCGTTGGGCTGGGGTTTGCGCTGACCGCTCTGTGGCAGCTTTTCGTGATTGCCGGCCAGATGATCGCCATGCAGATGGGCCTTGGTTTTGCCTCCATGATGGATCCATCCAATGGGGTGAGCGTTCCAGTGCTCGCGCAAATCTACACCATTACTATCACCCTGTTGTTCCTTGCCATGAATGGACACTTGGTGGCGTTTGAGGTGTTTATTGAGAGCTTCTATATTCTGCCTATTGGTATGGAGGGACTCGGCCAGGCAGGGGTCTGGGAGCTGGCTCACAGGATTACATGGATGTTTGCATCTGCGATGCTATTGGCGCTGCCAGCGGTAACGGCAGTATTTATTGTCAACATATCGTTTGGTGTGATGACACGAGCCGCCCCGCAAATGAACATTTTTGCCCTTGGTTTCCCCATTGGTCTGATTTTTGGCTTGTTTGCTATCTGGGTGCTACACGCCAATTTCCTGCCGCACTTTGACCAGTACGCCCGTGAAACTTTCGCTTTCATGAGACGGCTGCAAGGACAACCATAGCAATGGCTGAAGAGAACGATAATAGCCAAGAGAAAACCGAGGAGCCTACGCCACGAAGGCTCGAAAAGGCCCGAGAGGACGGCGAAACTGCGCGCTCAAAAGAGCTGGCGACGATGGCAGTCTTGCTGGCTGGTGCAGGCGGTCTCCTGATGTTCGGTGCCAGCATAGCCACCATGCTCGAGGAGCTGATGCGGGACGCTTTTATTATCGAGCGTGCTGCCGTTTTCGATACCCGGCATATGAGCGTGCAGCTCATACTCTCGACCAAAGCGGCTTTGGTTGCGTTGCTACCGATCATGGTTCTGCTTCTTGTTGCTGCTATTGCGGGATCTGTAGGAATCGGCGGATTACTGTTCAGCAGCAAAGCCATTGCGCCCAAACTCAATCGGATAGACCCTATAAAGGGCTTGGGCCGGATGTTTTCCATGCGATCCCTGATCGAGCTGGTCAAAGCGATCGCTAAGGTTGGGTTAGTACTTGCCGTAGCTATTCTCATTCTGGACCTCCGCACAGAAGACTTGCTTGCTATTGCGGAAGAGCCTGTCATACCTGCAATGGAACATGTGATGTGGACTGTTGCTTGGAGCTTTTTCCTGCTCTCTTCTGCCACCATCATCATTGCTGTGATTGATGTACCTTTCCAGATCTACGACCACCAGAAGAAACTGCGTATGACCAAGCAGGAGGTGAAGGACGAGTACAAGGACACCGAGGGTAAGCCAGAGGTAAAGGGCAAGATTCGCCAACTGCAGCGTGAGATGGCCCAGCGCCGGATGATGCAGGATGTGCCGACAGCCGATGTGGTGATTACCAACCCGACCCACTATGCGGTGGCGTTGAAATACAACCAGGATTCAATGGGTGCGCCGGTGGTGGTGGCCAAGGGGGCGGATGAGATTGCCTTCAAGATCATGGAGATTGCCCGTGAGCACAAGGTAGAAATCCTGCGGACGCCGCCGCTGACCCGGGCGGTGTATCACAATACCGATGTGGGGCAGGAGATTCCCGACGGTTTGTATATGGCCATTGCTCAGGTGCTGGCTTATGTGTTCCAGCTCCGGCAGTTCCGCAAGGGGCGCGGGGCCAAGCCGGGTATGCCTGATTTTCCGATTCCGCCGGAGATGCGGCGCGATATTTAGATATTGGAGTTTGGCTCGTTCTAGCCTGCAAGGTGCCGGGGATTGTAGTGTTGGGTGGGCCTCCCAAAAAACGCTACGAGCTCATCCATGAGCGCTTCGCTCCGGCCATCCATGGCCTCCGAGATTTTTGGGAGGCCCACCCAACACTGCATCGCAAGCTTGGTCAGTATAGGAATCAAGAGGTCTTTGTAAGTCAGATGGGCCAGGCGGCGCTTGATGTCGGCCTGGCCATTTTCGTTGCTTAAGCCTTGGGCTCCTGAATTCGCTTACCCCAGGCTTCTTTCTCGCCCGGCAGAATCAGGTTCAAGGCGATCGCGACAACCGCGCACAGAGCAATACCCTCCAGCGTACCAACCACCATGTTGCCGATACCGAATACCAGGGTCACGCCTACGATCACCAGGTTACGGGGCTGGGACAGGTCTACCTGGTGGCGGATCAGGGTGTTCAGGCCGACCACGGCGATGGAGCCGAACAGCAGGCACAGGATTCCGCCCATAACCGGAACCGGGATGGTCTGCAGGGCTGCACCGAACTTGCCGACAAAGGCCAGGACGATGGCCGTGCCCGCGGCCCACCACATGACTTTCGGGTTGAAGTTGCGGGTCAGCATGACGGCGCCGGTGACTTCAGAGTAGGTGGTGTTGGGTGGTCCGCCGAGCATGGAGGCGGCGCTGGTGGCCAGGCCGTCGCCCAGCAGGGTGCGGTGCAGGCCGGGCTTTTGCAGGTAGTTTTTGCGGGTGACGTTGCCGATGGCCAGTACGTCGCCAATGTGTTCAATGGCCGGGGCGATGGCGACCGGGATCATGAACAGGATGGCGCCCCAGCTGAAGGCGGGTGCGACGAAGTTGGGAACGGCAAACCACGGGGCCTCCTGGACCGGGGTGGTGTCTACAATGCCGGCGAACCAGGACAGGGTGTAGCCCACGATCACTCCGAACATGATCGGGATGAGCCGGAAGATGCCCTTGGCCCAGACCGACATGACGATGGTAACCGCCAGGGAGATCATGGCAATGGTGATGGCGGTGTTGTAAGGCACCAGTTCCGCAGCGCCGTCTCCGGTGCGGCCAGAGGCCATATGCACCGCCACCGATGCCAGTCCCAGGCCGATGGTCATAATCACCGGGGCGATGACCACAGGCGGCAGCAGGCGGGTGACAAAGCCCGTGCCCCGTGCCCGCACGACGCCGGCGAGGATGATGTACAGGATGCCGGCCGCCATCAGGCCCCCAAGAGTTTCTTCCAGCCCGAAGCGGCCTTTGGCGGCGATGATTGGTGCGATAAAGGCAAAGGATGAGGCCAGGAAGATGGGAATCTGGCCACCGGTGACCACGTGGAAAATCAGGGTGCCGACGCCGGCAGTAAACAACGCGACGTTGGGGTCCAGCCCGGTGATCAGGGGCATCAATACCAGGGCGCCGAAGGCGACCAGTAGCATCTGGGAGCCGGCTAGTGCCTGCTTCCACACGGGTTCATTGGTGTGTTCCTGCATGCTCAGACGTCCTTCTGCTTGGTGCCGAAGATTTTGTCACCGGCATCCCCCAGGCCAGGCAGGATGTAGCCTTTTTCGTTCAGGCGCTCATCAACAGACGCGGTGTAGATGGAAACGTCCGGGTGTTTCTCCAGTACTTTTTCGACGCCTTCCGGGGCAGCCACCAGCACCAGGGCCCGAATTTCGGTGCTGCCGGCTTTCTTGAGCAGGTCGATGGTGGAGATCATGGAGCCACCGGTGGCCAGCATCGGGTCGATGATCAGGGCCATACGCTGGTCCAGCTCGCCCACCAGTTTTTCCAGATAGGTTTCAGCTTCCAGGGTGTCTTCGTTACGGATCTGGCCTACCACGCTCACTCGTGCCACCGGGATCAGGCTCAGCACGCCGTCGAGCATGCCCAGGCCAGCGCGCAGAATCGGCACGATGGTGACTTTCTTGCCGTGAATCTGTTCCACGGTCACCGGCCCGGCCCAGCCATCAATGGTCTTTTCCTGCAGGTTGAAGTCTTTGGTCGCCTCGTAGGTCAGAAGCGCGCCAACTTCCTGTGCCAGTTCACGAAAATTCTTGGTGCTGATGTCTGCGCGGCGCATCAGGCCGAGTTTGTGGCGGATCAGGGGGTGCTTCACTTCGTGGATCGGCATTGGGGTCACCTGTGTGTTCGAATGTTCGGGCTTGGATTCGGATGCAATAAATGGCGCAAGGATACCGTATCTGGGCGCCTGCGTCAGGCGCTGGTCGTGCCGTAAATATCAAAAATTGTAAGGCCTGGTACGGTTCTTGCGATAACTCTCCCAGATTGGCGCGCCGCGTCAGATTTTCGACCCTGACAGTTCCGGAAAGCACGGCAGAGCGGAGAAGTATCCAGCATGGACAGAGCGTTAGTTCTGAGTAACGTCAAAACCCTGACGCGGGGCAGTATCGGTATTCCGCTGATGCTGATGGGTTTGTTGGGTATGATGATCCTGCCCATGCCGGCCTTCCTGCTGGATGTGTTTTTTACCTTCAACATCACTTTGTCCATCGTCATCCTGCTGGTGTGTGTGTACGCGCTTCGGCCCATGGAGTTTGCGTCGTTCCCGACGGTGCTGCTGGTTGCCACGCTCCTGCGTCTGGGGTTGAACGTGGCCTCTACCCGGATTGTCCTGCTCAACGGTCACGAAGGTGGCGATGCCGCCGGTAAGGTGATCGAATCGTTCGGTGAGGTTCTGATCGGCGGTAACTACGCCGTTGGTCTGGTAGTGTTTGCCATCCTGATGATAATCAACTTCCTGGTAGTGACCAAGGGCGCCGGACGGGTGTCGGAAGTCAGTGCCCGCTTTACCCTGGACGCCATGCCCGGCAAACAGATGGCCATTGATGCGGATTTGAACGCGGGCCTGATCAACCAGGACGAGGCCAAAAGCCGCCGTTCGGAGATTGCCCAGGAAGCGGATTTCTATGGGTCCATGGATGGTGCGTCCAAGTTTGTGAAGGGCGATGCCATTGCGGGGTTGCTGATTCTTGCGATCAATATCATCGGTGGTATCTCGATCGGCATGCTCCAGCATGGCCTGGACTTTGGCCTGGCGATGCAGCGGTACGCGCTGCTGACCATCGGTGACGGCCTGGTTGCCCAGATTCCATCACTGTTGCTGTCTACTTCCGCTGCCATCATGGTAACGCGGGTAACGGCCAGCCAGGACATGGGCGGGCAGATCATTCATCAGATGTTCAACGCGCCGAAGGCCATCGGTATTGCCGCCGTCATCCTGATTATCCTGGGCCTGATTCCGGGCATGCCCCATGTTGCCTTCCTTGGATTGGGCAGCCTTGCGGCCGGTGCGGCCTGGCTGATCTGGAAAAAGCAAAGCCAGACTGTGGAAGAAGAGGGCGTTTACGCCGGTCGTGGAGGCATGGCTGGTGGAGCGCCCCGTGCCGGTGGCGAGGTGGTTCAGGATCGGTCCGGCGCAGAAGGACAGGCGCTGCCGGCGCCCGGTGAAACCCGGGAGCTGGGCTGGGATGATGTGGCGACCGTTGACATCGTTGGTCTGGAAGTGGGCTACCGGCTGATTCCTCTGGTCGATAAATCCCAGGGCGGGCAGCTGCTCAGTCGCATCAAGGGGGTTCGCAAAAAACTGTCTCAGGATCTGGGTTTCCTGATGCCGTCAGTGCACATTCGGGACAATCTGGACCTGATGCCGAACGTCTATCGCATTACCCTGATGGGTGTGACCATTGCCGAGGCGGAGATTCACCCGGAACGTGAGCTGGCCATTGATCCGGGCCAGGTGTTCGGCAAGGTGGAAGGCATTGCCGGCAAAGACCCGGCCTTCGGCCTGGATGCCATCTGGATTGAGCCTGACAAGAAAGACCAGGCCCAGACTCTGGGCTACACCGTGGTGGATGCCAGCACGGTGGTGGCTACCCACCTTAACCAGATTCTGCAAAAGCACGCCCATGAACTTATCGGCCATGAAGAGGCCCAGAAGTGGCTGGACCAGTTGGAGAAAATGGCTCCGAAACTGGCTGAGGAGCTGGTGCCTACGACGATTTCCGTGAGCGTCCTGTTGCGGGTGCTTCAGAATCTGCTCCGGGAAGAAGTGCCGGTCAGGGATATGCGCTCCATTGCCGAAGCCATCGTTAACGTCCACCCCAGAAGCCAGGACCCGAAACTGTTGACCACCCTGGCTCGGCAGGCGTTGCGCCGAATGATCGTTCAAAGCATCTGTGGCAACGACACCGAGATACCGGTGATCACTCTGGATCCAGACCTGGAACAGTTGTTGCTTAAGTCAGTGCAACAGAGTCAACAATCCGGCGGACAGGACGATATTGGCCTGGTGCTTGAGCCCAATATGGTGGAAAAGCTACAGCGGTCCCTTCAGGACAGTGTTCAGCGCCAGGAAATGCTGGGCAAGCCGGCGATTCTTCTGGTTTCCGGGCCCTTGCGGCCGGTGCTGGCAAAGTTTGCCAGTTATGGGGTAGAGCGTTTGCATGTGCTCTCGTACCAGGAAATTCCGGATAACAAACAGATCACGATAGTCGCCTCTGTTGGCCAGTAAGGCCGGCAGGGCAAGGCGAACACCCGATTTGGGCACGCCGGGGGAGGATGAAGCGCTATGAAAGTACAACGGTTTTTTGCAAAGACCATGGCCGAAGCCCTGAAGCAGGTCAGTCATGAGATGGGACCGGATGCCGTTATTTTGTCCAATCGCCGGGTGGACGGAGGCGTCGAAATTGTGACGGCCCTGGACTATGACGAAAATATGGCACGCCAGCGCCTTGGCGAGAAAGCGGCACAGGCCACCAACGGCTCGCGCCTGGCGGAGCTGCAGGCAGACCAGCATCGTCGGCTGGAAGAAGAGTTGAACCGATCGCGCAGTCGCATTCGCGAAGTGCGGGAGAAGCGGGCGGGTGTCGGCGCGGAATGTGATCGTGCACTGGCTGACGATCGGCCGGCTGCCGACTGGTCAGGTGAGCTGGCTGGCGGGTCGACCTCGGTGGGCAATGCAGGTGGCCGGCCAGCGGCGGGCTACTCGGATGAGTTGGCGAGCATGAGAGCGGAAATCAACTCCCTGAGAGAGATGGTCAGCGGCCGTACCTCGGCACCCGAGAAGCCTGCAGTCGCGGCATCCAATGCAGTTCAGCAGAGGCTTGCCGAGCGGCTGCAGGAATTTGGTCTGGGCACGGAGCTGGCAACCTCTCTGTCCCGTCAGCATCGCGCCGGCAGGTTGGAAGACGGTTGGAAGCAATCCCTGAAGATGCTGGCCAACGGCGTACGTACCGCTCGGGAAGACTGGCTTGAGGCCGGCGGCGTCTATGCTCTGGTGGGGCCAACCGGGTCTGGGAAGACCACCACCATTGGCAAGCTGGCAGCCCAATATGTACTGGAGCATGGGCCGGATTCCCTGGCGTTGGTCACCACCGATCGCTACCGGGTGGCAGCCCATGAACAGCTGTTCGTGTTTGGCCGTATTCTCAATGTGCCTGTCCGGGTTGTGGACGAGAGTCATTCCTTGGATGATATTCTGGACGAACTGTCAGATCGGCACCTGGTTCTGATTGATACCGCCGGGCTGACCAGCTCGGATCGCGGTTATCAGGAACAGCTGGCGGAGTTGGCCCGGAGCGATCACAATATCCGTACCCATCTGGTCGTGTCTGCCACCAGCCAGCCGCGCATCATGAAATCGGTGTGGCATTGCTATAAGATGGCAAACCTTGCAGGCTGCGTCATGACCAAGATTGACGAAGCGCTGACACTGGGTGAGTCTTTGGGCTTTGTCATGGAAACCGGCCTGCCAGTAGCGTGGTATACCGATGGCCAGAAGATTCCCGAAGACCTGCACCGGGCAGAGGCCATTCCTCTGATGCGGTTGGGCGTAGAACGCCTGAAAATAATGCAGCACGGCCAGGCCGTTGCAGAAGGGGCTTGAGGCCCGGTGGTACAGCCGGTGCGCTGCCTTTGTGCCCACACAAGAACGCAGTAAGAGACTGATAACAGTATGAGCAGACCACATCCGGTTCAGGTGATTGCGGTTACCGGCGGCAAGGGCGGTGTCGGCAAGAGTAATGTGTCCGTCAACCTCGGTATCGCGCTGGCCCAGAAAGGCCGACGGGTGGTGTTGCTGGATGCAGACCTTGGCCTTGCCAATATCGATGTGCTGTTGGGCATTACCGCCAATCGCAATCTGCAGGATGTGCTCAGTGGCGAGTGCGACCTCAAGGACGTGCTGGTCAACGGCCCGGGTGGTATCAAGATTGTTCCCGCATCGTCCGGCACCCAGCGTATGACCCAGTTGAGCCCGATGGAACATGCGGGGCTGATCAACGCCTTCAGCGAGCTGGGTGACCAGATTGATGTGCTGATCGTTGACACAGCAGCCGGTATTTCCGAGTCCGTCGTCAGTTTCCTGCGGGCCTCACAGGAATTGCTGCTGGTTGTGTGCGATGAGCCTACCTCGATTACCGATGCCTATGCCCTGATCAAGCTGATGAATCGCGACTACGGTACCAACCGTTTCCGTATTCTGGCGAATCAGGTGCGAAATGAGCAGGAAGGCCGGCATCTGTATGAAAAACTGACCCGTGTCACCGAGCGTTTCCTTGATGTAGCGCTACAATATGTAGGTATCGTGCCTTACGACGAAGCCGTCAAAAAAGCCGTTCAGAGGCAGAGGGCCGTTCTGGATGCCTATCCACGGGCCAAGGCGTCGCTGGCGATCCGTGCCCTGGCAGAGAAAGTGGACAGCTGGCCGCTGCCATCCTCGCCAAGAGGGCATCTGGAGTTTTTCGTGGAGCGGCTCGTCGAAGTCTGATCTGAATCCAGTCCTATAAGAAAACCGGATACATGACATTGGCGAAAAACCTGGGAATCTACCATCAGGCTGGCGCAAAAGGCCCCTCTCAGCTGATTGAGGAGCATGCGCCGCTGGTCAAGAAAATCGCCCTACACTTGATGGCCCGTTTGCCGGCCTCGGTTCAGCTTGAAGATCTTATGCAGGCGGGCATGATCGGCCTGCTGGAAGCTGCGCAACGCTATTCCACCGGCAAGGGTGCCACCTTTGAAACTTACGCAGGTATTCGTATCCGCGGTGCCATGGTGGATGAGATCCGCAAGGGCGACTGGGTTCCCCGCTCCGTTCACCGAAATGCCCGCCGTATCGCGGCAGCCATCAAGACGGTTGAAGACCGCACCGGGCGCGAGGCCCAGGACGTTGATGTTGCCGAAGAGCTGGGCATTGGCTTGTCGGAATATCATGCCTCCCTGGCAGACGCCAACAGTGGCCGACTTTTTAGCCTTGATGAACTCAATGAATCCGGGGAGCTGCCGATAGAAGAAACAGAGGCCAGCGATAATCCCCTGGATGGTATTGCATCAAATGCATTCCAGAAAAGCCTGGCAGAGGCAATTGAAGAGCTTCCTGAGCGAGAAAAGCTGGTGTTGAGCCTCTACTACCAGGAAGAGCTCAACCTGAAGGAAATTGGCGCGGTGCTTGGCGTCAGCGAGAGCCGGGTCAGCCAGATTCATAGCCAGGCGGCCCTTCGTCTCAGGGGGCGGTTGTCCGATTGGCGGGAAGACGAGCCAGAATAAACCGGGCCGGCGCTGACCGCGCGGCGCGTAACTGTGTAGATTTTGGTAACCGGCGCTTTACAACGCGGCCAAACAACACACAATAAGCGGTTAAAGCAGCGGCCTGCTAGACTTTCAAAAGGCTTAATGAAATCCGGGTGTTACTGACTGGAGGTCCCATTGGACAAAAACATGAAAATTCTCATTGTGGATGACTTTTCCACAATGCGGCGAATCATCAAAAATCTGCTGCGCGATCTTGGCTTCACCAATACGGATGAAGCGGACGATGGCAACACTGCCTTGCCCATGCTGAGGAGCGGCAAGTACGACTTCCTGGTGACCGACTGGAACATGCCTGGCATGTCGGGTTTTGATCTGCTCAAGGCGGTGCGGGCAGACGAGAACCTGAAGAACCTTCCGGTGCTGATGGTAACTGCGGAGGCCAAGCGTGACCAGATTGTGGCGGCGGCCCAGGCCGGCGTTAACGGGTACGTCGTCAAACCGTTTACTGCTGCCGTTCTCAAGGAAAAGATTGAGAAGATCTTCGAGCGAATCCAGTAACCAGGGGTCGGATGGCTGTCATGACTGACAAGAACGAGAACCATCAGGGCCTTGACCCGGAAGTAACCGAAAAGCTCCAGCAGCAGAGTTCGGAGTTGGCCGAATGCATCAGTTCCGGTAACTACGCCCGGGCAATGTCGGTGATCAACGAGCTTAGTGAAGTTCGCGACCAGAGCCTCTATCGGGAAGTGGGGCGGTTGACCCGGAGCCTGCACGAGGCTATCCGGAATTTTCAGATAGACGCCCGCAGTGCCGAGCAGAAAGAAGCCTTGTCCAAGATGTCCGATGCCTCGGATCGGCTTGCCTACGTTGTCCAGATGACCAGCCAGGCGGCCAATCGCACCATGGACCTGGTCGAAGAAAGCATGCCGGTGGCGCATAACATGCGCGACGAAGCGACCGCCCTGCGAGACGAATGGCAGCGGTTGCGCCGTCGGGAAATGGAGCCGGCAGAATTCCGGGAACTGTACGGACGCATTGATCGCTTCTTTGCGGGCCTGGCCACCGATTCCGACACCCTGTATAGCAATCTGTCTGAAATCCTTCTGGCCCAGGACTTCCAGGATCTTACCGGGCAGGTTATCCAGAAAGTCACGGCCCTTGTGAAAGAAGTCGAAGAGAACCTGCTTGACCTGGTGGTGATGGCCAGCCACGTGGACCAGCTCACCGGCACCGTGCACCAGATTGAAGAAAAAGAAGAATCGGCCGAAAAAGGGGTAGGGCCTCAGATCAAGGCTGAGGAGCGTGATGATGTAGTTTCGGGGCAGGACGACGTTGATGACCTGTTATCCAGTCTCGGTTTCTGAACGATTATAGAGGGTGACGCATGGCGCTTGATGCTGACGAAGAGATCCTGCAGGACTTCCTGGTTGAGGCCGGCGAGATTCTCGAAAAGCTGTCCGAGCAGCTGGTAGATCTTGAGCAGCATCCGGATGACAGCAACCTGCTCAACGCCATCTTCCGTGGTTTCCACACGGTCAAGGGCGGTGCCGGGTTCCTGCAGCTCGAAGCGCTGGTCAACTGCTGTCACTCTGCGGAAAATGTGTTCGATATCCTTCGCAACCACAAGCGCAAGGTTACCTCCGAATTGATGGACGTGGTGCTGGAAGCCCTGGACCACGTCAACGCCATGTTTGATCAGGTTCGTAACCGTGAAGAGCCGACGCCGGCTCCGGACGAATTGATCGCCGCGCTGGATGAACTTGCCAAGCCGGAAAGCGACACGGCAGCGCCAGCAACGCCAACCCCAGAACCCGAACCTGCCGTGGGTGGGGGCAATGATTCCGGTGATATTACCGACGAAGAATTCGAGCAACTGTTGGATGCTCTGGCCGATGAAAAAGGTGCGGATCAACAGCCGGCGGCCGCACCGGAAAATACCTCTGACAATGACGCCGGATCAGACGGCGACGAGATCACCGACGACGAGTTTGAAGCCCTGCTGGACCAGTTGCATGGCAAAGGCCAGTTTGCCGGCCCCCCGGTTGTTGATAACGACACCCCGCCGGAGCGGGAACCAGAAGAACCGGCAAAATCATCCACTGGTGATGATCTGATCACCGATGACGAGTTTGAAAACCTGCTGGATGAGCTGCACGGCAAAGGCAAGAGCCCTGGTGCAGCCCCCGTAGCGGAGACCAAACCTGAGCCTGCGGCCAAGCCTGAGCCAAAGAAGCCGGAACCAAAACAACCGGAACCCGCCAAGCAGGAAGCCAAACCGGCAGCCCCCGCCGCCCCGGCAAGAGATGCGGCGCCCGCAGCCGAGACCACCGTGCGGGTGGATACCAAGCGCCTTGACGACATCATGAATATGGTGGGTGAGTTGGTGCTGGTCCGTAATCGCCTGCAGCGTCTGGGCTCCGAGAGCGAAGATGAACATATGCACAAGGCGGTCGCCAACCTCGACGTGGTGACCACCGATTTGCAGGCGGCGGTCATGCAGACCCGCATGCAACCGATCAAAAAGGTATTCGGGCGCTTCCCACGGGTGGTACGAGACCTGGCCCGAGGGCTGAAGAAAGAAATCAACCTGGTGATGCACGGGGAAGAAACCGACCTGGACAAGAACCTGGTCGAAGCGCTGTCCGACCCGCTGGTTCACCTGGTAAGAAACTCCGTTGATCATGGCATTGAAATGCCAGAGGTGCGGGAAAAGGCCGGAAAGCCCCGTGCAGGCACTGTTACTCTGTCAGCGGAACAGGAGGGGGATCATATCCTGCTTTCCATCTCTGACGACGGTGCGGGTATGAACCCTGATGTTCTGCGCCGAAAAGCGGTGGAGAAGGGACTGTACGACCAGGATGCCGCAGATCGACTGACCGATAATGAGTGTTTTAACCTGATTTTTGCCGCCGGTTTCTCGACCAAGGAACAGATATCCGATGTGTCTGGCCGGGGCGTTGGTATGGACGTGGTGAAGACCAAGATCGGCCAACTTAACGGCCAGATCGACATCGTGTCTGAACAGGGCAAGGGCACCAGCATTATTATCAAGGTGCCGCTCACCCTGGCTATCATGCCTACGCTGATGATCATGCTAGGCGATCAGTCCTTCGCTTTGCCCCTGGTGAACGTGGTTGAAATTTTCCATCTGGATTTGTCGAAAACGAACATCGTCGATGGCCGGGAGTGCATCGTGGTTCGTGACAAGGTATTCCCGCTGTTCCATATCAAGCGCTGGCTGGTACATGGCGCAGCTGGGCAGAAAGAGCCGGAAAACGCCCATGTGGTGATTGTGGCCATGGGTACAAAGCAGGTCGGGTTCGTGGTGGACCAGCTGATCGGCCAGGAAGAGGTGGTGATCAAGCCCCTGGGGCGGGCGTTACAGGGTACGCCCGGTATGGCCGGGGCCACCATCACCGGTGACGGCCGCATTGCCCTGATTATTGACGTACCCAGCCTTCTTCAGCATTACGGTTAGCGGTGCCAGGGCAGACAACATGCAGGATTGTTTAGGAGAAATGGATGACAGTTTCTGTCCTGGTCGTTGATGATTCAGGGTTCTTTCGCAAACGGCTGACGGAAATCCTCACGGCCTCGGGGCAGATCGAGGTTGTTGGTGCGGCAACCAATGGCCGTGAAGGGGTGGAGCTGGCCGAAAAGCTGCGCCCTGATGTGATTACCATGGACTACGAAATGCCCGTGATGGATGGCATTTCGGCGGTTCGTGAAATCATGAAAAAGCACCCGACCCCGGTGTTGATGTTCTCCTCTCTGACGTATGAGGGCGCGCGGGTTACTCTGGATGCCCTTGAAGCCGGGGCAGTGGACTTCCTGCCCAAGAACTTCGAGGAAATTGCCCGGGATACCAGCCAACTTCAGAAAATCCTCATCGATCGGATTCTTGACGTGGCCGGCAGCAAGCCCAGCGGTCGTTCTGCGGCTCCGGTTGCGCGCCCGGCAGCGCCGCGTTCCGGGGGGGCGCGCCCGGCTGCCCCGCAGCCTCCAGAGCGGCCCGCCAGACCGGTAACCCGCGACCGCTCAGCCCCGGTCCAGCCAGAGCCGACCCGCCAGCCGGAAGCGCCAAGACGGCCCTCCCGGAAAGCCGCACCAAGACATTACAGCGTGGTTGCAATTGGCACTTCCACAGGAGGACCGGTGGCGCTGCAGAAGGTCTTGACCGCGCTGCCGGCGTCGTTCCCGGCTCCCATTGTGCTGGTGCAGCACATGCCTGCCAGCTTTACCCCGGCTTTTGCCGAGCGCCTGAACAAACTTTGCCGTATTCAGGTCAAGCAGGCAGAGGATGGCGATATCCTGAAGCCTGGTCATGCCCTGTTGGCGCCCGGCGGCAAGCAAATGATGATCGAAAATCGTGGCGGTCAGGCGAGAGTCAGGATCCTGCCGGGTGACGAACGGCTGAACTACAAACCCTGTGTGGATGTCACTTTCGGTTCTCTTGCCCGCAGCTTCCCGGGAAAAACCCTGGGCGTCATCCTGACGGGAATGGGAGCAGACGGTAAAGAAGGCTGCCGGATGATGAAGCAGTCCGGTTCGGTGGTCTGGTCCCAGGACGAGAAATCCTCGGTGATCTACGGCATGCCCATGGCCGTCGCCAAGGCCGGATTGAGTGACGAAATCCTGCCGCTTGATGAAGTGGGCCCCCGGCTGGTTGAAGGCGTGAGCTGATGGATATTCTGAGCCTGCTGGGCATCATCCTTGCCTTTGTAGCCATCCTGGGTGGCAATCTGCTAGAAGGTGGTGCCGTCGGTTCCCTGTTCAATGGGCCTGCCGGGCTGATCGTGGTTGGGGGCACACTGGCGGCCACCATTCTGCAAACCTCCTGGCCGATGCTCAAGCGTGCCATGGCGCAGATTCGCTGGGTGTTTGTGCCGCCCTACATCAGCCTGGAGGATGGTATTGGCAAGGTCATCGACTGGAGCGTGAAGGCTCGTAAGCAGGGTTTGCTGGGCCTTGAGGGTCTGGCAGAGCGAGAGCCGGAGAAATTTGCCCGCAAAGGGCTGCAGTTGCTGGTTGACGGCGCTGAGCCGGAAGCCATCCGCAGCATTATGGAAGTGGATCTGGAATCCCGTGAACAGCGGGATCTTGAGGCGGCGCGTATCTACGAAGCCATGGGTGGTTATTCGCCGACGATCGGTATCATCGGGGCGGTCATGGGCCTGATACAGGTAATGACCAATCTTGAAGACCCGCAGTCCCTGGGAAGCGGCATTGCCACCGCGTTCGTAGCCACCATCTACGGCGTGGCCCTGGCTAATCTGCTGTTTTTCCCTGTCGCCAACAAGTTGCGAAGTATCGTCAAGGAACGTACCCGCTACGAAGACATGATGATCGATGGCATCATCGCCATCGCTGAGGGTGAGAACCCGAAATCCATTGAACTGAGGCTGCGGGGCTTCCTGCACTAATCAGGACGGAATAGCCTATGCGTCGGCGCAGACAACCCCAGGATGACCTGCACAACAAAGAGCGTTGGCTGATTTCCTACGCGGATTTCATCACGCTTCTGTTCGCTTTTTTTGTCGTCATGTACTCGGTGTCCTCGGTTAACGAGGGCAAATACAAAGTTCTGTCCGAAACCCTGACAGGCGTGTTTAACGCACCCCAGCGCTCGGTGCAGCCGGTCCAGGTGGGCGACCAGCCACTGCGGGTACGGACCAGTTCACCAGAAGACGTCATTCCCCCGCCGGTCACCGAAGCCCCTCGCAATCCTCAACTGGATGCCGAGAGCCGCACACAAGCCCTCAGAACCATGGCAGATCAACTGACTATGGAGTTTGATGAACTGATCAGTCAGGGCGTGGTCAGCCTGGAAACCAATGAACACTGGCTGGAGCTAAACCTGCCAAACAGCATGCTGTTCAGTAGTGGCGACGCCGAACCCCACCATGATGCCTTCCAGGTCATCGAAAAAATCGCGACAGTGCTTCGCAACCGGGATAACGCCGTGAAGGTGGAAGGTTTTACCGATAATCAACCAATCAGAACCAGCCGGTTTCCGTCCAACTGGGAGCTTTCCAGTGCCAGGGCATCGGCGGTCGCTCGCATGTTGATGATGGAAGGTGTCGAGCCCGAGCGCCTGGCAGCAGTGGGTTACGGCCAGTACCAACCGGTGGCAAGAAACGATACCGAGGAGGGGCGGCGGCGTAATCGCCGGGTTGTACTTCTGATTTCCCGAGACGCCAGTATTCGAGGTGCCGTTCGCTGATCTATCGGTGGCAGATGCGTATGGCCGAACTGGCACGCTTCCTGTATTACAGTCTTTTTATCATCCGGATCGGCAAAGGCTTGCCGCGTAAAACGGACAGCGGACAGTCAAGTTTCGGGTCCGCGTGCCGATATGGTCAGTAGCGGCCGGTATTTCTGTCGGGCATAGCCAAACTGGAGTAACAAGCGTGCGTATCTGGGCTGTAGCCAATCAAAAAGGTGGTGTAGGTAAGACAACCTCGGTGGTAGCCCTCGGCGGGTTGCTGGCCGAACGCGGCAAGCGCGTGCTGGTGGTCGACCTGGACCCCCATGGCTCTCTGACCAGCTGGTTCGGGTATGACCCGGATTCGCTGGCGCACAGCGTATTCGATCTGTTTCAACACCAGGGCAAGGTGCCGGATGGCTTGCCTGCCCAGCTGATTACCGAGACCAGTTGTCCTAACCTGTCGCTGCTACCGGCCAGCACCGCCCTGGCCACACTGGAGCGACGGATGATTGGCGTGGAGGGCATGGGGCTGATTGTCTCCCGGGCCCTGGCGCAACTCTGGGATGACTTTGACTACGTGATTCTCGACAACACGCCGTCGTTGGGCGTGTTGATGGTCAATGCCCTGGCGGCGGCCCAGCACCTGATTATCCCGGTGCAGACGGAGTTTCTGGCGATCAAGGGCCTGGAGCGTATGCTGCACACCCTGCAAATGATAATGCGTTCCCAGAAGAACGAATTGTCGTACACCATCGTGCCTACGCTTTACGACCGCCGCACCCAGGCCTCCGTGAAGAGCCTGAATCTGCTGCGTAAAACCTACGGCGATAACCTCTGGCGTTTTGCCATTCCGGTGGACACCAAATTCCGGGATGCCAGCCAGGCCGGTCTCATCCCCTCCGTACTGGATGCGGAAACTCATGGTGTTCGGGCCTACCGGCACCTGCTTGACGATGTTCTGGCGTTGACCGCTACCACGAGGGAGCGGCAGCATGGCTGACAAAAAAATGACACAGCTGGCCACGCCCGACGCGGCGATCGCCAGTTACCTCGACGAACTTCTGCACACGGCAACCAGCAGTGTAAAGGAACAAGAGCCCGAAAAGGTTCAGCTGGCGCCGACGCCGAAGACCGAAACCAAAGCCAGAGTACGGGAAAAGCCCGTCCAGATCGCGAAACCAGAGCCTGTACCGGTTATCGAGGAAGCGCCGCAGGCACCGCCGGAGGCCACCGTGGTGACTACCCCGGAGCCGTCGGCAGACAGCACAGAACCACCGACTCGGCCAGACTGGTCTCAGGGGCCTTTTGAGTGTCTGATTTTTACGGTGGCAGGCCTGCAACTTGCCGTACCCCTGGTGTTGCTTGGTGCCATTCATCGAATTGAAGAGGAAATCCGGCCGATTCCCGGCAGTCCCCGGTGGTACATGGGAATTCGCCCTGACAGGGACCATAACCTGCGGGTGGTAGACACCGCAGAGTGGATCATGGCCGGGCGGGTTCCCGCCGGTGCCAGGGATAACTATCGGTTTGTTATCCGTCTGGATGACAGCGATTGGGGCCTGGCCTGTGACGATGTCGCCCAGTCGTTCACCCTCAAACCGGATGAGGTTCGCTGGCGCACCGCGCGGAGCAAGCGGCCCTGGCTGGCCGGCACGGTAATTGATCACATGTGCGCACTGATTGATGTCAGAACCATGGCGCACTTGTTGGTGAGAGCGGAGCGGGAACACCATCTGGATCTGAGTTAAGGTGACCGCACAGGCAGAAACTGTACAGATTAGTTACTGAAAGAAACCGTGTAAGGCTGGCACGGTTTGTGCCCTTAACTATAGTATTGGGCACTGATGATGAATTTTTGACGATCAGGTTGCCCGCCGGGCAGCCGAAAAGGAGAGAGCGCTATGGCATCCCCGAGCGGACAAGTGAATCAGGCCCAGGATGATCAGGTACTGCAGTACGTGACCTTCCGCCTGGATGATGAGACCTATGGCATCAATGTGATGCAGATCCAGGAAGTACTTCGGTATACCGAGATTGCTCCGGTACCGGGTGCTCCGGATTACGTACTGGGCATCATCAACCTGCGGGGCAACGTGGTTACGGTTATTGATACCCGTCGGCGCTTCGGCCTGGCGGACGCAGAAGTGACGGACGCCACGCGCATTGTGGTAATGGAATCTTCCAGCCAGGTCATGGGTATTCTGGTGGATTCAGTGGCGGAAGTGGTCTATCTCAAGGCCAGTGAAATTGAAACCGCACCGAACGTGGGTAACGAGGAAAGTGCCAAGTTTATCCAGGGCGTGTGCAACAAGAATGGCGAGCTGATTATTCTCGTCGAGTTCGACAAAATGTTGTCAGACCACGAGTGGGCTGAAATCGCATCGCTGTAAGGGCTTGTCCTTCCAGCGCTCCCGATGGACGTCTTCCGTGGTGACACACAAGGGAGACGTCTGTCATGAGTTATACCATTCCTTCCTGGCTCCCCTGGGGCCTGACTGCAATCGCGATTGGCCTTGTCCTGGTTCAGGGCATCATCCATGGTCGTCAGATCCGCGCATTGCGGGCTTCCGTTAAACAGCGTTGCGACACCCTTGGTCGTGAATTGCATGCCACGACCAGTGGCAGCATGGGGGTAGGCCAACGCCTGGTGGCCTGCGAGCGGCAACTGCATGAGCTGCGGAACGCCCTGGATGAAATGCGCCAGAACGACCCGCTGAGAATTTCCTACGACGAAGCGGCTCGCCTGGTTGATCTTGGTGCGGATATCGACGATCTTATGAATACGTGCGGAATATCCCGCCCCGAGGCCGAACTGGTGTCCGCGTTGAAGAAGCGTCAGGCGGCCTGATTCAGAGCAGTCACAGGCGTTGCTGAATGAAGAAACTCTACCCGAGAGCCGCCGAGGCTCTCACCGCTGTAGACCGTCGGGCGTTCGTCTCCGGTGCTGATATTGGCCCGTCAATTACCGGCCATTCCATTCCCAAGGAAGAAACCGTTGAACATCTTCTGGCACTGTGCCCGGAGATTGAGCCTGATCACGTGGTTATGCACATCGGCGGTGGTTCCGGCTATCTCACTGCCGTGCTGTCCGAGCTGGCGTACCGGGTTCTGTACGTGGATCGCAATCCGGTCATCGCCGAAAAAGCCAGAGAGCGATTTACCCTCGGGGGCAAACACAACATTGAGGTGCTGACGGCTGATGCGGGTCGTGGCGTACCGACCGACGAGTTATGTGACCTGATCCTGTGTACCACCTTTATTCCCGAGCCTGCGGCTTTGGTGACAGCGTTACGTGACGGCGGCAAGCTGGTGTGCCTGGAAGGCCGGGCGGGGCCGGTACCAAGTCTGGCCATGTTCCAGCGCAGTGGTACACGAATGGAGAGGGTTAGAACCCTTGGTTGGGTGGATTTCAACCGCAATGCCGAGCAGATCCTGATTGATCTGGGTATTGTGGACGAGGCTATTCTGGCGCAAGCAAGGGTAGAAGCGGCCAAGAAGAACGAGCGTATTCTGGACGTGGTCCGGAGCAAGCTGAATCTGGAAGAGATTGATCTTTACCGGTCCCTGGCCCAACAACGGGGAATGACCTTCACGGATGCTGACGAAGTGCTTGGCACCCTGCAAACCGAACTGTTCAGGCGGTTCTCCCGAACGTTCCTCGATCTTTCCCGGATGATCCCGGTGGCGGAGGAAGACGGCAGCCTGACGGTGGTCACCGACGACCCTGACGCCCGTACCGATCAACTGGAACGCCTGACACCCAGGCACAGTATCACCTGCCTTCTGGTTACGCCGACCGACTTCCGAAGGATTTGGTCAGCCCTGGATCTGACCGTCAAGGGCAGCCGGTTTGTCGCAGAGCACGGCAAGGCCGCTCCAGAAAACGAGAACGCCCGGTCCCGGGACCTGCTGGGAGAGGAGAAGGGCCACAACCGGAGTATCAGCCCCTATCTGGTCTCAGTGTATGAGGCCATCTTGCTGGACGCGGTCAGTGAGAAAGCCAGCGACATACATATCGAACAGTACGAGAACCGGGTTCGCATCCGTTTGCGGGTGGATGGCGAGTTACGCGACCTTCCCCAGTACCAGTTGTCTGCCCGTGAAATCCGGGGTGTGATCAACGTCATCAAGCTGCGGGCCGAGCTCAATATTGCCGAACACCGTTTGCCCCAGGGCGGGCGCTCCCGGTTGCAGCTGGGAGATACCTCGTACGATCTCAGAATCCAGACCCAGCCATCGTTGCATGGCGAAAATGCCATTATTCGGTTGTTACCCCAGACCGGGCGGGCCATGACCATCGCCGAGCTGGGTATGTCACCGGCCATTGGCAGCCGCTACCAGCGTTTGCTGGACAACCCGGCGGGCCTGGTGCTCGTGGTTGGGCCGACCGGGTCGGGTAAATCCACAACCTTGTATGCGGGCCTGCAGACCCTCGCCGATGACGGCCGCCGTAAAGTGATCACGGTGGAAGATCCCATCGAGTATTCCATTGAGAACATCCAGCAAACCCGCGTGCGTGCGGACATTGGTTTCAGCTTTGCGGATGCCATGCGAGCGTTCGTTCGGGAAGATCCGGATGTCATTCTGGTGGGCGAAATCCGGGACCAGGAGACTGCTCTGGAAGCTATCCGGGCCTCCCAGACCGGGCACGTGGTGCTCTCGACACTGCATTGTAACGACGCTGTGGATTCCCTCCAGCGCCTGTACGATCTCGGGGTTCACCCCAACTCTATCGCCGGTGAACTGCTGGCGGTGATTGCCCAGCGCCTGGCCAAACGTATCTGCAAACATTGTCGCAAACCGGCCAAACCGGACCCTGCCATTATGGCCGAGGTGTTTCCGGATGGCGCGCCTGCAGATTTCCGGTGTTTCCAGGGAAGAGGCTGCGATAAATGCAACGGCCGTGGCACCCAGGGGCGAGTGGCAATTGTTGAGTATATGGAAGTGGAAACCGATATCCGAAATGCCATTTCCAGCCAGCCCCCCATCGGTGAGCTGCGTTGGCGGGCCCTGGATGCCGGCCTGGTGACCATGCGGGACACCGCACTGGATCACGTTATTGAAGGGATTATCCCGCTGTCGGAGCTGCCGCGCATCCTGCCGAGAGAGCGTATGGCGCCGGAAGTTCGCGGCGGTCGCAGGAGTATCGGATGAAACACAATAAACAAGCCACACGCTCGGCCCAGAGGGAGCCGGCCGAAGTGACCTATCGGGAAGAGCTCGAAAAACTGATCGCCATGGACTCGGGGCCAGTGCCACCTGGTTGGCAGATGTCCCCCCGTGGGGTGGAGAAATTCCTGCTGGGCGATGACAAGCTGGGTATCGAACGCAAGTTCGTCGCCGATCGCGGTGTGGTAGTCCGTATCATTATATCCCTGTGCACCAGTCGGGGTTGCCTGTTGGTCGGCGAACCCGGCACAGCCAAGTCCTGGTTGTCTGAGCTATTGGCGGCGGCGATCTCCGGCAATTCGACACTGACCCTTCAAGGCGGCGCTATCAGCCAGGTCAGTCAGTTGTTGTACAGCTGGAACGAAGCGATTCTGCACAGTGAAGGACCAACCCTGAACGCCCTGGTGCCAACACCATTGCTACGGGGCATGATGGAAGGGCGCCTGGTTCGCTTCGAAGAAATCGCCCGCTGCCCTCAGTCGTTGCAGGACGCCATACTGTCGGTATTGTCTGACCGGGTTGTGGTGATTCCGGAACTGGCCGGGGAGGAAGGGGTCATCCTGGCTCGGGAAGGGTTCAATCTGGTGGCTACCTCGAACAGCATCGATGAGGGCGTGCATAGTATGAGTGCCGCCCTCAAGCGTCGGATGGATTTCGAAGAAATCCGGCCTATCCGCCACCTGGCTGATGAAATGGACGTAGTCCTTCGTGAGGTGGCCAAGGCGAATCGGCGTGCCGGTGTCGAGGTGGCGCTGGATGAACCAGTGGTTGAGGTGTTGGTGACGCTGTTTCACGAATTGCGCAACGGCCAGACCCTGGATGGACGAAGCACCGACCGCCTTGCGGGCGCCGCCCTTTCAACCGCCGAAGCTGTCTCGGTGGCCCACGCGGCCAGCCTGAATGCCTGGTACTACGGTGGCGGAGCCATGACCGTGGAGCACCTGATGCACCACATCATTGGTTCCGCACTCAAGGATCAGCCGGAAGACCGGCGGCGCCTGAAGCACTATTTCGAGACCGCAGTGGCGCCCCGCAAAGGGGATCATTGGCAGCAGGCCTGGGCCCTGCGCTCACTGATTAACTGAAGCGCTGCCCTCGGTTGGCCGGGCGTCTCCGGGCGTCCGGCCCCGAATGTGAAACGCGAAAGCGAGTATTTCCGCAATCATCCGGTAAAGCTCTTCCGGGATTTCTTCGTTCAACGACAGTCTGGCGAGAATGCTGGCCAACTCGGCATTTTCATACAGCGGCACGTCGTGCTCCCTGGCGATGCGGATAATCTCTTCCGCCAGTTCCCAGGTCCCGGTTGCTGCGATAACCGGTGCCCGCTCGCCATCGTATTTCAGGGCGACGGCTGCCGGTATGGCTGTGTCAGTCTGTTTGTTCTTCATGCCTTGGTGTCCACCAGTCGGTGTTCCAGTCGGGTTTGTGTGCGCTGGGGGCTGCCGCGCCGGCAATCCAGGTCTTTTACCTCCAGCCCCAGGTCAGTCAGGCTCTGCCGAAGCAGCGGCAGTTCTTCGTGTACCTGGCGCAGGGTGCTCTGCTTTTCCGCCCACACCTGTGCACTGACGGACGGATACCGGAAAGAAACGTCGAAGTGAAGCGGCCCGGCTTCGTCCAGATCCATGGACAGCGCCAGCCGCCATTCACTGACAGTGGCATGACCGGTGGCTTTGGCAGACGCCTCGTCCCTTTCATATTGTTCCAGCCGCAGTTGAGCCATTCGTGGTTCCTGATGCGGCGTTAGCCAGGGCAATTCGATCAGTAGCGTGTTGGTGGGTGTGCCGGGTTCGGCACCGGCCCTGGCAGTAAGCACCTGGCTATGGAGCTGATTGACGGTAATCCGGTTCAGCATGCCGGCCAGCAGGCGCAGGGCTTGTGCCACCGACAGCGGTTCGGCCGTGCTGGTTGATGAAGGGCCAGTGGTATTCGGGAATTGCAGAGGTGATTGAACCAGGTCGTGGCTTGCAAGCGGTGTCAGCCGATTGAAGTGTTCAGGCCCCTGGCCCTGTGCAGCCAGGAGTGCATCTGCAACCCGAGCCAGGGCCAGCTTCAGATCGGTCGGCGAACCCTGGGCCGGGCTGGAATGCAATAACCTGGATTCTGCGAAAACTCCACTTTCGGTTAGCCATTGCCGGACCTGTTGGGCAATACCATCGGTCTTGCCCACGCCGGGTGCCAGGGCATCCGAGCGAGGCAGGCTAGCAAGCAGGTTCTGCAGTTGTTGCTGGGCCAGGGCAGGCAAGGGCTGGGTAGCATTTCCGACCGGTGGTTGGCCAGGTTGTAGCGCAGGCTTCAATCCACTGGTCAGACTTTGCAGCAGTTGCCCGAGCCCGGCCTGTAAATTCTGTTGCCAGGGCAGCCTCTGGGCCAGTGCCCGCGCAATACTGGCGTCTGGGCCCGGGGCCAGTTTGCCAAGTAGTCGCAGCTCGTTGCCGGCCCGCATCACCTTGATCAGATCGCCTGCGGACAGGCCTGCGGAATCCGGGCCGGTCGACACCGCTAAGGCACGGCCACGCAACTCCAGAAGCAGCTCATGGCCACCACCTTTCTGTTGAATAATGTCGGCCACCCGGGCCAGGGCGGTTTCATTATTGCTGAGCCCGAGTTGCATTAGCTGCTGCTGTGCAGATTTGAACGGGTCTGCCCGGGGCACAGACGTTGCACCGTCCCGAAGTTCAGGGGTAGCCTGCCCGGAGGAGCTCCGGGCCGCTGGCGCGTCCGGTGTTTTGACTGGAGGTTGTCCGCCGTTCAGCTTCATTGTCATGGATTTGATGTCGGGCAAGAGTATTCCGGTAACGCTTTCGTTATAATACGCCGCGCTGGCTGTGAATGCCGTGATTTCATGTTGGTACCTGCGTGACCTTCATCCATGCACCCGATGCCTGCTGCGCATCCTTCGTCCTGAAACGGGGCCACGATGTCCGAGCCGTTACTACAGGCGGTTGATCTCGAGTGTGAACGGGATGAGCGCCTGTTGTTCCAAAATCTGTCTTTCTCCATAGTGCCCGGTACGCTCACCCGTGTCGAGGGCCCCAATGGCTCAGGTAAAACCACTCTGCTACGTATTCTCGCGGGTTTGAACGATGCCTGGTTTGGAGACATTCTGTGGTGCGGGCAACCCCGGAGGTATGATCGCGAGTCGTTTCACCGAAACACCCTGTACCTGGGCCATCGGCCTGGTATCAAACCATTGCTGACGCCGATGGAAAACCTGCGGGCACTGATGGCGGGCCGCCGCCCGGTCAGTGACGAGGTGTTGGAGCAAGCCCTGGCCGGCACGGGTTTGGCGGGCTATGAACATGTTCCTTGTCGCAACCTCTCGGCAGGTCAGCAGCGCCGGGTCGCGCTGGCCCGGTTGCTGATCGCCGACGAGCCCCTGTGGTTGCTGGACGAAGTATTTACCGCCATCGACGCGGATGGCGTTCAGGCCATCGAAACCCTGCTCAGGCAGCGAGCGGCCGAGGGTGGCGCTATTCTGGTCACCACCCACCATGACCTTCAGGTTGAAGGTATGCGGCGTATTACCTTGGGCGGGGGGCAGTGTGATGAATAGCTCGGCCCATCATCTGATAAAACCGGTGGAACAGGGCGTCGGGCCTGTCAACGCCATGGCGGCGGTGTTCGCTCGCGATGTCAGAGTGGCGTTCCGGCAGCGCCAGGATCTGCTTAACCCCCTGTTGTTCTTTGTCATGGTTGTCACCCTGTTTCCCCTTGGTGTCAGCCCCGAGGTGGGGTTTCTGAAGCAGTCCGGGGCGGGCATTCTCTGGGTGGCGGCGCTGTTGTCGGTGCTGTTATCACTTGATCATCTGTTCCGGCATGATTTTGATGACGGCACCCTGGAGCAACTGGTGTTGCAGCCACAGCCGCTGTTCTTGCTCATCCTGGCAAAAACACTGGCGCATTGGATGCTCACCGGCCTGCCGTTGGTGGTGCTGACACCGGTTCTGGGCGTAATGGTGCATCTGGACGGGAACTCTGTTGCAATTCTGTGTCTAACGCTGCTGATTGGCACACCGGTACTCAGCCTGATTGGTTCTATTGGTGCTGCGTTAACACTGGGGCTGCGCTCTGCGGGCGTGCTCTTGTCATTACTGACTATTCCGCTGTACATTCCCGTGCTGATTTTCGGTACCGGCACGGTGGCAGCGGCGGCAGAAGGTGCGCCGGTGGCCGGCTACCTGGCCCTGATGGGGGCATTTCTGGTGCTGGCCCTGACATTGGCCCCGTTCGCTTCCGCGGCAGCGTTGCGGATCAGTATGTCCAACAGTTAAACGCCCCGGGTGCGCCCGCCGGCAAAACGAACAGTGAACAGTAAGACGGTGACTAACTGATGTGGCAATGGTTTCACAAATTGGGTTCCCCCAAGTGGTTCTTCGGGATTGCAACCCGGTTTATGCCCTGGCTTCTGGCCGGTGGTTTGCTCCTGCTGGCGGCGGGACTGGTTTGGGGTCTGGCTTTTGCGCCCAAGGATTATCTGCAGGGCAATAGCTACCGGATTATTTTCATTCACGTGCCCAGCTCTTTCCTGGCCCAGTCGATCTATGTCTCTATGGCGATCGCCGCAGTGGTGACTCTGGTATGGCGCATGAAACTGGCAGATGTTTTTGTCAAAGCCATAGCGCCGGTCGGGCTCGTGTTCACGTTCCTGTCGCTCTTTACCGGTGCTGTCTGGGGCAAGCCTACCTGGGGCACCTGGTGGGTTTGGGACGCCCGCCTGACCTCCATGCTGATTTTGCTGTTCCTTTATGGCGGCGCCATTGCCCTGGACCGGGCCATTAATGATGAAAAGTCTGCCGCTCGGGCCGTCGCGGTTCTGGTTCTGGTGGGGGTAGTAAATATCCCGATTATTCAATACTCCGTGGAGTGGTGGAATACGCTGCACCAGCCCTCCACGTTCAAGCTGACCGAAAAGCCTTCCATGCCCATGGAAATGTGGATGCCGTTGCTGCTTTCTGTACTGGGCCTTTACCTGCTGTTCGGCTGGTTCGCTTGTATCAGAATGAAAACTGAGATCCTGATTCGAGAGCAGAGAACCCGGTGGGTAAAAGATATGGTACTGGCAGGAAGGAAATAACCGATGGCGTTTGATTCGTTCTCAGCATTTATGGTGATGGAAGGCCACGGACCCTACGTGTGGGTATGTTACGCGGTCTTTGCCGTTCTGCTAGGTGGTTTGATGATCTGGTCAGTGAAGCGGAATCGAGTGGTCCTCGAAGACTGCCGGCGCCGGCATGAGACAGAAAGCCGGGCATCGGCCAGGGCACCGGGCAACGCATCGGCAACCTTTACCCGAGTTGAAATTCCCCAAGACTGAAGAGCAGGTAATTCATGCATCCGATTCGTAAAAAGCGACTGACCATTGTGTTGTTCCTGGTAGCCGGGCTTGCCATCGCCGTTGGCCTGACGACCTATGCGTTGCGCCAGAATATCAATCTGTTCTACGACCCAACTGAAATCGCTGATGGCAAGGCGCCGGTGGATGTTCGCATAAGGGCTGGCGGCATGGTAGAAGAGGGCAGCGTGGTGCGTGATCCGGAGAGCCTTAAGGTAGAATTCCGGGTGACCGATTATGCCTCATCTGTGTCCATGGAGTATGTGGGTATCCTGCCGGATCTGTTTGCCGAAGGTCAGGGCGTTGTTGCGATGGGGCGACTCAATGCGGACGGCCGGTTTGTTGCTGACCAGGTGTTGGCCAAGCACGATGAGACCTATATGCCACCGGAAGTAGCCGAGGCTCTGGAACGAGCATCGATGGGCAAGCATAAGGCTACCGACGTAGAGAAGGCCGCGGAATCCGCCGCTTACTAATTATTCACCCCCGATCCCCGTTGCTGGAGGAACCCGATGTATCCGGAACTCGGACAGCTTGCACTGATTATCGCGCTGCTGCTGGCAGTACTCCTTTCTGTCGTCCCGTTAGCCGGGGCATTGACTGGCCGTGACAGCCTGCAGGCGTTTGCCCGCCCGCTTTCTGCTGGCATGTTTGTGTTCACCGGGTTGTCTTTCGCGGTGCTTACCCATGCTTTCATGGTGGATGACTTTTCCGTTGCTTATGTGGCGAATAACAGCAACAGCATGTTGCCGTGGTACTACAAATTTAGTGCCGTATGGGGAGGGCATGAGGGCTCTTTGCTACTGTGGATTCTGATGCTGGCGGGCTGGACCCTGGCGGTGGCTGTGTTCAGCCGAAAGCTTCCGTCTGTCATGGTGTCGCAGGTGCTGTCGGTGATGGGAATGATCTGCGTTGGGTTCTTCCTGTTTATCATCATCACTTCAAACCCCTTCGAGCGCATTCTGCCAAACATTCCTGCCGACGGTCGGGACCTTAATCCGCTTTTGCAGGATATCGGGTTGATCTTGCATCCGCCTATGCTTTACATGGGCTACGTTGGCTTCTCTGTGGCCTTTGCCTTTGCCATCGCCGCTCTTATTAATGGCAAACTGGATGCGGCCTGGGCGCGCTGGTCTCGGCCCTGGACTACCGTGGCGTGGTCATTCCTGACGCTTGGTATTGCGCTGGGCAGCTGGTGGGCCTATTACGAACTTGGCTGGGGTGGCTGGTGGTTCTGGGATCCGGTGGAAAACGCCTCTCTGTTGCCTTGGCTGTCCGGCACTGCTCTTATGCATTCACTGGCGGTGACTGAAAAACGGGGCGTTTTCAAGAGTTGGACAGTTTTGTTGGCGATTGTCACCTTCTCACTGAGCCTGTTGGGCGCCTTCCTGGTTCGGTCCGGTGTTCTCACGTCGGTGCATTCGTTCGCCAATGATCCCGAGCGGGGAACCTTCCTTCTGGCGCTGCTGGGTATTACCGTCGTTTGTAGCCTCACACTGTATGCGTTCCGCGCGCCTGTGGTGCACGTGCGGTCCCGTTATGGTTCCCTGTCACGGGAAACCTTCCTTTTACTCAATAACGTGTTGCTGGTGGCAGCGACCCTGTTAGTGGCCCTTGGCACGCTTTACCCACTGGTTCTCGATTACCTGAACATGGGCAAGTTGTCGATTGGCGAACCCTTCTTTAACGCGACGTTCAGCCCTATGGCTGTGGCTGCCGGATTGCTGCTTGGGGCCGGTATCTTCTCGCGCTGGAAAAAAACAGACGGCGGCTGGATGGGGCGAAAACTGCTCTGGCCCCTGGCGGTCAGCATACTGGTTTCAACCGCGGTGATGTTGGTTTACGGTAGTTTTGCGCCTTGGGCATTCGCTGGCGTGTTCGCGGCGGCCTGGGTAACCCTGGCTACGATCTGGGACCTGTGGGACAAGTCTGCATCCCGGAACGGCCGTTGGCGCGGCTTGAAGCGCCAGTCGCGGAGCTATTACGGCATGGTGCTCGGGCACCTTGGTATGGCCATGGTGATGGCCGGCGCCACAGTGGTGTCAAATTATGGTATCGAGCGGGATGTACGCATGGTGCCGGGGGACGCCGCAGAAGTGGGTGGCTATACCGTGGTGTTCAATTACATCGGAGAGCGGCAGGGTCCAAACTTTACTGCCCAGTACGGTGAGTTTGATGTCTTCGTTGATGGCAGGCAGGTCGCCAACCTGCACCCCGAGAAACGCAATTACCCCGTGGGCATGAGCGTGATGACCGAGGCAGCCATTGATGCGGGATTCTTGCGGGATGTGTTTGTAGCCATCGGTGAGCGCATCACCGACGATGCCTGGGCCATTCGCCTGCAGTACAAGCCTCTGGTCCGGTGGTTATGGCTGGGGTCACTGATAATGGCGATTGGTGGTTTCCTGGCTATCTCAGACAAGCGTTACCGGATCCGGGTGAAGGCCGCGGCTGGGCTGACTGATCCGAAGACAAAAGCGGATACGTCGAGCGGGAAGCCGGTGGAGGCTGGCACATGAAGCGCTTGATGCTGTTTTTGCCCCTGGTGCTGGCTGTGGCTGTTGGTGTCTTTCTCGCGGCGGGCATTGGCAAAGATCCCACGGAGCTGGAATCGGCACTGATCGGCAAGCCGGTTCCCGAGTTTAGCCTGGAGAGCCTGCACGAGCCTGGTGAGATGCTGGATCAGTCCGTGTTCCAGGGCGAGGTGGCACTGCTCAATGTCTGGGGCGAATGGTGCCCGGCCTGCTGGGACGAACATGAATACCTGATGTGGCTTGCCAAAGACAAGGGTGTTCGCATTATCGGTCTTAACTACAAGGACCAGCGGGACAACGCGTTCCGTTTCCTGGGGCGCCTAGGTGACCCATACCAGGCCATCATCTTCGATCCACGAGGCACACTTGGCTTCGATCTGGGGGTTTACGGTGCCCCGGAGACCTTCGTGATCGACGCAGCGGGTGTTGTTCGCTATCGACATGTAGGTGTGGTTAACGAACGGGTATGGGAAGAGATACTGCTACCGGTCATCAATCAGGCAAGGGGGGCTGGCTGATGCGGTTCGTGCCGATTTTACTTGCAGCGTTGCTGGTGTTTTCAACGTCGGCCCGGGCTGAGGCACCAGAATTTTACGATTTCGATACCCAGGTTGAGGAACAGCGTTTTCGCAGCCTTATTGCTGAGCTTCGTTGCCCGAAATGCCAGAACCAGAACATTGCTGATTCCAACGCGCCAATCTCAAAGGATATGCGCGATCAGGTGTACTTGATGATGCAGGCTGGCGCAACGGATGAGGAGATTGTCGGTGCTTTGGTTGACCGGTTCGGGGAATTCGTTAAGTACAAGCCCCCGGTAGATCGACGCACTATTGTGCTCTGGGCGTTTCCAGCCATCGCCGTGTTCGGTGGTGTGCTGATCGTTGCTGGCGTTGTACTGCGCTCCCGGCGTCGAGATTCTGCGGCGCCAACCTTGAGCCCGGATGAAAAAGCGCGGGTCAATCGAATACTGGCCGATGAGGATCGGTGAACACTCCGCTGATCTCTGCAAACTCTTTTCAACTGTGATGATAACTCCATGACCGAAACATTCTGGATTGCCGCAACGGTACTCATTCTCTTTGCCTTGGCGTTTGTACTTTACCCGGTCTTTTTTCACCGTCCGCAAGCGCGCCAGGAGACCGACCTCAGAAACCAGAACCTGTTGGCGTATCGCAGCCGACTGAAAGAGCTGGAGCACGAATATGAATCAGGTGTTCTGGACGATGAAAACTACCAGCTGTTGAAAGAAGAGCTGGCTGGCGCCATGCTGGACGACGTTCCGGAAGATGAGGTTCCGGAGAAGCGCATCCCCGGCCGTCGCAGTGCCATGGTGGTTGCCCTGGCCGTTGTGTTGTTGTTACCTGCTGGCACCTTCCTGGCCTATGATCGCTGGGGTGCCATGGAACAGGTGGAGCAGTACCTGACGATGCAGGAGATGAACGCGTCCGGTGGTGAACAGGTAGCACGGGTTTCCGAGCTGGCTGAACAGTTGCGTAACCGGTTGGAGGCCAATCCCGATAACCCGGATGGCTGGGCCATGCTGGGCCAGACCTACATGCGCATTGAACGTTACGAGGACGCTGCCCAGGCGTTCCGCAGGCTGGCTGAGGCCGTTGAAGAAGATCCTGCTTCCAGTGCGGTGGCTTATGGACTGTCTGCCCAGGCCTTATTTTTTACCACTGAAGGCCAGATGACTCCGGAGATTGTGGAGGCCATCGAAGCGGCACAGGCGTTGAACCCGGACGAGGTGAACTCGCTGGGGTTATTGGGTATCAGTGCCTTCAGCCAGCAGAATTATCAGGGGGCCATTGAATACTGGGAGCGGATTGTGGAGGTGGCGCCGGATCACCCGCAGATTGCCTCAATCCGCGGTGGTATTGACGAGTCCTACCGGCGCCTCGGTCAGCAGCCTTCAGCACCTGAGGAGCCGGCCGAGCCCGTGTCGGCGAGTGGCCCGGGTGTTTCTTTACGGGTATCGCTGGATGAAGATCTTCAGGGCCAGGTACCTGCCGATACTGTATTGTTCATTTTTGCCCGGTCAGCGGGCACCAGCCAGGGGGCACCGGTGGCGGTTGCCCGCCTGACCGCCGGCGCCTTGCCGGCAGATATCCGGCTGGATGATCGCTACGCGATGTCACCGGAAACCACCATTTCGGCCGAGCAGGACGTGGTGATTATTGCGCGCCTCAGTCGCAGCGGCAGTGTTAACCCGCAGCCAGGAGACTGGCAGGGCAGGGTAGAGGCCCAGGTGCTGTCATCGGATGCCCAAGGTGAGCCCGTTCAGCTGGTGATCAATCAGGAACTCACCAACTGATTCTTCGGATCCTCTGCGGCCGGCCCCGTCATTGTGACAGGCCGGCCGGATACAGTGGCGGCAAACCTGCTGTGTCGGTCGGGGCCACCTGACGCTTTCTCAGGTCTTCCAGGCATCTGGTCAGCTCTTTGGTCACCAGGTCGCCATGGGATGGTGAATGATTGGAGAACAGCCTTTCCTGAAATCGCCCGACCGCTTTCGCCAGGCCCGGGTCCCCGCTAAAGTCGATGACATCCTCCACAGTGACGAAACCCTGACCGGGAAATCGCAGTCTTGCCCATTTCACCATGAGCCCGGTGGTCTGGGCTGAGAGGCCATCAATGGCCGCCTTGAGCGTGGCGAAAGCCTGTTGTTCGCTTGCATCCTCCGGATGACTCTCGTGATGTGCTGGTGTATTCCGCTTGCGGGAATACCACCACAATCCTGCCGTGGCCAGCCACAAGCCTGCCAGAACGAGGCTGGAGATGAACCAGGGTGAAACCCCGGCCGCGCCAGATGGCATCGTCACGGTTGCCTCCGGCAGCGAGTCCGGCGTTGGTCCGGACTCCGATAACGGCGCGGCGACCACGGCGCTTCCACCTGAAATCGTGTATTCGCGTGGTGGCAATTCTGCGTATTCGAGCTCGTCGGTCTGCGTGTTCCACCAGGGAATGCGAATAGCCGGCAACGCGGTTTCGCCGGATTGCACCGGCACCAGGGCAGAGACCTGCTGCAGGGTCGAGCGCAGGCCGTCAGCGGTGGTTTCGGTGTTTCTCAGTGGCTGCTCCGGGTAGCTGCGGATGGCATCGGGCACGTTTTGGGGCAGCGCTGGCAGGGCTTCGGATGGTAGCCCCACGGCTTCCAGAGTCAGTTTTCGGTTCAGGTTGCTGCCCGCGTCCAGTTCTCCGGAGGGAGGCAGCCCTTCATCGGTCAGGCTCAGTTGGCTGGCAGGCAACCAGGTTTGATTGGCGGGATAGCTGTCGGGTACCGGCTTTACCCTTACATCGAAGAGCTCCTGGCGGTCTCGCAGAAAGCGGAGCTGGCCGGAGGCATCACGGGCTTGCCCTTCAAAACGGATCGGAGACAGCGTCAGCTCACCCGGTTGTTGCGGGAAAATGGCGTAGCTTCGCTCGACCACACGGTAGCGAACCCCGTCGCGGTAGCGAGCGTATTCCCGTTGCTTGCCCAGGGGTTCAATGATTGCGTCGGGATGTTCGGGTTCCGACAGTTCGCCCCGTATCAGGTTGCCGGAGAAGAACAGCTGGATAGTCAGTACCAGTTGTTCCTGTACATACACCTCGGCTTTATCCGCTGCCAGCTCGATAAAGCTGTCCCTGGCAGCGGCGGTTTGATTGGGCGGGGTGCCGTCGGTTACCTCGATCGTGACCGGGGAGGAGCTGGCATCTTTGAACGTCAGCTCCGGGATGGTCAGGGTGCCGGTTCGGTTGGGGGCCAACTGGTAGGTCCAGGTAATCTCACCGACCATGTCATTGTTGACCATTTGCACGCTGTAACGCTGATTCCGCGCGAGAATCTCGAAATCCGGTTCGACTTTCTCGATATCCGGTGATGGCAGCTGAGACAGGTCGAAGTTGAACAGGTTGTTCAGGTTAATGTCGATTTTCATCGAGCCTTTGACCGTCAATGTAAGGACTTCCCCCTGATACAGTTGGGTGCGGTCTGGCTCTACCGACAGGGTGTCTGCGAGGGCCGAGGAGGCTGTCAGCAACACGAGCAAGCCCAGACGGCTGATGGTTTTTAGAAAGCGTTTTACCATGGTGTGTCGCCCTCTTCTGCTGTGGTCTGACGTTGTTGGTGTTGCTGCAGGAATTTGCGTTGCAGCAGTCCGCCGGGGTTGTCGGGTACGCGTCTGAGCCACTGTTCCTGGCCCTGGGTGAGGGGCTGCTCAGAGATGGCTGCTGGCGCCTCGGCGGTCTGCTCGCCGGTGTCCTGCTCTGTGTTCTCGGACGGTTCCTGCGGGTCGCCCTCGGCTGTGTCCGGTTCGGGCTCGCCATCGCTCTGATCGGTGTCATCGGGCTGATCAGCATCTGGCTGCCGGGATTGGCCTGGGTCATTGCCCTGATCGTTCTGTTCCGATTCTGAACCTTCGCCCTGCTGTGAATCCTGGCTCTGGTCACCGGAACTGTCTTGCTGGTCCTGATTATCCTGGCTCTGATCACTGTTTTGCGAACTTGAGTCCTGCTGTTGTTCCAGCAACTGTTTGATCAGTTCATGGTTGGCCCGGGCATCTTCGAAGTCGGGCTGATCATTCAGGGCTTCTTGGTAGGCGTCGAGAGCCTGCTTCAGTTGCCCGGCCCGGGCCAGGGCATTGCCACGGTTGTAATGGCCAGCGGCGCCAGGTTGGTCTACAAAGGCCTGGGCGGCGTCATCGAATCTTCCATCGCGGTATAGGGCGGAGCCCCGCCAGCCTGGTTTCTGAAGTAAATCAGCGGCCCGTGCCGGGTTCTGCTCGATCAACTCAGGACCTCTTTGGTCTTCTCGCTGCCAGAGCCCTCCCCAGTCAAAGGCCATCACCGGACGGGGAGCGAGCGTCAGCGGCAGGATAGCCATCGCACAAATGGCAAACGCGCCTTTTCGCCAGCCCAGCAGTAACAGGGGCAGTGCAAGCCACAACAACCAATAGCCATCATCCTGCCAGCGATTGACGGTCAGGCCATCTTCGCCCCGGGACCAGTCATCACGTACCTCCGGTTGCAGTCGCAGTTGCCGGATGTCGGTGTCACCCAGGGTCAGCTCGTGGCTTAGGCCACGGTTTTCCCGAGCGAGCTTGGCAAGGCTGTCCGGATCGGCCCGGGTGATGACAATGTTTCCGTTATCCCTGATGAAGCCGCGCTTGGCCAGGGGTATGGGGCCGCCCTCCCGGGAGCCCACTGCCAGGGTATTCAGGCTGTATGGAGTGCCTTGCAACCGGGCGCGGATATCGCTGTGGTGGCGGGCCGGTACGTCATCAGCAATGAGCAGAATCCGACCTTGGCCCGGCGCCCCCTGTTCCAACAGCTCAACAGCGCGCCTGATTCCGAGGTCAGCCCGATTACCCTGGGCAGGCATGATGGTCGGTTCCAGCACGTTGAGCATGGCTTCAATGGTACGGCGATCTTCGGTCAGGGGTGTCACCACATGGGCATCACCAGAATACACCAGCAGTCCGGTCAGGCCGCCTTCCCGGGCGGCCAGAATGTCCCGGATCTTGCGTTTGGCCAGAGTCAGCCGGTCTGGCTCAACATCCGTGGCCAACATGGATAACGACAGGTCCAATACAATCACCAGGCTGTCTTCGGGCTGTTTCAACGGCGTTGGTGCCTGGCGCCAACTGGGGCCTGAAAGTGCTATCGACAGGGCGAGGATGCCGAGGCTGAGTGGTAGCAGGGGAGGGATGGTCCGGGCTCCGGGTTGCTGGCCCTGGCGACGGATCAATGGGTTCAGCAGCGCTGGCGGGATATATTGCTCCCAGCCAGTACCGCCTTGCCGGAGCCGATGGCGCATCAGGTAAAGCAGGGGAATGGTCAGCGCCAGCAGCAGCCAAAGTGGGCGGATCAGGTGAAAATCAGCCATGGTCTGCCTCCTGATTATCCGCCTTGCGCCTTAGACCCGCGCCTAACCTTGTTGCCAAGAGGATAAGCCATAAGCCAATCGCTGCGCTGGCAGGCCAGACATAGAGTTCGGTGACGGGGCGATAGAATTGCCCCTCCTGTTCAATGGGCTCCAGTTGGTTGATGCTGTCGTAGATCATTTCGAGTTCCGGCAAGCTGCGGGCCCGGAAGTATCGCCCGCCGGTCATCTCGGCCATTCGGGTCAGCAGGTCTTCGTCCAGGTCGCGGGAGGGGTTGACCCGTCGGGTTCCCAGCAGTCCTCGCTGGACCATGGAATCCGCTCCGATGCCGACGGTATAGACTCTGACGCCGGCTGCCTGGGCAATCTCGGTGGCTTTGTCCGGCGTGATCTGGCCAGCTGTGTTGGCGCCGTCTGTCAGCATTACCACCACCCGTTGGTCCTGGGGCCGATCACGCAGTCGTTTGACCGACAGTCCGATGGCATCGCCGATGGCGGTGGCCCTTCCGGCCATGCCTATGCCGGATTCATGCAACAAGGTGCGTACGGTTTCCCGGTCAAAGGTCAGGGGAGCCTGCACATAGGGTTCTGTGCCGAACAGGATAAGCCCGAGCCGGTCACCCTCCCGGTGGTCAATAAACTCATCGAGTACTCGTTTTACCGCCTCCAGCCGATCGATGCCACGACCGTGCAGGACCATGTCTTTCTCATCCATACTCGGGGAGATGTCCACCGCCAGCATCAGGTCGCGACCACTGACCGGCATCTGGATCTGCTCGCCAACATGCTGGGGCCTGGCGATGGCCACGACCAGACACAGCCAGGCCAGCAACAACAGTAGCTGCCGCCATCGGGGTGTTGCCTGACCACTGCTGCTGACGCCGGGCAACCCGGAAAGCCAATGGCCGACAGGAATCACCGGTGCGTCGCCCGCCTGCTTGCCATGCCGGCGGACCATCAGCAGTGCCGGTAGCAACGCCAATAACAGAAGCCAGGGGTGGGCGAGGCTCATCATAACTGCGCCTCCAGCCATAGGGTGGCGAAATCCAGCGCCTGATGTGGGTTGGCCGTTGGGTTGGGTTGCCAGGTGCTGATCACCATGGCTTCCACCACCGGCCGAGAGGCAATCCGGTTGCTCGGCGCGGTTGCCAGCAAAAAGGCGATCCACTGCTCGCCAGACATGGCTTGCGGATTCTGTCCGGGGTGGCTCCGCCGCGCCACCCGCTTCAGCAATGCATTGAGTTCACTGAACCAGTCCGGGGTCTTGCTGGCACGGGCTTCAAGATCGGCCATTAGACGACGGGCTTCACGGCGCCATGCTGTATGTCGGCGTTGTCGGCGCCAAAGAATCACCGCGGCTACAAGGCCAACGGCGCATAGCATCGCCAGAAGCCACCAGCCAGGTGCCGGCGGCCAGATTCCGCCCGTGTCCGGAAGGTGGATATCCCGTAGTTGGGCCAGTGGATCCTGTTCGTTCATCCGATACGACCTCCCGGACCCAGCAAGATACGCAGTGCGGCGGCAGGTTCCTGTTGAGTCAACACCGTGGCTGCCTGCACCCCGGAGGTGCGGAAGCAGTCACCCAGTTGCTGTTCATGGGTGGCTACTTTTTCGCGCCATGCCCTCTGGAAGGCCGGGTTGGAGGCGTCGAACCAGATGGGGCCATCCGGGCCTGCAACGGCGAAACGCCCGCTAGTTGGTAACTCATTTTCCAGAGGGTCAAGAATACGGATGGCGCTGACGCTGTTGTGCCTGGCCAGTGCGCCCAACAGGCTGGTTGTTGTGTCTGTTACCGTCATGAAATCGCTGATCACAAAAATCCGACTGCCGGTATGGGCCACCCGGCGGGCCTCTGCCAGTGCGGTATCAAGCCGGTGTTCGTTAGCGGCGGACGGGGCGGGCGGTGAGTCCGACCGGTGCTGCAGGCCGGCCAGCTGGTCCAGCAGGCGCAGTACCGACTTCTGACGCCGAGCCGGGCGCAGTACTTCCAGTTTCCCGTTGTTGAACACCAGCCCACCTACCTGGTCGCCGGCCCACAACGCCAGCCAGGCGAGCAATGCTGTGAGCTGGGCACAACGTACCTGCTTATAGGCGCCGGCACTGGCGAAAAACAGGGTTGGGCCCAGGTCAGCGATCAATAGAACCGGTCGCTCCCGTTCTTCTTCGTACAGTTTGGTATGGGGAGCCTGACGCCGGGCGGTTACCCGCCAGTCGATACTCCGGATGTCGTCCCCGGGCTGATACTGACGAACTTCGGAAAAGGTCATTCCACGGCCTCGCTGGCGAGATTGCCGGAGGCCAGACTGGCGGGACCGCACCGGCCGTGCCGAAGGCAGCTTCAGTGCCCGGGCGTCAGCCTGGAGTCGCACCAGCTCCTGCAAGGTGATGTGGGTGGCGGGAATTGGGTTAGCCATGCTGTCGTTACTGCCTCCTGCTGCAGGTAACTTCAGGCTGTCACCGGAACCTGGTCAATCAGTCTCTGGAGCACGGTGTCTGCGGTCATGCCTTCAGCCTCGGCTTCAAAGGTCAGCAAAATCCGGTGCCGAAGCACGTCAAAGGCCATGGTCCGAACATCGTCCGGTGTGACGTAATCCCTGCCGTCCAGCCAGGCCAGGGCGCGGGCGCAGCGGTCCAGCGCAATGGTGCCGCGGGGGCTGGCGCCGAACGCGGTCCAGCGGGCCAGTTCCGGGTCCAGGCTGGCGGCATCCCGGGTGGCAAGAATCAGGGCTAACAGGTACTGCTCGACCGGTTCTGCCATGTAGATGTCCGATACCGCCTGGCGTGCAGACATCACCTGATCCTCTGTTAGACGAATGTCTACGTTCGGGATTCCCTGACGGTAGTCGCTGCGAGCAAGGTGCAGAATCTGTCTCTCGGCATCGGCAGACGGGTAGTGAATCACCACATGCATCAGGAAACGGTCGAGCTGGGCTTCCGGCAGCGGGTAGGTGCCTTCCTGCTCGATCGGGTTCTGGGTGGCCATCACCATGAACAGTTTGGGTAATGCGAAGGTTTGCATGCCAACACTGATCTGGCGCTCTCCCATGGCTTCCAGCAGGGCGGACTGAACCTTGGCTGGTGCGCGGTTGATTTCATCGGCCAGTACCAAGTTGTGAAAGATGGGCCCGCGCTGGAACTCGAACAGGCCCGTCTCAGCCCGATAGATCTCGCTGCCTGTGACGTCGGACGGAAGTAGATCCGGGGTGAACTGGATACGGTGGAAATCACCCTCAAGGTGGTCGGAGAGTGCTTTTACGGCGGTGGTTTTGGCCAGGCCGGGGGCGCCTTCCACCAGTAAATGGCCATCAGCCAGCAAGGCAATCAGCAGCCGGTCTACCAGTTTCTCCTGGCCGATGATGCGTTTTGCCAGTTGCGCACGGAGGTCACCAAACGTTTGCTGTAACGACATGAAATTCTTTGCTCTTGGTTCTTGATAGTCCAGCGGGCGCGGGACGAAATTCTGCGTAAGTAGTTGTCGCAGTTTTGGTGTCTGGCCGGCAAAAATCAAGGGCTTGACTATGCTTATGTGACGATACCCTGATTACGTTTACTTCACACAAACCAGAGGTTGAATATGAATGCGCTGACAATCGCCAGCAAGGATCAGTTTTTTGAACAGTTGGCCGATGCGTTCTCAGAGAAGATTGCAAAGACCGAGGCGAAAAAGATCGCGGAATTCGCCCGACAGCATTATGCGCATGTTCCTCTAGAGGAATTGGTGAGTCGCCGGTTTTCAGATACCTATGGTGCGATGCTTGCGGCGTGGCAGTTTATCCAGAAACGTAATGCCGAGGCGACACCTGTTTCAGTATTCAATCCCGATCTGGAAAGCGACGGATGGCAATCCACTCATACCGTCATTTTCATCCTGCACCCTGACATTCCGTTCCTGATCGATTCGCTACGAATTGCTATTAATCAGCGTGAGATCGGGACGCACTCCATTCAATATTCCATCCTGAATGTGCAGCGGGACAAGGATGGCAAGCTCAAGAAATTGCTATCCACTAAAAAGGCGACGGCCGGTGCCGCCTACGAATCGTTTATTGTCCTCGAGATAGACCGGCACAGCGCTCCGGAAGATCTGCGTAACCTTGAGGATGCCCTGCAGAATGTGCTCCACGAAGTGCGGATTGCCGTGGAGGATTTTCCGGTTGTCAAAAACAAGGTGAGTGAGATTCTTTCCGAACTCGAGGCCACGACGGCTGGCATCAGTGACGAAGGAAAGCAGGAGGCGAGGGCCTTCCTGCAGTGGTTGGTGGAAGATCACTTCACGTTCCTGGGCTATGACGAGTATGACTTCGCGAAGGACAAACAGGGCATGGTGGTCCGCCGGGTTGAAAATTCGGAGCTGGGCATTCTGAGGGTCAACAACGAACGCCCTGACAAGGTTCGCCTGAATGAGCTGCCCCAGCGAACCCGGCACGAGATGACCCGCACGGACGATATTTTCATCTTTGCCAAGTCGGCACAGCGTTCCCGGGTACATCGCCCGGCGTACCCTGATTACATCGCGGTCAAGAAATTCAACAGTAAAGGTGAAGTGGTCGGTGAGCGCCGGTTCCTGGGGCTGTACACCGCCAGGGTATACAACGAGCGGCCCGATGAAATCCCCCTGCTGCGCCGCAAATTCCAGAGTGTCATGAAGCGTTCCGGTTTCCTGACCGATGACTACGCAGGCAAGGAGCTGGAGCAGATACTCACTCTGTATCCCCGAGACGAACTGTTCCAGATTGAAACCGATGAACTGTTGCGGGTGGCCAAGAGTATCCTGTACATCCAGGAGCGTCGGCGGATCGAGCTGTTCATGCGCGAAGACGTTTACGGCCAGTTCGTAACCTGCCTGGCGTTCTTTCCCCGTGATATCTACAACACCGAGCTGCGCTTGAAGGTTGAGCAGGTACTGCTGGACCGGCTGGAAGCGGAAGACATCGAATTCGTTACCCACTTCTCCGAATCGGTGCTGGCCCGGGTACAGTTCACCATCCGGGTGCCGCAGGTTGAAAACCGGCAGCTGCCGCTGGCGGAAATCCGGGACAAGGTCATTGAACTGGCGCAATCCTGGCGTGATGGCCTGTATGAGGCGCTAAGTGAAGCCTACGGAGAGGAATACGGTAACGATATGTACCGGGTCTGGGCCGGTGGCTTCCCAGCGAGCTATACCGATATGTTCTCTCCCCGGCGGGCGGCTATTGATTTGGAGCACATTGTCGCCTCGGCCCGTAACGATGACCTGGCCATGAGTTTTTACCGGGCGCTGGAGGAAGACGAGAGCACCTTGCACTTCAAGCTGTTCTATCCGGATGAACCGCTGCCCCTGTCGGATGTGATGCCGATTTTCGACAATCTCGGCTTTCGTGTCATCGGAGAGCACCCTTTCGAGGTCATCGACCGTACCGGCAAGGCGGTATGGATTCACGATTTCACCCTGCAGGCTCATTCCGGCAGCGTGGTCGACATTCATCGCATTCGCCCGATCTTCGAGGAGCTTTTCCGCCGAGTATGGCACGGTGAGGCGGAGAACGACGCCTTCAACCGGATGATGCTGTCGTCCTACATGAGCTGGAGGGAAATCGCGCTGTTGCGGACTTACGCCCGCTATATGCGCCAGATCCGCTTCTCCAATAGTCAGACCTTTATCTCCAACACCCTGGTGAACCACGTCAATCTGACCCGGACACTGCTGGAGTTGTTTGAGATCCGTTTCAATCCGGACCGGTTCCAGAGCCGGGGCAAGTGCGAGGCAGCTCAGCAGAAGCTGGAAATTGAGTTCAATGCCGGCCTTGATGAAGTTGAGAACCTCAGTGAAGACCGGGTGCTGCGGCTGTTCATGGAACTGATGCAGGCCACGTTACGCACCAATTATTACCAGCCGGATGCCGACGGTCAGCCGAAGCCGTACATCAGCGTGAAGTTTGACCCAACCCGGATACCGGACATGCCGTTGCCCATGCCCATGTTCGAGATCTTCGTGTACTCGCCGAGGGTTGAGGGTGTGCACTTGCGTGGTGGTAAAGTGGCCCGTGGTGGCCTGCGCTGGTCCGACCGTTTCGAGGACTATCGCACTGAGATCCTGGGCCTGGTCAAGGCCCAGCAGGTGAAGAATGCCGTCATCGTGCCTGTTGGCGCGAAAGGTGGTTTTGTGGCCAAGCGCCTGCCAGATCCTTCGGACCGCGAGGCGTTCCAGGCGGAGGGTATTGCTGCCTACAAAACCTTCATTCGCGGGCTGCTGGATATCACTGACAATCTGGTGGATTCGGCCATTGAGCCGCCGCAGCGGGTGATCCGTCACGATGACGATGATCACTATCTGGTGGTTGCTGCGGACAAAGGCACGGCGACCTTCTCGGACATTGCCAACGGATTGGCGGCCGAATACGGCTTCTGGATGGGCGATGCGTTCGCCTCCGGCGGCAGTAATGGCTATGACCACAAGAAAATGGGCATCACTGCCCGGGGTGCCTGGGTGTCGGTTGAGCGGCACTTCCGCGAAATGGGCATCAACCCCGCGGTAGACGAATTTTCCGCCATTGGTATTGGCGACATGGCCGGCGACGTTTTCGGTAATGGATTGCTGTGCTCCGAGAAAACACGGCTGGTAGCGGCCTTCAACCACATTCACATTTTCATCGATCCCAACCCGGATGCTGAAAGGAGCTTCAAGGAGCGTAAGCGGCTGTTTGAGTTACCCCGTTCAGCCTGGACCGACTACGATGCCAAGCTGATTTCCAAGGGGGGTGGCGTATTCAGCCGGAGCGCCAAGTCCATTCCGGTTAGCCCGGAGATGAAAAAGCTGCTGGGTATCAAGGCCGACCGTGTTCCGCCCAATATGCTGATTAGCCACATTCTTAAGGCGGAAGTGGATCTGCTTTGGGTGGGTGGTATTGGCACCTATGTGAAATCTGCCTCTGAAAGTCACTCCGATGTAGGCGACAAAGCCAACGATGGCCTTCGGGTCAACGGCGGTGAGCTGCGCTGCAAGGTGGTCGGAGAGGGCGGTAACCTGGGCTTTACCCAGCTCGGGCGCATCGAGTACGCCTTGAAAGGCGGTCGGCTGAATACCGATTTCATCGATAATTCTGGTGGTGTGGATTGCTCGGACCATGAAGTGAACATGAAGATCCTGCTCAATCGTGCGGTCGCCATGGGCGATCTCACCGGCAAGCAGCGCAATATCATGCTCGAAGAAATGACCGACGATGTTTCCGCATTGGTGCTCAAGAATAACTACCGCCAGACCCAGGCCATCAGCATTGCCAGTATCGACACGGCGCCACGCCTGGAAGAGTATCGCCGGCTGATGAATACCTTCGAGGGGCAGGGCAAGCTGAACCGGGATCTGGAGTTTCTGCCGGACGACGAAGCGTTGTCCGAGCGCAAGCTGGCCAAGAAGGGCCTGACCCGACCTGAATTGTCGGTGCTGATTTCCTATGTCAAAGGCGACCTGAAGCAGACCTTGATTGACAGCGACCTGCCGGATGACCCGCTGCTGGCCGGGGAAATGTACAAGGTGTTCCCGAAGGAACTCACCAAGCGGTTTTCCTCGGAGCTTGGCGAGCACCAGTTGCGGCGGGAGATCATCGCAACGCAGATTGCCAACGATATGGTTAACCACATGGGTATCACCTTTGTCGAGCGGCTGAACCAGTCAACGGGCGCGGATGCGGCATCCATTGCCCTGGCCTGGATTATTGCCCGCGACGTCTTCCGCATTGACAACTGGTGGGACCGCATTGAAGCACTGGATTACCATGTGTCCGCCAGTTTGCAGATAGAACTGATGCAGGACCTGATGCGCCTGATGCGACGGGCTGTGCGCTGGCTGCTTCGCAATCACCGCGCAGAGCTCAATATCCAGAGCCATATGGAACGCTTTGCCGACAGCGTCTGGGCGATTACGTCCAGCCTGCCAGAGTACCTGGGTGAACAGGCTTGTGCCGTCTGGGAAAAACGCCATTCCGACCTGTCCAGCGCGGGCCTGCCAAAAGACCTCGCTCAGGTGCTGGCGGGTACCGGGTATCTGTACTCGTCCCTGGGTATCATCGAGGCTCAGGAAGCAACGGGTATGCCGCTGAAAACCGTGGCTAATCTGTACTACGACCTGGGTGAGCGGCTTGATCTGAACTGGTTCGCCAACTCCATTGCGGTGCTGACACCGAATTCCCATTGGCAGGCGCTGGCCCGTGAGAGCTTCCGGGAAGATCTGGATTGGCAGCAACGGGCCCTGACGACGGGCGTCCTTAAGCTGGCCAGAAAACCCGAGGATGTCATGAACAGTGTGGACGCCTGGCAGGTGAAGCATCAGCCCATGATTGATCGCTGGAAAGCCATGCTGGCCGAGCTGAAGAGTGCCCGGGAGCCCGAATACGCAATGTTTTCAGTGGCTCTGCGGGAGCTGTTGGACCTGGCCCAGAGCACCATGCACCAGTCCCCCGAAGACGCCAAAACCAACTGACTCTTGCGTTATGCCGTTGATTCCCGTTCAATCCCGGGCGGGAATCAAGGCCGGGAGACGTGTAAATGCCACACCTGCAACATTTATTGGAGAGAAACCGTGCCTGGGCGGACGGCATCAAATCGGGCGATCCGAAGTTTTTCGAGCGCCTGAAGAACCAGCAGGCGCCGGAATATCTCTGGATTGGGTGTGCAGACAGCCGGGTGCCGGCTAACCAGATCGTCAATCTTATGCCGGGGGAGTTGTTTGTGCACCGCAACGTGGCGAACGTGGTGGTGCATACGGACTTTAATTGCCTGTCGGTACTTCAGTTTGCGATCGACGTGCTGAAGGTCAAACACATCATGGTTGTTGGCCACTATGGTTGCGGTGGGGTGCGTGCAGCTCTGCTGAACGAGGGCTTCGGCCTGATTTCAAACTGGCTGCGCCATGTACAGGATGTTCGGGACCGCCACCAGTCCGTTCTGGATGCCTTGCTGACGGTTGAGGACCGGGTGGACCGCCTGTGCGAACTGAACGTGTTGGAACAAGTAGCCCACGTGTGCCAGAACAACATTCTCCTGGAGGCATGGCGCCGTGGCCAACCCCTGACCGTTCATGGATTTGTCTACGATGTGGCCGATGGCCTGCTGCGTGACATGGGGCTGGCGATCACCGGTGAAGAGGAGCGGGAGAAGGTTCGTCAGAAAAACCTTCAGGCGCTGGTGGAGCGACCCGTTCGGTCAGGTCGTCAAAAAACATGACACCTTAAATGTCAAAAAGTGTCAAAGAACCGTGACGAGCGTCACTTGTTGACCCTTGGCGTCATCACAGATGGTCACCCCTGTGTTTGGTACAGTAGTTACTGTAGTAATGAGGGAGGTGACCATGAAAGAACTGATGCAAAAGGCCCTGAGTGCAATCGAAGCTCGCAGAAACGCGGCCACGACCATGAACAGTAATCGGCAGGACAGCAAGCGAAGCGAACCCCGCCCCCAGGAAGACTGGGGAATGTCACCGGAAGATGCACTGCGTGTCGGCACCGTTGCTCGATACAAGTAAGGCCTTCAGCAGGTGCCCACTGGTGTTCTGATTTTCTGCTCCGTTTCCCTTTCTGATAAAGCCCTGATGTGCCGCGATGGCAGACTCAGGGCTTTTTTCCGGTTAGCATAACGCCTTTTACGATCTCCAACGGGCTTGCTATCCATGTCTGCACTGACCAATACCCACGACGTTCTTCTTCGTAACCGCGATCTGTTACAGGGACGGCTTGCCTTACTGGGTGTTACTGAGCCTCTTGTACTGTTCCAATGTGGTGACAGTGGCCTGGCCATGAGTGAGCATGCGGGCGTATACAGCGCACTGGCACAGCGGTCTGGCTGGAAGACCTGTTTTGGCTACGACACCGATGGTCTGGCCGCCGCAGATTACGACACGGTTGTGGTTTTTCTGCCCAAGGCCCGGGCGGAGCTGGCTTTGCGCCTGACAATGGCTCGGTTTCTGGGTTGTGAAGGCGCCAGGTTGGTGCTGATTGGCGAGAAGAAAGAAGGCATCGGTGGTGCGGTCAAACAGTTCAACGAAGTGGCTTCCGATACGGGCAAGGTGGACAGTGCCCGGCATTGTCAGGTCTGGGTCGGCACCAATAGTCAGCCCCTGTCGGTGTTTGATGTTCGTGAATGGATCAGCTGGAGCGAGCTCGAGTGTGCAGGCGTTGAAATCGCCGTGGCTGGACTGCCGGGGGTATTCAGTGAAGGGGAGCTGGATGCGGGCACGCGGATGCTGCTTGAAACCCTGGCGGAGTCGCCCTTGAAGGCGGAGCGCGTGCTCGACTTTGCCTGCGGCGCCGGCGTGATCGGTAGCTGGTTGCAGGGCTTTGCCAAGCGGCAGGGGCGCTCACCGGTGACAGTGGACGGCGTGGATGTCCAGGCCCAGGCTGTGCTTTGTTCCGAAGCCACCTATGCCAAGGCAGGCCTGCATGGCCAGATCTACGCTGCCGACGGGCTTTCGACCCTTGAAGGGCGGTGGCAGGCGGTAGTGACCAATCCGCCGTTCCACAGCGGGGTCAAAACCGACACGTCCATGACCGAGCAGTTTCTCCGGGATGTGGCCGGTCACCTGGTGCCCGGAGGGGAGTTGCGCCTGGTGGCAAACAGCTTCCTGCCCTATGAGGGCGACATCCAGCGGCATATCGGGCCGGTAGAGCGACTGGCTCAGGATCGTCGCTTTACGGTTTATCGGGCTTTTCGCCGCGCCAGTGCCGGGTTGCGCCCATAAAAAAAGCCCCTGGGGTAAGGGGCAAAAGTGTATCTCCGGAAAAGTGCCATTCGTCCGGGCATGAATAGCCGGACAACGTAACCGGAAAGGGTGTTCGGCGTGAACAGCTCTAACTTAGGATTATTTTCTAGAGTAAACAGCCTAAAACCGGTCATTTTCATCAAACCTGAAACAGAGTGCCCAAAATGACAACCGCAACGTTAGAGTTCTCTGCTGGTCAGCGAGTGCTCTGTCGCCCCGGCGTGAGTGACCCGAACTTACGTGCCTGGGATGCAGCGGATGAGCTGCTTCTGGATGAAGCCATACGCCGAGTGCACGCTGGCGATCGCGTATTGGTGGTAGATGACCAGTTTGGCGCACTTACGCTCGGGTTGTCTGACTACGCACCGGTATCGGTGGCAGACAGCGCAGTTCTTGAGGGTGCATTGAGCACTAACGCTCCTTTGAATCCGGGTATACCTTCCCCTGCACAGCTGGCCAGTTGGCTGAATCCACCGCAGGGGCCCTTTGACCTGATCGTCATGCGTGTGCCGCGTCAGAGCGAATACCTGGCGTGGCTGCTGCGCTGGGTGAATTCCGCACTGGCAGGCAATGGCTGCCTGCTTGCCGGGGGCATGATCAAGCACCTTCCAGATCGCAGTGTTGACGTATTTGCCGAAGCCATGCCCAGGGAAGCGGTTCTGCCAGCGCGCAAAAAGGCGCGTGTTGTGGCCTGTCGCCGGGGAGAGGCAAGCCTGGCGGGCTGGTCAGGGCTGTGGAAAGCTTATTCCGTTCCGGACGTTCCAGTCGCCGTGGAGGCCATGCCTGCGGTGTTTGCCCGGGACCGTCTGGACATTGGTACCCGTGAATTGCTGCCACTTGTAGCCCCTGCCGTTGCCCGGCTCCCAAAGGGTGCCCGGGTACTGGATTTGGCTTGCGGTAACGGTGTTCTGGGGTTGGCGGCACTGGCCTGCCGCGACGATATCCGTGTGGAATTTGCCGATGTGTCCGCCCAGGCTGTGGCGAGTGTACGGCATAATCTGATGCGTTGCGGGTTTGAAGCAAGGGCCAGCGTCTGCCATTCCGACGGCGTCGACAGGGGCGCGGGAAACTATCAGCTGATTCTGCTCAACCCGCCGTTTCATGAGGGTGGGGTAGTAGGCGATCACATCGCCTTGAGGCTATTCCGGGATGCTGCCCGGCACCTGGAACCCGAGGGCACCTTGTTGATGGTGGGGAATCGCCACCTGGGGTATCACCGCTCCCTGAAACGCTATTTCAGCAGTGTGGTACAGCGGGCGGCAAGCCCGCGTTTCGTCGTTTTTGAAGCCTGCCTGTGAACCCTCAGCTCCCGGCTGTCGGCGGCCGGTCGTAGCCGAGCCGGGCCAGGGTGTCTACGATGGTCTGGGTCTGGCTGTCTACCTCAATGTTCACCCTTTGCCCTTGCTCAGCGCTTCCGAACGTGGTGGCGCGCAGGGTTTCCGGGATCAGGTGCACGTTAAACCGGTTCGCCTGAACCTCGCCGATGGTCAGGCTGGCGCCGTTGATGGCGATATAGCCTTTCGGGAACACGTACTTTTGCCACTCTGAAGGAAGTTCGAACCACAACGTTACGTTATTCTCTGGCCGAACGATGTCCACCAGGGTAGCCGTGGTATGAATGTGGCCGCTGAGCAGGTGGCCGCCGATCTCATCGCCAATTCGAGCTGCCCGTTCAAAGTTTACTGTGTCTCCGGGGGATAGCTCCCCAAGTGTGGTCAGGCGTAGGGTTTCCTGCATGGCGTCAAAATAAAGGCGGGTTCCGTCCTGTCGAGTGACCGTCAGGCAGGTTCCGTTAATGGCAACCGACGCCCCGATGGTCACGCCTTCAACCCGTGCCCCTGGAAAGTCGACTACCAGAGTATTCAGGCCCGGTGATGCAATAATCTCGGTGACTTTGGCGATACCCTGAACAATACCGGTAAACATAGTGGTGCTCCTGAACCCTGATGTGATCGAGCAAGGATACCGGTGGCCGGTTCGGTTGCCAAGAAAGCCCGCTGAACAAGCGTCGGCAAACAGGACATTCAAGAAACAGTCGTATTGGCCGATACTTGCAAAAGGAACGAACCGATAAGGTGGCCTCATGGCTGAGCAAACAGCAAAGAACCCGACAGACGATGCCAACGCTCCGGGCGCGGTCCTGAGGCCGGGCCGTGCGGCTGATCCGGTGCCCGACGCTGCGGGGTCTGCCCTGAACTCGGCTCAGCGCACTGCGGCTCTGCAAGCATCAGAGGCGGCGCGGTCGGAGTCTGATCGAACCCCGGAGCCCGCCGAACAGGAGGGGGGTGATGAGCAGGACAACGAGGCAGGGCGCGAGTCACAGGGTGACATAGAGAAAGCGCTGGCGGAATCAAAGCAGCGCAAGCTAAGACTGATGCTGCGCCAGTGTGATCGGGTGCTGCTGATGGATTTCGACCTGTTGTCGATGTCTGACTGGCCAGCCAACTATCAGATGGCTGCCGCCCGCCGGAGTCGCGACCTGTGGGTGTTCAGTGCACTGGTGGCCGCCACCATTTTTCTCTCCGGGCTCACCGGTTTCATCCCGGCCTGGATTGCCGGTGGTGGCTTTGGAGCCTTCGTTATCATCCTGTTGCTGGGAGTGCCGAGCATCCGGCGGATCTACACTGAGAAGCCGTCCTATCTGGACCTTGTGGTTAAGCGGCAGCGCCTGCTGCGTGATGCCCGGAAGCACGTGGAGCATCTGGAAGGCAAGGAGGGGTTGGTGTGGCAATGCGCCAGGATGGCGGAGTATAACCCTGCACTGAAGCATCCCAGGTTCAGCGATATTATCCGCTTGAGTGAACAGCGGGTTCTGGCCAGGCAACTTGTCCGGCGGGAGTATGTGCGCCTGTATCTGATTTACATGCTGGAAGCAGAAAAGGCGTACAGCCGCGTTCAGCAGGCGTTTTTCGATGGTAATCAGGAAGCCATCGATAAGGGTTGGCAATCGGTTGCCGCGGTGCCGGCCGAGCGAACTTGACATGGTGGGTCTTCAAACGTATGTTTCAAACAGACGTTTGCTAGAGGCACTGAAAACAACATGGCGCAGTCTGATACCGTTGACCGCATACTCGACGCTGCTGAGGAGCTGTTTGCCGAGCGGGGGTTCTCCGAAACATCACTCCGGATGATCACCAGTAAGGCTAAAGTAAATCTGGCCGCTGTCAATTATCACTTTGGGTCTAAAAACGCGTTGATCCACGCGGTTTTTGCCCGATTTCTGACGCCATTTTCGGCGACTCTGGAAACCGCCTTCGACGACCTGGAAGAGCGGTGTGACGGCAATCCCCCCACGCTAAACCAGACCCTCTGGGCGCTCACTGAGAGTGCCATACGGATGCCCCAGCGCAATGAGCGTGGCATTTCCATCTTCATGCGCCTGTTGGGGCTGGCTTACACCCAGTCCCAGGGCCATCTGCGAAAGTTCCTGGAGCAGGAATACAGCCAGCCGTTTGGCCGGTTCATGCGACTGCTCAAAGAGGCTACGCCGGAACTCACCGCCGTTGACCGTTACTGGCGCATCCAGTTCATGCTGGGAGCCACGGCGTTCACCATGTCCAGCAGTGATGCTTTGCGGGATATCCTGCAGAACAAACTGGGTGTTGAAACCTCCGTGCAGGAGATTGCCGCCAGGCTGGTGCCATTCCTGGCAGCCGGCATGCAAGCGCCCGATAAATTGCTGACTCCGCCACCTGAGAGCAAAGTCTCTGTTGCCTGAGGTTCCCCGCCTCGGGTAGGCTTCCCTCTGGTTTTTAACCGGAGGGAGCCGTGCCCCCTGTACACACACCATCCAGCCTGATCTCGCACATTGAGATTTCCATCACCGACCAGACCCTGGTGCTGGTGGATTGCAGCGGGCAGGCGTTAGCCCGTTACCGGATATCCACGGCCCTGAATGGTCCCGGGGAGCGTAACGCCAGCGGTTGCACACCTCGCGGTGAACACTATGTGCGGGCCATGATCGGCCGCGGCCTGCCGCTGAACACGGTGTTTATCGCGCGCAGGCCCACCGGTGAGCGCTATTCGCCAGAGGTGGCCGCGGCGCACCCAGACAGGGACTGGATCCTGTCCCGTATTCTCTGGTTGTGCGGCCGTGAATGGGGGCGTAATCGTGGGCCAGGAGTCGATACGTTTCGCCGCTTTATCTACATCCATGGCACGCCGGATACCGAGCCTATGGGCGTTGCCCGCTCCCATGGATGCATTCGCATGCGCAATCAGGACGTTGCGGACCTGTTTGAACGCGTTGCGCCGGGCACACGGGTCTTGATTCTTTAATTACTGACGTTCAGAGAGATACGATGATCGGAGAAGCATTAAGCATTTTGAACAGCTGGATAAAAGATTTCGGAATGCTTTCGGAAGGGTGGCGTGCCGGTATTCTGATTTTCATGCTGGTGTTTGCAACGGCCACTGCGGCATTCATTGCGTCCCGCGTGATCGTTGCCCTGGAGAATAAATTCAGTGCCACCCGTAATCTGTGGGACGACGCTGTGCTCCATGCCGCCCGCAAGCCGGTTGTGGCGTTTATCTGGCTGCAGGGGGTCTACTGGGCAGCTGAGGTGGCCCACCACTTCTCCGATGCTGAAATCTTCAAGGCGAACGGTACGCTGTTGCAGATCGGATTTGTCTGGGTGTTGGTCTGGGCCATGCTCAGGCTGGTCAAAGAAGCGGAGAAGATACTCACCTCGCCCATGAAAATGCGCAAACCGATGGACTACACCACGGTGAACGCTATCAGCAAACTGCTGAGGGCAGTGATCATCATCACGGCGGCTCTGACCGGATTGCAGACCCTCGGCTTTAGTATCTCCGGGGTTCTTGCCTTTGGTGGTGTGGGCGGTATTGCCGTTGGCTTTGCAGCTAAAGACCTGCTGGCGAACTTCTTTGGTGGCTTTATCATCCATCTGGACCGACCGTTCAAGGTGGGCGACTGGGTGCGTTCGCCGGATCGGAGTATTGAAGGTACGGTGGAACACATTGGTTGGCGCCTGACCACTATCCGGACCTTCGACCAGCGCCCGCTCTATGTGCCGAATGCAGCATTTACCACGATTGCGGTGGAAAACCCGTCGCGGATGTTTAACCGTCGGATTTCAGAGACGATTGGTATCCGTTATGCCGATATCAGTTCGATGAAGCAGATTGTCGATGATGTTCGTGACATGCTCAAAAACCACGAGGAGATTGACCTGGACCGCACTCTGATTGTCAATTTCCTGGCATATGGGCCGTCTTCCCTGGACATTATGGTCTACACGTTTACCAAGACTACCCAGTGGGTTCGTTTCCATGAGATCAAGGAAGACGTGTTGCTGAAAATCAGTGAAATTATTGAAAGCCACGGTGCGGAAATCGCCTTCCCGACACGCACTCTGCACCTGCCGGACGGCGTAAAAGTCTGCGGCGACAATCAGGAGCAGTCAGCGTCTGAGCCAGCCAGCAAGGATGGCCGGGGGCAAGACTCAGGAACACAGGCGGAGAAACAGAATGAAAGCAGTCGCTGATAGCAAGCCGGTTGGTATCATTGGTGGAACCGGGCTGACCAGCCTCAGTGATCTCACCATTGTGGGTGAGGAAACCGTATCCACCCGCTGGGGGGAGCCGTCTTCCGCCCTGGTTCATGGTGTGCTGGGGCAGCAGAAGGTGACTTTCCTGGCCCGCCACGGTAACCCGCACAGGATTCCGCCCCACGAGGTTAACTATCGGGCCAATATCCAGGCGCTCTACGATGCTGGTGTCCGCACCCTGGTGGGTGTTAACGCTGTTGGCGGCATCCACCCTGAGATGGGGCCGGCCCATGTGGTCATTCCTGATCAACTGATTGACTACACCTGGGGCCGCCCCAGTACCTTTTTTGAAGGGGAGCTGGAGCACGTCACCCACATCGATTTCACCTGGCCTTACGACGAGCAGGCCCGGGCGTTACTGGTTGCCACCGCAAAGGAGGCGGCGGTTTCGTTCTCGGACTTTGGTGTTTATGGCGCCACCCAGGGGCCGCGGCTTGAAACGGCAGCAGAGATACGCCGAATGGAGCGTGATGGCTGTGATATCGTGGGTATGACCGGCATGCCGGAAGCGGTGTTGGCGGCGGAACTGGGAATGCGCTACGTGAGTCTGGGCCTGGTGGTGAACTGGGCGGCGGGCAAATCCGACCACATCATTACCATGGCCGAGATTGAAGCGGCCATTGAGCAGGGAATGTCCGGGGTCCGGTTGATCCTTGAGCGCTCAATGGCCGGTCTTGGTCAGCTTGAGCTGCTCACTCCACCCGCTTGAAGAACACCAGTACGCCGATAGTGGGGGAGTCGATGAAGTGGATTTCCTCACTGCGCATGCGGCGGGTTTCCCTGATCCAGGTGATCAGTTGAAGTGGTGAAGCCGGCGTGGTTGTCTCGGACAGGCCGAAGCTGGCGTCGCCTTCTGTGCCTGGCCATGGGTCTGATGCTTCCGAGGCGCCAGGCTCCATGGCGTCTTCTGAAACGTTCTGTGTTACCTGCATAACTCGCGGCGCGCTCTCGTCAATCATCCAGTGGTTCAGATGAATGCCCACGTGCAGGAACCGCTGGCGGTCAATGGTGATGTGGCCTTCCACCGCTCGCAGGCCCGCTTGCTGTAGCCAGTCTCCCAGCGCAATCTCAAGCGGCTCGCCGTCGTAATCCGGCGGGAAGGTCTGGTACCAGCCCGTGGCCGCGAGTACCCGATAGTTACCGCTGTTTTCAAGCCGTCGGGCAGCCTGGTTCAGGTGCAGCTCACTCTGTGGAACCAGCTTCAGATCGGATTGCCGGCGACCATCGGCCTGGTCTACCCAGAGGGCTTTGTCGGGGCGAATGGTGGGCTCAACCTGTTTGCCGGACATTTTTTCTTCAATGCCGGACGGGTCAACCAGTCGTTCCAGGATAACGAATTCCGCTCGGTAGTAGTCCCGCGGTGAATTGCCTGACTGGCTCTGGGCCATCAGGGTGGTCGGGGTGAGCATGAAGGCCGCTGCCAGAAGGGCACCGATCACTGTGTGCCGTAAACAGAAATGCTGGGCTTGCAATAGTCTTACTCCACCTGAGTCGTTGATTGCTCACGACGCCTTGGCTGGTTTGGTATCGGGCGTCAATTCCGTGAGCATGGCTGCAATGGCGTCGAGTTTACCACTGGTTGAATCATCATTCAGCCGGAAGCGGAAGCTGTTGGCGCCTTCCAGCCTGTAAGTATCTGGTGCGGATTGCACTTTTTTAACCAGCACCAGGGGGTCCACCGGTGTGGTTGCACCGAACTCCAGTCGCACCCATTCCTTGCCAGCGTCCACTTTCCCGATGCCCAGGGCCTCGGCTTTCAAACGCAGCCGGGTCTGGTTGATCAGATTCTTGGCCGGTTCCGGTAATAGTCCGAAGCGGTCGATCATCTCAACCTGAAGTTCTTTTAATTCATCTTCGGTCTGTACGCTGGCAATGCGCTTGTACAGCATCAGGCGGTTGTGCACATCGGGCAGGTAGTCGTCGGGAATCAATGCCGGGATGCGCAGATTCATTTCGGTGCCGTGGCTCAACGGCAGTTCCGCATTCGGGGTACGGCCTTCGCGAATGGCCTTTACCGCCTCATCCAGCAACTGCATGTAGAGGGTGAAACCAATACTTTCAATTTGTCCGCTCTGTTCCTCGCCCAGCAACTCGCCGGCGCCGCGGATTTCCAGGTCGTGGGTGGCCAGCATGAAGCCGGCGCCCAGGTCCTGGGCCTCGGAGATGGCGTCCAGGCGCTTCTTGGCGTCGTTGGAGATGCTCTTGGGTGGTGGCGTCAGCAGGTAGGCATAGGCCTGGTGGTGCGACCGGCCAACGCGGCCGCGCAACTGGTGCAGCTGGGCCAGGCCAAACTTGTCGGCCCGCTCGATAATGATGGTGTTGGCGCTGGGAATGTCGATGCCGGTTTCCACAATGGTGGTGCACACCAGCACGTTGAAGCGCTTGTGGTAAAAGTCCGACATGATCTGTTCCAGCTGCCGCTCCCGCATCTGGCCGTGGGCCACGCCCACTCGGGCCTCGGGGATCAGCCGGCGCAGGTCTTCGGCGGTTTTTTCAATGGTCGACACATCGTTGTGCAGGAAGTACACCTGGCCGCCCCGCAGTATTTCCCGCAGTATGGCTTCTTTTACCGTGGCCTCTTCACGCTGGCGCACGAAGGTTTTAACCGATAGCCGGCGGGCCGGCGGCGTGGCGATGATCGACAGATCCCGCAGGTGCCCCATGGCCATGTTCAGGGTTCTCGGGATCGGCGTAGCGGTCAGCGTGAGCATGTCCACCTCCGCCCGCAGGGATTTCAGCCGCTCTTTCTGCTGAACACCGAACCGGTGCTCCTCATCGATAATGACCAATCCCAGATTCTTGAACTTCACATCGCCCTGCAGCAATTTGTGGGTGCCGATCACGATGTCTGCCTTGCCTTCCTCGATCGCGGCCATGGCTTTGGTGGTCTGGCTGCCACTTCGAAAACGGCTGAGCAGTTCCACTGTGACCGGGGTGTCGGAAAAGCGGTCCCGGAAGGATTCGTAGTGCTGCTGGGCGAGCAGGGTAGTGGGTACCAGCACGGCCACCTGCTTGCCGGACCAGGTGGCCAGGAAGGCGGCCCGCATGGCTACCTCGGTTTTGCCGAAGCCCACATCACCGCATACCAGACGATCCATGGGGCGCTCGCCGGTCATGTCTTCGAACACCGACTGAATGGCCACTTGCTGGTCCGGCGTCTCCTCGAACGGGAAACCGGCGGCAAAGGCCCGGTAGGCCTCTTTCGGATCTTCAAACTGAAAGCCTTTGCGAGCTTCACGGCGGGCGTAAACGTCCAGCAGCTCGGCGGCGGTATCGCGTATCTTCTCCAGGGCCTTTTGTTTGGCATTGTTCCACCGGTCGGTGCCGAGCTTGTGCAGGGGCGCGTGCTCTTCGTCGGTGCCGGCATAGCGGGAAATCAGGTGTAGGCTGGAGACCGGCACATACAGCTTGGAGCCACCAGCGTACTCCAGAGTCAGGAATTCATCGGCCTGGCCGCCGGCATGGATGGTTTCCAGGCCTTTGTAACGGCCAACGCCGTGGTCGATATGCACCACCGGCGAGCCGATACGCAGCTCGGACAGGTCCCGGTAGCCGTGGTCGTCCACTTCCGTGGGCTTTTCACGCCGGCGCCGCTGCAGAACCCGTTCGCCGAACAGGGCGGTTTCAGTAATCAGAGCGAGGTTCTGCTCCGGTAGCACCATTCCCTGTTCCATCGGCGCAATGGTGATGGCCAGGGCAGCATTATCGCTCTCGCTAAAATCCTGCCAGCCGCTGACGGTGACAGGCTTTAGCTTGTGATCCCGCAGGTTCTCGATCAGGGCTTCGCGCCGACCGGAAGATTCGGCGCAAATCAGCACGCGGCCCGGGAATTCCTTGATAAAGCGTTTGAGTCGCCCGGCCGGGTCTGCGGCCCGGCCATCCATGGCCACGTCCGGTAATGGTGTGGCGCCGCAATTGGCAGTGCCGGCGCCGTCCATGGCGTCGGGGGTGCAGGTGATGCGCGGGTATCGCTTGATCTGGCTAAATACTTCGTCCTGTAGCAGGAAAAGCTCGGCCGGCGGCAGAATCGGTCGCAGGCGGTCGTGCCGGCGGTCCTCGTGCCTGGCGCGGGTTTCCGCATCGAAAGCCGCAACAGCATCGTTCAGGCCGTCTGCGGTAAACACCAGTGTGGTGGCCGGCAGGTAATCAAACAGAGTGGCGGTCTGGTCAAAGAACAATGGCAGGTAATACTCGATGCCCGGCGGGGTAATACCGTTACTGACGTCCTGATAGACCGGGGCGTCTTTGTCGGCATGGGGGAAATGTTCAAACCAGCGGTTGCGGAAGCCGGAGCGGGCCTCCTTGTGCCAGGGGAACTCATGGGCTGGCAGCAGTTCGATCTGTTCGATTCGGTCAATGGAGCGCTGGGTTTCCGGGTCAAACGTGCGCAAGGTTTCGATTTCGTCGTCGAACAGGTCAATCCGGTAGGGCAGGTTGGAGCCCATCGGGTAGATGTCCAGAATCGCCCCGCGCACCGCGTATTCGCCGTGCTCATACACATTTTCAGCGTGGTGATATCCCGCAGCCTCCAGTTGCATGCGCCAGCTGTCGATATCCAGGCGCTGGCCTACTTTTAATAGCAGGGTGTTGCCTTGCAGGTAACTTGGCGGCGCCAGCCGATGCATCAGGGTGCGGGCGGGCACCACCAGAACACCGTGGCGTGTGGATGGCAACCGGTGCAGGGTGCGGATACGCCTGGAAGTAATGTCCTGGTGGGGTGAAAACAGGTCGTAGGGCAGGGTTTCCCAGTCCGGCAGCGACAACAGCTCAAGGCCGTCTTCGGTTACCGTGGCGCCGTCTTCTTCCGGTGGCAGGTTCAGGAAAAACCGGATGGCTTGTTCCAGGCGGATGGCCTCATCGGTGCTTCGGGTGACCACCAGGGTCAGTCCTTTGTGCAGCTTGGCGCTCTCGCAGATGGCCAGGGCGTCGCTGCAGCCGTGAAGCTGGCCCCATTTGCGGTGGTCGGCGCTTTTATCCGGCAGCGTCGGGGCAATCAACGGGGCGGGTGAGGCCGCACGGGCGGAACCTTGGGGCATGAGCTGTCAAATCTCCTGAGTTGGCGCGTCTGGAACCGAGCGGCGCTATTCTAGCGTTCGGGGGTTTCAGTGTCATGGCTGGTACCGACAAATCGCTATTTGCCGTCGGGCGTCTTAAGTTGGATAATGTGCGCCTCAAAATTATTCCCAGTGCTATACGAGGTTCCAACCGTGAGTCACGAACAAATCAACCAGCACCTGTCCAACTGGACAGAAAGAGAGTCCACCGCCGAAGCGATGATCCCGCTGATTGGCCGCCTGTACCGCAAGAACAACGTTGTTACGTCGGTATACGGCCGGGCGATCATCAATCAGTCGGTGATCGACATCATCCGTGCCCATCGTTTTGTTCGTCAGGTTGAGAACAGCGAGCTGTCCGTTCACGACACGCTGCCGATCCTGCAGGCCATGGACAAGCTCGATCTTGGTCGCGCCCACGTGGACATCGGCAAGCTGGCGGTCAAGTTCAAGGCTGAAGGCGGTGACCTCACCGAATTCCTGAAGCGTGAAATCGGCCCGGTGGTTGGCCAGTATGCCAGTCAGTCAGAGCAGGACGCCCAGAACGAAACCAAAGACGTAGTGCTCTATGGTTTTGGCCGTATCGGCCGTCTGCTGGCCCGCATCCTGATTGAAAAAGCCGGCGGCGGTAACAATCTCCGCCTGCGAGCCATTGTGGTTCGCCAGGGCGGTGCTGAAAACGATCTGGAAAAGCGCGCCAGCCTGCTGCGCCGTGACTCTGTGCATGGTCCCTTCGATGGCACCATCACCATTGATGAAGAAAACTCCGCCCTGATCGCCAATGGCAACTTTATCAAGGTGATATATTCCGATGGCCCGGACAAAGTGGATTACACCGCTTACGACATCCACAATGCCATTGTGATCGACAACACCGGCAAGTGGCGTGACGAAGCCGGCCTTGGCCTGCACCTGAAGTCCAAGGGTGTCAGTCGCGTGATCCTGACCGCGCCGGGCAAGGGTGATATCAAGAACATCGTGTATGGGATCAACAACGACTGGATTACGGATGAAGACAAGATCCTGTCTGCGGCTTCCTGTACCACCAACGCCATTACCCCGGTGCTGAAGGCCATCAATGACGAATACGGTATTGAAGATGGTCATGTTGAGACTGTTCACTCCTACACCAACGACCAGAACCTGATCGATAACTACCACAAGGGTAGCCGTCGTGGCCGTAGTGCAGCACTGAACATGGTTATTACCGAGACAGGTGCGGCCAAGGCTGTTGCCAAGGCGCTGCCGGAGCTCAAGGGCAAGCTGAGCGGTAATGCTATCCGGGTGCCGACGCCGAACGTGTCCATGGCCATCCTGAATCTGAATCTGAAGTCCGACGTGGATGTAGAGAAGGTGAACGATTACCTCCGCGACATGGCTTTGCACTCTGAGCTGCAGAAGCAGATCGATTTCGTGAATTCCCCGGAAGTGGTATCCACAGACTTCGTAGGCTCCCGCCATGCGGGCATTGTCGATGCCCAAGCAACCATCGCCAACGGTAAGCGCCTGATTCTGTACGTATGGTACGACAACGAGTTCGGTTACAGCGCTCAGGTTATCCGCTGTGTCAATCAGATGGCCGGCGTAACTTACCCGATCTTTCCGAAGCGGGCACGTGACTAAAGTCTAAGTCTGTTTCAGTCAAGTCGGATCAAAAGGCCCCAGTAGCGAGAGCTACCGGGGCCTTTTTTGCTACTTTCGAGGGATAAAACCATTTTCCTTACCGGTGGAAATAGGTTTCCTTAATCTCTATAATTGGCGCGATTTTGGGTATGTCTGGCACCCATGTTCTCGCCCCCGAGCGGCGGGGCCAGGCGTTAAAATCCACAGAAAAGTTTCTGATGATTGGATGAGGCTAATGATCAAGATCAAAAAAGGCCTGGATCTTCCCATCAGCGGCGCTCCCGAACAGACCATTACTGACGGCAAACCGATTCGCCACGTGGCATTGATCGGCTTTGACTACAACGGCATGAAGCCGACGATGGCTGTGAAAGAGGGAGACCGTGTCAAGCGCGGTACGCTGCTGTTCACGGACAAGAAGACCGAAGGCGTTCGTTATACTTCACCGGCAGCCGGTGTAGTGAAAGAAATCAACCGCGGTGAGCGTCGCGTGTTCCAGTCTGTTGTCATCGAAGTGGATGGCGATGAGGCGGAAACCTATGCCCGCTACAACGATTCCGATCTTGCCGGCCTGGAACGCCAGCAGGTAGTTGATAACCTGGTTGAATCCGGTCTGTGGACAGCGTTCCGCACCCGGCCTTACAGCAAGGTTCCGGAAATCGACTCCGCACCGAACTCCATCTTTGTTTCTGTCATGGATACCAATCCGTTGGCAGCAGACCCTACCGTTATTATCGGCGAGAACAGCAAGGCGTTCGAAAAAGGCCTGACCATCATCTCCCGCCTGACCAACGGTAAGGTATTTGTGACCGGCAAACCCGGCTCCGACGTGTCTGTGCCAAAAGCAGACAACATCGAAGTACACCAGTTCGATGGTGTGCACCCTGCCGGTAATGTGGGCACTCATATCCACCACCTGGACCCGGTTTCAGCCAGCAAGGCTGTCTGGAGCATCAATTATCAGGACGTGATCGATATCGCCAAACTGTTCGAGACCGGTGAAGTGCCGGTTGAGCGCATTGTGGCCATCGGTGGCCCTAAAGCCCTGAAGCCCCGCCTGGTTCGTACCCGCCTGGGTGCCAGCTTGCCGGAACTGCTGGATGGCGAGATCGCCACTGACTGCGAAGTCCGCGCCATTTCAGGCTCGGTGTTCGGCGGGCGTCGTGGTGATGGCCCCTGTGCCTTCCTGGGCCGCTTTGCCAATCAGGTGTCGGTGCTGGAAGAAGGCACCAAGCGTGAGTTCATTGGCTGGCTGTCTCCGGGCACCAACAAGTTCTCGGTGCTAAACATCTACCTGTCCAAGCTGACCGGTGGCAAGCTGTTCAACTTCACCACCACCACCAACGGCAGTGAGCGTGCCATGGTGCCTGTCGGTGCCTATGAGCAGGTGATGCCGCTGGACATCCTGCCGACTCAGCTGCTGCGAGCACTGATTGTTGGCGATACCGAAGTGGCACAGAAGCTTGGCGCCCTGGAGCTGGATGAAGAAGATCTGGCGCTGTGCACCTTTGTGTGCCCCGGCAAATATGAATACGGTCCGATTCTCCGCGAGAACCTGACCCGAATCGAGATCGAGGGCTAATACGATGGCTATCCGACAGTTTCTCGATGGAATCGAGCATCATTTTGAAAAAGGTGGTAAGTACGAGCGCTGGTATGCCCTGTACGAAGCCGTTGATACCATTTTCTACACCCCTGGCAAAGTGACTTCCACCACGGCCCATGTGCGTGACGGCGTAGACCTCAAACGCATCATGATCACTGTATGGTTGTGTACTTTCCCTGCCATGTTCTTCGGTATGTGGAACATTGGTTTTCAGGCCAACAATTTTCTGGCAGCAAACCCGGATGCCATGATTGCCGACGGCGGCCTGCGTGAAGCCTTTATCACCGCCCTGGCCGTGACCGGCTCCGGTGCCGGCTGGTGGGACAACTTTGTCTACGGTATGGCCTACTTCATTCCCATCTATGCCGTCACCTTTGTGGTGGGTGGTTTCTGGGAAGTGCTGTTTGCCACCGTGCGTCGTCACGAAGTGAACGAAGGCTTCTTTGTAACCTCTGTACTGTTCGCACTGATCTGCCCGCCCACCATCCCTCTGTGGCAGGTGGCCCTGGGTATCACCTTCGGTGTGGTTATCGGTAAGGAAGTGTTCGGTGGTACCGGCAAGAACTTCCTGAACCCGGCCCTGACTGGCCGTGCCTTCCTGTATTTTGCCTATCCCGCGCAGATTTCCGGCGACACTGTCTGGACTGCAGTTGATGGCTTCAGTGGCGCAACGGCTCTGAGCTGGGCTGCCTCTGGCGGACTGGAAGCACTGGAAACCCAGATCGGCTGGATGAATGCCTTCGTGGGTAACATTCAGGGTTCCATGGGTGAGACGTCCACCATTGCCATATTGATTGGTGGCCTGATTCTCCTGGCCATGAAAATCGCCTCCTATCGCATTGTCGGCGGGGTGTTGATCGGCATGATCGGTATGTCGTTGCTGTTGAACATTGTCGGGTCCGAGACTAACCCGATGTTTGCCATTCCGGCTCACTGGCACCTGGTTATGGGTGGCTTCGCCTTCGGCATGATGTTCATGGCAACAGACCCGGTATCCGCTGCGATGACCAATACCGGTCGCTGGATGTTTGGCATTCTGGTCGGTGTGATGACTATCCTCATCCGTGTGGTCAACCCGGCCTTCCCGGAAGGTATTATGCTGGCCATTCTGTTCGCCAACCTGTTCGCCCCGCTGATGGACCACTACGTGGTTCAGGCCAACATCAAACGGAGGCTCGCACGTGGCTAAGAAAAAAGAGACGGTCGGAAAGACCATTCAGGTCGCTTTCGCCCTATGTATTGTTTGCTCCGTGATTGTGTCTGCTGCAGCTGTATCCTTGCGCCCGCAGCAGGCCCTGAATCAGGAGGTGGACATCAAGTCCAACATCCTTCAGGCCGCCGGCATGACTGAGCCTGGCGCCAATCGGGCCCGTATCGAAGAACTGTTTGGTCAGTTCGAGCCGCGCCTGGTTGACCTGCGCACTGGCCGGTTCACCACCCCGGAAGAGCTGGGCGTGCCTGATGTACTGAGCTACAACCAGTACCGTGCTGCCGGTGATCCGAGCATGTCTACCCGCCTGTCGGGTGAGCAAGATACCGCCAACCTGCGTCGTCGTGCCCACGCAGCCACGGTTTACATTCTCGAGGAGAATGGCGAGCTGGTTCGTGTGGTGCTGCCGGTTCATGGCCCCGGTCTGTGGTCCACCCTCTACGGATTCATTTCACTGGAAGGTGATCTGAACACCATCGAAGGTCTGGGCTTCTATGACCACGCGGAAACGCCTGGTCTTGGCGGTGAGGTAGACAACCCCCGCTGGAAAAGCCAGTGGGTTGGCCAGAAGATCTACGGTGACGACAAGAGTGAGCCCCAGATCCGCCTGATCAAAGGCGGCGCTAATCCGGACAGCGAGCATCAGATTGATTCCCTGTCTGGTGCAACGCTGACGGCTCGCGGTGTCGAGAACCTGGTCAACTTCTGGATGGGCGAGAACGGTTTCGCGCCGTTCCTGAAAAATCTGCGCGACGGGGAGGCCTGATCATGTCTGACGTATCAGCCAAGAAGGTTCTTTTTGAACCGATTTTCAGTAACAACCCCATCGCCCTGCAGATTCTTGGGATCTGTTCGGCGCTGGCGGTTACCACCAGCCTGAGCGTTACGCTGGTTATGTGTGCTTCGGTTATTGCAGTAACCGGGTTTTCAAACCTGGCGGTATCTCTGATTCGTACCCAGATTCCCAACAGCATCCGGATCATCGTGCAGATGACCATCATTGCGTCGCTGGTAATCGTGGTTGACCAGGTACTGAAAGCCTATGCCTATGAAATCAGCAAGCAGCTGTCGGTATTCGTTGGTCTGATCATCACCAACTGTATCGTTATGGGGCGGGCCGAAGGTTTTGCCATGCAGAACCCGCCCATGCTGAGTTTCCTTGACGGTATTGGTAACGGTCTGGGCTACTCCATTGCGATCCTGTTCGTGGCGTTCTTCCGTGAGCTGTTCGGCTCTGGTGAACTGCTTGGTTTCACCATCCTGGCCTCGGTTAACGATGGTGGCTGGTATGTGCCGAATGGCATGATGCTGCTGCCGCCGAGCGCGTTCTTTATCATCGGTCTGGGCATCTGGGCACTGCGTACCTGGAAGCCGGATCAGGTTGAAGAGCCTGATTTCAAGATGTCAGCCCATAAAACCCGGGAGGCCTTCTAATGGATCATTATCTGAGTCTTCTGGTTACGGCTATTTTCGTTGAAAACCTGGCGTTGGCGTTCTTCCTGGGGATGTGTACCTTCCTGGCGATCTCCAAAAAGGTAGAGGCAGCGATTGGTCTGGGTATTGCGGTCGTTGTAGTGCTGACTCTGTCAGTACCGGTGAACAATCTGATCTTCAATACCGTTCTGCGTGAAGGTGCCCTGTCCTGGGCGGGGCTGCCAGATGTGGATCTGAGCTTCCTGGGACTGCTGACCTACATCGGTGTTATTGCGGCACTGGTGCAGATTCTTGAGATGGTTCTCGACAAGTACATCCCGTCGCTGTACGCAGCGCTGGGTGTATTCCTGCCGCTGATCACCGTTAACTGCGCGATCCTGGGTGCGTCACTGTTCATGGTTGAACGTGACTACAACTTTGGTGAGAGTGTGGTGTACGGCTTTGGCGCCGGCGTGGGCTGGGCCCTCGCCATTGGTGCCCTGGCGGGTATCCGCGAGAAGCTCAAGTACAGTGATGTTCCCAACGGCCTGCGTGGCCTTGGTATTACCTTCATCACTGTTGGCCTGATGTCGCTCGGCTTTATGTCGTTCTCCGGCATCTCGCTGTAATGCGCACCCGGATCATCGGATAACTACGAGAAGGCGAGACCATGAATACCGAAATTATTCTTGGCGTGGTCATGTTTACCGTCATCGTGCTTGCACTGGTGGCGGTGATCCTGGCAGCGCGCTCAAAACTGGTCAGCACCGGCGACGTCACCATTGAAATCAATGACGACCCGGAACACACCATGAAAACGGAAGCAGGTGGAAAACTGCTGAACACCCTGGCGGGTAACGGCATTTTCCTGTCGTCTGCCTGTGGTGGCGGTGGCACCTGCGCCCAGTGTAAATGCAAGGTTCTGGAAGGTGGCGGTGCCATGCTGCCCACTGAAAAGACCCACTTCACCAACCGTGAAGAAAAAGAAGGCTGGCGCCTGTCGTGCCAGGTTCCTGTAAAACAGGACATGAAGATCGAAGTGCCTGAAGAGTTCTTTGGCGTGAAGAAGTGGGAGTGCGAGGTGGTGTCTAACCACAACGTGGCCACCTTCATCAAAGAACTGGTACTGAAGCTACCGGAAGGCGAGGAAGTGGACTTCCGCGCTGGTGGCTACGTGCAGCTGGAGTGCCCTCCCTACGAAATCGATTTCAAGGACTTCGATATCGAGGAAGAGTTCCACGAAGACTGGGACAAGCACGATATCTGGCGCTATAAGGCGATCAACAAGGAAGACACCATCCGTGCCTACTCCATGGCGAACTACCCGGAAGAGAAGGGTCTTCTGAAGTTCAACATCCGTATTGCGACACCGCCTCCGGGAACCAATCACCCGCCAGGCATCATGTCCAGCTACGTGTTCAACCTGAAGCCGGGTGACAAGGTCACTGTAATGGGGCCATTCGGTGAATTCTTCGCCAAGAAGACCGACGCTGAAATGGTGTTCATCGGTGGTGGTGCCGGTATGGCGCCCATGCGCTCCCATATCTTTGACCAGCTCAAGCGTCTGAACTCCAAGCGCAAGATCAGCTTCTGGTATGGTGCCCGCAGTGTGCGCGAGATGTTCTATGTGGAAGACTTTGATGGTCTGGCTGCCGAGAACGACAACTTCGAGTGGCATTGCGCCCTGTCGGACCCTCTGCCGACTGACGACTGGGATGGCCCGACCGGCTTTATCCACAACGTGTTGTACGAGAACTATCTGAAGGACCATCCGGCTCCGGAAGACTGTGAGTTCTACATGTGTGGGCCCCCCATCATGAACGCGTCCGTCATCAAGATGCTGAAAGATCTTGGTGTTGAGGACGAAAACATCATGCTGGATGATTTCGGAGGTTAACAGGCTCAGATGACATCCCGCATGTTTGGACCCGTCAGGGTGGTTGTGATCGGCGTCTTTATGACGCTGATCATGGCTGCCCTGGCGGGTTGCTCGTTTCAGGAAAAGGAAAAAGTCTGGGAGATTTCCGGAGGTATCTTCGGAACGACCTATCACATAAACGTCGTATTGCCAGAAGACAGGGAACGCCTGCAGACTCTGGCTCAGGGTATTCAGAAAGAGTTGGACGCGGTAGATGCGTCCATGTCGACCTGGAAGCAGGATTCCGAGTTGTCACGTTTGAATCGCAAACAGGACCAGTCGGAGTGGACGGAGCTTTCTCCGGCCTTGTTTGAAGTGATACAGCGTTCCCAGGAAATTGCCGAGCTGACCGACGGGGCGTTTGATATCACCATCGGTCCCGTGGTCAATCTCTGGGGCTTTGGGCCGGATGCCCGGCCCGATACCGTGCCGTCTGAAGCGGCCCTTGAGAAAGCGCTGGCAGATACTGGCTACCGCTATCTCGAGCTGAACGCAGAGACCATGGCGTTGCGTAGCGAAAAGCCCCAGTACATCGATTTGTCCGGGATTGCCAAAGGCTATGGTGTCGATGTGGTGGCCCGTTACCTGGACCGTGAAGGTGTGCAGGCGTACCTTGTGGAGATCGGTGGTGAGGTGAGGGTCAATGGGCGGAAACCTGACGGCGGTGCCTGGCGCCTGGCCGTTGAAGAGCCATCGGAACAGGCAAGGCAGGTCAGCAAGATAGTGGCCATGGATCAGCACGCGATGGCAACCTCCGGTGACTATCGTAACTATTACGAATCGGATGGGCAGCGTTACTCGCATACAATAGATCCATCGACGGGTAAGCCGATCACGAACAAGATGGCGTCTGTGACGGTTATTACCGAAGACAGTATGACCGCGGACGCTCTGGCCACCGCTTTCACTGTGATGGGGTTTGAACGAGCCCGGGCGCTGGCAACACGGGAAAATATTCCCGCTTATTTCATCGTGCGAGGTGAGAGCAGCTTCGAGGTGCATGAAACACCGGCTTTCTCTTCCTTCGTGGTTCAGTAAAGGAGGGCAGTATGGGTACCTTTCTTCTCGTTTTGTTCATTGTGGGCATTCTGATTGCCGGTATGTCGATCGGCGTGATCTTTGGCCGCAAGCCCATCAGCGGCACTTGCGGTGGTATCGGTGCCCTGGGCATCAGCCAGTCCTGCGATATTTGTGGCGGTAACACGCAGAAGTGTGAGGAAAGCCGCAGCGAGACCGGGGCCTCTGAGAGTGGCGAAGACCTGGCCTACGACGCCTCGCGCACAGAAAAGTAAGCGACACTCATCAATAAATAAAACTACGCATTCTATAGCGTAGATAAGGAGTCACTGCGCACATGGCAGAGCATCATTACGACGTCGTCGTTATTGGCGCCGGCCCTTCCGGTGAAGGGGCGGCAATGAACGCGGCCAAGCACAACAAGCGAGTCGCCATCATTGAAGACAAACCGACGGTGGGCGGTAACTGCACGCACTGGGGCACCATTCCATCCAAGGCGCTGCGTCACTCGGTGAAGCAGATCATCACCTTCAACACCAATCAGATGTTCCGGGATATCGGCGAACCGCGCTGGTTTTCCTTCCCGAGGGTGTTGCAGAACGCGCAGAAGGTCATCGGCAAGCAGGTTAAGCTGCGTACCCAGTTCTATTCCCGTAACCGGGTAGACCTGATCAATGGCCGTGCATCGTTTGTAGACACGCATCGGTTGGAAATTCGTGGTAACAAGTCGGTTGAGACTATCCACTTCAAACAGGCCATTATTGCTACTGGCTCCCGCCCGTATCTGCCGCCCGATGTGGATTTCCGCCATCACCGGATTTACAACTCTGACTCCATCCTGAACCTGTCCCACACCCCGCGCACCCTGATTATCTATGGCGCCGGTGTTATCGGTTCCGAGTACGCCTCCATTTTTGCCGGGCTGGGTGTAAAGGTCGACCTGATCAACCCGGGGAGCCGCCTGTTGTCATTCCTGGACGACGAAATCTCCGATGCGCTCAGCTACCACCTTCGCAACAACGGTGTGCTGGTTCGCCATAACGAGCAGTACGAATCGGTGAAGGGCGACGACCACGGTGTGGTAATTTCACTGCAGTCTGGTAAGAAAATTCGCGCCGATGCCTTCCTCTGGTGCAACGGGCGAAGTGGTAACACGGAAAACCTTGGGTTGGAGCATGTGGGCCTGGTGCCCAATGGCCGCGGCCAGTTGGCAGTGGATGACCACTACCGTACCGAGGTCGACCACATCTACGCGGCGGGTGATGTGATTGGCTGGCCGAGCCTGGCCAGTGCAGCCTATGACCAGGGCCGTGCGGCTTCGTCAGACATCACCCAGGACGAGTATTTCCGATACGTAGATGATGTGCCCACGGGTATCTATACCATTCCTGAAATCAGCTCCGTAGGTAAAACCGAGCGGGAGCTGACAGAAGCCAAAGTGCCATACGATGTTGGTCAGGCTTTCTTCAAGGACCTGGCGCGGGCACAGATAACGGGTGAAGCGGTGGGCATGCTGAAGATCCTGTTCCACCGTGAGACTCGGGAGATTTTGGGTATCCACTGTTTCGGTGACCAGGCGGCTGAGATTGTGCATATCGGCCAGGCGATCATGAACCAGAAAGGGGAGGCGAACTCCCTGAACTACTTCATCAATACCACCTTCAACTACCCGACCATGGCGGAAGCCTATCGGGTGGCGGCATTGAACGGCCTGAACCGGATCTTTTGATCCGGTCAGTTCCGTACCCGAGCCGGTATTACGCTGGCTCGGGCATTCCTTCCTTCGCTGGCAAGCTCAGAACGGCTCTGGCGCGGTTATCGAAGAAGATCCGTGTGCTTGTGGGGTAGTCGGTAATAATGCTGTCTACGCCCATCTCTTCCAGCTTCAGCATGTCGTGAATGCGGTTCACCGTCCAGGTGGACACATGCATATTACGCTTGTGGGCCTGGGCAACCATGTCGGCATTGAGAATCTTCCAGTTCACGCAGAAATACTCACAGCCCAGCCGGGTAGCCAGGTTCAGCGGCTTGGGGAACTTCCGCTCGGCCACAAGGCCAATCCGGAGGTTCTTGTCACGGCGCCTCAGTTCCCTGAGAAACCAGGGATCGGATGAGGTAATGGCGGCGGTCTGGTAAAGGTTCCGGCGCTGGATAATTTCTGTCAGGCGGTTGCAAAGTATGTTCAGGCGGGCCCGGTTGTCCTTCTTCACTTCCAGTTGCAGGTGCTCCAGGTCGTCGAACTGGTCGAGCAGGTTTTCGAGAGTGGGAATGCCCGCTTTGCGGGGCCAGGCGCTGGTGTTGCGCCGAGCGTCCATGTCGGCCAGCTCAGCGGCCGTGTAATGGCCGACATTGCCCTTCTGCCCGGTAGTCCGATCTACCGTCAGGTCGTGCACCAGCACTGGCACGCCGTCTTTTGACAGCACCAGGTCCAGCTCGAAGTGCCGGATACCATGCCGATAGGCATGGATAAAACCGGGCATGGTATTTTCTGGAGCCTCACCTTTGGCTCCGCGGTGACCATAAACGATCATTCTGCAGCACTATCCTTGAGGGTCTGGTAAATAGCCTGGCGTTTCTTCCAGGTGTCATGACACAGGCGTATATCTTCCAGGTACGCCGGCAACTCTTTCATCAGCAGGGCCTGGGGGCCGTCAACCAGGGCTTTCTCCGGTTTTGGGTGGAAGTCTACCAGCACCATGTTGGCGCCGGCGATCACGCCCTGAGCGGTGGCGTGCATCACGTCCAGAATACCATCCGGTGAGCGGTCCCGGCTGCCCACGGAGTGGGACGGGTCTACACACACCGGCATGCGCGTCAGGCGCTTTACCGCAGGTACATGGGCGAAATCCACCATATTGCGGTGCGGCTGGCCGGCTTCGGTTTTCATGCCCCTCAGGCAGAAAATCACGTTGGCGTTGCCCTCACTGGCCAGGTACTCCGCGGCGTTCAGCGACTCGTTCAGGGTAATACCAAAACCGCGCTTGAGCAGTGCCGGGTAGGTTTTCTGCCGGCCTATGGCTTTGAGCAACTCGAAGTTCTGGGTATTCCGGGTGCCAATCTGCAGCATCACGCCGGTAGGCCGGCCCAGCTTCTCCAGGCAGGTGTCGATTTCTTCGATATGGCTCTCGTGGGTGATCTCCATGGCAATCACCTTGATGCCATGCTTGCCGGCTTTCTCGAAGACCCAGGGCAGGCAGCCCTTGCCGTGCCCCTGGAACGAGTACGGATTGGTGCGCGGCTTATAGGCGCCCATACGGGTGCAGACCTCGCCATTGTCCTCCAGCGCCTGCATCATCTGCTCAACGTGCTCGGGCACGTCAACTGCACACAGGCCGGCAAAGATGTTCAGGTTGTTTTGGCTGAACTCGACGCCGTTGTAGGTGAAACCGCTCTGGCGGTGATCGTCTTTGTGGCGGCCCAGAATGCGGTAGTCATCAGAAATTCGGACGGCCCGCTCCACAGCGGGTAGCGCTTCAATCTCTTCCTTGCTCAGGGTTTTGGTGTCGCCCAGCAGATAAATCTCCGTCAGCCGCTGGCTGGCGCCTTGAATCTCGTGTACGCGAACACTGACACCGGGCAGGTTTTCCAGGTAATGCATGGTCTGGCGGTAGGCTTCGCTGTCCAGTTCTGTGTTGGGGTGAAGAATGGCTAACATGAAATCTCCTTGGGGTTAACCGGCGGCGTCTTCCGCCCTGTGCCTGGCCTGCATGAATTCCCGATGATTAAGATGCAGCAAGTCCGCAATCCGGCGAATAAGGTGTTCTTCGTATTTGTCGATACGGCCGTCTGCCAGGGCTACCCGCCAGATACTCTCCAGCAGGGCCTGTTTCTGGGGCTGGTCAAAGTGGTCGTTGATCTGTCCGGTGAACTCATACAACGACGTGGAATCCTCTGCGTGTGCCAGGGCGTCGGCAAGAATCTCTTCCGCTTCTTCCCGGGTAACCTGATGGGCCTGAACGGCGCAATCGACAATAATCTTCAGCTCGCGCTCGTCCTCGTGATTGTCGACACGGGCAAGCTGTACCATCAGGGCTGTGGCAGCCACCGCCAGTTGGTGAGCGTCGGTTTGTACAGGCTCGGATTCCGGCACTGCAAACAGTTTTTTCAGGCGATCAATCATACAGCGCCCCTTGGCTAAAGGTTGGGGTGTTGATCAGGCAGCTTCGGTCGCTAACTGTCGCACCCGGCTTTCCAGTTCAATCTGGTCTGTGGCAAACCGGCGAATGCCATCAGCAAGTTTCTCGGTGGCCATGGCATCCTCGTTGGATTCCCAGCGGAAACGCTTCTCGTCCACGTGGTGTGGTTTGTCGGCGGTGCTTGCGCTGCCCGCGTTCAGTTGCTGGGGTAATTCGCCATGATCGTCTTTCAGCTCCTGCAACAGGGCAGGGCTGATGGTCAGGCGATCGCAGCCGGCCAGCATTTCAATCTCGCCAGTATTGCGGAAGCTCGCCCCCATCACCACGGTATTGAAGCCACTGGCCTTGTAGTAATTATAGATGCGGGTGACCGATTGCACGCCCGGGTCTTCCGCCGCCGGGTAGCTGTCGCGGCCAGTGCTGGCCAGGTGCCAATCCAGAATGCGCCCGACAAACGGTGATATCAGATAGGCACCGGCTTCGGCGCAGGCGGCAGCCTGTACAAAGGAGAACAGCAGGGTCAGGTTACAGTGGATGCCTTCTTTTTCCAGCTGCTCAGCGGCGCGGATGCCTTCCCAGGTAGCGGCAATCTTGATCAGCACCCGACTGGTGTCTACGCCCTGGCGGTCATAGTAGTCGATCAACCGGCGTGCGCGTTCCAGGGTGGCGGCGGTGTCAAACGACAGGCGGGCGTCTACTTCTGTGGAGACGACGCCGGGAATCAGGTTCAGGATTTCTTTACCGGCCAGCACCGCCAGCATGTCAGTGGCGATGGTCAGTTGTTCGGCGCCAGAGCCCCCGCGCTGGCTGGCGAAGGCGACGGCCTTGTCCAGCATCGGGCGGTAGGCTTCCGATGCTGCGGCTTTCAGCAGCAGTGAGGGGTTGGTGGTGGCATCTTGTGGCCGCCATTGGGCAATGGCGTCAAGGTCGCCGGTGTCGGCCACCACGGTGGTCATGGTCTTCAGTTGGTCCAGCTTGCTGTTCATTCGTCGTGTCGTCCCGGTTGTGCGGTGTTATGGCGGTATCCAGCTCCAGAATACCTTTGTAACCCTTACAATAACGGCAGCTTACGACAGGAACAAGACAACAAAAGGTATGGGTATGATCAACTTTCCGTAATGAGTTCCGGTTCCCTGACTTTGGCCAGAGCCTGCTCCACCACTTCCAGGCCGGAACCCGGCTTGTTGGCGTTCTCGCTCAGGTGGCGGCGGAACTGTCGCCCTCCTGGCTGGCCCAGGAACAGGCCCATGATATGGCGGGTAATGTGGGTCAGGTACACCCCGCGGTCCAGTTCCTGCTGGATAAACGGAAACATGGCGCGCAGGGCATCATGACGGCTGGTGGCAGCTGCCGGCTCACCAAAGAATTCGGTATCCACGTCGGCCAGTAGCCAGGGGTTGTGGTAGGCCTCCCGGCCCAGCATCACACCATCGGTATGGGCCAGATGTTCGTGGCATTCATCAAAGGTTTTGATGCCTCCGTTGATGATGATTTCAAGATGAGGGTAGGCCTGTTTCAGACGGTACACCCAGTCGTACTTCAGCGGTGGGATATCGCGATTTTCCTTCGGGCTCAGGCCCTCCAGAATGGCAATGCGGGCGTGCACGATGAACGTCTTGCAGCCGGCGGCGGCAACGGTTTCGATAAACTCGCACAGCTCATCCCAGGATTCGCGGCCGTTGATGCCAATGCGGTGTTTGACGGTGACCGGCAGATCCGTGGCTTCTATCATCGCCGCCACACCTTCCGCCACCTTGTCCGGATGGCCCATCAGGCAAGCGCCGATCATGTTGTTCTGCACCCGATCACTGGGGCAGCCGACATTCAGGTTCACTTCATCAAAGCCAAACTGCTGAGCCAGCTTTGCGCAATGAGCCAACTCACCGGCATGGCTGCCACCAAGCTGCAGCGCCAGCGGGTATTCGGAAGGATCATGGCGCAGAAACCGCTCGGTATCCCCATGAATCAACGCCCCGGTGGTCACCATCTCGGTATACAGCAACGCCCGGCGGCTCAGAATCCGCGCCAGGTAGCGAAAATGCGGCGTGGTCCAATCCATCATCGGAGCCACACAGAAGCGGCGGGAAGGGCCGGAATCGGCGGCAAATGGAATCGGCGATGGAACAAAAGACATAGAGCTACCTGTAAACGGCAATGGCACAGATCATACGAAAATCCAAGCGTCCTAGTTTATCAGGAATACCCCTGATAAGCAGGCTGCAAGGGGGGCTCCCAGTGCTATCCCCAAATGTAACAAAATGTACCGGGGTCTGACCCCAGTGCATTTGACCGGGCGAAATGTCTTGGGGTCTGACCCCAGCATGTATAATCCGCGGTGGATGAACCGGACAACAGGATATTGAATGACCATCACAGCCTTTGACGCCTTAGCCTGCCCCCTGGATGGCGCTGCCTTGCAGCGGGAGTCGGGTTCGTGGCGGTGTGCCAGTGGCCATAATTTTGATGTGGCGCGGCAGGGCTATGTGCATCTTTTGCCGGTGCAGAAGAAGCGTTCGCTGGACCCCGGTGACAGTAAGGTGATGGTGGCGGCACGCCAGCGGTTTCTTGAGGCAGGGTATTACCAGCCGATTGCCGAGGCGGTGTCGCGGGCTACGATGGAAGGTGCGCTGGCCAGGACCACACTGAATTGCCTAGATGCCGGTTGTGGTGAAGGGTACTACCTGCGGCAACTGGCCCGGGCGGCGGGCGAGGAGCGCTCCCTGGCGCTATTGGGCCTGGATATCTCGAAATGGGCGGTACTGGCGGCGGCCCGTGAAGACAAACGGCCGAGCTGGGTGGTGGGCAGTAATGCGAATCTGCCGGTGCTACCTGGCTCACTGGACCGTATTCTCTGCCTGTTTGGCTTTCCCGTGTACCCGGAATTTGCCCGTGTTCTCAAACCGGGCGGTAAGCTGATTCAGGTGGACGCAGGGCAGGACCACCTGCGGGAACTGCGGGAAATCATCTATCCTGAAATCCGGAGCGAATCGAAGAAAGTAACGCCGGCCCCGGAAGGATTCCGCCGGGTGGCTTCGGAAGATGTTCGGTTTTCACTGCATCTGGCGGGGGCGGAGCCCATCGCAGACCTGCTGGCGATGACGCCCCATTTCTACCGCGCAAACGCGGAAGGCCGGGAGCGGGCGGCTGCCCTGAACTCCCTGTCACTCACGGTAGACGTTTACTTGCACACTTTTGAGCGGGTTGCTGAGGGCGATTAATCTGCGTTTTCCATGCCCAGCCGGGTACCACGGGCCTTGAGCCGGTAAAACTCCTCAACAATACCAGCCATGGCCTCCGGGCAGTATTCCCGGAGCCCGCCCAGCATCAGGCGTTTGGACACTTCACCAACCGAGCTGCCATCGGACATCAAGTGGTAAGAGAGGGTTACGTTGCCGCGCTTGCCCGCCACTTCCAGGTCCGCCTTGTTCAGTTCCAGGTCTGGCTGAAGATTGTCCTGTTTATTGATCGCCACGCTCATGCTTTCATACATCACCATCGGGCGGTCGGGGTTGAACATGACCCCGTGGGATTCCATCAGCGGTTTGAGCGTGTGGGGGAAGTTCTTGCCAGAGGCCGCCACGTAGGCGCGGGTGAAGTCATCAATCACTTGCTCGTCCTGGATTACCGCACCGCTGCGGCTCACTTCCAGGTAGACCTTGCCGGCTTCGTCGCAGACTTCGATGGTGTTATCACCGGTTTCCCGGAATTCCAGGGGAATTTCTGCCCCCAGCAGATTGCGGAAACGGAATGTCATGTTCTCTGATAACCCAAAGCGCCCGACCACAATGGCAAACAGCAGATCACCAGGCACGCAGAAGCGGCGGGCGTCCGGATCGTGGATCGGGTTGAAGTCTCCGGCAATCTCTTTGGCAAAATGACTGGCCTGGGGCGCAGTAATAACAATGCGTCCGTCCTGGACGGTATAAAAACGTTCTGAAAGCATGGTGTACCTTTTACGGATCGCAGAGATGAGGGAACGAAATGTTTGTCGGTCCGCAGATTGATCCTGCCATTCTAGACGATTAAACGCCGCAGGGCCTTCCGGCTTTCGTACAATGCCCGGTGGCAACGTCAGTCATCGTCCTCGGCATCCCGCAGGCGTTCCTGGCGCTCCCATTCTTCTTCCTTGGCGGCTTCAATCACATCGAGCAGCTCATCCACGTTCGCGCTTTCTGTGTCGTGCTCAAAGCACCCAGTCAGCTGGCTATCGGGGTGCAGGTCGCCGGCTTCATAAAGCGCCCAGATCTCCTTGCCATAATCGGTAGTCAGCAGTTCCGGGGCAAAGCGGCCGAAATAGCGGCGCATGTTGTCCACATCCCTCTCGAGCATGCGCTCCGCGCTGTTATTGCCAGCTGCATTGACCGCCTGGGGCAGGTCGATAATGACCGGACCGGTGGCATCAACCAGAACATTGAATTCGGACAGGTCGCCGTGAATCAGGCCGGCACTGAGCATGCGCACGACGTCGGCAATCACCTTGCCGTGGTAACTGCAGGCCTGTTCGGGGGTGAGGGTAACGTCGTCCAGCCGGGGCGCGGCCTTGCCTTCACCGTCGGCAATTATTTCCATCAGCAGCACGCCATCAACAAAACCGAAAGGTTCTGGCACGCGAACGCCGGCTTCTGCCAGGCGGTAAAGGGCATCCACTTCGGCGTTCAGCCAGGCGTCTTCCTGCTCTTTCTGGCCATAGCGCGTTTTCTTGCTCATGGCCCGTGCGCGACGGCTGTTCCGTACCTTACGGCCTTCCTGATACTGAACGGCCTGTTTGAAACTGCGCTTCTGGGCCTCTTTGTATACCTTGGCGCAACGCACCTGGTCGCCGCAGCGCACCACAAACACCTGGGCTTCCTTGCCGCTCATCAATTGGTACAACACCTCATCCACCATGCCTTCATCAACGAGGGGTTGTAATCGTTTTGGTATCTTCATATAAGTTTCTGTGCCCGGTTCAGCTTGCTGGCTCTGTATAGTCATGGCCAGCGTTTATCGGCACATACTACCTGATTGTGAGCAAAGGAGTGTTGTATTGATCCCGCGCGGACGATTTCCATGGCGATCGCTGATCATCCTGTTGGCCTGCTTGCTGTGGGTGCCGTCAGCTTTCGCGTTGGACTGGTCGTTCTTGCTGCAGCAGGGGCGGATGGGCATTGCCCTGCCGGATATCGAGACTGCGGATTGGCGCGTGACCGGCATCCGGGCTGAGGTGGTTAACTCGGTTGAGGCAGACAGCCAGGCGGTTATTGTCCGTTTCAAACCCGGTTCCCGACTGACGGCTGCCACCCTTGCACAGAACGCCGGAGATTCCCCGGTTGTGTTAAACAACGTTCGGCTGGATCTGACCGATGTAACCCTCACCATCAACCAGGGCGGCGCTGGCGGCTTCGCGGACCGTACTAAGGTGGCTGGCCAGCTCTCTATTGAAGTTGGCGATTTACGGCACCCCAGGCTGAAACCCCAGGGGTGGCGCTTTGAAGGGCGGGTGAGTGGTGCTGTCTCGGATATCCGTCTTGAGGGCCTGCTGCGATCAGATTCCGGCCTGCTGGCGGAGGTAGTGTTCAGAAACCAGGCCGATCAGTTCATGGCTGGCCAGGTAGACTTGGCCATGGCCGCCGAACAAGCCGGCACGACATTCGCTGATACGCTCGCCCAGTGGCCCTCATTGCTTACGTTAAACCATGGTCGGCTTGAAGCGGCCGCCAGCTTTCGGCTGGAACCTGACGCCCCCCTCGCACTGGATGCCCGGCTGAATCTGGCGGGCGTGAGTGGGGTCTTCGATCGAACGGCGTTTTCCGATATGAGTGGCCGCCTGTTGTTCAGCCTCGAAGACGAATCACTGGCTGCCCGCCTGCGCGACATCACCATAGGCCAGATCAACTCCGGCATTGGCCTAGGGTCGGTGCGGTTGCTGGCGGATTATCAGGCGCCGGCCGCCGAGCCGCTCACTGGCCAGTTAGAGATTAAGCAGGCCACAGCCGAATTTCTCAATGGCCGCCTGAGAGTTGCACCGCAAACCCTCGACCTGGCCAATCATCCCGTTAACGTCCCGTTAGACGTCTACGAGTTATCGCTTGAACGGCTGTTGGAAGTCTACCCGGCCGAAGGGTTTGAAGGCTCCGGCAGGCTTAATGGCCGTATACCGCTGATGATCTCCGGCACATCGGTAGAGGTTGAACAAGGCACCATGGCAGCTATCGTTCCGGGCGGCCGCCTTCGACTGCCAGGCGAGCGATTGCAGGCCATGCTGGGCAGTAGCCAGGCCGTGGACCTGGTGGTGCAAGCTTTGCAAAACTTTCACTATTCGGTGCTGGATAGCACGATAGACTACGATAAGAATGGAAAGCTGATGTTAGGCCTGCGGCTGGAAGGGCAAAGCCCGGGCGTTCGCGGCGGCCAGCCGGTGGTGCTGAACATCAATCTTGAAGAAGACATTCCTGCGCTGTTAACCAGCTTACAGCTGAGCGGCAGGGTGAACGAAGCCGTTACCGAACGCGTTCGGGAGCGGCTGCAACAGTCCGGGCAGGAGGCAAAACCATGATCAATGTGTGGCGGTCACGCAGGCCGCTGGCCATGAGAGTTCTGATGATATCGGTCCTGCCATTGGCGTTCATCGCCTGCACGCCAACCGTACAGATGGCGGCACCAAAAGAGCCGATTACCGTGAACCTGAACGTTAAAATCCAGCACGAAATCTACGTAAAAGTGGACAGGGAAGTGGATGAACTGTTCAGCGATAAAGGCCTGTTCTGAACAACAGCGGCCTGACCAAGGGGTTGAAGATGAAACGACTGATGCAACTGAGCGCCTTCCTTCTGGCCATCGGCCTGGCACTGCCGGCGCTCGCCATGGGCCTGGAAGAGGCCAAGCAGAAACTGGAAACCGTCAAACAGCAGGGCCTGGTGGGTGAAACCCCGACGGGCTACCTGGAAGTGGTTCGTGCAGAGGGCGATGCGCCTGCGGTGGTACAAGCTATTAACCATGCCCGCCGGGATGAGTATGCCCGTATTGCCGAGCGGCACGACATTCCGGTCACCCAGGTGGAAACGGTGGCTGGCAAGAAAGCTATTGAGAAAACTCCGTCAGGGCAGTTCATTCAGGTCAATGGCCAGTGGGTGAAGAAATAGCGCTTACTCCATCTCAAGGATCAGTGGCTCCATCAGCCTGTACACCCAGGCTGATCGGCCATCCTGCAGTGTTAACTCCACTCTTTCGTAGCGCACGCCCAGCCGTTCGTACCTGTCCAGTGCCCTGAGCTCGCCGGCGCTCACCTCAATTACTTCACCCTGGGTAACGGCGGTAGGGTCTGGTTGCAAGTCGAGCTTTTCCTTTCGGAATCCAGGCAGGCTGGCGGGTTCGCTGCTGCCGGCACGCCCCATTACCAGCCAGCGCACCCAGGGCCGGGTTAGGGTGCCATAAACAAACACCGAATAGGTTTCGTCCTCGTCTATGGCCGGCAATTCTCCGGTTGGGTTGTAGCCAAAACTGCTGACAAAGGTCAGCCAGAGGTAAGCGATGCCCACCATCAGAAGTGCCATAATCAGCGCCAGTGTGCGTTTGATCGATTTCCTCATAGATGACTACGCAGTCTCTCCGGCATGGCTGATCAGTACCCCGGGCGCACCGGTTTCCAGCTTGTCTCTCAGGCTGTCTGGAATGACGGCTTTGGCCATCTTTGAAGGCTGAATAACCACATAGGTGATGTCGGCATCGGCGATAAACTGCCCGTCACCGTGCCGGAGGAATTCCAGGTGCAGGGTGAAAGACGTATTCCCTAACCGGCCGGCCTTGATGCGTGCCTCCAGAACATCGTCAAACTTCGCTGGTGCTTTCCAGTTAACGGTCATGCTGACTACCTGGATGTCCAGGTCCTGATCAAGCAGGTGCTGGTAATCACCAAACAGTGTGCGGATATATTCATTTACAGCAATATCCACGAAATCCGCATAGCGGGCATTGAACACCACCCCCTGGGCGTCGCATTCACCGTAGCGCACCCGGAAGCGGAAACGGAAAGGATTGTTCTCGTCAGTCATTGGCCTTTGGTCCGATCGGGATATTTATAAGCCCTGCATAGCGAGCTCTGAGCGGCCCATCAGAATGGCTTAATTGATGCCTCGTGCCAAGTTTCGTAGTAGCTCCGCCGCAGAGACCTCCCGGCAACTTCCAGTATTCTGCCCGCACCACAACGGCGAGAAATCCCCTAATCCCTGTGCCTCAGCCGCTGCCCGCAGCGGGGCCATGGCGTTGGTGGCAAGCGGGAAAGCGGGAGCCAGGGCTGATATCGGCCCCAGCTCTCGCATCACCCGATTCATAATGCCTCTTGCCGGGCCCCCGGAGAACAGATTAGTGATGGCCGTGTGCCGGGCCGCCTCACTTTTCAGCGCCTCCCGATGAACCGCCCGGGTTGTCGCCTCCGGACACAACATAAACGCAGTCCCCACCTGGGCCGCCGCAGCGCCAAGTGCCAGTGCCGCCTTTACGCCCCTGGAATCGGCAATGCCGCCGGCTGCAATAACCGGAACACTCACCGCAGCAACCACCTGGGGTAAAAGGGCAAACGTCCCCATCTGCGTGCTCATGTCCTTTGTCAGGAAAATACCTCGGTGGCCACCGGCCTCAAGCCCCTGGGCAATAATGCCGTCGGCACCGTTGCCATCCAGCCAAAGGGCTTCTTCTACCGTGGTCGCGGATGACAGCACTGCAGCTCCAGCGGCTTTGACCCGTTGCAGCAACTCGGGCGCCGGTAGGCCAAAATGAAAGCTCACAACCGCTGGCCGGAATTCCTCCACAATGTCAGCCATCTCTGCGTTGAAGGGTTGCCGCCCGGGGCCATTGGCAATCACGCCTTCATCCAGCCCGAATTCCCGATAATAGGGCGCCAACACCGTCCGCCAGGCCTGTTCCGCTGAGTGGTCTGGTTCTGGCGGGGTATGGGCAAAGAAATTCAGATTGAACGGCCGATCGGTGCTGGCTTTCAGGGTTTCAAGCTCTGCCCTGAGTGCCGCCGCCGACAACATGGCACAAGGCAGCGACCCCAACCCGCCGGCATTGGAAACCGCCGCCACCAGCCGGCTGTCTTGCACGCCTGCCATGGGCGCCTGAATGATGGGTAAGTTCGTTCCCAGAAAGTTCAGCATGTTGATTTCCTATCCTGCATGACGGGCCCTGTTGTGGCTGCGGACCACAGCGGGTAGGGGATGCCGGCCAGGCGATTCATAACAAAAGCATGCGCCAGCAGCAAAGCGACGCCGGCCATCAGTATAGGTAATTGAGCCGTGTCTGGCATCAGCCCCAGACACACGATCAGCGCCGTAGCACCCGCAGGTGGGTGCCCTACCTTGAACACCACCATCAGGCAACTGGCCAGCCCAAGCGACACAGCGGCTGCCCCCACCCGAGGCAAATCGACACCCGTCATAAATGCGGAGGACTGATCCTGCAAACCGAACAGGTAGAGGCTGAACAGCCCAGTGAGTGCGCCGATGAGGTGTCCGCACAGGGTGTTTCTAGGTGAAGCGGGTTGGGCCATGGGCACGTAGAATAGAATAAAGGTAGTTGCCCCGAGCGACGGAAAGATAAACGCTTCCTGGGTGACCAGCGCAACAAAAGACACCAGCGCAATACTGAAACCACCATTGATCAGATTGAACACAGCCATAACGGTGGTTCGACTGTACCGCGTGGCCAGCCGTTCCAGGTGAAGTGCGTTCAGCAATCCTTTCGCTAACTGCCAGCGCAGCTGCTCGTTCCGGCGTCCCATGATCTTCTTTTGCCCTGATTTGGTGCATTGGTTAAAGGGGCGCGATGGTAAACACTGATGAATATCAAGGCAAACAGGGATTTTCGATATGGGTTAAGGGTATTGTGGATAATGTAGGGGCTGAACCTTAAAGTGAAAGGCCAACGTTGGCTGCTCTGCCAAGCCTATGGAATTTCTTGGAAGTCTGAGCCTTGAAGGCTAAGGTTCAGTGATGAGTTCGTTAGCAAGCAATCATGACGGTCAGCGATTTCAGAGTGTCGCCTATTGTCGTCGTCAGCACGGAACGTAATGGATGCAGCAAACCGGAATCTACGAGCAGCTAATCACCAAGCTCATCGAGAGTCGACTGGATAGAGACAAGTTCTATGTCGGCGAGCGCCAGCTCAACAGCGCCGGAGCCTCCGTGTGGCTGTCACGATTCCTGTCCAATATCCTGGAATTCGCCATTGAGGCCGTGCCCTCGGGCGATGATCGGCTGCAGGAGCAGATCGACCTTTCCAATCAGTTGCTGATGTGGCTCAAGGGCAAGATTTCGGATGAGGGCTTTCTGGAAGAGAACCTTCTGGATAGCCAGGGAAAAATCCTGACGGCACTGTACGAACTGGAAAACCCGGTTGCAGCCAACCTCAAACAATACGTAGAAGACATTTTTCCTCTCACCGGCCTTACCCAGAGTGAGCTGTTTTCCGGCAGCAACGCCGGCCTTTCACTGGAATCCGAACTTAAGCGCGAGATTCTTTCCGCCGACAAGATTTATTGGCTGGTGTCGTTTATCAAGTGGGCCGGCATTCGTATTTTCCGGAAAGAGTTGGAGGCGTATACGGCCAGCGGTCGTGAGCTGAAAATCATCACCACCTCTTACATGGGCGCAACCGATGCCAAAGCCGTTGAGTACCTGGCCCGCCTGCCGAACACCGAAGTGAAATTGAGTTACAACACCGAACGCGAGAGGCTGCACGCAAAAAGCTATTTGTTCCTCAGAAACTCCGGGTTTCACACGGGCTATATCGGGTCGTCAAACCTGTCCCGTTCAGCTCTGACCAATGGGCTTGAGTGGAACCTGAAGATCACGTCGAAGGAACTCCCGCACATTATTAACAAGTCCCTCAGTACCTTTGAAACTTATTGGGCATCTGAGGAGTTTGAGCTGTTTGATGGGCAGGCTGAAAGTACTGAAAAGCTCCATCGCGCATTAAAACAACAAAAAGGACTGGACGCGCCTGGAATCTCTCACTTTTTCGAAATCACACCATTTGCGCACCAGAAAGATATTTTGGAACAGTTGGCGGTTGAGAGGGATGTGCACCAGCGCTTCCGAAACCTCGTGGTGGCGGCCACAGGCACTGGTAAGACTCTGATCTCGGCTTTTGACTTTCAGCGGTTCCTGAAATCCAAACCAAACGCTCATTTTTTGTTCGTGGCGCATCGGGAAGAAATTCTGCGGCAGGCTCGCGAAGCCTATCGTGGCGTGCTGCGAAATAATGGCTTCGGCGAACTTTGGGTAGGCGGCCAGTTGCCTGAGCACTATCGACAGTTATTCGTATCGATCCAGACCCTGAACAACCAGCTGGATCAGCTGAAACTGACCGAAGACTATTACGATTACATCGTTATCGACGAAGTGCACCACATCGCCGCATCCAGTTATCGTGCGGTACTGGAGCACTTCTCGCCGGAGATACTGCTGGGGTTGACCGCAACACCAGAGCGACACGACGGTGGTGATATTCTCAGCGACTTTGGTGGCGTGATTGCCGCCGAACTCCGGTTGCCGGAGGCCATCAACCGCCGCCACCTATGCCCCTTCCAATACTTCGGCATAGACGACGATACTGACCTGCGCACCATCCCATGGAATCGCGGCCGTTATGATCCGGTGCAGCTCACCAATCTGTACACGCACAACCAGAGCCGTGTCGACAAGATTCTGCGCAGCCTGCGGGAAATCGTTACCGACATCACCAGCATGAAAGCTCTCGCTTTCTGCGTGAGCCGTGAACACGCAACGTTCATGGTGGAACAGCTCCTGCTGCATGGCATCAAGGCCGACATTCTCACCAGCGACAACAGCCACGAGCGGCAACAAAAACAGCAAGCTATTCGCTCCGGGCAAATTAATGTTCTGTGCGTGGTCGATATTTTCAATGAAGGCGTCGATATTCCGGAAGTCGATACCTTGTTATTTCTGCGCCCAACTGAAAGCCTGACCATCTTCCTTCAGCAACTGGGCCGGGGGTTGCGCCTGGCCGATGACAAAGATTGCTGCACCGTCTTGGACTTTGTTGGTAATTCCCGGCCTGAATATGATTTTGCAAATAAATTCCGGGCACTGGTGGGTAAGTCTGAACGCTCGATCACCGAGGAGCTCAAACAAGGCTTCCCCCATGCGCCCCTGGGTTGTCGAATTGAGCTCACCAAGAAAACCCAAAAGATGGTGCTGAGTAACATCCGCCAGGCCACTTTGACGATCAAACGGCTGGTGTCGCTGATTCGCCAGTTTCCCCAGCATTCCACTCAACCTCTGACTTTGAAGAATTTCATAACGCATCATCCCCACATCGACCTGAACGAGCTTTACAGGCGGGGCAGTTGGGCAGAGTTGGTTTCTAAAGCCAAACATGAGGATGTTTCAGATGACTCGACGTTCAAGCTAGCAAAAAAGGCGATCTACAACCGGATTCTGATCTGCGACGATCACCAGTACCTGCTGTTCCTCAGGAAACTATGCCAGTCAGGATTTCATTGGGGCGACACGAATAATCGCCAAGCGTTAATGTGCCATTACGATTTCTGGCAAAAAGCCGGGCCAGAGTTGGAGTTTTCATCACTCCCCCAAAGCCTGGCAGAGCTCAACAGGTTGGGGTTGGAGCAGGAACTGGTGGACGTGCTTGATTGGAAGCTGGCAAAAACCAAACACGAACAGCCAGGCATGCCGGAACTGCCGCAAGTGCCATTGCGCCTCCATGCCCGCTATTCCCGAGAGCAGATCCTGGCCGGATTTGGTGCTATGACCTTTGAGCACCAGCCGCCTTCAAGAGAAGGTGTTTATGTTATCCAAGATCAGAATACCGAGCTGTTGTTTGTCACCTTAGACAAAAACGAAAAGCAGTTTTCCCCAACCACCATGTATCACGATTACGCCATCAGCGAGCAGCTGTTTCACTGGCAGTCGCAGAACAGTGCCCGGCCAGATAAAGGGAAGGGGAAGGACTATATTCAGCACCAGATCATCCAAAAACGGTTGTTTCTGTTTGTGCGGGAGCAGGCGAAAGATGAATACGGTCGAACCATAGGGTTTGTGAATTATGGTGAGGTGGACTACGTGTCTCACACTGGCTCACAGCCCATGAGTATTACCTGGAAACTCCGAACGCCGATGCCGAATTTTATGTGGCAGCAGGCGGCGAAGCTGGCGGTGGCATGAGTTACGGACCCTACAACAAAAACGCCCAAAAATTCTTCACCCAATACCAGTCCCTGACCTTCGAACAGGTCCACAGCGACTGGCTCCCGCACTTGGACAAGCAAACCGGTCTGGCTCTCGATGTCGGCGCCGGCAGTGGCCGCGATGCGCTGGCTTTGGCGGAGCGAGGCTGGGATGTGGTTGCGGTGGAGCCCGCTGCGGAATTACGCCGCCTGGGTGGGGCGGCAACGGTCCATCGCAGTATCCAGTGGGTGGATGATTCCCTACCGGATCTAAGCGAGATCCGTAAACTAAGCTACCGGTTTGATCTGGTGCTGGTGTCTGCCGTGTGGATGCACCTGGCGCCTACTTCACGGGAGCGGGCGTTCCGTATTTTGACCGAACTGCTGGCGCCGTCTGGCATGTTGGTGATCACTCTGCGACACGGGCCACGAGATGGTGAGCGATCATTCCATGAGGTTAGTAAGACGGAGCTGGATGGCCTCGCACGCGATAGCGTTGTCATGCCAGTTACCTTGCAGTTAACGTCCTCAGTTGACCAGCTGCAGCGCCCCGATGTCTGGTGGGAAACGGTGCTCTATCGCATGCCTTAGATAACAGGTCATTGATATCCTAGGTTCTTGGCCAGAGACATCAGCGGTTTCATCTTACCTTCTAACGAGGCTGCAACCAGATCTGGGTTCAATATCTCATCTGCACTTAGGGATAGCCCCTCAAGGTAAGGTTGGACGATTCGCGGCCAACTTTTTTTGTTCTTAGAGTGGTGTATGTCGATAGCCATTAGATGCTGATCAATAAACGGTTTGAGTGTTTTTTCGCTCGGGATTGCCCGCCCCTTTTTTATGTTTGCTATCGGGTCTGATGGAATGAGATTCCAGAGTTCATCGTGACATATGAACGACCAGGGGATGAAGTGGTCGAGCGCAAACTCTCCTGTTGTTAGTGGTTGATTGGTGTAGATGCAGTGAGGATCGACATTTTCGGAAACAAGCTTCCAATAGTCTGTCTGCTTTTTTAGCGGGGATCTGTTTGTCGGTGGCTGTAGCTTGTTGAGTATCGCTGGTGTACTCGGATTTTTCTTTTGAAGATAGTTTGCCCACTCAAAAAGCGCCCATCCTTGTACAATCCGCCAGTTATCCGAGAGATATTTAAGCCATCTTTCGTGAAGTATTATCTCAGAGTGATCATCGCTAAACCTGTAAATTGAAGGGGAGTTGCTGGCAAAGCTCTGACCAGTTAATTCAATGACTTTGTTGTTGATCTTGGCGTCTGGTAGACCTTTCAGTTCCTTGTTGAAAAAAGGGCTTAATAATCGATAGGGGACATAACGCTCGAGAGATCTTCCTCCGATTTCGTTGAACTGATCTTCGATAGCGATTCTGAGCTCTTCGAAGCTTTTACGGTTGGTTATAGCGGAGCCTTGGATATCAAAATTCAGCATGTCGAGTGAACGAGCAATTTTGTCCTGAACCCCAAAGGATAAATTGAAAAATCTGTGCGGGTACCATGCAAACTGGAGCATGCGAATTGAAAGGCTGTTTAGCTTAATGCTCTGGTTGCGTTCTCCCTTTGAGAGATTTGTTTTTATCTCTTCCATTATGGCTAAGAAGAATAACAACTTATATGAGTTTGTTGTGTTGGAGAATATTGCGGACAGGGCTGAAACGTTCAGCTGAGGATCGTATGGTAAGCTTTGGTTAATGGGCATTGTCTTGCCTTAACATAAAACTCTGTCGCTTGAAGAAATCCGGATCCGGACTGAGCTTGAGTGCCTTCTGACGCTTGACCGGTCGGGGTCCATCGGATCAATTGAATGGCACTGATAGTTGCCGATTTCTACCGGACATGCAAGGAACGATGGAGTTTCAGTTTTCCTCTCGACTTTACCTGGATGTACCCAGTTTTGATGGACTTTCCGAGTAGCGGCTCCCTTGCGCGTTGAATGAACAAAGCGGTCGCCACCTTGCTTTCCCTGAAAACGAATACACAATGTAAATATCTTTCAACCATGAGCTTCACTCTCACCAGGAGTATCCGCAGTGACTGATAGTCCCCAAAAGGTGAAACCAAAAAAGGTGAAGCCCAACAAGAAAGATAGCCAGTTGCTGATTCGAATCAGCAGCGCCGAGCGCGAGCAGTTCATTGAATTTTGTGAACAGCTGGATGCCAGCGCCGCTCGCGAAATCAGGCCGTTCATTCGTGGCTTTATCAAGAAACACAAGCCCGGGAACTAGCCGATACCACGCCCAGGAGGCAGATCATGTCCAAAAAATCCAAGAAAACCGTGAAGAACCTCAAGAAGAAAATCAACGCCCGCAAGGCCAAGGTCGAAAAGCACGAGGCCAAGATCAAGTCGCTCAAGAAAAAGCTGAAAAAAGCGGCCTGATTCGTTGTAAAGGGTCACCATTCACCGTCTTTCTGTTCGCTCAAAGTCAGCTTCCTTAGTCTGGCTTTGAGGCCTTCCTCTTCCATTTCTGCAAGTACATTCGCCAATTGTTCAGCAAGCGATGCGTGCTTGCGATTCAAGTAGTGGTGCAGTGTAAAACGGGTGATCGGCTCCGGAAGTACCGAAAACTGGCTCCAGTCCCCGGTGGCCAGTGGAGAAAGGCCTTCAATGTCTGACACCAGGGCCAGGTCCACCCGGCCCCATTCAAGAAGAGTGCGAATCTGCTCGTAGCTTTCGGTGTACCGGTTCCATGCCGAGCGCTTCGGCGGTTTTCTCTGCAATGATGACGCCCCGGCGCACGGCTACTTTCAGAGGTTTGTCGCTGGGTTCCGGCAGTTTCTGGGCGTGTGGGTTTCTGATAACCGCGTATAGCCCGCCCTCCAGCAGTGGGTAGTTTACTTTGAGCAGGTTCGGGTAGTCAGAGGCCACCGACTCTATCCGGAACAGGTCGCCGTCCAGCTGACCGCTGTCAGCCATCAGCAACGCTCTGCGTGATGGCGACACCAGCGTTTGCATGCTCAGGCCAAGGCGGGCATAGGCTGTTTCCAGCAATCGCACCGCCATGGTGGTACTGGGAACGTCGTCGATAACCGCAATGTGTATTGTATTGCCTTGGTTGTCGGTGTTGGCATTGGCCAGGGGCAGGCAGCTAGTTGCCAGCGCCAGAATCAAAAACAGGAATTTGAAATGCACCAGGAGCTCCCCTCTGGTCCATTGAACGGCTTACCTGATACTAGTTCCTGTTAATGAAAATGCATGTGATTTTCTGTTAATGAACGTCACGGCCGGTGTAATCGGAAAAATCCGGTTTTTGTGACCGGTGATTGTCGTCGGTCATGTAGGCGGAGGTCAGCACGAACTCTGCGGTGGCGCGGTTGCAGGCAACCGGGATGTTCCAAAGGGCGGCGATGCGCAGCAGGGCTTTGATGTCTGGGTCATGGGGTTGGGGTTCCAGTGGGTCCCAGAAGAACACCAGCAAGTCGATTTCGCCTTCGGCGATCTTGGCACCAATCTGCTGGTCGCCCCCCAGAGGGCCGCTCAACAGGCTGTGCATATCGTCACGTTGCAGGCTTTCCCTTAACAGCCGGCCGGTGGTGCCGGTGGCATAAAGGCGCAGCGGCGCCAGGCGGGTACGATTCTCGTTCGCCCATTCCACCAGTTCCTTCTTCTTGTTGTCGTGTGCCACCAGGGCGACGGATGTTACGGCCATTGTGATGGTTTGCTCCTTTGCTGTGCCATGAAAGTGGCCAAGTGTTTCACAATCGGCAAGCATGGGGAATAGTACAAACGGGGCGGGCAACACAGTCTGCAGGGCTGGTCAATAGCCCCGCCGTCGGTGGCCATATTGGCGCCCGGGGCATGGGGTGCGATTTCCGGGGGCGATATGCTTGAAGGTATAACAAGACAACCCGGAGAAACCTCATGGTGCAGCAGGTCTATATCACCGGCGGTGCAAGCGGCATCGGCCTTCATTTAGCGCGAACGTACCTGGGTTCGGGGTCGGCGGTTACGTTATTTGATGTTCAGCCAACGGCGCAGGCGGTAGCGGAGCTGTCGGCTATTGCCGGGCCAGAGCGTGTGCGCGCCTATGCTATGGATGTAACAAAGCCGGGTGAGGTTAGAAACGCCTTCGCCCAAGCCGCTGAAGGCGGGCAACCCGATGTGGTGATTCATTGCGCGGGCATCGCCATAGCTGCGGATTTTGAGGCTATCGATGACGACGCCTATGCCCGGGTGATCAACATCAACCTGATTGGCTCTCGTAATGTGGTGGCTGGCGTGCTGCCTCATATGGCCGCCGGTTCGCACCTGGTTCTCGTGGCTTCCATGGCGGGGTTGGTGGGCTGCTACGGCTATGCGGCTTACTGTGCTTCCAAATACGGTGTGGTTGGCTTGGCCGAGGTATTGCGCATTGAGCTGGCAACCAAGGGTGTTGACGTGTCGGTGGTGTGCCCACCAGAGGTGGAGACCCCGATGGTAGAGGCCGAACGCCTCAATCGCCCAAAGCAGACGGAAGCCCTGAAGCTGATGGCCGGCACTTTGCAACTCGACGATGCCGTGGCGCAAATCCGCAAAGGCATCGACCGCCGCCGATTTATGATCATCCCCGGCTGGCGCGCCCGCAGCCTGTGGTTCACCAACAAACTTCTGCCCGGTTTCCTTACCCGAAAATTCGCCGACTTCCTGGTCAGCCGCTGAAATTGGGGTCAGACCCCAAGACATTTCGTCGGGTGAAATGTCCGGGGGTCTGACCCCAAATTAGATAATCCGGAAATCCGGGTGCAGGTTTTGCCAGTGCTGAGTCAGCTCCTGCCGGTGTCGTGGGATCATTGGTAGCTCTTTCAGAGCCTTGGGCCATTGGTCTCGGGCTTTGTCCAGAGTGTCCTGGAGATGTGGCTTAACGGCTCGCCAGGGAATGCCGGATTTCTCAGCCCAGCTCTGGAACTGCGCCATATCAGATTTGTACCAGTCTTTGGCTTTCGCAAGGTTGAGGGCAAATTCATGCTCATCTGCGATGTAAACGCGAGTGGTTACGATGTCGTAGGCTGGAGAGAGTCTAGGGGTGAAGTGGTCTGGATAGACTAGACTCCAGTTCTTGAGGTGAGCATCTCCGTTGGCGAGCAGGATGTTGACTAGAAGTCTCCGCGCCAGTTGTTGTACATCCGCAAGGTCATCTCCGGAATACTGGTAAAGAATCCGTGCAATTTGTTGGTAGTTCCCGCCCTGATACTTGTCGTGGGGATATTGAGTCAGAATCTGTGCGAAATCTTCCGTGTGGATGCGCACGCCGTGGGCCCGGTCGAACCGTTTGATGGCGAACGCGTATTGCTCATCCGGCAGGTTGATTTGTGGTAGCTGGTCCACTTGGCCCATTGGTACCAGTCGGATTTCGGGAATGTCGATGCCTGCCAGCTTGGCCAGGTGCATGGCCGTGTATTCGTTAAGGGGCACCTGTTCGTGGGTGGTGGAGGGCGTCTTGATGATCCAATCACCGAGCGCGCCGCTGTCCGCAACCTGATATCGACCATCTTGTTCCTGCATGGAGAATTTCATCTGTACGCCCGCCAGGGAGAAGCGGTTGCTTGTACCTTGCGCTCTAGGCTTTACGATGCTGGGTTTGGCGCCCTGATCCAACACAAAGGTAGGGACAGCCTCCGGTTCCAGAGGCGTGGCAACCAGAGCGCCAGGTAAGTCTTTCCCGAGCCAGGAGAAGAGCTCGAATTCGTTGTCAGGGTGTACCTTCAATGCTTGGGCCAGAAACTGTCGCAACGCTCCTTCCGGCAGCAGGTTGGACAATACCGGGTGTAGTCTTTGCCGCCGAACCCAGGGTGAAGCCATTACCTGATCGGATTTGGGAAATGCGGGGTGGGTGATTAGGCTAAAGGTAGGGCGCCTGCTTGTTGCGCGGTATTCCGGACTGAAGGTCAGAATACTTCGGCCATCCCGGAAGCCGGTAAGGTAGCCAACAGTGGTTTCGTGCAGGGTAAGTTCTAGCACGCTGGCAATTGGTGCTTCAGTCATCCTCGTCTCCAAGCAGTCCTTGCCATGGATTGTCCGCCACGTGGTCGCTGATCGGTTCAGCGGTGGCCGTTAAGTCCGTTTGTCCGGTCAAAAACTCTTCAATAGTGCGAACTTTGTCTTCCGGTATCAACATGACTCGCAGGTTAAGGCCTTTCGCCACCAGTTCCAGTGTCTCCAGCCTTGGATTACCACCAGACTCAAGCCGCTGATACTGCTGGCGAGGCATGCCGATGCGCATTTCCATATCCTGCTGGCGCAAGCCGAGTGCTTTGCGGCGTCGTTTCAATTGCTGGTGTAGGTTGCTCATTGCTTACTTTTATGCACCTAAAAGGTTTCATTGTTGGCTCAAAGAATCATATTAGTTTCTTATTGGTGCATTGCAACCTAAATTGGGGTCAGACCCCAAGACATTTCGTTGGGTGAAATGTCCGGGGGTCTGACCCCGAAGGTTACGGGATCAGTTCCAGCTCCTTGCGCATTTCTTCGGCGGTGGGTCGGAGCTGAGCCAGGCCCTTTCGGGTTCTGCGTTCGCTCAGGTTGTAGAGGATAGGCGAGGCGATGAACACGGAGGAGCTGGTGCCGATGACGATTCCGAACAGCATGGGCAGGGCGAAGCTGGATACCGCAGCACCGCCGGCGATGCCCATGGGTAAAAGAGCCAGGAAGGTGGTCACGGAAGTGAACACGGTTCGGGTAAGGGTGGAGGAGATGCTGCGGTTGAGCAATTCCAGCATTGGCATGTCGGGCGTTTGCCGCAGGTTTTCCCGGATGCGGTCGAACACCACCACCTTGTCGTTCACGGAATAACCAATCAGTGCCAGCAAGGCGGCCACGGCGGTCAAGTTGAATTCCACCCCGGCCAGGGCGAAGAAGCCGATGGTCTTGGTGAGGTCCAGGGCGATGGTGATGGTGGCGGCCATGGCGAAATGGGATTCGAAACGAATCCACAGGTAGGCCAGCATGCCGGCGCCGGCCAGCAGGATGGCCAGGATGGTGGCGTCACTGAAGCCACCGCTGACTTTCGGGCCGACCACATCCACTTTGGGGAAGCTGGCATCCGGTTGCAGGCTGGTGACGGCGGATTTCAGGGCGTCTACCGGGTGTGCTGTGCCTGTGCCGGATTTTACATCCGCCGGTAGCCGGATCAGGAAATCACCGTCCTGGCCGAACTCCTGAATGGACGCAGCGCCCAGTTGCTGGCTTTGCAGCGTTGCTCGCAACTCATCCACGGAGACCAAGGGCGCGCGCACTTCCACCAGAGTGCCGCCGGTGAAATCCACACCGTAGTCCAGGCCCGGTTGGATAAACAGGGCGATGGAGGCAATCGACAGAGCGCCAGACAGCACCAGGCCAATCATACGGCCCTTCATGAAGTTGATGCCCCTTTCGCTCATTCGGTCCAGCCAGGCAAACCCTGCGATGGTGAGCGGCTCCCGCTCCCGGCCCTTGATCCACCATTCCATGACTAAGCGGTTGAAGGCGACGGCGGTGAACAGGGAGGTGAGCAAACCGATGCCAATGGTTACCGCGAACCCTTTTACCGGTCCGCTGCCGAACATAAACAGCAGGCTGACGGCAATCAGCGTGGTGATGTTGGAATCCAGAATGGTGCTGTAGGCGCGCCCGAAACCTTCCCGGAGTGCCATCCAGGCGACCTTGCCTTTACGGGATTCCTCCCGGATGCGTTCGTTGATGAGGATGTTGGCATCGACCGCCATGCCAATAGTGAGGATGATGCCGGCAATGCCGGGCAGTGTCAGTGTGGCCCCGAGTATGCTGAGCAATCCCAGAACCAGGCCGATATTCACCGCTAATCCGGCACAGGCGATCAATCCCCAGCGGCCGTAGATGCCAAGCATGAAGGCGATCACCAGGGCTGCGCCCAGCACGCCGGTGCTCACGCCCATGGCGATGGCATCGCTGCCCAGGTCCGGCCCTACCGTGCGTTCTTCGATGACGTGCAGGGGCGCAGGCAGGGCGCCGGCTCTCAGTAACAGGGCCAGGTTGCTTGCTTCCGCTGTGGTGAAGGAACCGCTGATTTCGCCGCTGCCGCCGGCAATCACGCTGCGAATGACCGGCGCGGTGATCACATGATTGTCCAGCACAATGGCCAGTGGCCGGCCGATGTTCTGGCGGGTCATGTCGCCGAACAGGCGGGTGCCCTCAGAGTCGAGTTTGAAGTTGACCACCGGTTCGGTGGTGTCCTGGTTGAAGGCCATCTGGGCATCGCTGATGTGTTCGCCCTGCATGGCTACCCGTTTCTCCAGCACGTATTCCTGTTCGCCGGTGGCGTCGGTTAGCCGAAGAAGGGCGGAGCGCCGGCTTTCATCCGGCTTGGCAACCCAGTGGAAGGTCATCTGGGCGGTGGTGCCCAGCAGTTCCCGGATGTGGGCTGGGTCGGCCACGCCGGGCATCTGCACCAGGATATGGTTCTTGCCCTGGCGGGTGATACTGGGCTCTACCAGGCCAGTTTCGTTAAGGCGCCGGCGTACCACTTCCAGGCTGCGTTCTACGGCATCTTTGAGGAGCAGGTCTTCCGGTTGGCCCGGGTTGTTGGCAAGCAGTTCGGTGGCGTCAACCTCGAGCAGCAAGTGTGAGCCGCCCTGCAAGTCGAGGCCCAGGGCAAGGGTGTTTTCCAGATACCAGTCCGGGAACTTGTCGGCCAAGGTGGCCGGCAACAGATTCGGCATTGCGCTCAGTAGCCCGAGCACAATCACCAGGCCATACACCATGGCCCGTGAACGTAATGATTTCATCGGTAATCCTTGATAAACAGGGTCGCGGTCAGACGGGCGTTACGGCCGGTCTGCGTGATGTTCTGTGCAGGGGATTACGCGATGGGCGGTGCCCGCAGGGGCGGCGTGGTGAAATCGGTGAGGGACGCGGCTCGCTCGGTGCGGTAGTCGGCTGCCGGCACCGGAGCGTGCGACTGCGACCAGATCACTGCATCAAGAAGCCGGGCCAGCTGCTCCGGGCTATCGAGTAACGGCTCATCTTCCGTTGAGCCGGTTTCCGCCACCGCCAACGCCGGGTTGTGGCTGGCAACCACCAGATGGTCCAGGTGATTGACTACAACCTTGCCTGCCGGGCTCGGCTGGGCGTGCGCTTGGGTGATTGAACACAGAAGGACCAGGGCAAACACAGCCACAGCAAAACCGGACACCATCTGGCGCCAGGGCGGCAACTGCACTGCGAGGGATCTGTTCATGGAAATGTTCCCGGAAGATTCCTGCATTATTGGGGCAAGGCCCCCGGGATTCAAGTTGGGGTCAGACCCCAAGACATTTCACCCATTCAAATGTCCTGGGGTCTGACCCCAAATTATTACTGCGGGTGGCGGTTGAAGATGCCGATGATCGGGGTGCCATGGGCCCGCAGGACCGGCTCGATCTCGCGGTGCAGGGCGTGGTACCGGTAGAAGGGCACTCTCGGAAACAAGTGGTGAATTGAGTGCAGATTCTGCCCGAGCCAGAACCACTCCAGCGGTTTCATGTAAGCGGGCATGATCAGGCTGTTGGTGTTGCGGTAGCGTTTGGGCTCTTTGTAGGGAAGGTGCGGCCGATAGGCAAACCAGTAGGCGGTGAAGGCGCCGCCAATCAAATATCCGAGCAAGACTACCACCACTGCGCCGCTCTGGCTCACCAGCGACAGAAACGCAATTCGCCAACCGATGGATACAAACAGCTCTGCACAGTAGATGACTTTTTCCCTTCGGGATGCGCTGCCCCAATGTTGGCGGGCGAAGAAGGTGTTTTGTACCCACAGGAACCTGAGCACCGTCAGCAGGGCGCTGAAAGGTCCCTTGCCCATGCCGCTGATGATGAAATCCGGGTCTTTATCCGGCTGGTTGGTGTAGCGGTGATGGGTGAAATGCTCTAGCCGGTGAGACTGGTAGGGCACGGCAATCAAGGGAGCAACCAGATAACCGCACAGATGGTTGAGCCAGGTTAGCTGGTCTTTTTCACCGTGAATATTATTGTGAACGGCCTCGTGCAGCGGGGTGTAGGAGAAATACGTTAGCGCTCCGATCAGCAGTGTGGCAGCCCAGACAGGCAGAGCGCCGGCCATGAATAATGCCAGGGTGAGCGTGAAAGAAACGACGGTGGCAAAGGTCAGTGCCACGGTGGGCCAGGCTACCTCGCCCATGTGCTGTTTTGCGGCGGCGATGGCCTGCTTGTTGAGGGTGGTGAGGTCTTCGGTCATCGGGTGCTCCGTGTTGTTCTGACAATGCCTACAATAGACTTCGCGCGCCAGTGCAGACAGGGCAGCTATGGCCAATCAACAGGCATAAACGGCCTTGGCACCTTGTGCGCTTGTCCGGCTTGCGGGGGCGGGGCATACTCCCGAGCTATGTCAAATTCCGATACCCTTTTGCACCCAGTTACCATCAGCCAGGTCATGATCAACTTTGCCGTCAGGCAAGGAGTGGATCGCGAGACCTGTTTGCTGGGTACCGGTATTGCAGAGGAGGACTTGCAGGCGGCTGATGGCTTGATTACCCGCGCCCAGGAAATGCGGTTGATCGAGAACCTGATCCTGGCACTGCCAAACACGCCGGCTTTGGGGTTCCGTATAGGTCTGCAATACAGCGTGTCGACCTTTGGAATCTGGGGCTTTGCGTTGCGCACTAGCCGAACCTTGCGGGATGCCACCGCATTAGCCCTGCGATATCTACCGCTCAGTACCGCCTACTGCAAAATGCAGACCTTTGTGGAAGGCGATGACTTCGGCGTTGCGTTTGATCCCGATGACATTCCCCGCCATTTGCGCCAGTTTCTGCTGGAGCGGGATCTGGCCACAGGGCTTAATCTGTTCAAAGAGCTGAGCCTGGCAGGCTTTGACGTGCAGGCGATCGAACTGAAAGGCAAGCCACTGGCCTATGCCTCCTGCTTCGAGGAGCTTAGCGGCGTGAGGCTGACGTTTAATCGGCCGCGCAACGCGCTGGTTATTCTGCGGGCGGATGCCGACCGTCCACTGCCCACCTTCGACCCGCACCTGGTGCAAGTGCTGGACCATCAATGCCGACAACAACTTGAGCGGCGACAAACAGGCGGCTTTGCCGGGCAGGTGCGACAGCAGCTACTCGGGCCGCTGGGTTTGGTGGCATCGCTGGATGAGGTGGCAGGCACTTTGGCCATGTCACCGCGCAGTCTCCGGCGCAAGCTGGACCAGGAAGGCACCAGTTTCCGCAAACTATTGGAAGAAGAACGCCGCCAACTGGCATTGCAGCTGCTGAAGAACAGCGCCATGAAGCTGGACGAACTCGCCATTCACCTCGGCTATACCGACACCGCCAGTTTCACCCGAGCGTTCCGTCGCTGGATGCATTGCTCCCCCGGCGAGTACCGCAAAACTTCGTCACCAACGCAGGACTAAATCAATCTTTGGGGTCAGACCCCAAGACATTTCGCCCCTTCAAATGTTCTGGGGTCTGACCCCAAAGTTTACTTCAGGGCCTGGTGGAGGTCTGCGATCAGATCCTGGGCGTCTTCCAGGCCGACGGACAGGCGCAGCATGCCGTCGCCGATGCCGCGTTTCAGGCGTTCTTCACGGCTCAGGCTGTGGTGGCTGGTGGCGCTGGGTTGGCTGACCAGGCTTTCTACGCCGCCAAGGCTGGTGGCCAGGAGGAAGATTTTCAGGGAATCCGCCACACGTTCGGCTGCTTGCTGGCCGCCTTCCACTTCAATGCTGAGCATGCCGCCGAAGCCGGTCATTTGTTGTTTGGCCAGTTCGTGGCCGTCGAACGAGGGTAGGCCTGGGTAGAACACCTTAGTGATTCCTGGGTGTTGTTCCATGGCTTCGGCAACTGCCATGGCATTTTCGTTATGCTGGCGGATTCTCACCGGCAGGGTGCGCAAGCTGCGGGAAAGCAGGGCAGCGGTTTCCGGTGACAGCAGCTGCCCCAGGTTTTTGCGCCAGGCGGCAACAGGCTTTGCCAGCGCCGCTGTGGTCATCAGTGCTCCGGCGGTCAGGTCACTGTGGCCGCCCAGATACTTGGTGGCACTGTGCAGTACAAGGTCTGCCCCCAGGTTGATCGGGTTCTGGTTAATGGGGCTGGCGAAGGTATTGTCCACTGCCACCAGCGCTCCGCAGCGGTGGGCGATGTCGGCGATTGCACGAATATCCAGAATTGCGAGATTCGGGTTGGCGGGCGTCTCGAAGTACACCAGCTTGCCGGGCACATCCAGCCGGCTTTCCAGCTGTGCCAGCTCTTCCCTGAACAGGAATTGCACATCAATACCCAGCGCCATGCAGTGGTTCTTCAGCAGCTCCTGGGTGCCGCCATACAAATCACCCACGCAGATAATGCCGTGACGGCCATGGGTCAGAACAGTCGCAGAAATAGCCGCCATGCCGGAGGCAAACGCCAGTGCCGCTTCTGCCTGCTCCAGCCCGGCCAACCCCTGTTCTAATTCGTTGATGGTAGGATTAGTGCCCCAGCGGGTATACAGGTTGCCCTCGGTGCGCCTCTCAATGACATCCAGCAGCGCTGCCGTGTTCTCAAACCGGTAGGTGGTGGTGTTATACACCGGCGAGTAAGGGCTGCCGAACGCATCCTGATGGCGACGGTTGTGAATGATGCGGGTGGCTGGGCCTTGGTTCTCTGGCTTGGTCATGGGCGTTCCTGTCTAATTTGGGGTCAGACCCCAGAACATTTGAGGGGGCGAAATGTCTTGGGGTCTGACCCCTTATCCAATCTACTGGAAAGCCATATTATCAAAGTTCTCAGTACTCAGAAGGATCAAACCTTGCCCATCAAATTGACTCAGTTCAGCCACGGTGCGGGATGTGGCTGTAAGATTGCTCCGGACGTACTCGATAACCAAGCCTCTGGGCGTGGGGGTTCTCACCAGCGCCTCCAAGAAGGGCAAGGTGACGCCAGAGGACCTGGCGGTTGCCGTAGAGAACATGGTCACTCTGAACAAGGTGGGCGAAGCCCTGGTGCTTATCGAAGGCTGAATCAGCTGGGGTCAGACCCCAGCACATTTGATGGGTCAAAATGTCTTGGGGTCTGACCCCAAAAATTGGAGGGGGAGGTAGTTGAAGCCGCCGGTGGGGAACATGGCCCACTCGGGGGCGTCGCTACCGACCACTTCGATGCCATTAATCTGCTTCAGCAGCTCTTCCATGAAGACTCTCAGTTCCATCCTCGCCAACGGCGCCCCTGGGCATATGTGGATGCCGGCGCCGTAGAGGAGATTCTTCGGGGCGTTCTGGTGCGGGCAGAAGTTGTCCGGGTCGCCGAAGATGTCCTCATCCCGGTTGACCGAGGCCCACAGCAGGGTGATCTTTTCGCCGGCGGGAATGTGGCGGCCGCCGATCTCCACATCGCGGGTGGTGATGCGCCGGTTGGAGATCAGCGGGGCATCCATCCTCAGGATTTCGTCGATGGCCTTGGGAAGCTGCTCGGGTGCAGCCTTGAGATCGTTGAACAGGTCCGGGTGGTGGGCGAGGTAGTTAGTCAGGATGGAAATGCTGGCGGAGATGGTGGCCAGCTCACCCACCGTCCAGTTACGAAGCAGGCTGACCAGCTGTTCATCGGTCATCGGCTGGCCGTTGACCTGTTCGCGCAGCAGTCGGTTGGTAACGTCATCCGCTGCCTGGTCGCCAGCCTGGCGTCGGGTATCCAGCAAATCACGGATGTAGCCGTCGAACTCTTCTGCCACTTCCGCCATGGCGGCACGGTCGGCGGCCAGGGTTGCCCGGTGATTCTTCATCACCCATTGCGCCAATGGCTGGTGCAGGCTGTCAGGCCAGCCCATAAAGGCACACTGGATTTGCAGGGCGAACGGGCGGCTCAGGGCGTTGACCACATCCACCGACTGTTTCTTTTGCAGATCATTGACGAGCCCCCGAGCGACGTCCCGGCATTGAGGCTCAAACCGGGCCATGGGCTCCGGGGCGAAATAGGGCTCAATCGCTTTGCGGTAGGGCGTGTGCTCGGGCGGGTCCATACCGTTCGGCACGGAAAGATGGGCCGAGACGGCATTGCTGAAGGTGTGGTGGTCTTCCAGAACACGCATCACATCGGCGTGACGGAACAGCGTCCATTGTTGGTAGTCACTCCAGGCCGCCGGGCAGGTCTGACGCATGTCATCGTAAGCCCGGATCTGATCCTGCTGGACGTCTTTGGCTCTGGGGTCCCAGTCCTGGTGACGCTGTTCTGCCATACGGCCTCCTCGGATTATTCGGTTAGCTTGGTGGAAGCCTAACACCGGAGGCCGTCGAGCCTTTGGAGAAATATCAAGTGCTGATATCTGTAAAGGAAACTGCTTATGCTTTTCGGGTAACGCTGACGACTTTCAGGTGAATCGGCTTACGGCCTTTCATTGGCCATTCGATGCTGTCACCAATGCTCAGGCCCAGCATGGCGGCGCCGGCCGGGGCCAGGATGGATACCTTGTGGTCGGCGTCACCCACTTCGTGAGGGTACACCAGCATCATTTCGTGTTCTTTGCCGGCGTCTTCGTCTACGAAGCGCACCATTGAGTTCATGGTGACCACGCCCTCGGGCATCTCTGCCAGTGGCTTGAGGTCTGCACGGCTCAGTTCTTCCTCCAGGCCGTCGGCCACTTCCGATTTGCCGGCCATGCGCTCCAGCAGGGTGCTGAGGCGGTTGTAATCTTCTTCGGCAACAGTAATCGCAGGTAAATCAGACATAGTAATCTCCGGAAAAAAGGTTCAGGTATGTTTGGTTAAGTGCTGAATCCGGGGAAGTGTTTGGAGGGATTCAGCGAAATCAGAGACGGACAGAAGCCCTGCCGGTGTTCGCAAAGGAAGACCGCAGTGCCGGAGGGAATGTGTGAATGCTGGTGCTAGGTTTGTTCACGATGAACTCATCACACGGGAATAGACAATTATCTGAAATCTACCCGCTGTGTCTGAAAAGAGCAACGTGCAATTGAGGCCCGGCCGGTTTATACGGATGGCGGGGCCCTGAGTCAGGTGGGGTTATTTTGGCAGGCAGTTGATAACGGCGTCGGCGATGCTGTACTGGAAGTTGATGTAACCCTCCGCATTGCTCTCGATGTCGGTCGCCAGCGGGTCCCAGGTGCTGAAGGTGACATCAAGGCCTTCGGTGATGGAACGCCACCACTGCCGGTTGAACTGGGGCTCCGTGAGCAGGCAGGGCTGGTTGGCTTGCTGCAGCTTGCGCTGAACCTCGGCGATATGCCGGGCGCCGGGAGACAATTCCGGATTCAGGGTCAGTACGCCGTCCAGGGTCAGGCCGTAATGCTCCGCATAGCGGGTGAAGGCGTCGTGGTAGGCGAACAGGCTGATATTCTGTGCGCCACTGAGTCGAGCGCGAATGTCCTGCTCAGCCTTGGCCAGGCTTTCTTCAAAACGCGCCAGGTTGGCATCAAGTTGGTCGGCATTCATGCCGTCCAGAGTGACCAGCCTGGTACGAACGTCTTTTGCCATCTCCAGTGCCAGCGCAGGATCAATCCATATGTGGGGGTCTTCGCCGTCGCCATGGTCATGGTGGTGATGATGGGCATGCGCTTCTTCCCGGTGGCCATGATCGTCATGATGATCGTGGTGGCCGTGATGATCATCATGATGGTCGTGATGATCCTCTTCTTTATTGGTTTCAGGTCCTTCCATGAAAGCCATTGCGCGATCCTGGAATTCCCGACCGCTCAGTAGCCGGTTCAGGAAAGTTTCCATCTCCGGCCCTACCCAGAAAATCACATCGGACTGCTCCAGGGCCCTGCGCTGGGACGGCTTCATGGTGTAGTTGTGGGGGCTTGAGCCCGCGGGCACCAGGGTAGTTACCTTGGCGTCGTCGCCGGCCACCGCCTTGACGATCAGTTCCAGTGGTTTGATGGAGGTGACAATGTTGGCTGCAGCGACCGGAGCCGAGGCAACCAGGGCACTTAGCCCGAGTGCGAGGTAAGACGCTTTGATCTGCATGGTGAAGGACTGTCCTGATGGGTTTTGCGATACGTTATAATATTACACTTTAAATGCGCGGTGCAAAACCGGATCATGCGAAAACCAGCCATGGCCGCTATAATGCCGGCTTTATTCACTGGTCAGTTATTTTCAGGATGGTTTCATGACTGTACGCACCCGAATTGCCCCGTCGCCCACTGGCGACCCCCACGTTGGTACCGCCTACGTGGCCCTGTTTAATCTGTGCTTTGCTCGCCAGCACGGTGGTCAATTCATTCTGCGCATTGAAGATACCGACCAGGCCCGCAGCACGGCAGAATCCGAGCAGGACATTCTCAAGGCCTTGCGCTGGCTGGGCCTGAACTGGGATGAGGGCCCCGACGTAGGCGGCCCCCACGGCCCCTATCGCCAGTCTGAGCGTAAGCACATGTACGGTCAGTATGCGGAAGACCTGGTGACGGCCGGCCACGCCTTCTATTGCTTCCGCACACCGGATGAGCTGGATGCGATTCGGGAAGAGCGCAAGGCCCAGGGCCTGAACCCGGGCATCAAAGGTGACCTGGAACTGCCCCAGGAAGAGGTCAAGCGTCGACTGGACGCCGGCCACCCTTACGTCATTCGCATGAAAGTGCCAGACGAGGGCGTGTGCGAAATTCAGGATATGCTTCGTGGCACCATCGAGATCGACTGGGCCCAGGTGGATTGCCAGATTCTTCTGAAATCCGACGGCATGCCTACGTACCATCTGGCCAATGTGGTGGACGACCACCTGATGGGTATTACCCACGTGCTGCGCGGCGAAGAGTGGATTAACTCTGCGCCCAAGCACAAGCTGCTGTACCAGTACTTTGGCTGGGATATGCCGGAGCTGTGCCACTTGCCGCTGCTACGTAACCCGGACAAGAGCAAACTGTCGAAGCGCAAGAACCCCACCAGCATCAACTTCTATGAGCGCATGGGCTTTCTGCCAGAGGCGGTCACCAACTATCTGGGCCGGATGGGCTGGTCCATGCCGGATGAGCGCGAGAAGTTCACCCTGGATGAGATGATCGAGAACTTCGACATCCAGCGAGTATCCCTAGGTGGCCCGGTTTTCGATGTGGAGAAGCTGCGCTGGTTGAACGGCCAGTGGATTCGTGACGAGCTGACAGACGAGCAGTTCATGGAGCGGATGAACCAGTGGTGGTTCAACCGTGACGATCTGCAAGCGCTGGTACCGCACATCAAGGGCAGGGCAGAGGTGTTTTCTGACGTGGCGCCCATGGCCGAGTTCATGTTCAGTGGCATGCTGAGCCTGAAGCCGGAAGACTTTGCCCATAACAAACTGGATGAAGGCCAGATCAAGCGGGTGCTGCAGTTTGCCCTATGGAAGCTGGAAGCCCAGCGTCACTGGGGCAAGGACACCATCTTTGCCGACATCAAGGCTCTGGCTAAAGCTATGGATCTGAAGATGGGGGATTTCATGTTCTCCATATTCGTGGCCATTGCCGGAACGCCCAATTCCTGGTCGGTGATGGACTCCATGGCCCTGCTTGGCCCGGACATGACCCGCTCCCGTTTGCGCCATGCCCTGGATGTGATGGGCGGCTTTTCCAAGAAAGAAACCAAGAAAGTAGAGAAGGAATACGCCGCCCTGGGTATTTGATGAGTGGTTTGTTGTTTAATTGAACGACGCGAACAGGGATGTTCAAAAAACTTTAAAAAAAGCGGAATCGGGTGTTGACGCCCCAAGGGCGGATCCTTAATATACGCATCCGTTGAGGGGCCATAGCTCAGCTGGGAGAGCGCAACACTGGCAGTGTTGAGGTCAGCGGTTCGATCCCGCTTGGCTCCACCAATTTCTAGTCCCCTTCGTCTAGTGGCCTAGGACTCCGCCCTTTCACGGCGGCAACAGGGGTTCGAACCCCCTAGGGGACGCCAATTCGGCTTGACGGTTTAGTCCACCGGATAGCTACAAAAAACCGCCTTCGGGCGGTTTTTTTTATGGGGTTTTAAAGGGTCTGTCCCCGAACGGGGTCTGACCCCCATTTGCCCGTCTATTGCACCCAATCAGAGCCCATGGGAAAACCAGACCTCCGCCGGCAGAAGGGTGGGGTCTTCAGGTTTGGTGCCATAAAAAGGGTCAGTCCCCATGCGGGGACAGGCTCCTGAAAACCCATTGGTTCTGATTGGGTGCAATAGACGGGCAAAGGTGGGTCAGACCCCGTTCGGGGTCAGACCCGGCTGGCAATAGCGCCCTTACCAACTCCCTCGTAGGCCTTCACCCGAATCTCGTCCTCCGGAAACTCGGCTTTGAGTTTGTCGGCGATATGGGCGGCGATGAGCTCTACAGTGGTGTCGGTGTTGAGCATGTACACGCGGCTTTCCGGCAGGGTTAGGGCGAATTCGCCCTGGTTGGCTTCGTATTCGAAGGTGATGTAGCCAACGCCGTCTTCGCCAACAAAGCGCCGGGTCACGTCTTCTTCAGTGCCTACGTAGATGTCTTTCCATAACTTGGCCCAGCGGTTTTCCAGCTCGTAGTCCCGGTGGCCATTGCGGTCTATGCGAATCGGGGATCGATGGCCGTGGGCGATGCGTTGGCAGTTGCCCAGGTGCTTCTTCAGGCCATGCACGTAGTGGTAGTAAGCGCCTTCGATCACATCTTCCCGCAGGTTGATCTCAACCGACGTGACGTTGCCGGGCAGAACGGCTTTCAGTTCTTTTTCCAACAGGGCCGCCACGGCAGACGGCACTACCCGGTCGGAAGACAGCCACACCACGGCTTCGTCGGGGGAGCGGTGTTCAATGTGGCCGCCATCGGTTAGGTTCCAAATGAAAGCATCTGGTGTCTCTTCGTCCCAATTCAGGCCTTCATAGCCACGCGGAATCACCAATCGGTGATCGACCCGTTCATCGATTACCCGTTTGATGGTGCGTTTTACCAGGCTGAAATCGAACACCATACCCTGGTCGTCCAGTTCACCGCCCAGGACTACGTCTGTAATCCAGCTTTCACCCACAAGGCCCCTGGCCGGGTCCAGGTAGGCAAAGTCAATCACGGTGATATTGTCGACAAAGAGGTGGTTCATGGGTGGTCCGGCTGATTTGGTTGCATGGTGGCGGAATTCTAGCAAAAATCGGGTGATTCAGCAGTTTACTGCGGCTTGCCTGGATTCCCGCATACCAAGGAGAAGGATATTTTAACCAGCAACGGTGTTACTCACGATCAGCAGTTTCCGGCATTGGTGCTGGCCGCTGGGCGAGCCTCACGGATGGGGCGCACGAAGCAACTCCTGATGCTGCCGGGTGGTGAATCGTTGTTGTCCAGAGCCGTTGGTCAGGCTCGGTTGCTATCCCGACAGGTCAGGGTAGTGGCCGGTTGTGGTTACCCCTTGGTTCGATACCGCTGCGCGCTGCAACCGGGCGCCTGGATCTATCATACGGACTGGTCGAAAGGACTGGCCGGATCACTGGCGGCGGGTATCCATCAACTGGGGCGGCAGGCTCTGGGTGTGTTTGTGGTCTTGGCAGATCAGCCACTGCTGGCGCCTGAAGGGTTGAAGCAGCTGGCAGCGCAGGCTCGCGCTGAGCCAGAGCGGCCATGGGGAGCTAGTTATGGGGAACGCGTGGGGGTGCCTGCCTGGATACCCCGGTCACTGTGGCCGCAAGTGGTGGCTCTGACAGGGGACGCCGGAGCGGGGCGGGTTCTGAATCGTTCAGGCGTTGGAGCCATTGATATTGCCGGGGTGCAACCGGATGTTGACACCCCGGAAAGTTGGCAGGAAGTCAGGCGGTTATTAGCCGAACAAACCTGACAGCCAGGCAATACCCACAGTAAATATGCCGAGGCTGACCGCCAGTCCCAGAGTGTAGATGCGGGAGTTGGCAGAGCGCTGTTGCGATACATACAGATCAATGGTGCGCTGGGCAATGTCTTCGGCGGTTTCACGGGAGATCTCGTGGGCCTGCTGAATGGCCTCAGACTGCAGGGTCTGCCAGAACTCGGTGTCGATGGTCTGAACGCTGGTGATGTGGTCTTTCAGCTCTGCCATGTGCTCAGCGGTGAAGCCCGCATTTTTTGACAGTTCCTTCTTCAGCCGCGCCAGTTCCTGGCTCAGGCTCAGGTTGACCTCGGCGGCAACGTCATCCCGAAGGTTGCGGGTGCGGTCATCCAGCAGCTTGGTGAGCTCGTTCAGCCGTTCTTCTATGGCTGCGTCCTGTTTGCTGCGGTTTTCGTCCAGGGCCCGTTTCAGGTGATCAAACTGTTCGTCGAACAAGTCACTGAGCAGTCCGTGCAGGCGGTTGTTGATGTGGGTTTTTACCGCAGAACGGGCAATCTGCTCGATCAGGTCGCTGGTCAGCGGCACCACGTTCGGGCTGGTATGTCCGTTAGCGCCGATATCGCCTTTCGGTGACATCTCCACTGACGCATCTGTGGGTATGTGCAGTAGTTCGTCTTCAGTATCCGGCAATTCGGCATCGTTTGCGGTGGTAACGTTGGGAGGCAGTGTTCCCTGTTCCACATCACTGGCCAATTGGTCCAGAACCAGGCTGAGGCCATCGGTCTGCGGGGGCTTGGTCAATATGTTGTACACCCCGAAATTGCGGGCCTCTTCCATAAACGAGGAGGACTTCTTCGAGGTGCACATGATGATGGGGATGCCGGCGGTGTCCGGGTTCCCCTTGATGGCTTTGGTGGCCTCAACGCCATTCATGCCGGGCATCAGGTGGTCCATAAAGATCACGTCCGGGCGATCATGGCTTTTCAGGAAGTCCAGTGCTTCCTCGGCAGAGCCCGCCATGTTTACTTCCATGTCCCGACCCTCAAGTAGTTTGCTGAGCGCAAATCTTGCTACTTTTGAGTCGTCCACCAGCAGAGCGTTTTTGATTGCCATGTCACTACCTCAACCTGTTACTGCAAACACGTGGTTACTGCGGCCGGGTGGTTACCAGCCTTCCAGTTGCGGGCATTGCGTTGCCCTATAACTCTTGTCCCGATAACACACACCGGGTTCTGTGGTGCGGGCGGTAAAGACTTCGCCAGCCGCAGTGGTCAGGCGCACCTGTCCGTAGGGTTCGCCATGCCGGAACGTAGCCTCGATCGAACTGCCGTTCGGGTTGCGCAGCAGGCCCCTTCCATGGAATCTGCCTTCTATATACTGGCCGTCGTACTTCTTGCCGTCGGCAAACACTTCCGAGCCCTTGCCGTGGAATTCGCCGTTGGAGAATTCGCCCTCATAGGAGCGGCCGTCCGGGTAGGTCAGGGTGCCCTGGCCATGGAATTCGTCGTTGCGGAAGCCACCAACGTAAAGCATGCCATCGGCAGTGGTGAGCGAGCCATGGCCATTCATGCGGCCGCGGCTCCAGTTGCCGGTGAGGATGTCGCCGTTGTCCAGGGTCAGGGTGCCTTTGCCGTGGAACTGGTCCCGTTCGAACTGACCGGTATAGGCTGAGCCATCAGCGCTGCGCCATTGGCCCTCACCGTGGCGCTCGCCATTGTCCCAGTCGCCTTCGTATCTGCTGCCGTCGGGGTACCAGGCCTTGCCGGTGCCATGGAACTTGCCGTCAACAAAGTGTCCTTCGTAGCGAAGGCCGGCCTCGTCCTGCCAGGTGCCGTCGCCGGTTCGTACGTCACCAACCCACTCACCATTGCGATAATTGACCGTGGTGTAGGCTTCCAGGCGGCCCACCAGCGTCAGCTCCTGGCCAGCGGTCAGTGCTACGCTGTTGGTCCAGGGGTGGTAACCGGGTTTTTCGATGGTTACGTCATAACGGCCAGGCTTCAGTTCCAGATCAAGCCGGGTGGCGCCGTAAGTTTTGCCGTTGATCGTAACCTGGTCGCCCACCACGTTGGACCGCAAGACCAGTTTGCCAGTGCTCGGTGGCGGCGGCTCTTTTGCCTGTTCCGGGGCAGGTTGCTGAACAGGGCGTTCAGCCTGAGGAGTGTCCAGCCGGGTGTTGATGGCTGAAACCGGTTCTGCCACGGCAACCATTTCCGGCTGTTCCGGCATGGGAGGCAGGGTGAAGGGAGTAGCGCTGGCGGTTTCAGAGACCGGTTGCGCGGGCTGTTCGGGTTCCGGTAAGGCAGGTTCCGGTGCTGGCTGTGGCTCTGGTGCCAAGACCGGCTCCGCCGCCGCGGCTATGGTTTCAGCCACGCCGGGAACGGTTACTTCGGGCACGTCTTTTCTGACCGAGGCGAAGCCGGCGGTAACCAGGAGCATTAACGCAAGGGCGTTTACGAACAGTAGTGGTCTGAAATCGACCATGACGAAACCTCGTGATCCAAACTTACCGGATACTTTCTTATGGTTTCATCTTACCCACTGTCTGCAACGTTATGTAACAGAAAGTGTCTGAAGTTAGCCAGAATGCTGGCCAAATCACATTTTGTCCGGAAGCTGATCATGATTGAGCTGCTCCCAGGACTTCATGTACACATCGGCTTCGTATTGATACGGTGACCGAAATGGCGTCAGCACGAAATCGAACACCAGGAAGAAGGACCCGATCGACAGCCAGGCAATGGTCAAGGTGCTGATGGTGGTGGCCTGTTGTTCAGGGTTGGAATTCACAAACCCTTGCAGCAGGGGGATCATATCCGACGCCATCACCACCGGGTTAAAACTGGACAGAACGAACGGTAGCCAGAAAGCGATGAAAATCGGGAAGAACCCGAACGACCACAGCAGGCGGCGCAGCAGGTAAATGGCAACTTCTCGCCAGAAGCGCTGTCTTATTTCGGGCACCTTGCGGATTCGCTCCAGGTACTGGCGTCTTTCCGCCCACCAGGCGGCTACTTCCGGGGCGTCGATATGCTTGGGGGTGCGGTCTGTCATAATTCGGCAGGCTACCTTGTTGAGTCCGTTCCGTGCATCATATCTGAAACTACGTGTTACCCTGTAATTCTCCAATTGTTCAATACACAGGATTGTCTTAATGGCTGCAGCGACCGATAACGCAATTCACCCGGCCTTCGAGAAACTTCGCAGTCACCGGATCAACACGCTGAACCTTGAGGTTGAGGAATATCGCCATAAGAAAACCGGCGCCCGCCACCTTCACCTGGCGGCGGACAACGACGAGAACGTCTTCTTCGTGGCGCTGCGCACCTTCCCGATGGATTCCACCGGGGTGGCTCATATTCTTGAGCACACGGCGCTGTGTGGTAGCGAACGTTATCCGGTCCGCGATCCTTTTTTCATGATGATCCGGCGTTCGTTGAACACCTTTATGAACGCCTTCACCAGCAGCGACTGGACCGCCTATCCGTTTGCCAGCATGAACCGCAAGGACTTTGACAACCTGCTGTCGGTGTACCTGGATTCGGTGTTTTTCTCAAAGCTGGACCCGCTGGATTTTGCTCAGGAAGGCCATCGTCTGGAATTCGATAAACCGGACGACCCGAGCAGCGACCTGGTATACCGCGGCGTGGTCTACAACGAGATGAAAGGAGCCATGAGTGCCCCTACCTCCCAGTTGTGGCAGAACCTGACCAGCCACCTGTTCCCGACCACTACCTACCACTACAACAGTGGTGGTGAGCCGGATCATATTGTTGATCTGACCTACGACGACCTGGTGAAGTTCTATAAGCATCACTACCACCCGAGCAACGCCATTTTTGCCACCTACGGCAACATTCCAGCCCGGGAGCACCATGAGAAGTTCGAGGAGCTGGCGCTACAGCGGTTTGATCGTCTGGATATCGAACTGCCGGTCCGCGACGAGAAGCGTATGTTTGCGCCCCTGCGGGTGGAGCAGGGTTATGCGGTCAATGACGGTGAAGGCACAGAGAACAAAACCCACATTGTGATGGGTTGGTTGCTGGGCCACAGCTTTGACCTGCAGGAGAACCTGGAAGGCCAGTTATTGTCTGCCGTATTGCTGGAAAACAGTGCCTCGCCGCTGATGCGGGCTCTGGAAACCACCGATATTGGCCATGCTCCGTCGCCCATGTGTGGCCTGGAAGATTCCAACCGGGAAATGACCTTTGTGTGCGGCATTGAAGGCAGCGAGCCAGATAGTCGAGCAGAGCTGGAAGCACTGGTTGAATCCACTCTGCAGAGCGTGGTGGATCAGGGCGTGAGTCAGGACCGGCTGGAAGCTATTCTGCACCAGCTTGAACTGCATCAGCGGGAAATAGCAGGGGACAGCTTCCCCTATGGCCTGCAGCTGATCATGAGCGCGATTGCGCCGATGGTGCACGGTGGTGATCCGGTGGAGTTGCTGGATCTGGAACCTGTGCTGGCCAGCCTGCGAGAGAAAATCAAAGATCCGGAATATGTGCCCGGCCTGATTCGCCGCAAGCTGCTGGACAACCCGCACCGTGTGACCCTCACCTTGCGCCCGGATGAGAAGCTGGAGAGCCATCATCAGCAGGCCATTCGTGAGGCCCTGGCGCGCCGCAAAGCCAGCCTGACGGAAGAGGAAGTGAAGGCGATTGTGGAGCGTGCTCAGGCCCTGGAACAACGCCAGCTGCGTAAAGATGACGATTCCATTCTGCCAAAGGTCGGCCTGGACGATGTACCTTTGCAGATGCCCGAGCCAGAGGGCAGCTACGATGCCGGCATCGGAGCAACCGTGTATTCCCGGGGCACTAATGGCCTGGTGTACCAGCAGGTTGTAGTGCCGGTACCGGCGTTGTCAGAGCAGGAATTGTTACTGTTGCCTTACTACACCACCCTGGTTTCCGAAGTGGGTTGTGGTGAACTGGATTACCTGCAGATGCAAGACAGGATTTCCGCGGAATCCGGCGGTATTGGTGCCTCATTCAGCGCCAAGGGGCGTATTGATGATGTGCAGGCCGTGTCTGGCTACCTGATTTTCAGCGGCAAGGCCCTGGCCCGCAACGGCAAGGCCCTTACTCAGTTACTGAAGGATGTATACACCGGCGTCCGGTTTGATGAGAAAGAGCGTATCCGAGAGATTATTGCGCAGGTGCGGGCGCGCCGTGAGCAGGCCGTGACTGGCAGTGGCCACGCCCTGGCCATGGGCGGTGCGGCTCAAGGGTTGAGTGCCGGCTCCTGGCTGACCTTCCGTTTGGGTGGCCTGGCGGGTATCCGTGGGACCAAAGAGCTGGATAAATCCCTGAAGGATGACCAAGCCCTGGCTGAATTCTGTGCCAGCCTGGCGGCGCTGCATGACAAAATCCGCAACCAGCAACGGCAGTTCCTGCTGATTGGCGAAGATGGCCAGTTGGCGCCCATGCTGGATGATCTCAAATCCTGCTGGCAGGGTGATTCCGGCCGGGCGGGCGATGCCTGGGCCATGGCACCGGTCAATTACAGCACCCGTGAGGCCTGGTTGACCTCAACCCAGGTGAATTTCTGTGCCAAGGCCTACAGCACCGTTGCGGTGGACCATCCGGATGCTGCCGCGCTGACGGTTCTGGGCGGTTTCCTGCGCAATGGCTTCCTGCATCGTGCTATCCGGGAAAAGGGCGGTGCCTATGGTGGCGGTGCCGGCCAGGACAGTGTCAATGGCGTATTCCGTTTCTTCTCGTACCGGGACCCGAGGCTGGCGGAAACCCTCGATGACTTCGACGGTGCCCTGAACTGGCTGCGCACGGAAAACCACGATGCCCAGTCCCTGGAAGAGGCCATCCTCGGGGTTATCGGCCAGTTGGACCGGCCGAGGTCACCCGCCGGTGCCGCTCGCCACGCGTTTCATAACAAGCTGTTTGGCCGCACGCCGGAGCAGCGGGCCCGGTTCCGGGAGCGAGTGCTCGCGGTGACGCTGGACGAGCTGCAACGGGTTGCCGATACCTGGCTGGTGCCGGAAAAGGCCAGTGTGGCGGTCGTCACCAACCCTGATAATCGCGGCGTGGCCGAGGGCCTGGGCATGGCGATTCAGGAACTCTGAGGTAGAGTCGCAATAACTGCCTCTCAGTGAATTGAAAAGGGCCCGGAAATCTGATTTCCGGGCCCTTTTCGTTTAAGCCTTTTGGCGGGTATCACCGGTGTCGCTTCAGGCCGGTGGTGACCATGATACGGGTGGATATTTCCTCAACCGAATAGGCCGTCGTGTTCAGGTAGGGAATGCGTTCCCGCTTGTACATCAGTTCAATTTCCTCGATTTCGTGCATGCACTGCTGAATCGAGGAGTAGCGGGAGTTCGGTCGCCGTTCATTGCGGATGGTTGCCAGTCGTTCCGGTTCAATCGTCAGCCCGAAGATCTTCTCTTTGTGGGGGCGCAGAGCCGCAGGCAGTTTCTGATCCTCCAGATCTTCCTCTGTAATGGGGTAATTTGCCGCCTTGATGCCGTATTGAAGCGCAAGGTAGAGGCACGTCGGTGTCTTGCCACTTCGGGAGGCGCCCACCAGGATCAGGTCTGCTTCACTGTAGTGTCTTGTGCGGGCGCCGTCGTCGTTATCCAGTGCAAAGTTCACCGCGTTGATCCGGCGCTCGTAACTGCCTTCGTTATTGATGGCGTGGGATTTGCCCACGGTGTAAGACGACGATGAGTTAAGTTCCTGCTCCAGCGGACTCAGGAAGGTGCCAAAAATGTCAATCATGAAGCCGTCGGCGGTACTGATGATTTCACGGATACTGCTGTTAACGATGGTATCGAGAACCAGGGGCGCGGCACCGTCTACCTCCGCAGCCTTGTTGATGCGTTTGACCAGGTCATGAGCCTTTTCTTCATCATCAATATAGGGCACGGTTATACGTTCAAAATCGATTTTCTCGAACTGGGCAAGCAGGGCATGGCCGAGTGCTTCTGCCGTCAGGCCTGTGCCGTCCGAAATAAAAAAAGCGGTTCTTTTCATGGCTGTATCCGGTTTGGTTTTGGCTGATTGCCGGGAGTTGTTCCGCAGCTCCCTAGGTAATTTCCGCAGGTTACAGTATCATACACGCCAGATTCGAGACTCCGCGCTACACAGACTCAAGGGAGACGTGCTTTGGAAGATTACATCATCTGGTTTGACCACCTGGGAATGTCCGATGTTGACCGGGTTGGAGGCAAGAACGCTTCCCTCGGTGAAATGATCAGTAATCTCGCCAATGCAGGCGTTACCGTTCCCGGTGGTTTCGCCACCACTGCCTATGCCTATCGCGAGTTTCTGGCCACCGATGGCCTGAAAGACAAAATCGACCAGGCTCTTGATGCCCTTGATGTAAACGATGTTAACGAGCTCGCTCGTGTCGGTGCCCAGATTCGCCAATGGGTGGTTGATACTCCGTTCCCCGATAGCCTGGATAATGCCCTGAAAGAGGCCTTTGCGAAACTCCAGAATGGTAACGAAGACATGGCTGTGGCGGTTCGCTCGTCTGCCACGGCAGAAGACTTGCCGGATGCCTCCTTTGCCGGCCAACAGGAAACCTTCCTCAATGTGTCTGGCCTTCAGCAGGTTCGTACCTCGGTCAAAGAGGTGTTTGCCTCCCTGTTTAATGACCGGGCGATTTCCTACCGTGTTCACCATGGCTTTGATCATAAGCTGGTGGCGCTGTCGGCGGGTATCCAGAAGATGGTTCGTAGTGAAACCGCATCCAGTGGTGTGATGTTTACCCTGGATACCGAATCCGGCTTCCGCGATGTGGTGTTCATCACGTCGTCCTACGGCCTGGGCGAGACGGTCGTGCAGGGCGCGGTTAACCCGGATGAGTTTTACGTGCACAAGCCTACGCTCGAGGCCGGTCGTCCGGCGGTACTGCGCCGGAACCTGGGTAGCAAGGCCATCAAGATGGTTTACCATTCCGAGCCGGGCGAAGGCCAGTTCGTGGAAACCGTCAAGGTAGAGCAGGAAGACCGTAACCGCTTCTCCATTACCGATGCGGAAGTGGAAGAGCTGGCCAAGCAGGCCATGATTATCGAACAGCACTACCAGCGCCCGATGGATATTGAGTGGGCCAAAGACGGTGACGACGGCAAGATCTACATTGTTCAGGCCCGCCCTGAAACCGTGAAGAGCCGCGCCTCAGCCAACGTGATGGAGCGCTACCTGCTGAAAGAGACCGGTAAGGTGCTGGTGGAAGGCCGCAGTATCGGCCACAAGATCGGCAGTGGTCCGGTCAAGATTATCACCAGCATTAACGAGATGGACCGTGTTCAACCCGGTGATGTGCTGGTCACCGACATGACCGACCCGGATTGGGAGCCGGTGATGAAGCGCGCTTCCGCCATCGTCACTGACCGTGGTGGCCGTACCTGTCACGCGGCGATCATCGCCCGTGAGCTGGGTATTCCTGCAGTTGTGGGGTGCGGCGATGCTACCGAATTGCTGAAGGATGGCCAGAACGTCACCGTATCCTGCGCCGAAGGCGACACCGGCATGATCTACGAAGGTGCTCTGGACTTCGAGCTGCGTGAAAACACCGTGGATTCCATGCCCAACATTCCGTTCAAGATCATGATGAATGTGGGCAACCCGGACCGGGCCTTTGACTTCCAGGCGCTGCCCAACGAAGGTGTTGGCCTGGCTCGCCTTGAGTTCATCATCAACCGCATGATCGGTGTGCATCCAAAGGCGTTGCTGAACTACGACGGCCTGCCCCGTGATATCAAGCAAACGGTCGACAAACGTATTGCCGGCTACGCATCTCCGGTGGATTTCTACGTCGACAAGCTGGTTGAAGGTATTTCGACCCTGGCCGCAGCATTTGCGCCGAAGAAAGTGATTGTGCGGTTGTCTGACTTCAAATCCAACGAGTACGCCAACCTGATTGGTGGCACCCTGTACGAGCCGGACGAAGAAAACCCGATGCTGGGCTTCCGTGGCGCATCCCGTTATATCTCCGAAACTTTCCGCGACTGTTTCGAGCTGGAGTGCCGGGCGCTCAAGAAAGTCCGTAACGACATGGGCCTGACCAACGTTGAGGTAATGGTACCGTTCGTGCGCACCGTGGGCGAGGCCGAACAGGTGGTTAACCTGCTGGCGGAGAATGGCCTCAAGCGTGGCGACAACGGCCTGCGGGTTATCATGATGTGTGAGCTGCCGGCCAACGCGATTCTGGCTGAACAGTTCCTGGAGCACTTTGACGGTTTCTCAATCGGCTCCAACGATTTGACGCAGCTGACTCTGGGCCTCGACCGGGATTCCGGTATCATTGCGCATCTGTTTGACGAGCGGAATGATGCCGTCAAAGCCCTGTTGTCCAACGCTATCCAGGCCTGTAAAAAGGCTGGGAAGTACATCGGCATCTGCGGTCAGGGCCCGTCTGATCATCCGGACCTGGCCAAGTGGCTGATGGACGAGGGTATCGATACGGTATCCCTGAATCCGGATTCCGTGCTGGATACCTGGTTCTTCCTGGCTGACGAGAAGATTGACTGAGCGCGAATATTTCGGAAAAGGCTAACATTTCGGAAAAGGAGAGTAGCAGGTGAGCAAGATCATTACGCCGGATCTGTGCGACGAGTTTCCGGAAGTGCAGGTGGTTGAGCCTGGCTTCAACAACTACGGTGGTGTGCGCCAGTTTGGCGGCGAAATCGTTACCGTGAAGTGCTTTGAAGACAACTCCGTGGTCAAGGAGCAGGTGGGCCTGCCGGGCAACGGTCGGGTAATGGTGGTAGACGGTGGTGCGTCCAAGCGCAATGCGTTGCTGGGCGACATGCTGGCCGAGAAAGCCGCAGAGAATGGCTGGGCCGGTCTGGTAATTTACGGCTGCATCCGGGATGTGGACGAAATTGGCCAGACCCACCTGGGTGTTCAGGCGCTGGGTACGGTTCCCCGGAAGACTGAAAAGCGTGGTATTGGTGACCTGAACATTCCGGTTACCTTCCACGGCGTGACCTTCCATCCGGGCCACTACGTGTATGCCGATAACAATGGCATCATCGTATCCGAGAAACCCCTGGTTTGATCCGGGGTTGTCCTGGAGAAATACAAAGCGGCGGCCTTCTGGCCGCCGTTTTTTATTGGGTAACTTCTGTGATGTTGACGCCGATCAGATAACCTTCGCCCTCTGGCTCGCAACGAATGACCTCACACACGGTCTCCAGCGGGGGTAGCTGGTTATCTGCGCCTTCCAGGCGAGTTCTGAGTTCACTGCCCACGGCGACAGCCTCGTCAATGAACAGCTGCATGCCCGCGGCGCTCAGGTCCCGGCAGATGCCGGTGAATGTATCGCCCCTGGCATTGGTGATTTCAATGCGGCTGTCTACCTGCATCCGGTGAAAGTCACGTTTTTCCGAGTAATCTTTCATGGCATTTAGGCCCAGTTGTCGGTTTTTCTTGTTGGTTTGAGCATCGGAATGAGCAGGGCCAGCAGAACACCGCCAAGTACCAGGCCGGCGCCTAGCAGCATGAAATCGGAATCCTTGCTGGCTTCAAGCCGTTCATTCTCTGCCGTCAGTACTTCCAGATCGTTACGCAGTTTCTGATTCTCTTCGCGCAGCTCCCGGTTGCGTCGCTCCAGGTTGATGGAGTCCGCAGCGATATTCTTGATGCGGGTGAGTTCTTCCTGAAGTTCACCAGCGCGGTTGGAAAGGCTGCTTTCGGCGTTCTGCAGGTTGTCACGTTCTTCCGTAACCTCAGACAACTGCTCGCGGACACTCGTGAGCTCTGAGCGCGCCTGCTCCAGTTGCTGGGTGGCGCGTCGTAACCGGTCAGCGGCAATCGGCTGGTTGCTGAGATACTGGCTTGAAACCCAGCCTTCAGTGCCTTTGGGAGTTCTCACCTTGGTGTAACCATCGCCGACTTCCAACACCTCTAGCGGTGTGCCGCTGGGAACCGCGTTTTCAATAATCCGGAACTGGGAACCGGCTCCGGATCGAACGGGCAGGTAGAGCTTGTCGTCAACCCATACGGTACGGGCTTGAGCGACGGAAACCGAAGCGATGATAAGCAAAAGGCTGAGAAGAAGACGGAGCGATGTCACGGATTACGTTCCCTGGTATGGTCTATTGACGGTCATTCAAACACGCAATTCTGTCACACAGTGACGGGTATTCAAGCAATCGCGGGTTACAATCCGCTCATGCAGTGCTGTTGTCTGGTTACACTGTCACCAGCTCAGGGCAGCACAACCTTGTAGGGCTTGACGGTCACGGATTGATACACCCCTGCTTCAATGTACGGGTCGGCATCCGCCCACGCCTGAGCCTGTTCCAGTGATTCAAACTCGGCGATGACCAGGCTGCCGCTGAACCCGGCTTCGCCCGGGTCCGGGGAGTCGATGGCCGGGTGGGGGCCGGCTACCAGCAAACGCCCCTCGGCTTTCAGTGCTTCCAGCCTTGCAACATGAGCCGGGCGGGTGGTCATCCGAAGGGCCAGGCTGTTGGGGACATCTTCGCTGATAATGGCGTAATACATGGGTGCTCCGGTACAAATCTCGGTTTGGTTAGGGTCGGATAGCCAACACTGGTACACTGGCGGCTATCGCCCAGTTCAGGACTGTTTGTGACTATACCTCAAGACCCGAAACCGTGCATTGATCTGCATTGCCATAGCACCGCATCCGATGGCGCGTTGACGCCAGAAGACCTGGTTGCCCGGGCGTCAGAGCAGGGTGTCAGCCATCTTGCACTGACCGACCATGACACCATTGCTGGTCTCGCTCAGGCCCGCGCCCGGGGGCAGGAACTGGGGCTGTCACTGATTAGCGGTGTTGAGCTGTCTTGTGTCTGGCGCAGCCACACCATTCATGTGGTCGGCTTGGACTTCGATGAAGCGGATCCGGCGTTTCTGAAAGCACTGGCGCAGCAGAACGAGAACCGGTGGCAGCGAGCGCGGTTGATTGCCGATAGGCTGGCTCGCCTGAAGGTTGACGGGTTGCTGGAGAAAGCGACGGCCCTGGCCGGAGGGGACGTGCCGGGACGACCGCATTTTGCCCAGGTTCTGGTGAACGCCGAGGTGGTGCCAAAGACCGCCCATGCGTTCAAACGCTACCTTGGTTCCGGAAAGCCCGGTGATGTGAAGGCCTGCTGGCCCGAATTATCTGAAGTGGTGCAATGGATCACAGATGCTGGCGGCATCGCTGTGCTCGCGCATCCCCGAAAATACCGGCTGACGGCAACCCGCCTGCGTGAGCTGACAGCGGATTTTCGCCGGGCTGGTGGTCGGGCCATCGAGGTATCGGTATCCGGGCAGTCCAGTGGCGATCTCGGTTTTGTGGCAGAGTTGGCAAGGCGGGAGCAGTTGCTGGCTTCTCAGGGCAGCGATTTTCATTTTCCCGGCGCGCCCTGGTGCGAGCTGGGCCGTATCATGAAAATGCCAGAGGGGCTGGAGCCCGTCTGGCATCATTTCAGGCAACCGGTGAACGCTTAGTCCGGTGCGTGGAACAGCAGGTAGAGGTCCGTCAGTGAATCCGGAATGGCTTCCGCCATGCGGCCTGATAACTTCTCATCGTTACGCACGTTCTGGAAGTCCTCGTCCTCGAACAGGCCAGACAGGGTAAGCATCGGCACCATCAGATCTGCGACGTCTTCCTCGCTGGCGGCATCGAGCCAGGCCTCTTCATTTTCCAGGAAGGTATCAACAAACCCGGCGCACCAGTTTTCCAGTGCGTTCATGGGGTCGCCGTCTTCCGGTTCCGGCAGTTCCAGCGGCTGGCCCATGTCCAGGGCGTGGGCCATATCAGAAGCCAACACCTTCACACAGTGAGCGAAGGCCTCCGGTACCTTGCCGTTTGGCAGGGTGTCTGCGCCGGTGGCGAGGCGGAAGAGATCTTCCGCCTCCAGGCTGACCGGGCCGATAACGCTGGCACACACCACGCCGTGGAATCCGAAGAAATCCAGGGCTTCATCTCCCCAGGGCTCAGCGAACAGTATGTCTTCCAGCGCCTCGATATCCGAATTGGTCAGCATATTCAGTTACTCCCGGCCTTCTTGGCTTCGGCGGCCGCACGCTGGCGCTTACGGACCTCACGTGGGTCATTGTATGCACGGCCCGGAGTGACCGGAACGTCTGGCATTTCGTCCTGTGCGGGGGCGTTCTGCGCATCGTCGGCTTTTGCTTCTGCCTTGGGCTCTGCGTCAGTCTTAGCCTCAGCTTCCGGTTCTGCCTTGTCAGCCTTGGCCTCCGGCTCGGGGCTCTCTGGCTGGGCTTTTGGCTCTTCGCTCCTGGGCTTCTCTGTGGTTTCAGTCTGCTCCGACTTTTCAGCCTTCAGAGCATCCGCCGTTTCGCTGTTTGCTGCCTTGCTTTCGGTCTTTGGAGCTTCTGTCGCTTCAGCAGGCTTGCTCTCGGACTTCGGCGTTGCTTCCGGCTTGTCAGTTGCCTCTGTTGCTTTTGCTTCGCTGTCGGTCTTGGTGGCCGGCGCTTCAGCATTGGCGCTATCTGCAGCCTTGTCTGCGGCTTTCGGTTTGCGCTGACGGTTTGCCGGGCGAGCCTTGCGGGGTTCCCTGGGCTCCTTGTCCTTCTCGGCGTTACTGGATTCAGGCGCGTCAGCCTTGGCGTCGGTTGTTTCGCTCGCCTTCTGGCCGTCAACCTGGTTGCCTTGCTCTGCCGGCTGGGCAGGTTGTTCGGCTTTCTCTTCCGGCACCTTGTCGGCTTTCGGCTGTTCCTGCTTGTCAGCCTTGGGTGTCTCCACCGTGGCCTTGTCTTCGGTGGCAGCGCTCTTCGGTGCTTCAACCTTCTTGGGCTGTTCAACCGATTGCTGGGCTGGCTGTTGCTTCGCCTCTTCGTTACCGGTCTCTACGCCTTTCTCGGGCTGAGTGTCCTTCTGGTGACTTTCGCTCCGTTCTGCCTTGCGAGCGGCCGGTGTGCTGGCCGGAGACTCAGCAGGTGAGCCGTCGCGATTACGCTGGCGGCGCGGCTTACGACGCTTGTCGTCGCCACCTTGCTTGTTCTCGGCCTGGGCTTTTTGGCCGTCCTGCGGCTCGCGGTTGTCTTTCTGGTCTTTTGCGTCGCGCTGAGGACGATTGCGGTTCTGGTTGCGACCCTGTGAGTCCTTGCGGTTATCCCGACGGTTCTCACCGCCCTTGTTGTCGGTACCACGGTTATCGCCACCCTTGTCCTGCTGCCCTGAGCGATTCTGGGCGGCACGGGACTGGTCTTCGTTGCGGTTGCCGCGATTACGGTTGCGGTTGTCATCGGCGCGGTTTGGCTGGCCACCCTGTCGGCGGTCGTTGCCGGTGCGATTGCCACCCTGGCGCTGGTCGTCACGGGCTACCCTTGATTTACGACGGTCCTGGCGGCCCTGATTGCGACGGTCTCCGGCGCGGTCACGGTTGCCGGCGGCTTGTTTGGTGTCGGTTTGCTCCTGCTCGCCGCGGAAGAAACAGGCGATTTTCTTGCCGAGCTTGCGGAACAGGCCTTCCTCGGGCTCCGCTGGTTCAGCGGCGGCCTGGGGGGCTGTCGGGGCAGGGGCTGTGGGGCGGATGGCCTTCACGGCAGCCTGCTCACGAACCGGCTTTTCGGTGGTCGTTACTTCGGTGCTTTCTTCTTCCCGCTCGTTGTATTCCTGGGCAACCTGATGGCTGGCAATGTGCTCAGGGGTTGCTTCATCCTGACGCAGGCGGATGATCTCGAAGTGCGGTGTTTCCATATTTGGCACCGGAGCAACCACCACGGAAACGCCCTGGCGTGCCTCGATGTCGGCCAACTGCTTGCGTTTTTCATTCAGCAGGAAGGTAGCCACGGACACCGGCACGATGGCGCGGACTTCGGCGGTCTTTTCCTTGGACGATTCTTCGTAGATCAGTCGCATGATGCTCAGGGCCAGGGATTCGATACCCCGGATGGTGCCCTGGCCTTCACAGCGAGGGCACACTTCGCTGCGTGTTTCACCCAAAGATGGGCGCAGGCGTTGACGGGACATTTCCAGCAGGCCGAAACGGGAAATCTTGCCGACCTGAACACGGGCCCGGTCGATTTCCAGGGCTTCACGCATTTTCTGCTCGACTTCGCGCTGGTGCTTGGCCGGGGTCATGTCGATGAAATCGATAACGATCAACCCGCCCATGTCTCGCAGGCGCAGCTGGCGGGCGATTTCTTCTGCCGCTTCCAGGTTGGTCTGCAGGGCAGTCTCCTCAATGTCGTGGCCTTTGGTGGCGCGGGAGGAGTTGATATCAATGGAGACCAGTGCTTCGGTGGGGTCGATTACAATGGAGCCGCCAGAGGGCAGCTTCACTTCCCGCTGGAACGCGGTTTCGATCTGGCCTTCGATCTGATACCGGCTGAACAGGGGGATCTCATCCTTGTAAAGCTTGATCTTGTTCTCGAAGGTGGGCATTACGGCGCGTACAAAACTGAGTACGTCTTCGTAAACGCCGTCAGCGTCGATCAGGACTTCGCCGATGTCCTGGCGGAGGTAGTCACGAACCGCCCGGATAATAACGTTGCTTTCCTGGTGAATCAGGAAGGGCGCCTTGCGCTCCCCGGCGGCCTGGGTGATGGCTTCCCAGAACTGCACCAGATAATCAAGATCCCACTGGAGCTCTTCGGTGGTGCGGCCAATACCGGCAGTACGCACGATGATTCCCATGGACTTGGGAACCTGTACGCCGTTCATGGCGTCTTTCAGCTGCGCCCGGTCATCGCCTTCAATGCGACGGGAAATGCCACCGGCGCGGGGGTTGTTGGGCATCAGCACCAAGTAGCGACCGGCCAGAGAAATAAAGGTGGTCAGGGCTGCGCCCTTGTTGCCACGCTCTTCTTTATCAACCTGCACGATGACTTCCTGTCCTTCAGACAGAACATCCTTGATGTTGATTTTGCCTTCGATCTGGCCGGGAGACTTCTTGAAGTACTCTTTGGAGATTTCTTTCAGCGGGAGGAAACCGTGGCGCTCTGCGCCAAAGTCGACGAACGCCGCTTCAAGGCTGGGTTCTACGCGGGTGATACGACCTTTGTAAATGTTGGCTTTTTTCTGTTCACGGGTGCTGGATTCTATATCCAGGTCAAAAAGCCGTTGGCCGTCTACCAGAGCTACGCGCAACTCTTCAGGGTGAGTTGCATTGATCAGCATTCTTTTCATGGAAAGAAAGGGTTCCTGTCGTTTGTTAGTGACAGAAAACCGGGAGCGTTCGCATCAGCGAAGCGGGATGTGCGTGCCGCGGGCCCGTTACAGCAGGGCGGCCGGCGGCCAGACGGATCAAACCCTAATGGGTTGCGATCCTGTAAGTCTGAGACCACCGCCGACAATCCGCCTGCCTGACAGCAGGGAGAGGTCGAATAGGGTGAATGTCTGTTGACGCATAATATCCGTTTTCAGGTTCACACAAACTCCTGGGTCTCACGTCGTATTGGTTTGCTGGACGGCCCGGATTTGCATGGTAGTGATTCTTCGCGATGTCGCCCGACGGTTTTCCGGTCGGTTTTTCCTCTCCCGGAGCAGGTCGCAGCCTCTCTGGGTCTGCCCTGTGGTCCGGGAGTTTGTTTCACGCCGGGCCCGGTAATGATTGGGCTTCGGCGTTCAATCTCTTAATCAGTGTCGGTATACTGCTGCCGCTCCGGCTTCTGACCAGAGTTCGTCAGGCCGTAGACAAACGGCAGAGCACGCCGGAATATAACAGTAAAGCGGTGTTCGTTCAATCCCGCGTTTATCACCCAGTAAAAGGTATCCCATGTCGCGCAAGCCAGCAGCCCGTCGTCAGCCGCCGAAACGCGGCAATCCGTCCCATGGGGGATCGGGCCGGGCAGGGCCGGTGTACTCTAATGGGCGTCGCGGAGAGTTGCCGGCAGGCCAGGTGCAGAAGGGTGTCCAGTGGGTGACGGTGGACGAGGATATGTCCGGCCAGCGCGTAGACAACTTTCTCCTCGTCCGCCTGCGGGGTGTGCCCAGAAGCATTGTGTATCGAATCGTTCGCAAGGGTGAGGTGCGGGTTAACAAAGGTCGAGTAAGGCCGGATTCCCGCCTTCAGGCTGGCGACGTGGTGCGCATTCCGCCGATTGTCCAGAAGAGCAAGCCGGAGTCGCCTACGCCCGGTGATCGGGTGCAATCGGTTATGGAGGCGGCCGTGGTCTTTGAAAATGACGATATGCTGGTGGTGAACAAGCCCTCGGGTATTGCCGTTCATGGTGGTAGTGGTCTGAGTTTTGGTTTGATCGAAGTGCTCAGGTCGGCCCGGCCGCAGGCAAAGTTCCTGGAGTTGGTGCATCGGCTGGACCGGGATACGTCCGGTTTGGTGATGGTGGCTAAGAAACGCTCGGCGTTGCGTTTTCTTCAGGATGAACTGCGGCACAAGCGCATTCGTAAGCATTACCACGCCCTGGTGGCGGGCACCTGGCCAGCGGCCGTTGGTCGGGTTGATGAGCCACTCCTGCGCTATGAGATGCCGAATGGCGAGCGGAGGGTGAAAGTAAGTCCCGAAGGCAAGGAATCGCTGACGCTGTTTCGCTGTTTGCAGCAGTACCATGGGTACAGTCTGGTGCAGGCTTCGCCGGTAACCGGTCGCACGCACCAGATTCGCGTGCACAGTGCCTCGGCTGGTCACCCGATAGCCGGCGATGACAAATATATGGACGACGCCAGTCTCAAGGCATTTCGGGCCATCGGTGGGCAGCGGCTGATGCTTCATGCCAGGGCCCTTGAGTTCACATTGCCGGGATCTGATGAGGCAATGAGCCTCGAAGCGCCGTATGATGAGCCATTCGCCAAGGTGCTCAAAGAGCTTGAGCAGCGTAGCAAGGGTACTTATTGATGGATGTAAAGGTTGTTATTTTTGACTGGGACGGAACGCTCATTGATTCCGTGGACCATATCGCCGACAGCTTGCACCAGGCTGCGACTGAGCTGGGGTATCCGGAGCTGGAGCGTGAGGCCTATCGGGATATTATTGGGCTGGGCATGATCGAGGCTCTAGAACGTCTTTACCCGGGGTTGAGCCGCGAGGAAATGATGCGGATTCGGGAGGGTTATGCAGGTTACTTTTTCCAGAAAGTGACCACGCCCCAGAACGTATTCGAGGGTATGGCGGACATGCTGGCGGAGTTGCGTGGCTCTGGCCGGAGCTGTTCGGTGGCCACCGGCAAGAGCCGACGGGGGCTGGAGGTGGCACTCACCTCCAGCGGGCTGGGCAGCCATTTCGACATTACCCGGTGCGCTGACGAAACCAAATCCAAGCCTGACCCGCTGATGCTTGAGGAAATTCTGGATTTCTACGGTTACCGGCCGGAGCAGGCGGTGATGATCGGTGACACCCGCTACGACCTGGATATGGCTCGCCGTATTGGTATGCCAGCCATCGGGGTTGAGTGGGGCGTGCATAAGCGTGACGTGCTGGAACAGTATGATCCCCACGCAGTAGTGAGTTCTGTTGACGCGCTTCGGCGTACGCTGGGGCTATGATCGTTTGTGGTTAAGGAATAGCGGATGAGTGACTGGGAATCGGATAAGAAGCCGGGCTGGGGTGACAAGCCTGCAGAGCCTGAGCAGAGTGCGCCGGCGCGAAAGCGAGGTTTGTTTGGCAGTAAAGAGCCGGCGTTGCCGCCGGAATCGGGGCGCGACTGGCGACTGATCGAGAAGCTGGTGATGTCACTGCAGGCCGAGCAGCGCCGAAGCCGTCGCTGGGGGATCTTTTTCAAGATTTTGACTTTTGGTTACCTGTTCGCGCTGCTGTTCTTTATACGCTCGCCTCTTGGTGACAGTGTTGATTCCGTTGCCGGTCACCACACCGCGTTGGTGGAGGTCAGGGGCACTATCGCCGCAGATGAGCTGGCGAGCGCCGATAACCTGGTGGCATCGCTGCGCAATGCCTTTGAGGCTGAGCGCTCAAAGGCGGTGGTGTTAAGGATCAATAGTCCCGGCGGCAGCCCGGTGCAGGCAGGCTACGTCTACGATGAAATCAAGCGCCTGCGGGAAGAGTATCCGGATAAAAAGGTATATGCCGTCATTTCGGACATCGGAGCCTCGGGAGCCTATTACATCGCGGCGGCGGCTGATGAAATCTACGCCAACCGTGCCAGTCTGGTGGGATCGATCGGCGTAATTGCCGGCGGATTCGGGTTCAGTGAAATGCTGGACAAAATCGGTGTGGATCGCCGCCTCTATACCGCCGGCGAGAGCAAAGCTTTCCTTGACCCGTTCTCGCCAGAGCGCGATGAGGATGTTGCGTTCTGGCAGAGCGTGCTGGAAAACACTCACCAGCAGTTCATTAGTGCCGTAAAAGAGGGCAGGGGTGATCGCCTGGCAGACGACGAGCGGTTGTTCAGTGGTCTGGTGTGGAGTGGCGAGCAGGCTGTTGAACTGGGGCTGGTGGACGGGCTGGGCAGCACCTCCTGGGTGGCCCGTCAGTTGGTGGGTGAGGAGAACTTGGTGGACTACAGTCGCCGTCGCTCGCCCTTCCGCGAGCTTGTGGACCAGTTGGGCGTCTCGGTCGGCGAGGGTGTCGCTACCCGTATGTTGGAATCGCGCCTCGAATTGCGTTGATCTTCTGCTACACCCCGGATAATGGTTCGGGGTGTAGCAGCGGGTTGTTACCGAGCCGGATCAGAATCTCGTTCAGGGCAATCAGTGGCAATCCAATCAGGCTGTTGGGATCTCGCCCTTCCAATCCCTTGAACAGGGTTATGCCCAATCCCTCCATTTTAAAGCTGCCGGCGCAGTCATAGGGTTGCTCTCTGCGCAGGTAATTGCTGATTTCCTCCCTGGTAAGGTCGCGGAAATGTGCAATAAAGGTTTCGCAGCAGTGTTCGAGAGCGCCTGTCCGGGTGTCGAGCACCGCCAGGCCGGTGAGGAAGTGCACGCTTTTCCCGCTGCTCTGGCTGAGTTGTTCAAGCGCCTGCTCATAGCTGCCTGGTTTGCTTAACAGTGTACCGTTCGGCAGGGCGGCGACCTGGTCCGAGCCGATGATGAGTTTTCCTGGGTGCTCCGGTGCAAGCGCCTGGGCTTTCTGGGTGGCCAGTCGAACCGCCAAAGCATCCGGTAGTTCGCCTTGTAGCGGCGATTCGTCGATATTTGGGCTGGCTGTCTCAAAGGGCAGGCCGAGCTGTTCGAGCAGGCGTTTGCGGTAAGGGGATGATGACGCTAGCAAAAGGCCGGATGAGGTCATGGTTGCCTTGTAGAGGTGGTGGGTGGATGGATCTGGTCAGGTTTGCCGGTCCATATCGTAAAATACCCCTACACGGAGCGGAACCCCTGGCAGAAAGTGGATTAAGTCTTTGACAGAGGCGGGTCGCGCCCCTAAAATTGCGCGCCTATGTCTAAAGCGCCGATCGCCGAATTGCCGAAATCCGTTGACCCTATCCGGTTGGCTGAGCAGAACAGAACACTTGAGGGGGTAGTTCCACTCAAGGGTCTCGCTCGTTTTCGAGAAGCAGTTCCTGGCTTGCAGGATGGCAGTGAATGCCATGTTAAGCTGTCCTTTTATCAGGATAGTGAGCGCCGAAGGGTTGTGTCAGGTGAGTTGTCTGCACCGGTCACACTGGAATGCCAGCGTTGCATGAGTGATATGCAAACGACACTGGAATCCCGTTTTGATCTCGGGTTGGTCATCAACGATGAGCAGGCCCAGCGATTGCCGAAAGCACTGGAACCGTTCCTGTTTGAGGATTTCAGTGCAGACTTGTGGGCCATGGTGGAAGACGAGCTATTGCTGGTATTACCACCCTTTCCTCTTCATGAGAGGGAAGAATGCCCGGCAAAGGAAGACCTGGAGGCACTGGAGCCATCAAAGGCTGCCAGTGAGCCAGAGGTAAAGAAAAGAGAAGACAACCCGTTCAGTGTGCTGGCGGGTCTCAAGACGACAAAGCATTAACGTTTTCGTAAATAGGTCAGGAGCATAACCATGGCTGTACAGCAAAATCGCAAGACCCGTTCCAAGCGTGGCATGCGCCGTTCGCACGACGCACTGAGCGCCGCCGCTCTGTCCACAGACGCAACCACCGGCGAAGTTCATCGTCGTCACCACGTCTCTCCGGACGGTTTTTACCGCGGAAAGCAGGTTGTTGAGGCTCGCGACGAGTAAGATCGTCGGGATACCCTTCTGACCCGTGACGCATGGACGAGCGGTGAGTAAACCGGTCACCATTGCTATCGACGCCATGAGCGGTGATCGTGGCGCCGAGGTGGTGGTTCATGCTTCGCTGGAAGCAGTGCGTGAAAATGAGGCCTTGAGTCTTGTTCTGGTGGGAATCCGGAGCGAGCTCGAGGCCTTGTTGATTGATGGGCACGAACGGATCCGCATCGTTGAGGCGGCGGACGTGGTGCGCATGAACGAGCGCCCTTCCCATGCCATTCGTCATAAGAAAAACTCCTCCATGGCCATTGCGCTCGGACTTGTCCGGGACGGCGAGGCCCAGGGGTGTGTCAGTGCTGGCAATACCGGCGCCCTGATGGCGTTCGGCCGGTCGATTATCCGCATGTATCCCGGTATTGAGCGGCCGGCCATTGCCAAGCTTATTCCTTCCCTCCGTGGCCGTTGCCACGTTCTGGATCTCGGTGCGAATGTCGATTCCACGGCGGAGAACCTGTATCAGTATGCGCTGATGGGGTCGCTCATGGCCTCGGCCATTTGTGCTCAGCCTGAGCCTCGTGTTGCTTTGCTTAATGTTGGCGAGGAAGAGATCAAGGGCAACGAGCAGGTTCGCCTTGCCTCTCATATGTTAGCCCAATGCGACACTATCAATTACATTGGTTATGTCGAGGGCAGTGACCTGTTTCGGGATGTGGCCGACGTAGTAGTCTGTGACGGTTTTGTCGGCAACATTGCATTGAAAACCGGCGAAGGTGTCGCCGGGTTGTTGATAGAGCTTCTTGAGCAGGCATTTACCCGCTCGATTTATGGTCGCTTTGTGGGCTGGTTGGCAAAACCGATTATCGGCCGCCTCCTTCAGTTGATGGACCCGTCCCGTCATAACGGTGCGAGCCTGCTTGGGCTCCAGGGTGTGGTCATTAAAAGTCATGGCAATGCCAACGAGCGAGCCATGCTGGCCGCTATTCGCCAGGCCGTTCGGGAAGTAGAGCTCGAAGTGCCACGAAGGATCAACGAAAGACTCGATGATCTGATGTTATGATGCCTGTCCCGGTCGGGTCCCGACTAAAGTAGACCCGCATTTTCAGGGTTAATCGCGGATAATTGGCTTGAATTGTACTATTGGCTAATCTCCAGTAACCCATCAATGACGATAAGATTCCGCTTATGAAATCAGCGTTTATTTTCCCCGGACAAGGCTCCCAATCGGTCGGCATGCTTAAGGATGCTGCCGAGGCGTGGCCAATGATCAGCGAAACCTTCGATGAGGCGTCTAACGTTCTTGGCTACGATCTCTGGCACCTATGCCAGCACGGTCCTGCTGAAGAGCTGAATCAGACCATGGTTACCCAGCCGGCCCTGTTAACCGCCAGTGTTGCCCTGTGGCGCCAGTGGTGTGTCTCGGATGGGCCACGTCCTGATTTCGTCGCGGGTCATAGTCTGGGCGAGTACAGCGCGCTGGTGGCCGCGGAAAGTCTGGACTTCATTGAAGCAGTCAAACTGGTTCAGCTTCGTGGCGAACTTATGCAGGATGCTGTCCCTGCCGGTGAAGGTCGCATGGCTGCCATTCTGGGGCTCGAGGACGCAGACGTTGTTGCGGCCTGTGAAGAGGCGGCCCAGGGCGATGTAGTGGCTGCGGTGAACTTTAACGCCCCGGGGCAGGTGGTTATTGCCGGCTCCGCCGCAGCCGTTGAGCGGGCTATTGAAGTCTGTAAGGGCCGCGGGGCGCGTAAAGCGATGCCGCTGCCGGTGAGTGTGCCGTCCCATTGTGCCCTGATGAAAGGTGCTGCCGAACAGTTGGCCGAAGCACTGGAAGATGTCCGGTTTAACGATGCTGTCATCCCGGTGGTCCAGAATGTGAATGCTACGGTTGTCAAAGAGGCAGACACGCTCAAGAGCAATCTGCTGAAGCAGCTATACTCTCCTGTGTTGTGGACGGACTCCGTTCGTACGCTGAGCGCTGAGGGAGTGACGGTTGCGGTAGAGTGCGGTGCTGGTAAAGTGCTTGCAGGCTTGATTAAGCGGATTGAGCGCGGTTTGCCGGTGCACGGTATTGAAGATCCCGATTCTCTGGCCGGCGCCCTGGCGGCATTCGGCCAGTCCTGATAAACGGAGTTGTTTATGTCTTTGGAAGGCAAGGTTGCGCTGGTTACCGGCGCAAGCCGTGGTATTGGGAAAGCCATTGCCCACGAGCTGGCCCGCCAGGGTGCAGAAGTCATTGGTACCGCGACCAGCGAAGCCGGCGCAGAAGCCATCACCAGCGGACTGAAAGAAGCCGGCTACCAGGGTTATGGCATCGTGATGAACGTGGCCGAACCGGAAAGTATTGAAGCGGGCCTGAAGCAGCTGACTGAACAATCCGGTGCGCCTGCGATCCTGGTCAACAATGCCGGTATCACCCGTGATAACCTGCTGATGCGTCTGAAAGACGATGACTGGGCTGCCGTGCTGGAAACCAACCTTTCCAGTGTGTATCGCACCAGTAAGGCGGTGCTTCGCGGCATGGCCAAGGCCCGTTGGGGTCGGATTATCAACATCAGTTCGGTGGTCGCCGGTATGGGCAACCCCGGGCAGGGTAATTATTGTGCAGCCAAGGCCGGAGTGGAGGGTTTCACTCGTAGCCTGGCGAAAGAGATGTCTAACCGTGGCATTACCGCCAATTGCGTGGCACCCGGTTTTATTGACACGGATATGACCAAAAAACTGGACGATAAGCAGCGTGAGGCTATGCTGGAAATCATACCGGCTGGTCGCCTCGGGTCACCGGAGGAGGTTGCCTCGGTGGTGGCGTTTCTGGCATCGGAAGGCGCTGCTTACGTTACCGGAGAAACCATTCATGTGAATGGCGGCATGTACATGGGTTAAGCCCGTTGCGGGCTGGTGTGCAACCCCTTGTCGCACAACATGTTTGACAGAATCCCTGCTTGTTTGCAGGTAGGGTTTAAACTAAACTGGCAGCCATAGAGTTGCTTGGTTGACACATAAAGTGAGGACATTATGAGTACAGTTGAAGAGCGCGTTAAGAAGATTGTTTGTGAACAGCTGGGCGTGAAAGAGTCCGAGGTTCAGAACACATCTTCTTTTGTAGAGGATCTTGGCGCTGACTCACTGGACACTGTTGAGCTGGTTATGGCCCTGGAAGAGGAATTCGAGACTGAAATTCCTGATGAAGAGGCCGAAAAGCTGGGCACGGTTCAGGACGCGATCGACTACATCGTCGCGCACACCTGATACTCTGCTGATCAGATAGCCAGGCTAAAGCCGTCCTTTGGGGTTGATGAAGGACGGCTTTTTTATTGGTGGAACGAAAGTCTCAGTGTTTCGATGTTACACGGAATAATCGGGTGAACAGGGTTATGAGTAAACGACGGGTTGTTGTCACGGGCATGGGAATGCTTTCTCCGGTGGGGAATGATGTACAGTCGTCATGGGCGGCCATCCGGGCAGGGCGCAGCGGTATCGGGCTGATTGATCGGTTTGATGCAACTGACTACGGCACCCGGATTGGAGGGGCAATAAAGGATCTTGATATTGAACCCTATCTGTCCAGCAAGGAAGCGCGCAAACTGGATGCCTTTATCCACTACGGACTCATTGCTGCCCAGCAGGCGGTGGACGACAGTGGCCTGGAGCAGTTTGGCGATCTCGACAAGGAACGGGTTGGTATTGCCATCGGATCCGGCATCGGTGGCCTGGAGTACATCGAGAAGAACGTGATCCAGATGGAGAAATCGGGCCCCCGTAAGGTGTCTCCGTTTTTTGTGCCCGCCTCGGTCATCAACATGATCTCTGGTAATGCTGCCATTCGCTTTGGGTACAAGGGGCCGAATATTGCCATTGTCACCGCCTGCACCACAGGTACCCATAATATTGGCTACGCTGCCCGAACCATCGCCTATGGCGATGCGGATGTCATGCTGGCTGGTGGCTCGGAAATGGCGACAACCCGCTCTGGCGTGGCGGCCTTTTCGTCGGCCCGTGCTTTATCGACCCGTAACGATGAGCCGGAAAAAGCCAGCCGTCCCTGGGATAAAGGCCGTGACGGTTTCGTATTGAGTGACGGTGCCGGGGTGGTCGTGCTGGAAGAGCTGGATCATGCTCGGGCTCGCGGAGCCACCATCTATGGCGAGGTGATCGGTTTTGGCATGAGCGATGATGCTCATCACATCACGGCGCCACCCGCCAGTGGCGAGGGTGCCGGCCGCTCCATGGTCAACGCTATCCGTGACGCGGGTCTGCAACCTGAGCAGGTTGACTACATCAATGCCCACGGCACCTCCACCCAGGTCGGGGATGTAGCGGAAGTGGCTGCGGTCAAGGCGGTGTTTGGTGCGCACGCACACAAGCTTGCTATGAGCAGCACCAAGTCCATGACCGGCCATTTGCTGGGGGCCGCTGGCGCTGTCGAAGCGATTTTCTCGATACTGGCCGTGCGCGACGGGGTTTTGCCGCCGACCATCAATCTGGACGAGCCAGACGAGGGCTGTGATCTGGACTTGGTGCCGCACAAGAGCCGAGAGGCGGACGTCCGGATTGCTCTGTCGAATTCGTTCGGTTTTGGCGGCACCAACGGTACGCTGATTGTAAGTCGTTACGAAGACTGACCCTACCGTGTTTGATCTGTATTGGGCCGAAGACGGTGGTGTTCCACCGGGAGACCGGGGCCTTGCCTATGGCGATGGTCTGTTCGAGACCATTGCCATCATGGGCGGTAGGGCCAGCCTGTTGGGTTATCATCTTGACCGGTTGGTCCGGGATGCCGGCCGGCTTGCCATCCCGGTGGCGCGCCCGGAACTTGAAGCAGCCTGCACCCGCGCTCTGGAACGGTATTCCGGCCTGTATCCGTCCTTGAACTGGGTGCTCAAACTGACCCTGACCCGTGGTTCGGGTGGGCGGGGCTACCGCCCGGAGCCGCGCATGAAGCCGTCTCTCATTGTGTCCCATTCCGCTTTCCCCAGTGTTCCCGGGCCGGAAGGTGTGGTGGCCGATTTCTCCCGTGTTCCGCTGACAGTGAACCCGCTTCTGGCCGGGATCAAGTCGTTGAACCGACTTGAGCAGGTGATGGCGGCCAGGGAGCTTCAAGGGGATGTCTTTGAAGTGCTGATGAGCAATCGTGATGGTCATGTGGTGGAAGGCACCCGGACCAATCTGTTCATGCTGTTTGAAGACGTATGGCTGACACCGCCTGCCTCAACCCTGGCGGTTGCCGGTGTGATGCGTCGTTACGTGCTTGACCGGCTGAGAATTGCCGGCCACGAATTCCGGGAGATGCCGCTGACGCTCGATACACTGTTGGGTGGCAGCTGTCAGGGGCTTTGGCTCAGCAACAGTGTTGTCGGGGTGGTGCCGGTTCGCAATCTGGCCGGGCACGATTTGCCTGTTGACCAGCGACTTGCGACAATCGTCGGTTCACCGGCAAGACTGGATTGATTCGCGTGTTCAAGAAGTTACTGATCGTTGTTGTTGCTGTATTCGTGCTCGCTGCTGCCGGCGGTGGATTGTGGGCCTGGCAGGGTTTGCAAGCCCTGAAGAAACCCGTCGCACTGGACGAACCGGTGCTGTTTAACGTGCCGGCAGGCACAGGGTTCAGCCGGGTGGCACGGCAGCTGGAGAATGAAGGCTATGTGTCGGATGCGCTCTGGCTCAGGCTCTATGGCCGCCTCTATCCGGACCAGACCAGGATCAAGGCGGGTGACTATGAATTCTTACCCGGCATGACACCAGTTGCCATGGTAGACGCCATGGTCGAAGGTAAGGTAAAGTTTTGGTCAGTCCAGTTTATCGAAGGCTGGACGTTCCGCGACATGCGTGCTGCGCTGGCGCGTTCTGAACGCCTCAAAAAGGTCACCAGTGACTGGACTGATGAACAGATCATGGCGGCGGTTGGCGCGGAAGGCCAGCATCCTGAAGGTTGGTTTTTTCCAGATACCTACATGTTCAGCTCCAGTGAGTCTGATCTGGACGTTCTCAAGCGTGCCCACAACCGTATGGTGAGCGTGCTTGAGGACGAATGGCAGAACCGGGCGGAAGGCTTGCCCTACGATACCCCATATGAAGCCTTGATCATGGCTTCTATTGTAGAGCGTGAAACCGGTGTGCCCTGGGAGCGTGGGGAAGTGGCGGGCGTGTTTGTGCGGCGACTGCACAAAGGCATGCGGCTGCAGACTGATCCCACCGTTATCTACGGTATGGGGGATCAGTACCAGGGTCGTATCCGCCGCAGCGACCTTCAGACCTACACCCCTTATAACACCTATCGAATTAACGGTCTTCCGCCCACACCGATTGCGCTGCCCGGGCGGGACTCTGTGCACGCCGCTTTGCACCCGGAGGACGGCGATACCCTCTACTTTGTTGCTCGTGGTGATGGTAGCCACAAGTTCTCCCGAACCCTGGCGGAGCACCAGAAAGCGGTCAGGGAGTATCAGTTGAATCGCCGTGAGGGCTATCGCTCGTTTCCGGCACCGGGAACCCTGAACAACAGCCGGGAAGAATGATGCACAACAGAGGCCGTTTTATTACCTTCGAAGGTACCGAGGGCGTTGGTAAATCCACACAGCTGGAAAACGCTGCGAACACCCTCAAGGACCTCGGCGTTGATTTTATCGTCACTCGTGAACCTGGTGGCACGCCTATGGCGGAAAACATTCGGGAGTTGTTGTTGTCGCCCCGGGAAGAGCCGGTTCATGAAACCACAGAATTGCTGTTGATGTTCGCAGCGAGGGCCCAGCACCTGTATAACCGGATTCTTCCGGCACTCGACAAGGGGCAGTGGGTGCTTTGCGACCGCTTCACCGATGCCACCTTTGCCTATCAGGGCGGCGGCCGGGGGGTGCCCGCCGAGCGTATCGCGTTGCTGGAAACCCTGGTTCAGGGTGAGGTACGGCCAGACCATGTCATCCTGCTGGATGCACCCGTGGAAACCGGTATGGCCCGGGCGAAAAAGCGGGGAGAGCTAGACCGATTTGAGCAGGAAACCCTGGCCTTTTTCCAGCGCATTCGCGATACCTACCTGGCGCGGGCTACGGCGATGCCTGGCAACTACCATGTGGTTAACGCAGCACTGCCGCTGGAGCAGGTGTCGGCCAGTGTGTCGGCGTTGTTGGCTGCCCTGGTTAAAATGGCTGAATCCGCCTGATTAGCCGAAGTACGGCCATAGTTGTGTCGATTTCGTGCACTTTTTGTAATGTTCTGCTTTAATTGATGTACATTCTCAGTTAACGGCCGGCAGCATTAATGCTCAACGCAAAACTTCTCAAGCTTCCCATCGCCGCTCACCAGCATCGGCACGAACACCACCAGATTGTCATCGGGGTGAGGGGAGAGGCTGAGTTGAGTGTCGGTGGCACCGGGGCTCACCTGGATACCTGGAAAGCCTGTGTTGTGCCCACTGAGGCAAGCCACGATTACAGTGGCGATGATCAGAACCACGTTCTGGTGATCAATCTTGACCCGCTCACCCCTGCTATCAATACGCCGGCCCATGCGGATTACGAACGGATGATGCGGTTTTTCGAGAAGCCGCGCACCCTGCAGATGGACAGCCGGCTACAGGGACTGGTTCAGTTTACCGCCGGTGAATTTGACCGCGCGCCAGACAACCTCACCCTGCAGCAGCATCTGGCTTCGAGTATTCTTTACTGCATGGCTGACCGCATTGTGGACCGTCAGGTCCAGTCTTCCAGCCGGGCAAGCATCAGCCCTGAGGTGATCCGACGTTATATCCTGGCCAACCTGCATCGAAAAATTACTGTCGAGGAAATGGCCAGTGAGGCGTGCCTCAGTGTCAGCCGATTCCATGAGGTTTTTCGGGAGTTGGCGGGCATAACCCCTCATCAGTTTCTGCTGCAGACCCGCCTTGAGCAGGCCGCTCACCTGCTCGCATCATCGTCTCTCTCGGTGTCGGAAATAAGCTACCGAACCGGGTTCTCCTCCCAGAGTGCCTTGACCAATGCGTTGCGCAAATACAAGGGCACAACACCCTCCAGATTGCAGATTAATGAAAGTGTTGCCTGAACTGGGCGGTATATTCGGTAGTCCCGTAGGATTATGCAAAAGAATCGTAGGATTTTGTAAGCCGTAGGTCCGTAGTAATACTAACTTAATGCATCTGTAGAATCGCACTTTTTGCTCGGCAATCCTGGTCGTAAAGGTGTGAATAATAACTATAGTGAAGGAGTGGCTGTGCGGGGGCTTGCCTCGCTCCAATTCGGATGGATTTTGGGTAAACAAGAACAACGGCCAGTCAACCAACAGTGATGTGGGATCTGTGCCTTAAGAGCGGACTCAGTCCGACTCAATAAACCGGAGGAGCCTTATGGCTATTGGCGTTTGGATCAGTCTATTTGCGTATTTTGCGATTATGATCGGCATTGGCATCTATGCCATGCGGAAAGCCTCGGCGACAGCTGAAGATTATATGTTGGGTGGGCGTGGGCTCAGCCCGAAAGTAGCGGCCTTGTCGGCTGGTGCTTCGGACATGAGCGGCTGGCTGCTTCTGGGCCTGCCCGGTGCGCTGTATGTAACCGGCCTGGCGAGTGCCTGGATCGGTATCGGCCTGTTTGTGGGGGCGTTCATCAACTGGGTGATTGTTGCGCCCAGGCTGCGTGAGCAAACCGTACATTACGGCAATGCCCTCACCATACCTGCTTTCCTGGCAAACCGTTTCCCGACCAAGGCGCTGCCTCTGCGCACGGTATCGGCGATTGTTATTGTTGTTTTCTTCGCGGTTTACACCTCCTCCGGCTTGGTTGCCGGCGGTAAGCTGTTCGAAAGTGCTTTTGCGGGCATCTTTAATTTCGGCGGGTTGAGCGACTACGGCGTGGGAATCGTGATCACGTTGGGTGTGGTTCTGGCGTACACCGTGGTTGGCGGCTTCCTGGCTGTAAGCATGACCGACTTTGTGCAGGGTTGCATCATGATGCTGGCCCTGGTGATCATGCCCGCGGTGGTGTTGTTCGGCGAAGGTGGTGGCGGCCTCGGCCAGGCATCTGAAACCCTGAACAGTGTTGATCCAACCCTGCTGTCCTGGACCGAGGGGCTGACCTTGGTTGGCTGGCTGTCAGCGGTCGCCTGGGGTCTGGGCTACTTCGGCCAACCGCACATCATTGTGCGTTTCATGGCCATCCGCACGGTACATGAAGTGTCTGTGGCCCGTAACATCGGCATGTCCTGGATGGCCATCTCCCTGATCGGCGCCATCTCCCTGGGCGTTTTCGGTCGTGCCTATGCCATCCGTAACGGCATGGACGTGGCTGACCCGGAAACCATCTTCATCATCCTGGCTGACCTGCTGTTCCATCCGCTGATCACCGGCTTCCTGTATGCAGCCCTGCTGGCAGCGGTAATGAGTACCATTTCCAGTCAGCTGCTGGTAGCTTCTTCATCCCTGACCGAAGATTTCTATCGCCTGTTCCTGCGTAAAGAAGCTTCCGACAAGGAGTGTGTGAACATCGGCCGGGCGTGTGTTGTGGCCGTTGGTCTGGTCGCTGCGGTGATTGCTTCTGATCCGAACTCGCAAGTTCTGGCCCTGGTCAGTAACGCCTGGGCCGGCTTCGGCGCTGCCTTTGGCCCGCTGATCATCCTCGGCCTGATGTGGTCCCGCACCAACGGTGCTGGTGCCTTGGCTGGCCTGATCGTGGGTGCCGGTACGGTGATGGTATGGATTTCCATGGGCTGGAACGGCAGCTTCATGGGAGGCCCAGGCGTGTATGAAATCATTCCTGGCTTCATTGCTGCCTTCATTGCCATCGTTGTCGTCAGCATGGCGACCAACGATGCTGGCGAGTACCAGCATATCGAGCGGTAACAGCAGTCACTGATACTATTCAGTGATCTGATAAGGGCTCCCTGCGGGGAGCCCTTTTTTTGTACCTGAAAACTGCGCATGGTTCAGCGCTGGCGGCGGGGTGGGGGAGTCTTTTCTGCAGGGAAAAGGTGTCTGAGCGAAGCGAGTTGTTTTTCCCGGAAGAAAAGACTCCCCCACCTCGGGGCCAGCTCACTCCGAAACCTGAACCCCAGAGGCAGCCAATTCCAAACGAGAGACATAAAAAAACGCCAGCCCTAAGGCTGGCGTTTTCAGATCAGAGGTAAGCTACCTCAGAAGGTCTCAGGCTACAGAAGCCTCAGACGCCTTCTTGGTGTACTCGTCCATCTGGTCGAAGTTGAGATACTTGTAGATCTCTTTGGACATGCTGTTCAGGTCCTTGGCGTACTCCATGTACTCCGCCGGAGTCGGGAGTTTGCCCAGTACCGCGCCCACAGCTGCCAGTTCCGCAGAGGTCAGGTACACGTTGGCACCATCACCCAGGCGGTTCGGGAAGTTACGGGTAGAGGTGGACAGAACAGTCGACTTCGGCGCTACACGTGCCTGGTTACCCATGCACAGGGAGCAGCCCGGCATTTCGGTGCGAACACCGGCAGTGCCGTAAGTGTTGAAGTAGCCTTCCTCCATCAACTGGGCCTGATCCATCTTGGTGGGCGGAGACATCCACAGACGGGTGCTCAGGGGGCCTTTGTGCTGCTCAAGCAGTTTGCCGGCGGCACGGAAGTGACCGATGTTGGTCATGCAGGAGCCGATGAACACTTCGTCTACCTTGTCGCCAGCCACTTCAGACAGGAACTTGGCATCGTCCGGATCGTTCGGGCAGCAAACGATCGGCTCTTTGATGTCGGCCAGATCGATCTCAACCACGTGAGCGTATTCGGCGTCTTTGTCAGCACGCATCAGCTTCGGATTGGCCAGCCATTCTTCCATCTGCTGGGCACGACGCTCCAGGGTGCGCGGATCGCCGTAACCTTCGGCAATCATCCAGCGCAGCATGGTGATGTTGGAGCGCAGGTACTCGGCAACAGACTCTTCAGACAGGTTGATGGTACAACCGGCTGCAGAGCGCTCAGCGGAAGCGTCAGACAGTTCGAACGCCTGCTCAACGGTCAGGTGCTCCAGACCTTCGATTTCCAGGATACGACCGGAGAATTCGTTGATCTTGCCCTTCTTCTCAACAGTCAGCATGCCTTGCTTGATGCCGTACAGCGGAATGGCGTGTACCAGGTCACGCAGGGTGATGCCCGGCTGCATTTCGCCTTTGAAGCGAACCAGAACCGATTCCGGCATATCCAGCGGCATAACGCCGGTGGCAGCAGCAAACGCAACCAGGCCAGAACCGGCCGGGAAGGAGATGCCCATCGGGAAACGGGTGTGGGAGTCACCGCCAGTACCTACGGTGTCGGGCAGCAGCATGCGGTTCAGCCAGGAGTGGATGATACCGTCGCCCGGACGCAGGGATACACCGCCACGGGTGCGGATGAAGTCCGGCATGGTGTGCTGCATTTCTACGTCTACCGGCTTCGGATAAGCGGCGGTGTGACAGAACGACTGCATCACCAGGTCAGCCTGGAAGCCCAGGCATGCCAGGTCTTTCAGCTCGTCACGGGTCATCGGGCCAGTGGTGTCCTGGGAGCCTACGGTGGTCATGTGTGGCTCACAGTAGGTGCCCGGGCGCACGCCCTGGCCTTCATCCAGACCGCAGGCCTTGCCGACCATCTTCTGGCCCAGGGTGAAGCCCTTGGTGCCGGCTTCTGGATCTTTCGGCAGGCGGAACAGGTCTGTCGGGCCCATGCCCAGTGCGGTACGGGCCTTGGCGGTCAGGCCACGGCCGATGATCAGCGGGATACGGCCGCCAGCCTGAACTTCGTCCAGGATCACGTCAGACTTGAACTTGAACTCGGAGATGGTTTCGCCGGCTTCGTTCAGGATCTTGCCTTCGTATGGGCGGATTTCAATCACGTCGCCCATGTTCATGTTGTCGACCGGTGCTTCGAATACCAGGGCGCCAGCGTCTTCCATGGTGTTGAAGAAGATCGGGGCAACCTTGTTACCGATACACACACCGCCAGCACGCTTGTTCGGTACACCGGGGATGTCTTCGCCGAAGAACCACAGTACGGAGTTGGTGGCAGACTTACGGGAAGAACCGGTACCGACTACGTCACCGACGAAGGCAACCGGCAGGCCGCGGGATTTGATTTCGTCGATCTGGCTCATCGGGCCGGTTACGCCGGGCTCTTCCGGCTTCAGGCCGTCGCGCTCCATCTTGTAAGCGGCGCGGGCGTGCAGCGGGATGTCCGGACGGGACCAGGCATCCGGAGCCGGAGACAGGTCGTCGGTGTTGGTTTCGCCAGTCACCTTGAACACCACCATCTTGGTGCTTTCGGGAACCTTGTTCTTCTTGGTGAACCACTCGGCGTTGGCCCAGGACTCAACCACAGCCTTGGCCACGACGTTGCCGGCGTCCATCTTTTCTTTAACGTCGTTGAAGGCGTCGAACATCAGCAGGGTGTGCTTAAGCTGTTCGCCAGCCAGTTCGGCCAGTTCGCTATCGTCCAGCAGGTCAACCAGAGTGGCGATGTTGTAGCCGCCCTGCATCATGCCCAGCAGCTGGACGGCTTTCTTTTTGTCGATCAGGGGAGACGTTGCTTCACCCTTAACAATCGCGGTCAGGAACGCAGCTTTGACGTAAGCGGCTTCGTCCACGCCCGGTGGTACGCGGTTTTCCAACAGGTCAACCAGGGTGGCTTCTTCGCCGGCCGGCGGGTTTTTCAGCAGCTCGATCAGACCAGCAGTCTGCTCGGGGTTCAGGGGCTTGGGTGGGATACCCAGGGCTTCACGTTCGGCAACGTGTTCACGGTAGGCTTCTAACACGATATGGACCCTCATCAGTTGGAATGTCCCGCGCCGGAGGCAAGCTTGCCTGGCGGGAGGTTTTTTGGCGAAAAGGCCGCAGGAGCCTCTGAATAACGCCTCAAATCACCGATGGGGTTTCAGGATTTATTCAGAGACTCCTTGATCTGGCGCTGCATTCTATAGGAAACCCCTTATAAAGTTAAGTTGGACAGAGGTCGGAGAGATCTGCCAGCTGCGCTATACTGCCGCGCTTGATGAATCAGACTGCTGCTGAAGCCATGAACGACGCCCTGAAAGAGATACACGAATTTTTGCCCTGCCGCACGCCGGAACAGTGGATTGAGAATGCGCTGGCCAACCAGGATGTAATGCTGATTGACCACGCCCACTGTGAGAAGAAAGCGGCCTCCACGGCGCTGAGCCTGATGTACCGCTATGTGGATAACACCGAGCTGCTCAACAAAATGTCCCGCCTCGCACGGGAGGAGTTACGGCATTTTGAGCAGGTGCTGGCGATCATGAAGAAGCGGGGCGTGGTCTATTCGCATCTGTCACCAGCCCGTTACGCTGCAGGCCTGCGTGAAGCCGTTCGCAAGGACGACCCTGGCCGGTTGGTGGATGTGTTGATTGTTGGCGCCATCATCGAGGCGAGGTCGTGCGAGCGTTTTGCCGCCCTGGCACCGCACCTTGATGACAAGCTGGCCGAGTTTTACAACAGTTTGTTGAAATCCGAAGCGCGGCATTACCAGGACTATCTGGCGCTGGCGCAGCAGGCCAACGGCGGGCCGGTTGATGAGCGGGTCGCGGAGTTTATGGCCACTGAACAAAAGCTGATTGAAGAGCCGGATTCGGAGTTCCGGTTTCACAGTGGGCCTCTCGCTTACTGACTCTTTGCCACGGACACTCACAGACGCTCACGGACAAAAGAGTAAACAACATTGTTGTTGTCAGTGTTCTTCCGTGAGTGTCCGTGGCTTAAAAGTTTTTAAAGCTCTCTGCATAGAGTCATCCATCGATCAATCCCCGCACTACGGTATTTCTGCTTGTGCAGGATGAAGTAGAAGTGCCGGTCGAACTGGCGGTGAGGGATGGCCAGGGGCACCAGGCTGCCGCGTTTGAAGGCGTCGGCCAGGACCACCTCTGACAGGCAGCCGATGCCCAGGTTGGCTTCTACTGCGCGCTTGATGGCCTCGGTGTGTTCCAGTTCCAGTAGCACGTTCAGGTCTGGCAGTAGCCCGTGCATGCCCCGTTCGAAGCTCTGGCGGGTGCCGGAGCCCTGTTCCCGGAGAATCCAGGTGGCGGCGCGCAGATCGTCGTCGGTCAGTTCGCCCTTTCCGGCCAGCGGGTGGTCAGGGGAACAGAAGGCCACCAGCCGGTCCTCACGCCAGGGAATCACTTCCAGTTCTGACGCCTGCAGTTCGCCCTCGATCAAACCGATGTCGAGTTCAAAGTCCCGAACCCGTCTTGCAATGGTGCTGGTGTTGGCAACTTCCAGAGAGACTTTCGGGTGGTTTGGCGAGCTCATGTACTCGGCCATCACGCCTACCGCCAGGTAATTGCCGATAGTGAGTGTGGCACCCACTTTCAAAGCGCCGACCTCGGTGTGTTTGCTGAAGGCCTGTTCCAGTTCCCTTGCCTGAGCCAGCAGGGCTTCGGCTTTCGGCCGATACAGCCGGCCCAGCTCGTTCAATTGCAGACGTTTGCCCACCCGGTCAAAAAGCTGGATATCAAACTGGGATTCCAGCTCCTTGAGGGCGCTGCTGGCCGCGGATTGCGACATGGCAAGGGACTCCGCCGCCCGGGTGATGTTCTGGAAATGGGCGGCGGCGAGGAAGACCTCGAGTTGGCGGAAGCTGTACTTCATAATCGATCAGGCCGGATAGATGAAAGAAAATGTCCTGTCTGATCGATACGTTAGCCGGTCACTGCCGCCAACACAACCATGATGGCCGGTTCAGGGGATCATCAGTACCGGGTAGGGGCTGCCGGCTGCCACATGCTCCGTGGTACTGCCGATCATGATCTCCTGAATGGGTGTTGAGCCCCGTTTGCCCATAATGGTCAACAGCGGGCGGGTGTCATGGATGGTTTGCAGAATCTGGTCCACCGGCCGGCCGGTCAGGATATTCCGATGTACGTTGGGGTGCCGCTCTGCCAGTTCATTGATCCGCTGTTCCGTGGCTTCATCAGATTGTTCCGGCTCCTCAGAATGTGCCCATACCACGCGCCCGGTGCGCTGGTTGGCCATGAGCTTTTCAAAGACTGCCTGGGCATTGAACGACGCCTTTGATCCATCGGTGGCCAGCAAAATCTCCTCTTCGGCCGCCGGTGGCTCGTCCTGGACCGGAATGATCAATAGCGGAACTTTGGTCATTCGGGCGAGGTTAAGGGCGGTGTTTCCGAAGAACAGTTCCTTGGCTGCCCGATGGCTGCGGTTGCATGCCACCACACCATCGGCGCTGAGTTTCCTGGCCAGCGCCAGGACTTCCTGGGCAACAAAGCCCTCCGCAACGTGAATGGCGGTTTCTATGCCCGGGCTGCTCTTGAGGTGTTCCCCGATCCTCCGTAACCGCTCTGTAGCCGAGCCCTCGGTGTCGTCCGGATGCAGTCGTTTATGGGTCTGCAGGACATAGGTGAGCGTAATCTTTCGGGTGCCCAGGAGTTTCAGCAAGGCCGGCAGCTGTTCCATCGCTTGTTCCCACTCCCTGGTATAATCCACGGTCAGAATCAGGTGATCGAGCATGGTGTTCTCCCTGGTGGTTGTTTGTTCTGTGACCAATTTCTTTCAGGCTAGTTCAGGAGTAAGCTGAGGACCATGACCCCGATCAGTTTGTCATCAAACTATATCCAAAAAACCGAACACATATATGGGTATTGCCTGTTTTGTCGATTTAAGCTGCCGGGTTAAACTTTACTCATTGAATTCCCATATAACCTGTTTGAAGTCGCAACAACGAGGCTGCCATGAGTAATCTGATGAAAGAAACGGTCACCAGCGTTCACCACTGGAACGATACTCTGTTCAGTTTCAAGACCAGCCGGGACCCGGGGTTCCGTTTCAAGAACGGGCACTTTGTCATGATTGGTCTGGAAACAGACGGCAAGCCGCTGATGCGGGCCTACAGTATCGCCAGCGCCAACTATGAGGAAGAGCTGGAGTTCTTCTCCATTAAAGTGCCGGACGGCCCTCTGACGTCACGACTGCAGAAGATCCAGGTGGGAGATGAGATTCTGGTCAGTCGCAAGCCTACCGGCACTCTGGTGCTGGACAACCTGTTGCCCGGGCGTAATCTCTGGCTGATCAGCACTGGCACCGGGCTTGCGCCGTTCATGAGTATCATCAAAGACCCCGAAGTGTATGAGGCATACGACAAGGTCATCCTGACCCATGGCGTACGGTACGTGTCTGAACTGGCGTACCAGCAAGATATCCAGGACCTGCCGGACAACGAGTTTTTCGGAGACATGGTGCATGGCAAACTGCTGTACTATCCAACGGTCACCCGTGAGGCTTTCCGCAATCAGGGCCGTCTGACTGACGCCATGGAAAGTGGCAAGATCACCCGCGACCTCGGTTTGCCGGATTTTGATGTGGAGCAGGATCGCTTCATGATTTGCGGCAGCCCGAGCATGCTCAAGGACACCTGCAGCATTCTCAATCATATGGGCTTCCGCGAGGCCCGCGGTGGCGATATGGGTCACTACGTTATTGAACGGGCGTTTGTGGAGCAGTAAACCTGCTAAGGCCCTGCTGGCAGCCTACCGCAGCCAGTTGCGAATCTTCAGTGCCAGGCGCTCACCATCGCTGAGCGCCGCTCGCTCCGCCATCAGGTCAGTCAGCACATCCGGGCGGTCGGTAATGATGTTATCGACGCCCATATCCAGAAAGCGTGCCATATCGGATGCTTGATTGACGGTCCATACATGCAGCTCATTGCCCGCCTTGTGGGCCCTGGCGACCGCTGCCGGGGTAGCCCGATTCAGGCGCAGCGCCAGGATATCGTAACGGTCCTGCCACAAAGGCCCGACCACGAACTGTGCCAGCAAGGCGGTTTTCAACCCTGGTTCCAGTTCCTTTGCCAGTTCCAGGGTAGGCCAGTCGGCTGCCGCAATGATGGTCCCTTCCACGGCATGGTTCTTTTGCAGGGTCTGAACAACGGCGGTGGCCAGCGCCTTCTCATTACGATTCGGCTTCAGGTCAACAAACAGGCGGGCCCGGCCATGAACCGCCTTGATTGCCTGTTCCAGTGTCGCAACGCGTTCATGCGCAAAGCGATGATCAAACCATGAGCCGGCATCCAGATGGCGGATGTCTTCATACCGGGCATCGCCAATCCGTCCCGGCTTTCCGAATATCCTCGTCATATCCTGGTCGTGCCAGAGCACTGGTACGCCGTCTGCGGTCAGTTGGACATCAATTTCAACGTAGTCGGCTCCGTCCTCTATCGCCTGGTGTATGGCGCTGAGAGAATTTTCCGGAGCTTTGAAGGCGCTGCCACGGTGGGCCGTTATCGTCGCTTTGTCTTGCTGGTTCAGCGAGTTGACCACTTGAACGCTTTGGGTCAGTACCAGCGCGATAATCACGACCTCGAGCAGCCAAAGCCGGCGCCCGGTTTTGGCATCCTGTCGGGCCGGAGACGTCTGCTGCCATTGCAGCTTGCGCCCGGGTATGGCTTTGTAGCGGGCGACGATGAGGGTGCCCAGTGCCGAGCTGGCCAGGAAGGTAAGCGCAAGACTGACGAGAAGGTAGCTCCCCACCAACAGGATAACCACGGGCAAGAGTATATTGGCTTTCGCTGGCACAACCCTGAACACACTGGCCGCCAGCAAATCAAACACCAGCGCTGCCACGGCCGGCATGGCCAGCACCGCGACAATACCAAGCGACAGGAGGCCGACCGTTTCGCGATGAGTGCCGCAGGTGTCGCGAGCACTCTGTTGAAGGGCTGCCATTGGTGTTTGTTGGTCCAGCATCAGGGCCGGGATGGAAAGAATCCAGCGGAGAAACAGGGTGCCGTTGGCCACCACAATGGCACCCAGCATGACCAGGCAAAAGCCAAGGAACCACCAGAGAATCGGTGGCCGCTCAAGGTTTAGCAGGTAAGGGTCGAAGTTGTTGAGCAACAGATGTGCGGCGAAGCCCATGGCCGCCAGAAATGGCAAGGCAATCAACAAATGCGCCAGGGTCTGAATGATGGCCAGTAGAGCCAGTTGCGGAAAGCGCCGGCCAATCCCCGTCAAGGCACGGATGGCTGCCCTTGATGTGTGATTGCCAGTCTGGGCGGCGATCAAAGTAACCCCGGCCAGTTGGAGGACGATCAGTATTGCTGCAAGTAACAGGGTTACCAGCAGCCAGAGCACGCCGCCCGGCGATGCCAGAAAGTCCAACAGGCCACCGGTTGTGATGGCCCCGTCACCGGTCAGTGGCCTGAGCAGAGACACCGCAGCAGTAATCAACGGTGTGAATACAGCGATGGATAAGCCGGTGAAGGTCAGGTAAAGCGCAAGCAATGACCGATGATGGTGCCGGAACAGGGCCAGACCGTGTTTGAGCAGGGGTAGCACGTTATTCGCCTTCCGGGGTCAGCTGTGTGGCTTTCTCCAGCAGTGCCAGGCGCTCATCGAGGGACAGGAAGGGTTCGTCCTCGGTTGGTTGCAGGCTTCCGAACAGCCTGTCTGGATCGAACGCCCAGTTGCTGCAGCGGGTAGTTAATTCGGTACAGGCGAGCAGGGTGCCGGATTCCCGGAGAAAGTACTTCATGCCGGTGTAGGTGTCGGCCAGCATCAGGTCGCGAGCAGGCTCCGTCGGCTCAGACAGCAGGCTTCGGCCAAGCATGTTCCCGGCCAGGTGGCCGTGGCCCGTAGCATCAAGAATGGTCATCGGGATGTCGAACTGGGCAACAATCCGGTTTTCCGGTGCGAAGTCGCTTAGATCTGGCCGGCCCGGCGAGCGTATGGCCAGCACGCCGAGGTTGCTGTTCAGCGGGAGGGTTTCGTGGTCGTCGCGAACAAAGCCGCCGGATTCATCGGATGTGACAATCACCAGAGTGTTGTCCAGAAGTCTTTCCTGCTCAAGCTGTGTCAGAAAGCGTTCGAGGGAGTTGGCCATGACCACCATGGCCTTTTTGCGAGCCACCTGGGCGGCAGGGAGTCCCGTTGTTTCTTCATCAGGAGATTGTTTGGCCTGCTCGGCTTCCAGTTCCTGCTCGGCTTCTGTTCCGATGTTGAACGGATGGTGGGTACCGACATTCAGTGTTGTGACAAACCAGGGGCCGGGTTGGCTATCCAGTTCATCCAGGCGTTCAGCAATGTCCGGGAAGAACATCGGGTCTGGCGGCCCCCAGCCTTCCTGCTCTTGTTCGTGGGCGAACGCTTCGGCACCGGTGACGCTCTCATAGCCAGCCCGGGGCATGAACTGGTCTTTCTTCATGTATTCGATCGGCGCAGCTTGCCAGTAAGCCGTGGTGTAACCCTGAGCTTTCAGCTTCTCCGGAAGGCAGTCGGGGTTGGCTTTGTCTTCCGCAACGGCCAGCATCTTTTCCGAGGCCCGGTGTAGGTCGGGATAGCGCCCGCATACCAGGGCAAAGGTGCCGCGATCCGTCTGCCGCTCCATGCTCAGTACGTTGTTGTAGACCCTGAAGCCGAAGGCGTCGAAAGTGGCCTCGAGGGTGTTCAGAGACACAATCGGTTGCAGGTTAAGATATTGGCTGACTTTCGGCAGGTAGCCCCCGGACAGCCCCTCGATCATGATTAACAGAACATTGGGTGGCTCGGGATTCTGAAAGTTATTGGTTTGTTGGTGGAAAAAGTTTGTTCGTCTGTCCAGCTGCTCACTGAGCTCAGTGGCTTCATCACCGATAGCCGTGCCAACAGGATTGAGCAACGCACCTGGAACCTGGGCGACAGTGCTGGCCACCACGTTATTAGCGGGTGTCGTGAGGCTCGGAAACGACAGGGTGTAAAGGCCTGTGACCAGGACGGCAGAAGTGAGCAGCAGGACGGGCGCAGGTTCTGTTGCTGGCACCCATTTCCGGTGCAGCCAGTGCAACAGCCAGGCCAACGTGAGGTAGCCCGGGAGGGTTATCAGATAGATGTTAAGCAGGCTGCCGGTAATAAATGTGCTGTCCATACCCTTGCCGGCAGAGGCCAACTGGAAAAGCGTACCATGGGCCGTCAGGTGCATGCCGGCCACATAGAGTGCGACGCCCAGGGCGGCGATCAACAGGGCGCGGACAACGCCAGCCGATAGATGCAGCAATACGGCCAGTAAAAAAGCCCCGGCAATGTCGCCGCCCAGGGTACCGGGCAGGCTCGGGAGTACCCCGCTTTGAATGATCAGCAGTCCGCGAATCACTGCCAGCCAGATCCAGGCAAGGAAGAAAGTGCGTATGAAACACGCTGGAAGAGAAGCCCGGTTCCCTATCATAGGGTTCACTCGTGTCAGTTGCGTTATATGAACAGTATGAGGCAAGAGGCTTGTGCTTCAACCGCTGGAGCTTGCTAAGGTAACGGATCGGATGGCCGGGAAGTTTCTGAAAATTCCTTTTTTATCAGAGCCTTTGTCAGAAAATCATCACTACGGGAAGCGCAGGGGAATGAAAAAAAGTGTCCAAATCGTAATTGCGGGAGCCATCGCGGTGGTGTGCGGCGCGTTTCTCGGCAGTCTGGTGCAGACCCAGTTCAACCTGGGGGCGTTGTCGGCCCTTGGGGCTTCGTTCAGCCTGGTGGATCGCCTCGTTGTCATGGGCCAGGACCTGGTTGGGTTCGCGCCGGTCTATGCGGTGCTGCTGGCCGCGGCATTGGTTCCGGGCTTCCTGATAACTGCGGGACTGCTCCGGTTGTTGGGCTGGCCCTACCGGGATTTCTGGTATGCCCTTGGCGGGGCCCTGGCATTGTGGGCAACGCTGGCGCTGGTTGACGTGTTGGCACCCATGCCGACACTGATCGCGGCAACCCGAACCCTGCCCGGGCTGTTGGCGATGCTGGGGACCGCAGCAGTAGCGGGATGGGTGTTTGCGCAACTGACAGGCAAGATGACCATGACCGTGGCCCGTCATGGCCTGATCGCACCGTTCCTGGTGTTGGCCGGCGTGGGCGTTCCGGAGCCGGCATTGGCCCAGGAGGCGGCCGATTATCGGATAGACGTGGTCGCTGAAGGACTTGATCACCCGTGGTCGCTGGCGTTCCTGCCAGGGGGTGATTTTCTGGTGACCGAGCGCGGTGGAGAACTGAAAAAGGTATCGCCGGATGGGCATCAGGTGCAGGTGTCGGGTGTCCCTGACGTATTCGCTTCGGGCCAGGCCGGATTGTTTGATGTGGTACTCGAGCCCGGGTTTGATGGCAGGGCGGGGGATGATCGCCGTCGTGGTGTGTTCCTCGCCTATGCCTGTGGCACGGTTCGGGAAAACCATCTGTGCGTCGCCCGTGGCCAGCTTGTCGGAAGCGAACTGCTGCAAGTGCGGGAAATCTTCAGGGCCAGGCCGGGTAAATATGGTGATGCTCATTACGGTGGGCGCATGGCCTGGCTGGCCGACGGCACCTTGTTGGTAACCCTGGGGGATGGCTTCGATTTTCGGGAAGAAGCACAGAAACTGTCCAGCCATCTGGGCACCATCGTGCGGTTAAACCCGGACGGTTCCATTCCGGCGGATAATCCGTTCGTACGGGTGGACGGCGCTCTGCCGGAGATCTTCAGCCTGGGGCATCGAAATGTTCAGGGGCTGGTCTACGATGCCGGTAACGACCGGGTCATCGCACACGAACACGGCCCCCGTGGCGGTGACGAGATCAACCTGATCCAGGCCGGGCGTAATTACGGCTGGCCGTTGGCCACCGATGGCCGTGACTATACCGGTGCCATGGTAACGCCATTCAAACGATACGACGGTACCGAGCAACCCCTGTGGTCATGGACGCCGTCCATCGCACCTTCGGGCCTGGCATTGTATGACGGCCACCAGTTCCCCCACTGGCAGGGCAACCTGTTTGTCGGCGCCCTGGCCAATGAGAGTGTGCATCGGATTGTTCTCCGGGAGGGTCGGGTTGTTGAAAGCGAGCGCCTGTTTTCTGAGCTTGGTGAGCGTATCCGCGATGTGCGGCAAGGGCCCGACGGCGCACTGTATCTCTTGACCGACTCAGCCGATGGGCGGTTGCTGAGAGTGTCTGGCCAGGTGCCGGAGCAGGCACAGGCCATGACGTTGACGGCCGAAGAGCTGGCTTGGGTTGGAGAGCGGATTTTCCGAAACGAATGTGCCGGGCGGCATGAATGCCTGGTGCACTGGAATGAGGGCGAAGCGTTTCCTTCGTTGGGGATTGGCCACTTTATCTGGTATCCGGAGGGCGAAAGCGGACGTTTTACCGAGAGTTTCCCGGCGCTTCTGGACTTTATGGTTGATCGCGGTGTGCAGCTTCCCGGCTGGCTGGAAGACGCCCGCACCCAGGGTGCGCCTTGGCCAGACCGTGCCGGTTTTCTCAGTAGTTCGAGTGCAACCGATGAGGTAAATGCGCTGCGGGCACTCCTGTATGAAACCCGCGGTTATCAGGTGCGCTTTATTCAGGAGCGCGCCGCCCGCTCCCTGGAAACCGTGGTTAATGCCGCGCCCGAAGCGCAGCGGTCGGTTATTCGGGAGCGCTTGTGGCAGCTTGGGCAAACGCCCGGTGGTGTCTACGCGTTGATGGACTACGTCAACTTCAAGGGCGAAGGGCTTTCAGAAACGGAGCGCTATGAGGGCGAAGGTTGGGGGTTGTTGCAGGTCTTGCAGGCTATGGATACGAGCCCGGGGCTTCGCCCGCTGAATCGCTTTCGGGAGGCTGCGGGCCGGGTGCTTACCCGGCGCGCCGAGCTGGCAGAGCAGGCCATAGAGCGGGAACGCTGGTTGCCGGGTTGGCTGCGCCGTCTGGAAACCTATCGCGAGCCCACCGCCGGATAAGGCCGGAGGAAGGGGCTACCCCCGCGGCGTCAAGGCTGCAGGGGCTGCTTTTTCAGCTCAGCTTCCTTGCCGGGCTGTACTTCCAGCCACCAAAGGTGGCTATGCCAGTCACCGAGCACAATACGGCGTGCTGGTTTGCCGTTGGCTTCCAGCTCGTGCACTGCCGGGCGATGGGTGTGGCCATGAATCATCAACTGAACGCCGTGGGCTTCAAGCTCTTTGACCACTTCCTCTGGCGTCACATCCATGATGTCTTCCGCCTTGCCCTGGTTCTTGGCCATCGACAGCGCCCGTAATTGCTTTGCCATTTGCTGGCGGTCCTCCAGGGGGCGAGCCAGCATCATCTTCTGCAGTTGCGGGTTGCGCATGTTGGTGCGGAATTTCTGGTATTCCACATCGGCCGTGCACAGGCTGTCGCCGTGCAGGAGCAGAGTAGGCGTTCCATACAGGTCGATCACCGTCGGGTCGTCCAGCAGGGTGGCGCCGGCCCGGTGGCAGAAGTCTTCGCCGATCAGGAAGTCCCGGTTGCCATGCATCAGGAAGATGGCCGTCCCGCTGTCACTGAGTTGCTTCAGGGCGGCGGCAATCTGCTCCTGAAGCGGTGTGCGCTCGTCGTCACCAATCCAGGCCTCAAAAAAATCGCCCAGAATGTAGAGCTGCTCAACCCCTGCTGCCTTCTCTCGCAGAAACGTCAGGAACGCGTCCGTAATATCCGGGCGCGACTCCTCAAGGTGCAGATCCGAGATAAACAGCGTGGTCACGCGTCCTCCAGAACCTCAGCCTTTTCGATGATGACGTCCTCAAATGGCACGTCCTGATGGCCGGCGCGCATGGTGGTGCGAACGGCGCGGATGTTGTTCACGGTCTCCATGCCGTCAACCACTTTGCCGAACACACAGTAGCCCCAGCCCTCGGCATTCTTGGCGGTGTGGTCCAGGAATCCGTTGTTCTCCACGTTGATGAAGAACTGGGCCGTAGCTGAGTGCGGGTCCATGGTGCGGGCCATGGCAATGGTGCCGACCATGTTGCTAAGGCCGTTGTCGGCTTCGTTCTGGATGGGCTCACGGGTTTTGCGCGGGGTCATGCCTGGCTCAAAGCCGCCGCCCTGAACCATGAAGTTGCTGATTACCCGGTGAAAGATCAGGCCATCGTAAAAACCGTCGCGAACATACTGCTCAAAGTTCTTTGCGGTTTCCGGGGCTTTTTCGTAGTCCAGTTCCAGTTTGATATCACCGTGGTTGGTCTGCAGCAGAATCATCAGGTCGTCCTGTTAAATAGGGGTTGTGGGTCTGAAGGTTGCATTGTACTCAAGAGTTTCGTCCTGTGCATGAGTCCGGCAACGATTTGTGAGTATAATAGGCGGTTTAAGGGAGCCTGCACCGTGCTCCCCGGATCCATTCCCTGTTGACAGAGATTGTATGAGCGCCGAGTCGAAGAAAGCCCACAATTTTATTCAGAGCCTGATCGAAGACGCCATCGCCAAGGGTGAGCACACTGGCAAGGTCGTTACCCGTTTTCCCCCGGAGCCCAACGGCTATCTGCACGTTGGTCACGCCAAGTCGATCTGCTTGAACTTTGGTATTGCGCAAACCTTCGGTGGCGAGTGTAACCTTCGCTTTGACGACACCAACCCGGAAAAGGAAAGTCAGGAATACATCGATGCCATCAAGCAGGACGTCGAGTGGCTGGGCTACGAGTGGGCGGACGACGTACGTTACGCCTCAGATTACTTTGACCAGCTGTACGCCTTTGCCGAGGAGTTGATCGAAAAAGGCAAGGCCTATGTGTGTGCACTGAATGCTGAGCAGATGGCTGAATACCGTGGTTCCCTGAAGGAGCCCGGCAAGAACAGCCCATACCGGGACCGCCCGGTGGAAGAAAGCCTGCGGTTGTTCCGTGACATGCGCGACGGTAAGTTCCAGAACGGCGAGTTGGTGTTGCGGGCCAAGATCGATATGGCCTCCCCGAACATCAACCTGCGGGACCCGATTCTTTACCGCATTCGCTACGCCGACCATCACCAGACCGGAAGCAAGTGGTGCATCTACCCGATGTACGACTTCACCCACCCGATTTCTGATGCCTTGGAGGGGATTACTCACTCCCTGTGTACGCTCGAATTCGAAGACCACCGGCCCCTGTATGACTGGGTGCTGGATAACATCACCGTTCCGTGCCATCCGCGCCAGATTGAGTTTGCGCGGCTGAACCTGAATTACACCATCACCAGCAAACGCAAGCTGAAGCGCCTGGTGGACGAGCATGTGGTAGACGGATGGAACGATCCGCGCATGCCGACCATTTCCGGCATGCGCCGCCGTGGTTACACACCGGAATCCATTCGCAGCTTCTGCGACATGATCGGTGTTAACAAAGCTGGTGGTACCGTGGATGTGGGCATGCTGGAGTATGCCATCCGGGAAGACCTGAACGACCGTGCACCTCGCGCCATGTGCGTCATGCGCCCGCTAAAAGTGACTCTCACCAACTACCCGGCTGATCAGATCGAAACCCTGACCTTGCCAGTGCACCCTCAGAAGCCGGAGATGGGCGAGCGGGACGTCACCTGGAGTCACACCCTGTACATCGACCGGGAAGACTTCGAGGTGGAGCCTCCGCGTAAGTGGAAACGGCTGGCGCCGGAGCAGGCGGTGCGTCTGCGCGGCGGTTACGTGATGACCTGTAAAGAGGTGGTGCGCGATGCCAGCGGTGAGATCGTGGAACTCAAATGCGAGTACGACCCGAACACCTTGGGTGTGAACCCGGAAGGTTACAAGCCTAACGGCGTGATCCACTGGGTATCGGCCAATGACAGCGTCGAGACCGACATCAACCTGTATGACCGTCTGTTCAACCACGAAAGCCCGGACAGTGACAAGGAAGGTGACTTCCTGGATCACCTGAACCCGGAGTCCCTGGTGGTGCTGAAGGGTGCGCGGGTTGAGAAAAGCCTGGCCGAGCCAAGGAACGATTTACCGTATCAGTTCGAGCGCGAGGGCTATTTCTTCTGTGATCAGGAGCTGACAGCCAAGGCCGGCAAGCCGGTGTTCAACCGGACCGTTACACTTCGGGATTCCTGGGGCAAGGGAGGCAAGTAATGCGTATCTACAATACGCTGACGCAGCAGAAGGAAGCGTTCAAGACCATCGAGCCGGGCAAGGTACGCATGTACGTGTGTGGCATGACGGTCTACGATTACTGCCACCTGGGCCACGCTCGGGTCTTGGTTGCCTTCGATGTGGTTACCCGTTACCTGCGCCACCGTGGCTATGACGTGACTTATGTGCGCAATGTCACCGACATCGACGACAAGATCCTGCGCCGGGCGGATGAAAACGGCGAGGTCTACACCGACCTGACCGATCGCATGATTCACGCCATGCACGAAGATGAAGCACGCCTGGGCGTGCTGGCTCCGAGCGATGAGCCGCGGGCTACCGCCTACATTGATGACATCATTGCGATGATCCAGACGCTGATTGCGGGCAACCATGCTTACGCGGCTGATAACGGTGACGTGTATTTCGCGGTGGATTCCTTCCCGGACTACGGCAAGCTGAGCAAGAAAAAACTCGAAGACCTGGTGGCCGGTGCCCGGGTGGATGTACAGGAAGCCAAGCGTAGTCCTGCGGATTTTGCCTTGTGGAAGGCCGCCAAGCCTGGCGAAGTGAGCTGGCAGTCTCCCTGGGGTGATGGCCGGCCGGGCTGGCATATCGAGTGCTCGGCCATGTCCACCAAGTGCCTGGGCGACACCTTCGATATCCACGGTGGCGGGCCAGACCTGCTGTTCCCGCACCATGAGAACGAAATTGCCCAGTCAGAGTGCGCCACTGGCCACAAGTTCGTCCATACCTGGATGCACGCCGGCGCCATTCGGGTGAATAAAGAAAAAATGTCCAAGTCTTTGGGCAACTTCTTTACCATCCGGGAAATCCTGGAAAAGTATCCGGCGGAAGTGGTGCGCTACTTCCTGGTCTCCAGCCATTACCGTAGCCAGGTAGACTATTCCGAGGAAAGCCTTGCTGAGGCAGGGCGCACACTGACCAAGCTGTATCACGCCCTGCGTGGCATTACTCCGGCCAAGGATAGTGATGTGCCGGAAACCGACCACGATCGCCGGTTCGCCGAAGTGATGGACGACGATTTCAATACCGCCGGTGCCATCGCGGTTTTGCATGCCGTGGCCAACGACATCAATCATCACCGCCGTGAAGGCGATGAAGAGCAGGCCAAACGCAGCGCAGCCATACTGGTTCGTCTGGGTGGCGTGCTGGGGCTGCTTCAGCAAGACCCGGAAGCTTTCTTTCAGGCCGATACCGGTAGTGAGCTGACGGCTGAAGATATTGAGGCCATGATTCAGGCCCGCGCCGATGCCCGCAAAGCCAAAGATTTTGCTGGGGCCGATCGTATCCGGGATGAGCTTCTCAAAAAGGGTATTATTCTGGACGACAGTCGCGAAGGCACCACCTGGCGCCGGGCCTGACTCGCACCATTACACCTACAGCCGCATTGTGCTGTATGGGAATGACCTTGTAGGGAATTTCACGTACAATGCGGCGCTCAAATCAGAATGCCCCGCGCCCGTGGCGCTAGAAGGGGAGTCGGGAACTACAAACCCATTGAGGCAAGCAACGATGACAGAACGCGTTCAAGTTGGCGGCATCCAGATCGCCAAGAATCTGTACGATTTCGTAAATAACGAAGCGATCCCGGGCACCGGTGTTGACGCTGACAAATTCTGGGCCGAGTTTGACAAGATTGTGAACGAACTGGCTCCGCGCAACCGCGAATTGCTGGCCAAGCGTGATGCCCTTCAGGAAAAGATGGATGCCTGGAACCGTGACCACAAGGGCCAGAAGCTGGACATGGCCGAGTACAAGGCGTTCCTGAAAGAGATCGGTTACCTGGTCGATGAGCCCGCCGATTTCAAAATCTCTACTGCCAATGTAGATCCGGAAATCGCCACCATGGCCGGCCCGCAGCTGGTTGTGCCGGTGATGAATGCCCGTTTCGCCCTGAACGCTGCCAATGCGCGCTGGGGTAGCCTGTACGATGCCCTCTACGGCACCGATGCTATTTCTGAGGAAGATGGTGCTGAGAAAGGCCGCGGTTACAACCCGGTTCGTGGTGCCAAGGTTATCGAGTGGGCCCGCAACCTGCTGGATGGCTCTGCGCCCCTGGTGGCCGGCAGCCACAAGGATGCCGCCAAATACTACATCGACGGCGGCAAGCTGGCGGTGAAACTGCAGAATGGTGAAGTCACCGGCCTGAAAGACGAGTCCGGCTTTGTTGGTTACACCGGTGCTGCTGATGCCCCCACTGGCGTTCTGCTGGTGAAGAATGGCATGCACTTCGAAATCCAGATCGATGCCAGCCATCCGATCGGCAAAGACGACGGTGCCAACGTCAAAGACGTGCTGATGGAATCGGCCCTGACCACCATCATGGACTGTGAAGACTCCGTTGCAGCGGTAGACGCAGACGACAAGGTAGTAGCCTACAAGAACTGGCTCGGCCTGATGAAAGGTGACCTGGAAGAGTCCTTCGAGAAGGGCGGCCAGATGATGACTCGCCGCATGAACGGCGACCGCACCTACACCGGAGCTGATGGCAGCGAACTGACCCTGAAGGGTCGCAGCCTGCTGTTCGTTCGTAATGTTGGCCACCTGATGACCAACCCGGCCATCCTGCTGAAAGACGGCAGCGAAATTCCGGAAGGCCTGATGGACGGTCTGGTCACTTCCCTGATCGCCATTCACGATCTGAAGGCTGATGGCAAGTTCCAGAACAGCACCAAGGGCTCTGTTTACATTGTTAAGCCCAAACAGCACGGTCCGGAAGAGGTGGCGTTCACCAACGAATTCTTCGGCCGCGTTGAAGATGCTCTCGGCCTGCCACGCTTTACCCTGAAGGTGGGTATCATGGATGAAGAGCGTCGCACTACGGTGAACCTGAAAGCCTGTATCCACGCTGCCAAAGATCGCACCGTGTTCATTAACACCGGCTTCCTGGACCGCACCGGTGACGAGATTCACACCTCCATGGAGTTGGGTCCGTTCATCCGTAAGGGCCCCATGAAGCTGGCTACCTGGATCAACGCCTACGAGCAGTGGAACGTCGACATTGGCCTGGAAGCAGGTCTGTCTGGTGTTGCCCAGATCGGTAAAGGTATGTGGGCCATGCCTGACCTGATGGCCGGCATGCTGGAAGCCAAGATCGGCCATCCGAAGTCTGGCGCCAACACCGCCTGGGTTCCGTCGCCGACAGCCGCTACCCTGCATGCTACCCACTATCATCAGGTAAACGTGTTTGATGTGCAGAAAGAGCTGGCCAACCGTCAGCGTGCATCTCTGGACGACATCCTGACGGTTCCGGTGATGGACGATCCGTCTTCCCTGAGCGCGGAAGACATCCAGCAGGAACTGGACAACAATGCCCAGGGTATCCTTGGCTACGTTGTGCGCTGGATCGACCAGGGCGTGGGCTGTTCCAAGGTACCGGATATCAACGATGTGGGCCTGATGGAAGACCGCGCGACCCTGCGTATCTCCTCACAGTTGCTGTGCAATTGGCTGTACCACGGTATCTGCTCTGAAGAGCAGATCATGGAAACCATGAAGCGTATGGCTGCCGTAGTAGACAAGCAGAATGCCGGCGATGCCGCGTATCGCAACATGGCCCCGAACTTCGATGACAGCATCGCCTTCCAGGCAGCTGTGGATCTGGTTCTGAAAGGCCGCGAGCAGCCGGCTGGTTACACTGAGCCGCTTCTGCACGCCTACCGCCAGAAGGCTAAGGCCAAGTACGGGCAATAATCTGCTCCGTGTTCAAAAAAACCCGCTTCGGCGGGTTTTTTTGGTCAGGGGTCTGTCCCCGCATGGGGACTGACCCATCTTGGACCCATGGGCTCGAGCTTGAGGGTGGGGGCAGGTAAAAGGGGGTCAGTCCCCTTTGGGGACAGACCCTTGGGAGTCTGGCCCATCTTGGACCCAAGGGCTCGAGCTTTGGCATTGGGGTCTGTCCCCGAATGGGGACTGACCCTATTTAGATCCATGGGCTCGAGCTGTGGCTGGGGTCTGTCCCCGAATGGGGACTGACCCTTTTTAGATCCATGGGCTCGAGCTGTGGCTGGGGTCTGTCCCCGCATGGGGACTGACCCTTTTTAGATTCATGGGCTCGAGCTGTGGGGCAGGGGCGGGCAAAAGGGGGTCAGTCCCCGTTCGGGGACTGACCCTTGTGAAGCACATCCGCAGCGTAAAGGGTGTTCTCCAGCAGGGTGGCGATGGTCATGGGGCCGACGCCGCCGGGTACCGGGGTGATGTAGGCGGCGCGGTCGGCGGCTGCGGCGAAGTCTACGTCGCCGCAGAGTTTGCCGTCGTCCATGCGGTTGATGCCTACATCAATCACCGTGGCGCCGGGTTTTACCCACTCGCCTTTGATAATGCCGGGCTTGCCGACTGCGGCAATCAGGATGTCTGCCTCACCCACAAACTTCTCCAGATTGCCTGTGAATCGGTGGCATACGGTGGTGGTGGCGCCTTTCAGCAGTAATTCCATGCTCATGGGGCGACCCACGATGTTTGAGGCGCCCACAATCACCGCGTGCTGACCTTTGTAGGGTGTGCCTATGGAGTCGAGCAGGGTGATCACGCCGGCCGGCGTACAAGGGCGCAGGCAGGGCTTGCGCTGCATCAGGCGGCCGATGTTGTAGGGGTGAAACCCGTCCACGTCTTTATCCGGGCGAATCTTTACCAGAATCGGGTCGGCGTCCAGGTGTGAGGGCAGGGGGAGCTGAACCAGGATGCCATCTACGGCGGGGTTTTCGTTCAACTCATCAATCAGCCCTTCCAAAGCTTCCTGAGAGGTGTCTTCGGGCAGGTCATAGGACAGCGACAGAATGCCCGCTTCATCGCAGGCTTTGCGTTTATTGCCTACATACACGTGGGAGGCGGGGTCGTTGCCCACCAGAACCACTGCCAGGCCGGGTGCTCGCAGCCCTTTGTCTTTCCGGGCCTGTACGCCCGCAGCAACCTGTTGTCGAACCCGGGCAGCGATCTCTTTTCCGTTAATCAGTTTGGCGCTCATGTTTCCGTCTTGTCGGTTGGGCATGAATAGTGAAGAAGTGGAGGGCCGTCATTGTCTCATGCTTCGGCATCTACGCCAATGCGCTGAACAGGGACTCAGGCAAAGCTCCTTGGGGAACTTTTTGTGCCCGCCCGGGTCTTCTTAGGCAACGTTATCTCTATGATTTTTGAAATCGTTGTTGACGGATGCCTCAGCCGCCGGTAATATGCGCGCCAACTTTGCTGAGGCACTTGTTGTTCAGTCGAAACGGGGTATAGCGCAGTCTGGTAGCGCGCCTGCTTTGGGAGCAGGATGTCGGGAGTTCGAATCTCTCTACCCCGACCATTTTCTGGATATTCAGGTGGGCGAACGGTCAAGCGCCCGTAGCTCAGCTGGATAGAGCATCCGCCTTCTAAGCGGATGGTCGCAGGTTCGAGTCCTGCCGGGCGCGCCATCAAGCCGTGAGTCCGGACCGGATCGCCAAACCAGCAAAGTTGAAGCAAGTAGCAGTGAGTGCCAAAGGCACCTCCCTGATGTGGTGGACGTAGCTCAGTTGGTAGAGCTCAGGATTGTGACTCCTGCGGTCGAGGGTTCGAACCCCTTCGTCCACCCCACTTTTCCCCTTGTTTGTTTTTCTGCCTGTCTGTACGGCGTTTGGTCGTTTCGGTACAGTGCCAGATACGCGAGAGTGGCGGAATTGGTAGACGCACTGGATTTAGGTTCCAGCGGGGCAACCCGTGAGAGTTCGAGTCTCTCCTCTCGCACCACCCTTTCTTTTTTCGGTAATGCCCCCGTTTTTGTCTATGTCGGTTGTGGCGCTGGTCTCAAAGCGATATTCAGCCTTGCCGGGTGATTCTCTCGGTGGGGTAAACCGTGATAAACTACCGGCTTTTAATTTTGCGTCCCTTTCGGGCTTGCCGCTTTGAACAGGGTTTTGTTTTAATTTTCATTCACCTACAGAATCTGTAATTTGAGGAACTTCCATGCAAGTGTCTGTTGAAACGACCTCTAACATCGAGCGTCGCATGACGATTGGTGTGCCCGCCCAGGAAATCGATCAGGCGGTTCAGAAACGCCTGCAGGAAACTGCCCGTTCCGTGCGCCTGAACGGTTTCCGTCCTGGCAAGGTGCCCATGAGCGTGGTCAAGCGTCGTTTCGGTGACAGCGTTCGCCAGGAAGTGGTTGGCGAGGCCATGCGCGACCATTACATCAAGGCACTGCAGGAGCAGGATATCAACCCGGCTGGCTGGCCGAAGTTTGAACCGAAAACCATGGAAGAGGGCAAAGACCTCGAGTTCGTGGCCATCTTCGAAGTGCTGCCTGAAATCGAGCTGGGCGACCTGTCCAAGGTTGAGGTAGAGAAGCCGGTTGCTGAAGTGACCGACAAAGACATCGATACCATGATTGACAACCTGCGTCGTCAGCAGGCCACCATGAAAGAAGTCAAGCGCAAGTCCAAGAACAAAGATGTTCTGACCATCGACTTCAAAGGCTTCATCGAGGGTGAAGAGTTTGAAGGCGGTGCCGCTGAAGGCCATCGTCTGACTCTGGGTTCTGGTCAGATGATCCCGGGCTTCGAAAAGGCCATTGTTGGTGGCAAGGCCGGTGAAGATCTGGAAATCGAAGTGGAGTTCCCCGAGGACTACCACAACGAAGACCTGGCTGGTAAGCCTGCCAAGTTCGAGATCAAGATCCACAAGGTAGAAGAGCCGCAGCTGCCGGAACTGGACCAGGAGTTCTTCAAGAAGTTCGGTATTGAAGCCGAAGACGAAGCGAACTTCCGTGAAGAAGTGAAGAAAAACATGGAGCGCGAGCTCAAGCAGGCGGTGTCCAACAAGGTCAAGAACGACGTTGTTGACGGACTGCTGGAAACCACCGAACTGGAGATTCCGGCTGCCCTGGTGGATCAGGAAATTGATCGCCTGCGTCAGGATGCCGTTCAGCGTTTCGGCGGCCAGGTTGACTTCCAGCAACTGCCCAAGGAAATCTTCGAAGAGCAGGCCAAGCGCCGCGTGAAGACTGGTCTGTTGTTCCAGGAAGTGGTCAAGAAGAACGACCTGAAGGCCGAGCCGGCCCAGGTAGATAAAAAGATCCAGGAGATCGCATCTACGTATGAACAGCCTGAAGAGGTTGTTGCGCACTTCACCAACAACCCGGACCAGAAAGCTCAGATCGAGTCGTCTGTTCTGGAAGATGCCGTGGTCGACTATGTGCTTGGTCAGGCCAAGGTGAAAGAGAAGAAAATGAAGTACGAAGAAGCGGTTCAGGCCGGTCAGCCCCAGCGCTGATGGCCCCGGGCCTGGCCCGGAGTCGCTTTCTGGAAACAGCCGGCGTGTCCGGCTGTTTTCATCTGGGCTCACTGGTGGCAGAGTATAAGGGTATCCTGACGATAACTTCCGGATATCCTGCCACAGGAGTCCATGCCCATTGTCCATAAGGAGTTCAGGCGCACATGACGCAGAAACCGTTTGATGGCCCTACAATGATAACCAACGCCGGTCTGGTGCCGATCGTAATTGAACAGACGGCACGCGGAGAGCGTTCCTTTGATATCTATTCCCGGCTGCTCAAGGAACGGGTGATTTTTCTGGTTGGCCCGGTCGAAGACCACATGGCAAACCTGGTCGTTGCTCAGCTGCTGTTCCTGGAATCCGAAAATCCGGACAAGGACATCCACCTTTATATCAACAGCCCAGGTGGCTCTGTGACTGCCGGTATGTCCATCTACGACACCATGCAGTTTGTAAAGCCGGATGTTGCCACCTTGTGTATCGGCCAGGCGGCCAGCATGGGCGCCTTCCTGCTGTCAGGGGGCACCAAGGGTAAACGGGCGTGCCTGCCGAATTCCCGGGTGATGATTCATCAGCCGCTGGGTGGTTACCAGGGGCAGGCGACGGATATCGAGATTCATACTCGCGAAATCCTGAAGATTCGCCATACCCTCAACACCTTGCTGGCGGAACACACCGGCCAGGATCTGGAGACCATCGCGCGCGACACTGACCGCGACAATTTCATGGATCCGCAGCAGGCGAAAGAGTACGGTTTGATCGATACAATACTTGATAAGCGCGTATCGGATAAATAATACTGAAAGTCATCGCATCATCCCTGGTCGGCGTATTGTTTGACTGCGCCGACCAACGAAGAACAGAGGTATTTCAATGGCAGATGAAAGAAACGGCAGAGGCGACGATAACGGCAAGTTGCTGTACTGCTCGTTTTGTGGAAAGAGCCAGCATGAAGTCCGTAAGCTCATTGCAGGGCCCTCGGTGTTCATCTGCGACGAGTGCGTTGACCTGTGCAACGACATTATTCGCGAAGAGATTCAGGAAAACGCCCAGGAAGAGGCCAGCGATCGTCTTCCCACGCCGGCGGAAATCCGCGAGACCCTGAACGAATATGTGATTGGCCAGGATCGCGCCAAAGTTGTGTTGTCTGTCGCGGTTTACAACCACTACAAGCGTCTGCGCTATGGCGAAGGCAAAAGCGACGTTGAGCTGGGCAAGAGTAACATCCTGCTGATCGGTCCGACCGGGAGTGGCAAGACCCTGCTGGCCGAGACGCTGGCCCGGATGCTGAATGTGCCGTTTACCATTGCAGACGCCACCACGCTCACCGAAGCCGGTTATGTGGGTGAAGATGTCGAGAACATCATCCAGAAGCTGCTGCAGAAGTGTGACTACGATGTAGAAAAGGCGCAGCGCGGCATTGTCTATATCGACGAAATCGACAAAATTTCCCGCAAATCCGATAACCCCTCCATCACCCGTGATGTGTCGGGTGAGGGTGTGCAGCAAGCGCTCCTAAAACTGATCGAGGGTACGGTCGCGTCGGTACCGCCCCAGGGTGGTCGTAAGCATCCGCAGCAGGAGTTTCTGCAGGTAGACACCACCAACATGCTGTTCATTTGCGGTGGCGCTTTTGCAGGCCTGGAAAAAGTAATCCAGGAGCGTTCGGAGCGCAGTTCCATAGGCTTTTCCGCAACGGTGAAGAGCCAGGACGACAGCAAGAATACCGGTGACATCATCCGTGATGTCGAAACCGAGGATCTTGTGAAATTTGGTCTGATTCCGGAGTTTGTTGGCCGTTTGCCGGTGGTTGCTACGCTGACAGAGCTGGATGAACAAGCCCTGGTGCAAATCCTCACCGAGCCCAAGAACGCGCTGACCAAGCAGTATCAGAAGCTGTTTGACATGGAAGGCGTGGAGCTGGATTTCCGGGAAGACGCGCTGCGAGCTGTAGCGCGCAAGGCGATGGAGCGCAAAACCGGTGCCCGGGGGCTCCGTTCAATCATGGAAGCCACACTGCTGGATACCATGTATCAGATCCCATCTGAACATGATGTTTCCAAGGTGGTGATTGATGCCAGCGTCATCAGTGGTGACTCTGAGCCGTTCAAGATCTACGCAAGCAGTGACCATGCCAAAGCGGTACCCGAGGACTGACTCAGTTCTGTGGGTATTTGGCAGTGCATTGAAAAGGGGCGGCTATCGCCCCTTTTTCATGACAGCTAAATGCTGTCCCTGCCCATCGGTTCCTTTCGTAAAAAGATTGCAATTTTCGCCGCCGCCCCAATGATGGGTGATATGCTGTTTAAAATGCTGTCAGAGGATTCCCTATGACCCGTATATCTGAAGAAACCGTGCAAGACTACCCACTGCTCCCGCTGCGGGACGTCGTGGTGTTTCCGCACATGGTGGTCCCGTTGTTTGTGGGCCGGGAGAAGTCCATCCAGGCACTGGAAGCCGCGATGGAGGGCAGCAAGGAAATCCTTCTGGTCGCCCAGAAAGACGCCTCAACCGATGAGCCTGGTGCCGTGGATGTATTCTCGATGGGTACTCTGGCCACCGTACTGCAGATGCTTCGTCTGCCGGATGGTACCGTCAAGGTGCTGGTTGAGGGCAATGCCAGGGCCAGCATTACCGATATTTCCGAGGGTGATTTCCTGTCAGGACAGGCCATTCTGATGGAAGAAGAGTCGTTGCCTGAGCGCGAAGAGGACGTGCTCACAAAGACTCTCATGGACGAATTCGAAAAGTATGTGAAGCTGTCCAAGAAGGTGCCGTCCGAGGTTTCCAATGCCTTGACCGGTATTCAGGAGCTTGAGCGCCTGGTGGATACCATGGCAGCCCATCTTGAAATGCGCATTCCCGAGAAGCAGGAATTGCTGGAGGCGCTGGACGTTCGCAAGCGTGTTGACCTGCTACTGGGCAAACTGGACGGTGAGATCGACCTGATTGAGGTCGAAAAGCGCATCCGCGGCCGCGTCAAGAAACAGATGGAGCGGAGCCAGCGCGAGTATTATCTGAACGAGCAGATGAAGGCCATCCAGAAAGAGATGGGCAATCTGGGCGAAGGCAATAACGACTTCGAAGAACTCGAGCAGAAGCTTGAGGAAGCCGGCCTGCCGGAAGAGGCGCGCAAGAAAACCGAAACAGAACTCAACAAACTGAAGATGATGTCACCCATGTCAGCGGAAGCCACCGTTGTGCGGGGTTACATCGACTGGATGCTGGCGGTGCCCTGGAAAAAACGCAGCCGCGTGCGTCACGATCTGGAGAAGGCCCGTGAGATCCTGGATAAGGACCACTACGGCCTGGATGAGGTGAAGAAGCGCATCCTTGAGTACCTGGCAGTGCAAAGCCGTGTGAAGAAGGTCAAGGGGCCTGTGCTTTGCCTGGTTGGGCCTCCCGGCGTCGGCAAGACGTCGCTTGGGCAGTCCATCGCTAAGGCGACTAACCGCAAGTATACCCGGATGGCTCTGGGCGGCGTTCGGGATGAGGCAGAGATTCGCGGGCATCGGAAAACCTATATTGGCGCCCTGCCGGGTAAGCTGCTGCAGAAGCTGTCCAAGGTTGGGGTAAAGAACCCGCTGTTCCTGTTCGATGAAATCGATAAGATGGGCATGGACCACCGGGGTGATCCGGCGTCAGCCTTGCTTGAAGTGCTGGACCCTGAACAGAACCACACCTTTAACGATCACTATCTGGAGGTGGATTACGACCTCTCGGACGTGATGTTCGTGTGTACCTCCAACTCCATGGATATTCCGCCGGCCCTGCTGGACCGGATGGAGATCATCCGGATTCCGGGCTACACCGAGGAAGAAAAGGTCAATATTGCTCTGCGCTACCTGTTGCCCAAGCAGATCAAGGCAAACGGCTTGCGCAAGGAAGAACTGAAGATTCCCGAAGCGACACTGCGTGACCTGATCCGCTACTACACTCGTGAGGCGGGTGTACGGGGCCTGGAGCGGGAAATCGCCAAGATCTGCCGGAAAGTGGTCAGGGAGCACGTAGAGGCCAACGACAAGGCCTCTGTAACCCTCTCGCCCGAGATGCTGGAGGATTACTCCGGCGTCAAGAAATTCAAGTATGGTCTGGCGGAAGAGAAGAACGAAATCGGTCAGGTGACCGGACTTGCCTGGACCCAGGTGGGCGGTGAACTGTTGACCATCGAGTGTGCCCTGACACCTGGTAAGGGCCGCGTGGTCAAGACCGGTTCACTGGGGGATGTCATGCAGGAGTCGATCCAGACGGCCCTGACGGTGGTTCGCAGCCGGGCTTCTGGCCTTGGCATTGCCGATGACTTCCATGAAAAGCACGACCTCCACGTGCACGTACCTGAGGGTGCAACGCCAAAAGATGGTCCCAGTGCTGGTATTGGCATGTGCACAGCGCTGGTGTCTGCGCTGACCAAAATTCCGGTCCGGGCCGAGGTGGCCATGACCGGCGAGATCACCCTTCGGGGTAAAGTTCTGGCGATTGGCGGGCTTAAGGAGAAGCTGCTGGCAGCCCATCGGGGTGGCATCAAGACCGTCATTATCCCGGATGAAAATGTCAGGGATCTCAAAGAGATACCGGATAATATAAAAGACTCTCTTGAGATTCGTCCGGTGAAGTGGATTGATGAGGTTCTGGACATTGCACTGGCTTACCAGCCAGAGCCACGCACTGCCGATTCGGCAAAAGAGGGAGCCTCGTCGAAAGCCGGAGACGATGCCGGCGATGCTGCCGAGCGCATAAATACGCATTAAACACCCGATGAGTTGTTGACATGCCTGAGAGCCCGTTGGTATAACTGTTTCGCCGTGAAGCAGCCAATACCAAGGGCTCCCGCGCAGTAAGTGCCTATTCCGAACACCGGTGTACTACCGAAAGGAATAAGAAAACTGAAGAATGGAATTCTCCGACCGCATATGCGATAGTCGGGAACGTCCTCGAAAAACAAACCGACCTATAACATCTTCAACCTGAAATCGAAGGGGTTTAGTGTGAACAAGTCCGAACTTATCGATGCAATTGCAGAGTCCGCAGATATCTCCAAAGCTGCAGCTGGCCGTGCGCTGGATGCCATGACCAACTCCATCACTGGAGCACTGAAGAAAGGCGATCAGGTTACCCTGATCGGCTTCGGTACCTTTTCTGTGAAAGAGCGCGCCGCCCGTACCGGCCGCAACCCGCAGACTGGCGCTGAAATCAAGATTCCGGCCTCTAAAGTGCCTGGATTCAAAGCAGGCAAGGCCCTGAAAGACGCCGTTAAGTAAAGGCTCTTTCTTTGGCAGCTCTCGCTTGCGAAAGCTGCCGCAAGAATTCAAGGCGCATTCCGGACAGGGTGCGCCTTTTTACGTTAAAGTGCAGCCGCCTCACCAATAACACCAGCACGACCTTGAACAGGGATTCAGGAACAACATGCTTCAAGATATTCGGGATAACGCCCAGGGTACTATTGCAAAGGTTATTATCGGCCTTCTGATCATTTCTCTGTCAATCTGGGGGATGGACGCCATTGTTGGCGGTTTTTCCGGTGAGCCGGAAGTGGCCACTGTTAACGGAGACTCCATCACCGAGCGTGAGTTTTTGCGCACCGTGCAGCTGGAAACACAGCAGCGGCTCATGCAGATGGACAGCCCGGATCCCTCCATGCTGGATGAAGATCAGATCCGCCGGGATGTGCTGGAATCCCTGATCCAGGAACGGGTACTGACCCTCGACGCCCAGGCCCAGGGTCTGGAGTTGTCGGATGCCGACATCGATGCGCTGATTACCCAAATGCCCCAGTTTCAGGTAGACGGCCAGTTTAACCGTGATCGGTTTGTGGCAACGGTACGCAATGTTGGCATGGGTGTGGGTGAATTCCGCGAGAACATGCGGAAGAACTACGTGGTCAACCAGATTCGTGCGTCCATCGCGCAGACCGGTATTGTGGCCAGTGAAAACGCCGCACAACTGTTGCGTATCCAGAATCAGACCCGCGATTTCCGTGTGCTGACCGTTAGCGCAGACTCCCTGTCTGAGCAGATTACGGTAACCGAGGAAGAGATTCAGTCGTTTTACGACGACAACTCCGATCAGTTCCGTGAGCCCGAGCAGGTGAACGCGGCTTACATTACGCTGTCGTTGGGCGCCCTGGCGGATGCGATCGAAATCTCCGAGGAAGACCTGCGGGCCTTCTACGGTGAGCGGGCCGAAGAATATGCCCGTGAGGAGCGGCGCGCTGCCCATATCCTGATTGAAGACGGTAGCGATGCTGAGGCTACCATCGCGTCGATTCAGGAGCGTTTGGAGGCAGGTGAATCGTTCGCAGACCTGGCTGAGGAATTCTCCGCTGATACGGTTTCAGCCCGTGACGGTGGTGACCTGGGTTATGCTGGCCGAGGTGTCTACGATGAGGCTTTCGAGAACGCGCTCTTTGCCCTGGAAGAAGGTGAAGTGTCCGGCCCTGTTGAAACCAGTTTCGGCATCCATCTGATTCGCCTGGACGGTGTTCGTCGTTCCGATGTCCCGTCTTTCGAATCTCTGCGCGACGAGTTGCGTGATGAGCTCGCCCGCAGCCGCGCCAGCGAGCGTTTTGCTGAGGTACGTGCGCAGTTGGCGGATGCGGCCTATGCGGCAGACGATCTGGCGGGCCCGGCGGCGGAGCTCGGCCTTGAAGTGCGGGAGTTGGATGGCGTTACCCGAGAGGGCGGTGCGGCACCGTTCGATCATGCCGGTCTGGTGCGCCAGCTGTTCTCTGATGACGTGCTGCAGGGCGGTTTCAACACCGAGCTGATCGACGTTGGCGATAATGCCTCTGTGGTGGCCCGAGTCAGGGAATACTTTGAGCCCCGGCAGCGTGAGCTCGCCGATGTTCGTGACGACATCGCCGGCATGCTGGAAGCCCGCAAGACCCGGGAGGCGCTTGAAGCGCGGGTAGATGAATTGATGGCTGCCCTGGAAGCGGGTGAGTCGCCGGAATCCTTGAGTGCCGGTGACTGGCAGAATTTCGAGAACCAGGGTCGTGATGGTGGTAACCTGAGGCGTTTTGTACTGCAGCGTGCCTTTGCCATGCCGCGCCCGGAGGAGGGTAACCCCTCCATTGCCAAGGCTGTTGGCGAGCGTGAGGCGGCCATCATTTTAGTCGATGCCGTAAACGAAGGATCGGTGGACACAGATGGCGCGGAATACCAGCAGTTGCGCCAGTTCCTTACCCAGCTTGAGGGCCAGCGAGAGTATATGGCCTATCAGCAATACCTGAGAAATACAGCGGAAGTCGAGAGGGAGTGATTTCCGGGTGTGAATAAGCGTTTAAAAAAAGGGTGCCGATCAGGCGCCCTTTTTGTTTTGAGCCAGGTAGGGCGCACTGACGGCTGCAACCCTGCCCTGAAGTTTCCCTGTGGTACAAGCGAGCAATTTGCCTGACTACTCCAGTGGATATCGAGTCGCCTTGAGGCTTTCCTTTATCTTCTTGAGATGGCTCAGGAAATCCTTTCCGCGCTTGAGGGTCACACCGGTTGCCAGGATGTCGATCACGGTCAGGTGAATAATGCGTGAAGACATGGGCATATAGACTTCGGTGTCTTCCGGAGCGGTTACGCCAAGCACCGCCGTGCAGCATTCGGCCAGTGGAGATTCCGGATTTGTGATGCCAATCACGGTGGCTCCATTGGCGCGTGCCACCTTGGCAATCTCAACGGCCTCTTTGGTTCTGCCGGTGTAGGAGATTAATACTATGACATCACCTACCTGGGCACCGGCGGCAACCATGCGTTGCATCAGGGCGTCGTCGTAAGAGGTGACCGGGATGTTGAAGCGAAAGAACTTGTGTTGCGCATCCAGGGCAACGGACGCGGAACCACCCATGCCGAAGAAGTTGATCTGTTTGGCTTGAATCAGGTAGTCAATGACGGTGCCCAGTGCTTTGGGGTCCAGGGACTGGCGGGCTTTGTCCAGGCTGGCGATGGTGCTGAGCATGATCTTGTCTGCGAACTCCGCCACGGTGTCGTCTGGCTCGACATTCTGGCCCACGTAGGGGGTGCCGGTGGCGATGCTCTGAGCGAGGCGGATTTTGAAGTCGGGGAACCCGGTAGCCGAGAATCCCCGGCAAAAACGATTCACCGTGGGTTCACTGACATCGGCAGCGCGGGCGAGGGCAGCTATGCTGTAACGAGTGGCTGCGCTGGGGTCACGAAGGATGGCTTCCGCGACCTTGCGTTCAGATTTGTTCAGGCTGTCGAGCCGGGACTGAATGTCTTCCAGCAGGTTGTCGTCACGGTGCGCATGGTTTGCGGCCATGTTTGGGTACTCCCTCGGGGTGTGCCATCGTTGTCGGAAATTGTAGTGATTATACCGTGTTTATGAACTTTTTGGTGTAGTAAAAATAACAATTAATGAAAAAAACCCTTGGAAAATGCCGGTCAAGCTGTCATTATTTTTATAAAATTACTACATAATGCCTTTCAGGCGGCTGGTGTCGCTTTAAACTGAGAGAAGGAACCGATGGTCAACCGTACCGCTACCCGTTGTGACCTGATGCTATTCGGGGCGCTGGGGGATCTTGCCCAGCGCAAACTCTTCCCGGCCCTGTATCAACTTGAACGGGCGGGCCTGCTGGCGCCTGGCAGTCGCATTCTTGCCGTTGCGCGAACCGAGGCCGGCACGGACAAGGTGAAAGAACAGCTGCTGGAGAAGCTGAAAAAGCACGTGAAATCCGAAGAGTTTGACCCGGATATCGCGCAGGCTTTTCTCCAGCGATTGGAATATCAGCGTCTCGACTTCAATGACCCGGAGGGCTACCAGGCGCTCCGGGACTGGCGGGACGAGCCGGATAACCAGTTGATTGTCTACATGGCAACTCCGCCATCAATGTACGGTGTGATTGCCCGCAATCTCGAGGCAACCCGTTGCTGCAATGAGCGGACGAGGGTTGTGGTTGAAAAGCCCATTGGGCACGACCTGGAAACCTCCAGGGTGATTAACGACGAGTTGGGGCAGGTATACAACGAGAATCAGATTTTCCGGATTGATCACTATCTGGGCAAGGAAACCGTGCAGAACCTGATTGCCTTGCGCTTTGCCAATAACCTCTTTGCTTCCCAGTGGGATCAAAACCACATTTCCCACGTGGAAATTACGGTTGCGGAAAGCGTGGGTATCGAAGGGCGCTGGGGGTATTTTGACAAGGCCGGCCAGATTCGGGACATGATCCAGAATCACCTGCTGCAGTTGCTTTGCCTGATTGCGATGGATCCGCCGGCGGATCTGTCTGCGGACAGCATTCGCGACGAGAAAGTGAAGGTGCTCAAAGCGCTCAAGCAGATTACGCCGGAATTGATGGGCAGCCATGTGGTTCGTGGCCAGTACACCGCAGGTACAAGTGGCGGCCAGCCGGTACCGGGGTACCTGGAAGAAGAGGGGGCGAACAAGGGCAGCGAGACAGAAACCTTTGTGGCCCTGAAGGCGGAGATCGACAACTGGCGCTGGTCTGGCGTGCCGTTCTATATCCGCACCGGCAAGCGGCTTCCGGAAAAGTTGTCCCAGATTATTATCCATTTCAAGCCGGCGCCTCATTACATCTTTGATCCAGACCAGAAGCATCTGGCCAATAACAAACTCATTATCCGCCTGCAGCCCGATGAGGGCATGTCCCTGAAGATTCTCACCAAAGACCAGGGGCTGGATAAAGGTATGCGCCTTCGCCAGGGGCCGTTGGAGCTGACGTTCTCGGAGACATTCGAAACCGACCGAATTCCCGATGCCTACGAGCGTTTGCTGTGGGAAGTAATGAAGGGGAATCAGTACCTGTTTGTGCGTCGTGATGAAGTTGAGTACGCCTGGCGCTGGGTGGATCAGGTTATTGCAAACTGGCATGACAGCGGCGAACCGCCAAAACGCTATGCCGCGGGAACTTGGGGGCCGGTGGCATCCATCGCCATGATTACCCGGGATGGGAGGAGCTGGTATGAGGATGCCTGAGATTCAGCTTCCGGATGGTGTGATCCTGGGGGCAGAGGAGAGTTCGCAGCAGGTCGCCGAAGCACTTGCCGCCGATGTCGCCCTCTTTCTGGTGCAGCGCCTGGAAAGCGCTGACAGGGCAAGCCTGGTGGTCTCCGGTGGGTCTACGCCTTTGCCCTTTTTTCAGGCACTTTCACAGATGGATCTGGATTGGTCCCGGGTGGATGTGTTGCTCGCAGATGAGCGGTGGGTGCCCGAGGGAGATCCGGCCAGTAATACCACCCTGGTGCGTGAGAATTTGCTGCAGAACAAGGCGGCTAATGCCAACTTTCTCTCTCTGAAGCAGGTTGGTGCAACGCCTGAGGAAGGGTTGCCACGGGTTCGCTCTGCACTTGCCGGACTAAAACTGCCGCTGGATGTGTTGATTCTGGGTATGGGGAACGATGGTCACACCGCGTCTCTGTTCCCGGATGCGCCGGAGTTGCCGCAGGCAATGGATCCGGATGGTAAGGAACTGGTCCTTGAAATGAACCCGCCGTCCCAGACCCAGCAACGCGTCACGTTAACGCTTCCGGTGCTTGCCAGTGCGAGGTATACCGCCCTGCACCTGAGGGGCTCTGACAAGCTGGATACTCTGTCGGAAGCGGTTGCCCGGCCAGAGGCCGCCATGGCCATGCCGATCAGGGCATTTCTCAAGCCTGGCCTGAAGGTGTTCTGGAGTCCGTGATGATTCTGTGGCGCTGGATGAAGTGGTCATTAAATGTATTCTGGAGAACTTTATGACACAACTTTCCGATTTTCACAGGGACCGTGTTCAGGCTGTCCTCACTGCCTCACCGCTGGTGCCGGTCATCGCCATCAATGAGTTGGAAGATGCCATACCCTTGTGTCGGGCGCTGGTGGATGGTGGCATCAAGGTGCTGGAAATTACCCTGAGAACCGAACACGGGGTGCGGGCCATTGAACAGGTTCGAAAGGCTATTCCCGAGGCATGGGTTGGTGCTGGTACGGTGACCAGTATTGACCAATACCGGCAGGTGGAAGCGGCGGGAGCCCAATTCGTGATCACGCCGGGCGTTACCGAGGCCATTCTGGAGTTTGCGCTAACCTCTGAAGCGCCTTTGTTACCGGGTATTGCCACGGTCTCCGAGCTGATGTTGGGGTACTCGTTGGGTTACCGTGAATTCAAATTCTTTCCAGCCGAAGTGTCAGGCGGTGTGCCGGCGTTAAAGGCATTTCGGGGCCCATTTCCGGATATAACTTTCTGCCCGACCGGTGGGATTAATCAGGATACCGCGAGGGACTACCTGGCGTTGCCCAATGTGGCCGCCGTGGGTGGTTCCTGGTTGACGCCGGCAGAGGCGATCCAGCGCCGGGAGTGGAAGGTGATCACCGAGGTGGCGCGGGCCAGTCTTGATCAGCTCAGGTGACGTTGCTTGCCCGCCGGCATGAAAAAGCCCACTTCCAGGAGTGGGCTTTTTGCTATCAGGTTGCGTTGCTCAGGTCCGACGTCAGCGTATGTCGGCTCCAACACGGACAATCTTCATGGTGTTGGTGCCTCCCTGGGCATTGACGTAATCACCCTTGGTAATCACCACCAGGTCGTCTTCCTTCACTACGCCCATGCGTTTGAGTTCGGCAACGGCATTGGCGTTGGTTTGCTCATTGGCAATCTTGGCGGAATCAAAAGGCACGGTTTGCACCCCGCGGAACAGCGCAACGCGGTGTTGCGTGGAGTGGTGCCGCGAGAAAGCAAATATCGGCAGGCTGGACTTGATGCGGGACATCAGTCTGGGAGTGGCGCCAGTTTCGGTCATGCAGATGATAGCGCGAACGCCCTCCAGGTGGTTGGCGGCATACATGGCCGAGAGGGCGATGGCCTCATCAACCCGCTCCATGCTTTCGTGGATTCGGTGCTTGGACTGATGCATGGAAGGGTGGCGTTCCGCCCCAAGGCAGATGCGCACCATGGCTTCAACGGCCTCCGTGGGGTAGTCGCCCACGGCCGTTTCCGCCGACAGCATCACTGCATCGGTGTAATCCATCACGGCGTTTGCCACATCCGACACTTCTGCCCGGGTTGGCATGGGGTTGGTGATCATCGATTCCATCATCTGGGTGGCGGTGATCACCGCCCGGTTCAATACCCGAGCGCGGGAGATGATGTGTTTCTGAACGCCAACCAGTTCGGCATCGCCGATTTCCACCGCCAGATCACCTCGGGCAACCATGACGGCATCGGAGGCCAGGATAACGGCGTCCAGTGCGGCCTCGTCATGGGCCAGCTCTGCGCGCTCGATCTTTGCGACCAGCCCGGCATCCGAGCCGGCGTCTTGCAGCAGTTTCCGGGCGATGTGCATGTCATCGGCCGTTCGAACGAAAGATACCGCTACATAGTCGGCGCCCAGACGGGCAGCGGTAACAATGTCCTGCTTGTCTTTGTCGGTGAGGGCCTCAGCCGACAGGCCGCCACCCCGTTTATTCAGGCCCTTGTTGTTGGATAGGGGGCCGCCAATCAGAACCCGGGATGTGATGCTGTGGCCATCCACGCTCTGGACTTCCATTTCGATGCGACCATCATCCAGGACCAGAATGTCCCCTGGTTCTACATCTTCGATCAGTTGTTCGTAATCGATGCCGACCCGTTCATTGGTGCCGGCCTCTTTGTCCATGGCGGCGTCCAGAACGAAGGTCTGGCCGGCCACCAGAATAACTTTGTTCTCAGCAAATCTTGCTATTCGCAGTTTCGGGCCCTGCAAGTCGGCCAGCAAGGCAACAAAGCGCCCCTGGGCTGCAGCTGTCTCTCTTACCCGCCGGGCCCGGGCAATATGCTCATCAGCACTGCCATGAGAAAAGTTAAGTCGGGCGGCGTCTACCCCGGCTGCAATAATGGCGGCCAGGGCCTCCGGGGTATCGGTAGCTGGGCCAAGTGTGGCGACAATTTTGGTGCGCCTGAGCATGATGTGGATCCTTTCTTTGGTGTTACTGAGCAGCTTTCATGAGCCCGAGGCATTGTTGAGCATGCGGTTTGAAACCTCTCATTCATTGTCATATCACGCCATGACGTTTACATGACGATCAACAACCCGGGTATGATTTGTAATAAGCTCACTGGGCAGGGTGTTGTGATCGAGGCCGATGCCGGCCGACTTTTCCGCATTATAGCCGGTCGTTGTCCAGTCTCAAGGCTTTATGTAGTAACTATAACAAATAGAACCTGTTTTAGAATGTAGATTGGCTGTATTAATGAATTTAAGAAAGTAAACTTACGTCAAGTTGCGAAGTCATCAGTGAAATCACGGAGTCCGCCATGCACCCTATCATTACCAAGGTCACAAACCGGATCATCGAACGCAGCAGGCCTACCCGGCAGGACTATCTGGCTCGAATGACCACGTTGAAGGAGCAATCTCCACATCGCAGTACCTTGTCATGCGGCAATCTGGCTCACGGTTTTGCGGCTTGTAGTCAGCAGGACAAAGACACCTTGAAGTTAATGAACAAGGCGAATGTGGCGATCGTTTCGGCCTATAACGATATGCTTTCGGCCCACCAGCCCTATCAGACATTCCCGGATGTTATCCGTGAGGCGGCTCGCGGCATGGGGTCGGTGGCCCAGTTTGCCGGTGGCACGCCGGCCATGTGCGATGGTGTTACCCAGGGCCAGCCGGGCATGGAGCTGAGTCTGTTCTCCCGTGACACTATTGCCATGAGCACGGCGGTAGCACTGAGCCACAATATGTTTGATGCCACCCTGTTACTGGGGATCTGCGACAAGATCGTGCCGGGCCTGTTGATTGGCTCCCTGAGCTTCGGTCACCTGCCCACCATTCTGGTTCCCGCCGGCCCAATGCCGTCCGGACTACCGAATAAAGAGAAACAGCGCATTCGCCAGCTGTACGCGGAGGGCAATGTTGGCCGGGATGAGCTTCTGGAAGCGGAAAGCAAGTCCTATCATAGTCCCGGCACCTGCACCTTCTATGGTACTGCCAACAGTAACCAGCTATTGGTGGAGGTCATGGGGCTGCACCTGCCGGGTTCGGCATTCGTCAACCCGGGCACGCCGCTGAGGGATTCGCTGACCCGGGCCGCCACCGAACAGGTGATCAAGCTGTCCAGGCCCCACGGAGGCGATCTGGGGCTGGCGGACATGGTGGATGAGAAAGCCATCGTCAACGCGCTGGTGGCCTTGCTGGTGACCGGTGGCTCCACCAATCACACCATTCACTGGATTGCGATTGCCCGCGCCGCCGGCATTATCATTGACTGGAACGACTACTCGGAACTGTCGTCGGTGGTGCCGTCGATGACCCGCATCTATCCGAACGGGCAGGAAGATATCAACGCCTTCCATGAAGCCGGCGGCACGCCGTTCCTGATTCGGGAACTGCTGGAGGGCGGCTATCTGCATAATGATGTGCAGACCGTCGTGGGGCAGGGACTGGAGCGCTACACTCAGATGCCGGAAATGGAAGGCGAGCGCCTGGTGTGGAAGCCCGCCGTTGAGAAAAGCCTGGCCCCGGATGTGCTGAGCAGCGCGGCTGAGCCGTTTGCCCCTGACGGTGGCCTGAAAGTGCTGGACGGCAATCTTGGCCGGGGGGTGATCAAAGTATCTGCGGTTGCCCCGGAGCATCATGTGATTGAGGCGCCCGCCGTCGTGTTCAATGAGCAGAACGAACTGAAGGCTGCGTTTGAGGCCGGTGATCTGGATAAAGACTGTGTGGTTGTGGTTCGTTTCCAGGGTCCGAAAGCCAATGGCATGCCGGAATTGCACAAGCTGACGCCTTACCTCGGAGTGCTACAGGATCGCGGCTTCAAAGTGGCCCTGGTGACCGACGGGCGGATGTCAGGGGCTTCCGGTAAAGTGCCGGCGGCGATTCATGTGTACCCTGAGGCTCTGGACGACGGCCCGCTGGCGCGGGTGCACAACGGTGATGTCATTCGCCTGGATGCCGTCAAAGGCACCTTGAGTATCGAACTCACTGACCAGGAGCTTGCCGCCCGCGAGCCTGAAAAAGCGGACATTAGCAGCTATCATCACGGGTTTGGCCGGGAGCTGTTCGGTTGGTTGCGTCGGTCGGCCAGCAACCCGGAACAGGGGGCGAGCTTCTTCTGGAATCACGAGTCATGACAGGCAAGACGTATTCACTGGTCGGTGATATCGGAGGTACCAACGCGCGTTTTGCTCTGGTGGCGCAGGGCGACGTGCGGCCCCGGGAAATCGAGGTGCTTGCCTGTCGTGACTACGACAACCTGGACTGTGCCGTGGTGGATTACCTCCAGCGCGTCGGGGTCGAGGAGGTTGGTCGGGCGTGCCTGGCGGTCGCATCGCCGGTCCGTGGTACCCAGGTTCGCATGACCAACAACCACTGGCGCTTTGATACCGAAGAGGTTCGCCGGCAGTTTGACTGGTCGGCTTTCAAGGTCATTAACGACTTTACCGCCATGGCCCTGGGTGTGCCCCATGTGCCGGAAGCCAATCTGGTTCATGTCTGCGGCGGCCCGGGGGATCCCTGCCGACCCCGGCTGGTGATGGGGCCGGGCACGGGTTTGGGTGTGTCGGGGCTGGTGTCCATCAAAAATGGCTGGGTGCCCCTGATGACCGAAGGCGGCCACGTGGACTACGCGCCGACGGATGATCTGGAAATGGATGTGTTGCGGATACTGCGGGCCCGGTTCGGCCGGGTGTCTGTGGAGCGTATCCTGTGCGGTCAGGGGTTGCTGAATCTCTATCAGGCCCATGCGGAAATCCGTAGTGTGCCTGCCCCCCTGGATTCTCCGGAGCAGATCACCGCGGCGGCCGTGGCCAACGAAGATGCCCTGGCACGGGAAAGCCTTCGTCATTTCTGTGAAATTCTTGGCCGGGTGGCTGGCAATGGTGTGCTGACGCTGGGTAGCCTGGGTGGTGTTTACCTGTGCGGGGGGATTCTCCCGCGTATCCTCGAGTTCTTTCTGGAAAGCCCGTTCCGGAACGGGTTCGAGGACAAGGGCAGAATGCGACCCCTTCTGGAATCCACGCCCGTTTACGTCGTGACGGAGCCTTATACCGGACTGCTTGGCGCCGCTGAAGCCCTGTCGAATCCGGAGGTTTAAAGGCCAGAAATGGCGTCGGGCAGGCAAACGGAGAGCTGGAGTATGTCAGACAATCTGGACCACCTTTCCTTTTCGGAACTGGTTGCCCGTGTGCGCGCCTGCACGCTGTGTGCCGAGGTACTGCCGGAGGGGCCGCGCCCTGTGGTGCAGTTAAGTGAAACGGCTCGGATCCTGGTGGTCGGCCAGGCGCCCGGGCGCAAGGTTCACCAAACAGGCCTGCCTTTCAATGATCCCAGCGGTGATCGGCTCCGGGGCTGGATGGGCATCGACCGGGACACCTTCTATAACGAGAAGGAGCTGGCCATTCTTCCGATGGGGTTCTGCTACCCGGGCACCGGCAAATCCGGTGATCTGCCTCCGCGCCCGGAATGCGCGGAGACCTGGCGGGAAGCCCTTCTGACCCGCCTTCCCAATATCGAATTGACCTTGTTGATCGGCCAGTACGCCCAGGCCTGGCATCTGCCCGACGGCAGCAAAAAGGTGACCGCCAATGTGGAACAATGGCGTCATTACTGGCCTCACCAGCTACCCATGCCACACCCAAGCCCCCGGAATAATCTCTGGCTGCGCCGCAATCCCTGGTTTGAGGAGGACGTGATTCCGGCTCTAAGATCCCGGGTGAGGGAGCTGCTGGGTACTCATTGATCTGAGCACCCGTAGTCTGAAAGCTGTGGGGTCCGCAGCGGAACATTCAGGTTTGACCAGAACCCGCAACAGAGGAATACTCTGTGATTACCTGGCAAGGTTATGATTGCAGGTAATCTGCCAGTTTCACGAACTCCGTTTTATTGATATAGAGCCCCTGTTTGGTTCTTCGCCAAAGAACGTCTTCCGGAGTAACCGCCCATTCACGCGTTACAAGGTAGTCGACTTCCCGTTGGCTAAGGGTGTCGGTAAACCAATGCCCGAGGTCGTCCCTGGATTGGCATCCGGCCAGGATCTGATGGCTATCGGTACCATAACAACGCACGAACCTGCGGATAATGTCAGTGTTCAACCATGGGTAATTAACTTCAATCTCAGCCGCCAGTTGTTGCTGGTTGCCAAAGTCGCCACCCGGCAGAATGGCTTGCCTGGTCCAGGATTTACCGGCGCCCGGGAAATACTGGCATACCTGGTCGGTCACCGCCTCTGCCAGCTTCCGGAAGGTGGTGATCTTGCCCCCGAAAACGGAGATCATGGGAGGTTGGCCTTCCTCTTCGTCTATCTCAAAGGAATAGTCCCTGGAGGCGGTCTGGGCGGTTCCCTGTTCATCATCCATCAGTGGCCGGACACCGGAGTAGCTCCACACTACGTCTTCAGCTGAAAGTTGCCGGCGGAAGTATTGGTTGACGATGGTCAGCAGGTAATCGGTTTCTTCTGCCGATATCCGGGCTTCGGATGGATTGCCCTGGTAATCCACATCGGTGGTGCCAATTAGGGAGAAGTGGTCTTCGTAAGGGATGACGAAGACGATACGCTCGTCCTCATTCTGCAGTATGTAGGCTTCAGTGTCCGCGTTCAGGCGTGGCACTACAATGTGGCTGCCTTTGACCATCCGTATCTGTTTTGGTGCCTGCATGCCAAAGCTGTCGTCGAACAGTTGGCTGACCCACGGGCCGGTGGCGTTGACAATCACCTTGGCATGAACAACGTGCTGGCGCTCTCTTCGGGTATCTTCCAGAACCGCTCGCCAACGTGGCCCCTGGCGGCTGGCCTGAGTGCACCGGGTTTGGGTCAGTATCGTGGCGCCTTTCTGTTGTGCCTTGCGGGCGGAAAGCACCACCAGTCGGGCATCGTCCACCCAGCCGTCTGAATACTCGAAACCTTTGGTAATGTCGGGTTTCAGGGGAGAGTTCTGGTCAAAACTGATGGCTTTTGAGCCTGGCAGCATTTCCCGTTTTGCCAGGTGGTCATACAGAAACAGCCCTGTACGGATCATCCAGGCCGGGCGCAGGTGGGGTTGGTGGGGCAGGCGAAAGCGCATGGGCCACATGATGTGGGGCGCATTCCGTAATAACGCCTCCCGCTCCGCCAAGGCCTCCCTGACCAGGCGGAATTCATAATGCTCCAGGTACCGGAGCCCGCCGTGAATCAGTTTGCTGCTGCTTGATGAGGTGGCAGATGCCAGATCGTTCATCTCGCACAGTATGACGCTCAGGCCACGCCCGGCGGCGTCCATGGCAATGCCGGTGCCGTTAACTCCGCCGCCGATAACCAGCAGATCACACTGGTCAGGAACGCCTGACGGTGCGTTTGCTTCCATTCGTTGACTGCTTTGCCTTGTTAACACGCGTACTTGCCCCTGGCCATCCACTGAGTGAGCGATGATTATCAGATAATGAGGGCAGGGGGTAAAGCGACGGGGTCACTGAATGGACGCCCCGTGGGCAGGATGCCCCCGGGGCCAGGCGGGGTCAGAGTGAAACCGGTTTGCCGGCTTCGCGGCGTCGAGCTTCCCACTCTTCCCGGGTCTGGGCGGCTTCCTCGCCGGGTATGGAATCAATAATGTCGAAATAGTCCGAGCTGAACTGATCCGCCATGATCTTCTCACGGGGTTTTACCTTCACCACATAGACGGTCTGCACGTTCTGGTGGTCAAACGCCCGCCAATACTGCTCATCTTTCAGGAAGCTATAGCGATGCCCCTCAAGTTCCCGGATGACCGCTCGGGTATTGGTGGTGCCGGCGCGTTCGACGGCCGCCTTATACTGGTAAACGATGCTGTACGCCGACGCGGCAGACGAGGAGGGGCGCATTTCATAGCGGCTGGAAAAAGCCTCAACAAAATCTTTGCCCCGCTGATAGTTGTTTTCATAGGGGAGGTTCCATACCCAGGGGGCGGCGCCTACCACCCCTTCCATGATGGTTGGTCCGACCTGGCGTGCCATACCCAGGGTGAGGTTTGGCACCACAACCTGCATTCGTTTGGTCAGGCCCATCTCATAGGCGGTGTTGAGGGCTCGCACCATGTCGTCGCCAAACAGCACCAGCATGAATACTTCGGCGTCACTCTCGGCAGCCTGCTCCAGGGCTACCCGGAAATCGGTGATCAGTGCCCGGGGGAAGGGTGTTTTCACACCTTTATGCCGTTCTGTGTCTTCGGTATTGGAAAACTTGCGCACAGACTCTTCAACCGACCAGCCCCAGGTGTAGTCGGCGGTAATATAGAAGTAATTCTGGTCGGAGTGGTGTCGGTTCAGGTACTGGCTCAAAGCTTTGGCGGTCATCCAGGCATTGTAGGGCTCCCGGAACATATGGCTGTGGCCTTCGCTGCCGGTGGTGGCATTGGAATAGGTCAGGGTTCCGAAATAGAGACGGTTGCGATCCCGGGCAGCCTTGCCTGAGGAGATGGCGACGGCACTGGAAACCCCGCCAAAGACCATCTGTACACCCTCCCGGTCAATCAGTTCAGCGGTATTCTTTGCGCCCTGATCGGGTTCCCCCTGGGAGTTTCGGATGACCAGTTCGAGGGGCTGTCCCAATACGCCGCCGGCGCGATTAATTTCATCTACCGCCAGGTAAGCACCCAGCCGTTGTTGCAGACCCTGGTCTTTGTACCGGCCGGTCTGCGGATAGTTAAGCCCTATCCTGAGCGTTTCTGCATACACTACTGAGCTGCCCAGCAGCAGTAGGCACGCCGTGAGCAGGAAGTTTCTGAAAGTCATTACAGTTGGCCTCCAAAGGTTTGTTCCCCGGATACGGGTTATTTTTGTTGTTTGGTTCCGGTGGATAAGTGTCTGCCCTGGCCAGTGGCTCAACAATGGGACTAAAGTGGAATTTGGCGTAACAAATGGCAGGACATTGATATACATCAGATTGCACGTTGTTCGTGTGTTATTTGACGTCAGCTTGCCTGGTTTATCGCAAAAAAATCCGTCGTCGTATCAGGCGGTCTGAGCCACATCCGGATTAAACAGGTGATACTGGTTCCGGCCATCGCGTTTGGATCGATACATGGCGATGTCGGCGCCATTCAGCAGCTCCTGCACGGTAGTGCCGTCTTTCGGATACAGGCTGATACCGATGCTGGAGCCGATCCGGAGGCAGTGGTCATTAATCCTGTAAGGTTTCCGGTTCAGCTCGATCAGCCGCTCCGCCACCTGGATAACGTCCGATAGCTTTTCGAGTTCCGGCAGTAACACAATGAACTCATCGCCGCCGAGCCGGGCCAGGGTGTCGTTCACTTCCTTGAAGCGGTCCAGATCAATAAACATCACCGCCAGCAGCATGTCTTTGCGATGTGCATGGCGTATGGCGTGTTCCAGGCGATCTTCCAGCAGCCGCCGGTTGGGAACGCCGGTGAGAGCATCGTAGTAGGCTAGCTGGCGGATCTGTTCTTCGTTCTTGCGGTTCTGGTTGATGTCCGTGAATAGCCCGGCATAGTGTGTGGTCTGGCCGTGGTCATCGGTAATGGCGGGTTTACGAACTCGATCCGGACATCCTTGTCGGTGACCATGATGCCTTCGAACGAGGATTCGATAACCCGTTCGGCCAGTTGCAGGGTGCGTCGGGATTTCGCCAGTGCCTGATCCCGCTGTTCAAGCGCCTGCCGCAGGTCATCCAGGTACATCTGCTCGGCGCCGGCAAGCATATCCTGGTAGCCGATCAGGCCGGTTACCTCGCCATGAAGGTTGACCACTGCCAGATGCCGTATCCGGTGATCAATCAGCAAATCCCGTGCGTGGATCAGCGGGTCGTCTTCGTTGACCGTGAGCAGAGGCCGTGTTGCCAGTTCGCTCACCGGGGTGTTGCTGGTATGGCGTGCGATAAACCGCACCATGTTCCTTTCGGTCAGAATGCGCAGTTCGCCATCCCTGCAATCCACCACCGCGGCATCCGCGTGGTGCTGGTGCATCTGGCTGGCGACCTCAGCCAGCGATTGGGTACCGCTGACGAGTAAGGGCGGTCGCGCAACAACGGCGTCAACTTCCCGGAGTCTCAGGTAGGGTTCCAGCCCCTGATTGAGAGCCAGGTCGGTCTGGGACAGGATGCCAACGGGTAATCCGTCTTCATCGGTGACCAGAAAGTGTCGTTTGCCGCTGTTTCTCAATCTGATGGCCGCCTGGCCGGCGTTCATGGTGCCCGGCAAAGACAGAACCGGGGAACTCATTACCGAGCTGACGGGCCTATTGAACCGGTCGGGGTCTGTGAAATCGAGTGCCAGGGCGTCATGTTCCGTCCAGATGCCGATCACCTGCTTCTGTTCAGAAATCAGGATGGAGCTGACGGAGTTTTCCGACATGCGCGCAGCTGCGTCGGCAATGCTGGTTTCCGGGCTGCACTGCAGTAAAAGCCCACTGTGCATAATGCGGGAAATAGGGAGCGGCTGCGCCATGGACAATCCTTTTTGATTAGCGTTTTATCAACGCTCCGGTTTAGCGACGACCCGCCTCGGCTGCCTTAACTTTCACGTAACTGCCAGGGGCATCCTCCAGTGCGTCAAGTTTGCCGTCTCCTGGCCGACGTGCTGGCACCTGAGGGCCTTCAAAGCTGGCTATCCAGGTTTTCCAGTACGGCCACCAGGACCCCGGATGGTGTTCTGCTGCTTCGAACCAGTGGTCAGGATTGGCCGGCAGGTTCTCATCGTTGGTCCAGTAGCCGTACTTTTCCTTGTACGGCGGATTGATAACCCCTGCGATATGCCCGGAGCCAGACAGCACGAACCTGACCTTGCCGCCGTAAACCTTTGCACCTTCGTAGGTGGTCTTCCACTTGGCGATGTGATCCTGCCGGGCAGACAGGAAGAACGAGGGAACCTGGACTTCAGCCAGGTTGATGGGCTCTCCGGCGAGGGTGAGCGCGTCGGGCTCGACCAGCCGATTGTGCAGGTACATTTCCCGCAAGTAGTAACTGTGCATTCGAGCGGGCAGGTTGGTGCCGTCGGTGTTCCAGTAAAGCAGATCAAAAGCGGCGGGTTTCAGCCCTTTGAGATAGTTATTGGTCCAGTAGGACCAGAACAGATCGTTCTCTCGCAGCAGGTTGAAGGTAAAGGCCATGGCGCGTCCATCCAGGTAGCCCTTCTTGTCCATGGCGCGCTCGATTCCGCGAATCGAGTGATCATTGATAAACACGCCAATACCACCGGGATCGGAGAAATCCAGCAAAGTGGTCAGGTAGGTGGTGCTGACAATGGGCTTGCGCTGCTTTTTTTCGAGCCAGGCCATGGTGGAGCCTAACAGGGTACCGCCAATACAATAGCCGATGGCGTTCATCTGTTCCTCTCCTGTCGCCTCTTTAACGGCATCGATGGCGGCCAGTGGCCCAAGGGTCATGTAATCTTCCCAGCCTTTGTCCTTTTGTGCGGGGCCCGGGTTGCGCCAGGACACGACAAAAACGGTCTGGCCCTGCTCGACCAGCCAGCGGATAAAGGAGTTCCTGGCGGTCAGGTCCAGGATATAGAACTTGTTGATCCAGGGCGGGACAATCAGCAGCGGGCGTTGGGCGACCGTCTCTGTTGTCGGCGAATACTGAATCAGTTGCATCAGCTCGTTCTGATAAACCACCTTGCCTGGTGTGGTGGCCAGGTTACCGCCCACTTCAAATGCCGAGCGGTCGGTCATGCCCACGTTGAACAGGTTCGGATTGTGGCGCAGGTCTTCAGCCAGATTGCGCATGCCATCCACCAGGTTCATGCCCTTGCGTTCCCAGGTAATGCGCAGGACTTCCGGGTTGGTCAGGGGGTAGTTGGATGGTGATAGTGCACTGGTCAGCTGGCGTGCGTAGAACAACATCTGGTCCCGGCTCGGGCCAGGCAGACCTTCCATGTTCTCAACCCATTGCAGGAACGCCTTGGAGTTAATCAGGTAAGCCTGCTGCAGAACATCGAACGGCAAGTGTTTTCGCCAGTCCTCTGCCAGGAAACGGCGGTCGTCCGCGTCCGGTTCCGCAACCGGATTCCTGGCTTTGCCGGTCAGGCGGGCGAGGGTATAGCGCGCCAGGCCCAGGTGCTGTTTGGCCAGGTCGATTTCTGCGCTGGCAAACCTTAGCGGATGCAGCAACAGGTCTTCGGCCATGGTTCGATAAGCATCCGACATCTCACTCAGGGTAGAGAGCTTGGTGTCGTCGACCAGTCCGGTGTCACCCAGCCATTTTTCCATCTGTTGCTGGTTCTGGCGGACAGTGTTGTCGAACGCCTTTACCAACTGGTTTGCCGCTTTACTTACAAAATCCAGACCAAACATAACCCGCTCCTTGCAGCAGATATAAAAAAGGTCGGGAGGGCACTGCCCTTCCGACCCTCGCAACTATTAATGAATCACGCTGCGGATTTGTTACCACCAGACTTCTGAGTTGCTGCTTTCTCTTTAGCGGGTTCGCCGGCGTCTGCCTCAAACACTTTCTGAACCTGCTCACGGGTTTCGGTGAGGTAGTCCTGCCAGGCTTTCCAGTCACTGGTAAACTGCTCGCTGAGTGATTTGAGCGTTTCTGCCTGTTCGGACGTTACTTGCTTCAAACCCTCGAGGTCACGTACTTCGGACACCTTGCGGGCCTGATCCATGGCAACGTCGGCATAGCGACGGAACGCTTCCATCTGCATTTCGGTGGCTTTGCTGAATTGGTTGAACAGGGTTTCATTCAGGCGATTGGCTTTTTCGAACAGATCGTTGTTCATTGAATACAACTCCTTTGCATATGGGATAAATGACTATTTTACTATATGAGTGATGACACGATTTTGACAAGCGTCAAACCCCGATTCAGCATATTCTCTAGGGTATAGACTCATAACAACCCGTTGGGAGACGGCCATGAGCAATCGCAAATCTGAACTTGAAACCCTGAAAGCCGACCTTGAAGCCCGGCTGGCGCGTTACCAGGCCCATCAGCGTCGTGAAACCGGGGCGCTTGACAAGGACTTTGAAGAACAGGCCAGCCAGACCCAGAACGATGAAGTGGTGGATTCCCTGGAAGAAGAAACCCGGGCTGAGCTGGTGCAGATTGCCCATGCTCTTGATCGACTCAACAGCGGTCTCGGGGCCGAGTGCGAGAAGTGCGGTGAGGAGATTGACCCCAGACGGTTGCAGGTGTTGCCTTATACCACAGTGTGTGTAGATTGCGCCGCTGATTGAGCCGCTCAATTCATCGTGCCAGACCAGGTTAGTGATACATGACAGCAACACAGTCTCCTGATAGTAAGCCGCGAGGTTTACCCAAAAGTCAGATCATCGGTTTCTTGCTGGGAACCCTGTTTCTTCTTATCAGCATTGTGGTGCCGCCGCCAGAGACCATGAGTCCGGAGACTTGGTCGGCACTGGGGCTGATGTTGCTGATGGCCACCTGGTGGTCTACCGAAGCCATTCCCATCCCGGCAACCGCGTTGTTGCCGATTGTACTGGTTCCGGCCATGGGCCTCGGGTCTATCGGCCAGGCAACGTCGCCTTACGCCAATCCGATCATTTTCCTGTTTCTGGGTGGTTTCACCCTTGGGCTGGCTATGCAGCGCTGGAATCTGCACCGTCGAATAGCCCTTCTGACACTCAGGGCTGTGGGCGACCAGCCCAGGCGGCAAGTGGCCGGGTTCATGATAGCCACGGCATTTCTGAGTATGTGGGTCAGCAACACGGCCACTGCGATCATGATGCTGCCCATCGGCCTGTCTGTGGTGGCGATGATGGATAGCGGCAATCCCGACGCGGTGCGTCGCTATGCAACGGCATTGCTGTTAGCCATTGCCTATTCCGCGAGTATCGGGGGGATTGCCACCCTCATTGGTACTCCACCCAATGCCCTGTTGGCCGCTTATCTGAGTGAGAATCAGGGGATCTCCGTGGGCTTTGCCCAATGGATGTTGCTGGGTGTGCCGGTATCGGTGGTGATGCTGGCACTTGCCTGGTGGTGGCTGACCCGCAAGGATTTTGGCATTGGCGGCTCGGCAGACAGTGGCCGGATGATTCGGGATGAACTGGCCAAACTGGGCCCCATGAACCGGGGTGAAAAGCTGGTTGGCCTGGTGTTTCTGGTGACTGCGGCGGCCTGGATCGTCCGGCCCCTGTTGTCTGCCAGCCTGACGCCCTGGCTCAGCGATACCGGTATCGCAATTGCGGCTGCCATTGCTATGTTCATCATTCCGGTAAGCGCGAAAGACAGAGTGTTTGTTCTGGACTGGGAGTCGGCCAACAAACTGCCCTGGGGCGTGCTGCTGTTATTTGGTGGTGGTCTTGCCATGGCGGGGGTCATCAGCAGCTCTGGCCTGGCCGAGTGGATTGCCCAAAGCCTTGGCGTTGCCGGCTTGCTGCCGACGCTGGTCATGATTGCGGTGGTGGCGGCGGTCATCATCTTCCTGACGGAAGTAACCAGCAATACAGCGACCGCTGCTGCGTTCCTGCCCCTGCTGGGTGCCCTGGCCATGTCCCAGGGTGTGTCGCCGTTGTTGCTGACAGTGCCCGCGGCCATCGCAGCCAGCTGCGCTTTTATGATGCCGGTCGCCACCCCGCCTAACGCTATCGTGTTCTCCAGTGGACACATGCGAATTGCCGATATGATTCGTGCTGGATTTGCGCTGAACATTATCGGCGTCATCGTTGTGACGCTGTTCAGCTACCTGTTGCTGGGGGTTGTCTTTACCCTCTGATGGGGCGAATCGCCTGTCGGCTCTCCTTTCCTGTTGGTCTGTCTCGGGTACCTTTCGGGGCAGGCCGGCATTTGCGGTTCCGTCGAGCCTTGAACCAGTTCTCAGTCCTTCCATGTCAGGCCCCTTCTGCAGCGACAGATTTGAGGCACAGTTATCTTTAAGCCGGTCGCGATTTCGGTATCGTACCGTAACAACATGTAACCCGATAAGTTGCACGTCTAATAAAAACAGGGACTTTCCACGATGCTGCTGGTGCTGGCCGGATCCATTCTCACGTTCACTATGGTGCAGGAAGCCACCGAGGTTGAGCCGTTTGATCGGGGCACGATTGTTATCCAGCAGAACGTGGACACCAGTCCGGCGCTGCTACGTTCTGATGTTCGGGTCGAGCCTCTGGTTGAACAGAAATTCCGTAACATCGTCCGTCAGGCATACGACTACAGCTGCGGCAGTGCGGCCCTGACAACCGTCCTGAATTTCTATCTGGGCAGAAACCTGTCTGAACGTCAGGTAATGGAAGGATTGCTCCACTACGGTGAGAGTGAACGCATTGTTCAACGCCGCGCGTTTTCAATGTTGGACATGAAACGACTGGTCACCGCCCTGGGTTATCCCTCCGGTGGCTTCCGGGCCAAGATTGATGACCTCATGGAGCTGGACCACCCCGCCATCGTTCCCATCGATCATGCTGGTTTCAAGCATTTTGTGGTGCTTAGGACCATTCGTGACGGGCGGGTATACCTGGCAGATCCTGCCGTTGGCAACATCTCCTTCACGCTCGATCAGTTCGAAGAAAAATGGGACGACAACGTTCTGTTTATCGTTTTTCCGGGTAGTGACAAGCCGCTGGATAACCTTGAACTCAAAGAAGAAGATCTGCGATTTGTGGATGATCAGACAATGACCCTGCTGGCGTTACAGCAAATGCCTGTATTCCATGAATCCACCGAAAGACGTATCCAGAACGTGCTCGAGCGTCAGAAAAACAACCCGGACGGCAGCGTAGAGAATACCCGAAAACAGCTGTACTACCGCCGCAACTAATTTTCCGGGCGGCAAGCCCGGAACAGGAATAAAACCAATAAAAGTAGGGAGTCAGGATGAATCGTTGGTTAGTGCGAGGCTTTATCCTTGTTTCCGCCTCGGGTCTGCTTCCGGCCATGTCGATGGCCCAGGATGGCAATGTTGATCAGGCGCGGGAAGCGCTGGCCCGTCAGGAAGGCGATGAGGATGCCACAAGGCAGCTGGAGGAAGTGTTCCAGGCGGCGGAAAAGAATTATTCGCTGCAGAAAAAGGGCACTCACTCCCTGAACTATTCCTTTGACTACTCCTACACCGGTGACCAGCGCCTGGACCTGGCCATTACCAATGGTTCGGTTCGTAATCTCGATGTTGTGCCCACAGCCACGCACAACTTCACCAACGCTTTCTCCTACGACTATGGCCTGCTGGATAACCTGACCGTCGGCACACGTATTCCCCTGGTGGTGAAATACGACACCGAGGACGAGCTGTCAGTCTATGACTTTGGTGACATCTCCTTCACCGGTCGCTGGCAGCCCTTCGCTTACGTGCCGGGCAAGGTATCAACCACCTTCTTTGGAACGCTGACCTCGAAAACCGGTGTCAGCCCCTATGAAATTGACATCAAGGAGCAGCTGTCCACGGGCAGCGGATATTACTCCATCGGCGGTGGCCTCAGTATGTCCAGGGTGCTGGACCCTGTGGTGGTCTTCGGCTCGGTCAGTGCTACCTACAACATTGAAGAGGATGGTCTGGAGCAGGTCCGGGGCGCTCGCCTGCTGACCAAGGTTGAGCCCGGCTTCGGGTTGTCCGGTTCTGCCGGTTTTGCCTACTCGCTGTCTTACGATATTTCCCTGAGCATTTCCGCCCAGCTCAGTTACAGCGATGAAACTGTGCTCACGTTCCGCAATGGCGATCAAGCCGTTGCACAAGACCAGATGACCGGCTTTCTGAGTATGTCCCTGGGTACCCGGGTGAGTGACACCACCATCGTCAACACCAGCCTGGGCATCGGGCTGACCGAAGATGCTCCGGATTTCTCCCTGGGTGTATCCCTGCCCATTAATTTCTCCGGCCTCAAAGAGTGATTGGAGCTGCAGACGATTTAAGGGAAGGGAAGAACTTCATGGCACATTTCAGCCAAAAAAAGCAGCTTCTGGGAGCCGTTATCGCTGCATCCCTGTCCTGTGGCGCACACGCGCAGCTGGCCCAGAACCTTACTATTCATCCCAAGGCTCTGGCTTTGGGAAACGCGGTGACGGCGGACCCCCCCGGTGTCATGGCCATTCATTACAATCCGGCTGGTTTGACGAGGCTGAAAGATCGTCAGCTTGAGGTAAACCTGCTGAGTATCTATCTGGATATCGATGCTGATTTCATCGCGCCGGATGGTTATGAAATCTTCGGCATCGATGGCCTGGAGATTGATCCGAACACCGGTAAGCAGCGAGATCCCGTGGCCAACACCCACAGCCACACCAACAACGTAGCGCTCTACGTGCCAGGGTTCGGGATTCTGAAAGCGCCTCCGGGTCCCGCAGTTGCGCCGTCAGCGGGTATCAGTATTAACCCTCCGGGGTCAAAACTGACCTTTGCCAATGCGTTTTATCTGCCGTTGGCCGCCGGTTTCTACCGAGACAAGGATGATCCAGGCCGTTACCAGCCCCAGGCAACTGCCTTGCAGCGTACTACCTATCTGTCGCCAAGCGTTGGCTATGAAATCAATGACGAGTGGTCGGTAGGTGCGGGTATTCACCTGTCACACATGGGTATTGCGGCCGATCAGTATATGCGTGCTCCCAACATGTTGTTGGGTGTTGCGGAAGTGCTTCAGGACGCGTTCAACTGTGAAAGTGGCGATGAACCCCTGCAGCCCTGGCTGGCCCTGTGTGGCGGTAACGTGGGGCCCTGGGATGATATTGGTGCTTTGAGCATCAACGTACAGGAAACCATATCGCCAACCTACACCCTGGGTGTGCTCTGGGAGCCGAATGACTGGTTTCGCTGGGGGGCAAGCTATACCTCTGAAGCGGACATGAACCTCAAAGGGACGTTCGAGATCCAGTACACCGACGACTGGTCCGGTTTCTGGCAGAGCGTTAACGGTTCGGTATTGGGGGCCATTACCTCTGCCATTCTGAGCCTGCCATCGGGGGCCCCCCGGGAAGCGGGTAACGTCAGCATGGATCTGGTGTATCCGCAGCATTTCCAGACTGGTATCAGTGTCGATGTTCACCCCAGGCTGACGCTGAATGCCGATGTGGGTTGGACAGATTACGCCCAGTGGGATGCCTTCGTGTTCCGCTTTGACCGTAATCTGGAATTCCTGAACGCCGCGCGGATTCTGTCGCCCGATAACGCGACGCCGAACACCCTTCGCCTGCCGCTGGGCTTCAAGAGTCAGTGGAACTGGGCGTTTGGGGCTGAATTCCATGCGTCATCACGACTGGATCTGCGGGCCGGTGTCGAGATTCGGGACTCAGTCATTCCGGATGACCAGCGCTCGATCATGGCGCCGTTCGGTGGCGCCAACCTCTACAGCATCGGAATGGGGTACAAGTGGGACAAAAACACCGAGATTGATATGAACCTTTCCTACCTGCAGTCCATTGAAACCATTCCGGCCAACACCAGCTGCAACGTGAACTGTGACAACATCACCAATATCGTCTATAACCCCTATGCCGGGCTGGATATAAAAACCTCGTTGCGGGTGGTTATGGCGGGGCTGAGCTTCCGGACCAAGTTCTGATTGTTGCTGGCGGGAAAAGGGTATGACAACGGCTCAATTGAAATGCCTGGCGGCGTTCATGGCTGCGATGGTGATAACCGGCTGCCAATCGCCTGGAAAGCCTGCGGGGGAACGCGAGGACTATTTCTCCTGGGTGGATGAGCAGGGCCGTGTTCAATACACCCGCATCCCAGACACCGAAGCCAGGCCAGCATCTTCGCAGACGGAGGGCGCCAGGCACTCCGCCGAGCGCGAGAAACCAGCGCTTGAGCCGGATGCCGAGTATACCCTCGACAGCTATCCCGATGGCGACGAGCTGGACAAAGCCGGCAATCTTCGGCCTGGTCAGAGACAGCCTTATTTAACCTGGCGGGATGCCGATGGCAATGTCCGTGTCAGCTACTATACGCCCGATACCCGTAGCGACGTTGAGAAAGGCTTGATTGCGGCACCTGTGGAGTTGAGCCCGGCGAGCGTTTATCACCGAGGTAAAAGCGCCTATACCGAGCCAGTGGAGGGCTACGATCCGGATGCCTTTGCCATACTGGGCGTTGAGCAGGAACCTGAAGGTGAGTTTGAAGCGTTCAGTCGTCACTGTTGTGGCAGTCTGTCGTCCCGCTCCTCTCAGACCTGGCAAGAGGGTCGTGAATTCAGTGTCAGGCTTGAGGCGTCGTCCCCGGAACATGATTTTGACACCGGTCGCTCGCCGTTCCAGTTGATTGCCTTGCCTACCCGAGCCACCGTGCCGGCCTTTGTGGCCCGATTGAGAAGTTATGATCACAACGGCATGGTTATTCCAAGCCTGGCATTTCTCGACAAGGATTTTCAGCCAGTCCGGCTGGTGACCGATCTGGTCATGGACTACTCACCAGAGACCTGGCGCCGAAGGGGTTATCTCGAAGCCTGGGTGCCGGTGTTTCCGGGCCAGGGCGAGCGCTGGCTGCTGCTTTACGCCCGTGAGCAGGATCTGCAGGCCCAAACCGTAGTCGAGACCCGGCAGGGCCCAAAGGCGATTCCGCACGTCCGATTCGGGGAGTTCGGTATCGCCACCTTCCAGGATTAATTTCTCAGTCCTCGGGTTTCGACCGGTCCAGCCATTGCTGTGACAGCCAGTAGAAACTGCCCTGTCCGGCGGGGTGAGTGCAGTTGTATCGGAAACGCCGGCTTTGTCCGGCTTTGGGAGCCTGAACCCGGACGACGCCGTCAACCACGTCGAAGTCGATCCGGCCCTGGCCGGTGGCAAAGCATGTGAGCCGGTTGGCATCCAGCTTGTCGCCCAGTGGGAAGGTCAGTAAGGGCGGGTTCTTATCCAAAATACCATCTGGCAGGTCTTTGGCAGGGGCAGGGAAGCCTTTGCTCAATAGCTTGTCTTTCAGGCTACCAAGCTGTCCGTAGGGGTTGGCCATGGGGAACCTGGGCAGTCGTGTCTCGTGAGACCAACGACCAATGGCGCCGGATTGTTGCCCATAGCCGTACCAACCACGCTCCGCCAGTTTGGCTTCCAGGGCTTCGTCGTACTCCCCGTACGGATAAGCAAACATGGGCTCTTCAACGCCCAGTCTTTCCTTGAGAACCTTCTGGGCAACATCCAGGCTGCGGGTGACCCGTTCTTTCCAGTCTGCTTCGGGTTCATCGATCTTGCGTGCCAGGTGTCCATGGTCTGTGCTGTGGTTGGCAATAGTCACGCTTTCATGGCTACCCAGTTCCCTGAGTTCGTCCCATGTCATGTAGCCCCTTGAACCGATGGCGTCGGTATTCACGAAAATGGTGTAAGGCATGTCAAAGCGTTCGAGAAGGGGAGCCGCTGCGCTATAAACGGATTCATAGGCATCGTCAAACGTTATGGCAATCTGATGGCGGCTATCCAGCTCGCCTGCCAATGCCCGCCGGGTACCTTCCAGAAGGGGCACCACCTCCAGCTCCAGGTCTGCAATCATCTGCATCTGGGCCTCAAACAGTGACCTGGAAGTGCTGGTTGATGCTGGCGTACTGTCGTCCACGTGATGGTATTGCAGAACCACCAGATCCGCTCTTGCGGTGGCGCCCGCCATCGAGAGGGCGGTGATCATCAGTAGGAACGTAAACCGTTTGATCATGATCGTCGACTGTCCTGAATAGCTGTGAGGTGGATTATGCGTAGTGTGCTTTCAAGACCGAGAAGGCCTCATTAAGTTTCTGCACCGCTTCCGTATTACCGCCGCGGTCGGGGTGCGCCTGCATCACCAGTTTTCGAAACCGCTGTTTGATCGGGGAGAAGTGTTCCGGCAGTTCCGTAAAACCGAGTGTGCCTGCGGCCGCTGACACCGCCGGCAAGTCCGGCCGCTCGTGACAGTGCCCTTGCCAGAATCTATCCATCATCTGATGGATGGTTGCCTCGGGCATGTGATACTGGGAAAGGTCCAGATAGAACGCCCTGAGTTTGTCTTCTTCGCCCGGTAACCCGTTGCCAGCGACTGTTTGCTGTTTGGCAATGGCCAGGCGCAACGGTGAAATCAGCAGCGATTCGCCGCCGGGCGCCAGTTGGTCACGCAGGCGGTAAAGCACGTGAAAGAGCAGAAAATGCACCGGGTAGAGCTGATCCGGTTCGTGATAATTGACGTGACCAATCAGGCCCCAGGGTTCCGCCTGAAGCGCCTTGATCAGCTCCAGTTCACTGATTCCGGTTGGCCCCGTCTGGCGCAGCTCATGCTCTACCGCCACCAGCAGGTGCTCGGTGTACTGCTCCAGCCATCGCAGTTCTGAGCTGTCGACAGTGGTCTCCGGTTTTGTTGCGGTCACGTTTCGGGAAGTCATCATGACTCCATGGTATGCGACTTAGTTCTGGCTTGAAAGCCTGGCCATGGCGGGCAGCCCGCCCAGAAACAGTTCCGTGGAGAAGCTGGCCGCCTTCTTGGCTTCCTGCTGACCGAGCTCCGGCTCCTGATGTGTTCGCCTGGCCACCAGTGTACTTATGTCATAGGCGACGCCGAAGAAAGCTGCACACAGGTACTCCGGGTCAAGATCCGGTAGCAGGCCCCTGGCGATAGCGTCACGAACGTCTTCCTCCAGTGATAACATGGCCAGCCCAAGGATGTCCGAGCCGAACAGATCCCGCAAGGCGCGTTGGTTCTGGTGTGCCAGCTCATAGATCACCGGATCTCTGGCGGTGGCGGAATAGAGCGCCAGGTAGGCGTAATAGATGAAGTCGCGAGTTGAGCCTGCGGTCCGGCGATAGCGGCTCATGTCGTCATTCAAGTGGGACAGGAAATCCGTCAGAAGGGCGGCGAAGATGTCCTGTTTGCTGGAGAAGTAATTGTAGAAGGTGCCGGCAGCCAGGCCCGTCCGGCGGACCATGTCGCGGATGGTGGAGTTGTCGTAGCCGTTTTCGCGAAAACACTCCCTGGCCGCGACCAGTATGGCATTGCGGTTTCGGATCCGGTTCAGTGCCCGTTTTCCGCCAACGTCGTCGTTCAATTTCAACATATCCATGTTGCTATCCTGTCCCTGATACTTTGTGACGCGTATAATTGCCCGCTCACTTATCCTGTGAACGTGCGAGAGTATGTCCCAAGCAATGACCGCCAATCCCGAACCAATGTCTGTTTCTGAGCAGGATCGTCGCCAGAAACTGGAACTGAACAAACTGCAGAAGCGCCTGCGCCGGGAAGTCGGGCAGGCCATTGCCGATTTTTCGATGATCGAAGCCGGCGACAAGGTCATGTGCTGCCTGTCAGGTGGCAAGGATTCCTACGCGATGCTGGATATCCTGCTGAACCTGCAGAAAAGCGCGCCGGTTAATTTCGAACTGATTGCCGTTAACCTTGACCAGAAACAACCAGGCTTTCCTGAGCATGTTCTACCGGAATACCTGAAATCTCTGGGTATCGAGTATCACATCATCGAAAAAGACACCTACAGTATTGTTAAGGAAAAAGTTCCTGAAGGGAAGACCACGTGCGGACTGTGTTCACGCTTGCGTCGGGGAATTCTCTACAATTTTGCGGAAGAGCACGGTGTCACCAAAATTGCGTTGGGCCACCACCGGGACGATATGCTGGAAACCCTGTTCCTGAACATGTTCTACGGGGGCAAGCTCAAGTCCATGCCTCCGGTATTGCACAGTGATGATGGCCGCAATACCGTGATTCGTCCGCTGGCGTATGCCCGCGAGAAGGATATTGCCCGGTACGCCTCCCTGCGTGAATACCCCATCATTCCTTGTAATCTGTGCGGCTCCCAGGAAAACCTTCAGCGACAGGTGATCAAGGACATGTTCCAGACCTGGGACAAGCAGCATCCGGGCCGCCTGGAAACCATGTTCCGGGCGTTGTGCAACGTCGAACCTTCGCACCTGGCGGATCCGAATCTCTATGATTTCAAGGAAGGCAAACGGTTGGGGGGCAAGCGCCAGGCGGTGCAAACCGCCAGCCCTGAGCCGGACTACGGCCGCCTGGATGTGCTGAATCTCTGAGGGGCAGCTCAGTGAATCAGGGCCTGGAAAGGAAGCGTCCACAATCCGAACAGGATGAGCAGCGCTCCACTGATTCTGCGGAAACCGCGGTTGCCCTGAAGGTTACGTATCCAGTTGGCGGCGTAACCGGTGGCCAGCATCGAGGGTAAGGTGCCAAGACCGAAGAACAGCATGGTCAGCGCGGCGGAGCCAATCGTTGGTTGCAGGGCCGCCCAGCCCAGAGTGCTGTACACCAGGCCGCAGGGCAGCCAACCCCAGAGTGCGCCCAGTGCCAGCGCCTGGCAGGGATGGTTGACCGGAATAAATCGGCGGGTCAGAGGGGCCAGGCGTTTCCACACCGGAGCCCCGACCTTCTCAACAAATCGGATTCCCTGCCACCACTGGCCCATCGACAATCCCATAAAGATCAGCAGCAGTCCGGCCAGGGTCATCAATAGCATCGCTGCCCAGCGCCACTGGCCCGCGGCGCTGGTACTGAAAATAGCGATCAAAGCGGCAATCAGCGCGTAACTACCCACCCGGCCCAGATTGAAGGCCAGCAACATGACGGTCTGGCGCAGTCGGAAACCTTTGCCCACCGGCAGGGTCATGGACAGCGAGGCGCTGATGCCACCGCACATTCCCAGGCAGTGGGTGCTTCCCAACAATCCGATCAGAAAAGCGCTGGAGTAACTGAGAAAAAGTTCCGGTTGCATTCAGGCTGTTTTGTCCGAGTCGCTTTGCTTTGCTTGGGACTCTGGCTCGGTTTCATCTGGCTTGGCTTTATCCTGACGAGCTTCATCGGGAATCATGTCTTTGTCGTCGTCGTAGAGAATCCGGTGCGCGGGGCCTTCCAGATCATCGTATTGGCCGTTCTTCACCGCCCAGGAAAACAGCACGACCCCCAGTGCCACCAGAACCAGCATCAGGGGGACCAGGAACATGACTATCTGCACGATGCGCTCCTAAACGATAAGTAGGTGATTACGGTATCAAGCCGTCGCATGAGAGCCAACTGTATCAGGTTCCTGTCCGGACCTCTTTGAGGATGTGCCAAGCCGCAAGGCATTGAGCACGACCAAAAGAGAGCTGGCCGACATGCCGATGGCCGCCATCCATGGGGTGACCAGGCCCGCTGCTGCGAGGGGCAGGGCGGCGACGTTGTAGGCAAGCGCCCAGAGCATATTCTGCCGAATGATCCTGCGGGTCTGCTGGCTTGCCTTGATAGCCTGGAGCAGTTGCATCAGCTGACCATTCATCAGCACCGCATCGGCTTTTAGCTGGGTCAGGTCGGCGGCGGTGCCCATGGCGACCGAGATACCCGCACCGGCCATAGAGGGGAGGTCGTTCAGGCCATCGCCCACCATCATTACTTTGTGACCTTCATCGCGAAGCTGATCGAGCACCGCCAGCTTCTGTTCCGGTGAGGCTTCGCCAATCGCCGTTTTGATACCCAGTGCCTCAGCAACCTGCTGGACATGGGCCGAGCGATCACCACTGAGGAGCAGGGTCCGTATTCCGGCTTGATTGAGTGCCTTGATGGCTTGCCCGGCATCTTCCCGGATTTGATCATCCAGTTGGAAGCTGGCAAGCCATTGATCTGCGGTAGCGAGCCAGATTTCCATGCCAGAAGCAATTTCTGCATGGGGGGGCGGAGCGGAAGTGTGTTGCTCAACGAACGCCTTGTGACCGATAAACACGGGCTTGCCATTAAAAGTACCAGACAAGCCTCCGCCCAGATGGTTGTTCACATTCTCCACGGCCACCGATGCACATTCGTGAAAAACTCTGGCGATCGGATGTTCGGAGTGTTTTTCCAGGCCGGCTGCCAGTTTCTGACAGCTGGCTTGGTCCATGTCACCGAAGGCCTGGCTGCCGGTCAGGGTTAGCTCGCCACGAGTCAAGGTGCCGGTTTTATCGAACACCACGGTGTCGATGCTGTACAGGGATTCAAGTGTGTGGCCTTTGGTGGGCAGGAAGCCGAGTTTCCGCAAACGCATGGTGGCTGAGGTGAGTGCTGTTGGTGTCGCGAGAGAGAGGGCGCAGGGGCAGGTAACCACCAGCACGGACAAAGCGATGTCGAAGGCATTACCGGCGCCGGCCAGAACCCAGCCACCCCAGACAAGGGGCGTCAGTATCAGTACCTGGCGAATAAACCTCCCGGCAATGCGATCTGCCAGGCGCGCCACGGGGGGCTTCTCGGACTGCACCCGGTCCAGTATCCGGAGGATACCGGAAAGCCGGGTTTCTGCACCGGCTTTGACTACCCGGATATCCAGTGGATTCTCGCCGTTAATGCTGCCCGCATGAACGGTGTCGCCAGGGCCTCGGGACTCGGGGAGGTATTCGCCGGTCAGGGCTGCTTCGTTTAGTGTGGATTCACCGGACACGATCTCTCCGTCCACCGGCAGTGTCTCGCCCGGGCGTACACGAATAATATCACCAGCTTTGACTTCGTGGGCCGGCACCAGATCTGTCTCGCCATCCCGTACCATGGCGGCGACGGTTGGCTGAAATCCCGCCAGGGCACCGCCTGTCAGGCCCGCGCGGTAACGGGCCTGGACTTCTACATAGCGCCCCAGCAGAAGGAAAAAGGTAAACATGCATACGGATTCGAAATACACCTCTTCGCCACCGAACACGGTGACCCAGGCACTGGCCACATAGGCGAGGCCGATAGCGATGGCCACCGGCACATCCATGGTCAGATGGCGGGTGGTCAGGTCACGCCAGGCATTCTCGAAAAACGGTCGGGCACTGTACAGCAACACGGGCGTTGCCACGATCAGGCTGAACCATCGAAAGAAGCTGACGTATTCCGGGGATAACTCACTGATCAGCTCAAAATACAGCGGAAACGCCAGCATCATGGTCTGGAACGAACCGGCGCCGGCAACCAGCAGCCGGATCAACATGGTACGGTGTTCGGCTTTCAGGGTCTGCTCGGCTTCGTCGGCCTGGAAGGGGCGGGCGGTGTAGCCGAGCTGATTGATGGCAATCAGCAGATCGCTGAGGCGGGTCTGATCCTGGGCCCAGACCAGGCGTGCTCTCTGGGTACTGTGATTAATCGAGAAAGCCTGAACGCCGGGGTGTTGCTTGAGGTGGTTTTCGAGCAACCAGATACAGGCCGCACAGGTGATGCCGCTGATCAGCAGGTTCGCTTCCTGCCCGCCTTTTACCGGGACGACGAAGGATTTCTGAACCAGCGGGTGGTCTAGTTCTTTCAGGCGATCGGTTTCGGAACGAGTCAGCTCCCGCGGGGTCACGGCGGGTTCTGTGCGAAACTGGTAGAAGCCCGTGAGCCCTTCGTTGTGAATGGTTTCGCACACAGCCTTGCAGCCCTGACAACAGAAGGGCCGGGTTTCGCCATCAAGTTCCAGGGTTATCGGCGGGTGGCCGTCCGCTGGCTCACCGCAATGAAAGCACTTCAGACCACTCACCCCTGGGTGGCGCTGGTCGCTTTCAGGGCGATTTTGTTGGATGCCGGCAGCCAGAATTCACCTTTTACTCGCCAGTCGTTGTCCGGGCCCTGCAGGTCGTAGTACCAGCGGCCGTCCATATCCTCAATCAGGTTACCGGTATACTCTCCGGCGGCCATTCGACGAAACTGGATGGTGCGATCCCGACCTGACATGGTCGGGTGGTACAGGTTGAGAACCAGGTACGGGTAGTCTGCTGCGCCTTCTTTGGTTTCCAGCGTCAGGCGTGCAGAGCGCTCGTCAACGGTCAGTCCGCCTTTAAGGCCAAGATCCAGGGCTTTCTGATCCCGTGCGATGGCCATATTGATGCCGCGCCCTTCACGGGAGTAGTCATCCGTCACCATGGAAGGAGAAAGAATGCTGCCCACCGTCAGTATGGTCATACCGGAGATAATTGCAGCGATCGGAAATATCGTCAAAAACCAGAACCAGGGTTGGCGATACCAGGGTGCTACGGGGGTGTTGTCAGTCATTACGCTATCAACTCTTGTCAGTGTATCGGGTCTGCGGCTCACGATATCCTATCGCGGGCTTGGACCAACAAAACGGCTTTCAGTTTCAAGAATAAGTGATGGATCTGTTTCGGACTCCGCATAGAAACGGATGGTGTTATTGGTGTCCGGGATAGATTCGGGCGGAACATCCACGACGGTCGGCAGCGAGCGGATTTCGGAGCTGGCAACTGTGACGTTGGTTGTTGTCAGAATCCGGATGCCTTCAAGCCCCTCAACCGACAGGTTGAAGGTCTGGGGAACTTCCGACATGTTCTGGATTTTTATCGTGTACGAGTTCTCAACGTGGCCTTCGCCGTTGAAGCTGAAAAGCGTGCCACGGTCACGCAGTACGTCCATTTTGGCCGGTACCCGCGTGATCAGAGTGAAAATAATCGCTCCGATCATCAGCGTCAGAACCGCACCGTAGCCGAAGGTTCTTGGCCGCAGAAGCTTCGAGGTTTTGCCTTCCAGCTCGTTCTCGGTGGTGTATCGGATCAGGCCTTTGGGGTAATCCATTTTTTCCATGACTTCATCGCAGGCGTCGATACACAGCGCGCAGCCAATGCATTCATATTGCAAGCCATCGCGGATATCGATACCTGTGGGGCATACCTGCACGCACTGGCCGCAGTCAATGCAGTCACCCAGGCCGACGTCTGCGGGATTGACGCTTTTCTTGCGGCCACCACGGGGCTCACCCCGGTTTGGGTCATAGGAGACAATCCGGGTGTTCGGGTCGAACATGACAGACTGGAAACGGGCATACGGGCACATGTACAGGCAAACCTGCTCGCGCATCCAGCCTGCGTTCAGGTAGGTGGCGACAGTGAAGAACGCCACCCAGAAATAGGCCCAGCCATTGGCCTGAAGGGTGAACAGATCAATGATCAGTTCCCGGATCGGGTAGAAATAACCTACAAAGGTAAGGCCCGTCGCCAGAGCGACAAACAGCCACAAGCCGTGCTTGATGGATTTCTTGGTTATTTTTTCCGGTGAGTTGGGGGCTTTGTCCAGCTTCATGCGCTTGTTGCGGCTGCCCTCAACTTTCTCCTCAATCCACATGAAGATGAAGGTCCAGACAGTCTGGGGGCAGGTATAGCCGCACCAGACCCGGCCAAACAGGGTGGTAATGAAGAACAGGCCAAAGGCACAGATAATCAGCATGCCCGAGAGCAGGAAGAAGTCTTTGGGGAAGAAGGTGACGCCATACAGGTGGAATTCCCGTGCCGGCAGATCAAAGTGAATCAGCGGCTGGCCATCAAGTGTCAGCCAGACAAACAGAAAGTACATGCCCATGAGCAGCGTCAGGCTGACGTTGCGAATCTTCTGGAACGTGCCTTTGACTTCTTTGACGTAAATCTTCTTACGGCTGGCGTAGAGATCAACGGTTTCCGGCTTGTCGTTTTTATTGGAGGGCTCGAAGGAAGGGTCTACCTGGGTGACCGGAATTTCATTGCTCATGGGTACCTCCCGAAAGGTGTCGTGCTGGGAGCGGGCCTCGAGGGTCAGCTGATCTTCTCAAGCCTGCACCCGCGGGGCAGGTGCAGGGTTGAGAAGACCGGGCCGGGGTAGCCCCGGCCGGTCTGGCTCAGTTCGACAAGCTGTAAACGTAGGCTGCCAGGATCTGGATCTGGTCGGCGGTCAGACGACCTTCCTGAGCTGGCATCTCGTTCTGGCGACCGTACTCGACGGTCTCCCGGATCCACTCGTAGGTAGAACCGTACAGCCAGATGTTGTCGGTCAGGTTGGGCGCGCCCATCGCGGTCATGCCGGTACCATCAGAGCCGTGGCACGCAGCACAGGCCTGCTGGAACACTGCTGCGCCGGCTTCCGCTGCCTCAGCATCACGCTCTCGGCCACTAAAGGCCAGTACGTAGTTAACCACCTGGTCAACCTGACGGCTGGTCATGTTGGGCATGACACCTTTGGCTGGCATGTTGCCCTGGCGACCTTTGACAAGGCTATGCAAGATCTGGTCAGGCTCACCGCCCCACAGCCAGTCGTCGTCGGTCAGGTTGGGGAAGCCCACCTGGCCGCGAGCGGCAGTACCGTGGCACACCGAACAGTTGTTGGCATACAAGCGCTGGCCAATTTTCATGGCATCTTCGTTCTTCGCCAGCTCCGGGATCGGGGTGTCGCCAAACTGGGCGTAGATTTCACCATACCTGGCATCGGCTTTGGCCACTTCCGCTTCCCACTGGTTGGCAGAGGTCCAGCCCAGAATGCCCTTGAAGTTACCCAGGCCCGGATAGAGAGCCAGGTATCCCAGTGCAAACACACAGGTTGCGATGAACAGGTAAAACCACCACTTTGGCAGCGGGTTGTCGTATTCCTCGATGCCATCGAAGGAATGGCCCATTGTGCGGTCGGTTTCGGTATCGGTCGTCTGGCTTTTGCGGGTGGCCCAAAGCAGCCACCAGCAGCCGAAGATGGTACCGAGCACGATCACGCTGATCCAGATGCTCCAGAAGGTACTCATTGTTTCTTCTCCGTTTTTTCCTGTTCGAGCGTACGCTTGGCTACTTCATCGTCGTCATCGGAGAAGGGTAGCTTTGAGGCTTCCTCATTCGCCTTCTTTCGGTGGGCGCTGAACGCCCACCAAATGATGCCGAGAAAAATCGCCATGATGACCAGCGAGTGTATGCCGCGTAACTCATTAATATCCATGGGATCACCGTTTGTCTGAAATCACAGTACCCAGCTGTTGCAGGTATGCGACCAGTGCTTCGATTTCAAACTTGCCTTCGATGTCTGAGGCAGCACTTGCTACCTGCTCGTCGGTATAAGGCACGCCGAGGGTCTGCAGTGTTCTCATTCGGGCTTCGATGGTGGTGTGCTTCACACGGTTATCAAACAGCCAGGGGAAAGCCGGCATGTTGGACTCAGGCACCACGCTGCGCGGATCGTACAGGTGCTGGCGCTGCCAGGCATCGGAGTAACGACCACCCACGCGGGCCAGGTCAGGGCCGGTGCGCTTGGATCCCCACAGGAACGGGCGGTCATAAACGAACTCGCCCGCCACGGAGTAGTGGCCATAACGCTCGGTTTCCGCCCGGAACGGGCGAATCTGCTGGGTATGGCACACGTGGCAGCCCTCGCGGATGTAGATGTCCCGGCCTTCCAGTTCCAGTGCGGACAGCGGTTCCAGACCATCAACGGGCTGGTTCACGTCCTTATGGAAGAACAGGGGCACTACTTCGGCCAGAAAGCCGCCGCTGATGACCACCACGATCAGGACGATCATCAGGCCAAGGTTCTTTTCAACTATTTCGTGTCTCATCTGGTCTCTCCCCTTACGCCGCTTGAACGGCAGCGTTGTCCTGTGCTGCGGCTTCTTTCTGGCGTACGGTCATGTACACGTTGTAAGCCATGATCAGCATGCCGGTCAGGAAGATGGCGCCACCAATAAACCGGACGAAATAGCCGGGGTAAGACGCTTCCAGAGATTCAACGAAACTGTAGGTCAGAGTGCCGTCTTCGTTAACTGCGCGCCACATCAGGCCCTGCATGATACCGTTAACCCACATGGCAACGATGTACAGGACGGTACCAACAGTAGCCAGCCAGAAGTGAACGTTGATCAGCGCACTGCTGTACATGGCTTGCAGGCCCCACAGTTTCGGGACCAGGTGGTAGACCGCGCCGATACTGATCATGGCTACCCAGCCCAGGGCACCGGAGTGCACGTGGCCGATGGTCCAGTCAGTGTTGTGGGACAGTGCGTTAACGGTCTTGATGGACATCATCGGGCCTTCGAAGGTCGACATGCCGTAGAAGGACAGGGAGACCACCAGGAAGCGAAGGATCGGATCGGTACGCAGTTTGTGCCAGGCACCAGACAGGGTCATCATGCCGTTGATCATGCCGCCCCAGGACGGAGCCAGCAGGATCAGAGACATGACCATGCCTGCAGTCTGTGCCCAGTCAGGCAGCGCAGAGTAGTGCAGGTGGTGGCCGCCGGCCCACACGTAGGTGGTGATCAGCGCCCAGAAGTGCACGATCGACAAGCGGTAGGAGTAAACCGGACGGTTTGCCTGCTTGGGTACGAAATAGTACATCATGCCCAGGAAGCCGGCGGTCAGGAAGAAGCCAACGGCGTTGTGGCCGTACCACCATTGCATCATGGCGTCAGTGACACCCGCGTACGCCGAGTAGGATTTCCAGGCGGTAGCTGGCAGGGCCATGTTGTTACCGATGTGCAGAACTGCCACGGTAATGATGAATGCGCCGTAGAACCAGTTGGCCACATAGATGTGCGGTGTGCTGCGCTTCATCACGGTACCGAAGAATACCAGCGCGTAGGTTACCCACACGATGGCAATGGCGATATCAATCGGCCATTCCAGCTCTGCGTATTCCTTGGAAGAGGTGAAGCCCAGTGGCAAGGTAATGGCGGCCGATACAATGATCGCCTGCCAGCCCCAGAATGTGAACGCTGCCATACCATCGGAGAACAGGCGGGCCTGACAGGTCCGCTGTACAACGTAGTAAGAGGTAGCAAACAGGGCACTTCCACCAAAGCCGAAGATGACGGCGTTGGTGTGCAGCGGCCGCAGGCGACCGAAGTGAGTCCAGGGCAGATCGAGGTTGAGGGATGGCCAAACCAGCTGTGCTGCAATCAGCACACCCAGAGCCATGCCTACAATACCCCATACCACTGTCATGATGGCGAATTGTCTCACCACCTTGTAGTTGTATGTCAGGTTTGCATTTACTGTGCTCATAGCCTTACCAATGGGTTTAGGATGGGGAAATATGCGGGCGCAAGTATGGAGAAACCATTAGGCCTTTGCAATGATTCAGGTCAACTCCTGACATTCATCAAATCCGCTGGAATCAGCAGTTTGGCCAACAGTTTGCAAGACTTGAACCGCGTTACAAAAGCACCTTGAAGGTTTCTGCTCGGTTGCTAATGATACCCCCTGACAGCGAGGAGTTGAATGTTGTGAACCGGATTAAGACCAAAGGCTACGGTAAAGGGGTCAAAAGTGTCATGTTGCTGGCCCATGGGGCCGGCGCGCCCATGGACTCCCCTTTTATGGAGCAACTATCTGAAGCTTTGGATCGGCAGGGGATGGCAACAGTCAGGTTTGAGTTTCCGTATATGGTTCGGCGGCGGGAAGACGGCCGCAAGCGGCCACCGGACCGAATGCCTGTGTTGCTGGATTCATTCCAGGCCGAAGTGGCGCGGGTGCGAGATGAGGTGGGTGAAGATTGCCAGGTGCTGGTTGGAGGTAAGTCGATGGGTGGTCGGGTTGCCTCAATGCTGGCCAGTGACCATGCTACGGATATTTCCGGGGTTATTTGCTATGGCTACCCTTTCCATCCCCCGGGCAAGCCCGATCGTTGGCGTATTGATCATTTCTCGACCGTTGGCTGCCCGATGTTGATTGTACAGGGAACCCGGGACCCTTTCGGCAAGCCGGAGGAGGTGGCGGCCCAGGGCGAGATGCCGGGGCTTGCCCGGCTGTGCTGGTTGGATGGCGGAAACCATGACTTTCAGACGCCGGCAAGGCATCCGGACAGCCAGGCAACCCTTATCGAGCGGGCGGCTGGCGAAACCGGCCGATTTGTTCAGGAGTTTCTGGCGGGCTCGGAGCTGCGTTGAGCAAGGGTGGTTGCGTCCCGGCCGGCGGCTTTGGAGGCGTAGAGGGCTTCATCGGCGCGTCGGAACAGGCTGTCTGGCTGCTCTTCGACGCCCAGTTCCGCGATGCCGGCGCTAACGGTGAGGCTGATGGCTGTACCATCGGGAGCGGTAATGCGAGAGTCCCGCACCGCCTCAAGAATGTCCTGGCACAATTTGGAGGCGCCGGTGGCGTCTGTACCCGGTAGCAGCAGGGCAAATTCCTCACCACCAAAACGGACCGCGACATCCCGTGGTCGCTTGATCTGGTTCTTCAGGCAGGTGGCGATGTGCCTGAGGCATTGGTCACCGAAATCGTGGCCCCAGCTGTCGTTAATCCGCTTGAAATGATCGGCATCAACCAGCGCCAGCGACAATGGCTGGCCGGTTCGACGAGCTTCACGGCAGAGTTCCGGTAACAGGTTATCCATATGCCGGCGGTTGTGCAGTCCGGTCAGGGCATCGTTCAGGCTGAGGGACGCCAGTTTCCGGTTTGCCTGCTCAAGTTCCCGCATGGTATTGCGCAGTTGTGCGGTGCGCTCGTGAACCTTGAACTCCAGCTCTGTCCGTGTCTGGTGCTCAATATCCAGCAACTTCTGATTCAGCAGGCGCCAGTGTTGCACCATGGCATAGTTCAGCAGGATAACCTGACCCCCTACAGCCGCTTGCATCATGACCTCGCGGGCCAGGTAGTCGCCCAGGTAGCCGAAGGCCGCCAGGGCATAGGCCAGGGCACCGACCACCATGATCATCCAGGCAGCGATGTACCAGAAGGCGGGTAGATAGCCCTGGCGCCAGCGGATAGTCGCAATGACCGACAACGCGGCAATCACCACCAGCGCATGGGCTGTGTTGAGCAGGATGGCTTTGGAGTAGGGTAGCAGGAAGGTCAGGGCCAGGAAGCCCACAGCAGACCAGACCAGCCCCCGGAGCACGGATTCTGAAATCGTGCCGGCACTGACATCAAGAAATGACCAGCCAAACAGTGCCATGGCGGCTGAACAGATGACCAGAGTGAGTGGGATCGACAGGTTCGCCAGCTGTGCACTCTCGGGCCAGAAATACTGATTCGCGAAGCCGCCCATGGCAAACAGAAACATCGCCATGGAGCTGATATAGAAAGCGTTATAGAAGTAGTACCGGGTGCCGGAGCTGAAGAATAGCAGCAGGTTAAAGGCGGCCAGAATCAGCAGCGCCCCGTAAAACAGGCCGTGGATCAAGGTCAGGTGATTGCTTTCCGCAATGACCTCTTCCGGTGTCATCAGGGCCAGGGGCACATTCAGCGCCCCGCTGCTGTGAACCCGAATGGTAATGGTGCGCCGTTCGGACGGATCCAGCGTGACCGGTAACAGGTAATAACGGTAATCTATACCCCGGGTGGCAAACGGCAGTGAATCACCTGTGGCCAGTGGTGGTGCGGCCTCGGTGACGACATCCGGGCTGCCTGGCTGATGGCGGTGCTGCCAGAAGGTGATTTCGTCCAGCAGCGGGTAGTTAAGTTTCAGATACCAGAGCGCTCGGTTGGCGCCCGGGTTGTGGACGGTCAGTTGTATCCAGTAGACGGCGTCTGTATGGCTGAACACCAGGTCATGGCCGTTGGCGGGTGTCCAGGGCATATCCGCCGGCAGTTCTGATGCGCTCTGAGCGGCGTGGGCTGGCTCGCCGGGGCGGGCGGAATGGAAGCACAAGTGATGATTAATTGCGCTCCGGGCTTCGGGGTTGGTCGCCTGTAGGATCGGACATGGTTCCGCCGCCATGCTGTAACCGGGCATAATGCCAGCAAAGGCCAGCAGGCCAAGCATCAGCAGGGCGCAGAATCGAGGCGTCATCAACGAAATCCCATGTCGAATGAAGGCGGAAGTGTAGCCAGCGTAAACAAATCCTGCTGTTAAACAGGTTCAAGTTTCTTGTTTGTCAGGGTGTCAGATTCCTGACAATTTTGAATGAAAAGGTGATAGATGCAACAGGTTATGCTGGTGTGCCGCCCGGGATTCGAAGCCGAGGCGGGCCAGGAAGTGGCGGATCAGGCAGCCCTTAAAGGCGTGTTTGGTTACTTTCAGCCGGTCAGGAATAGCGGGCTGGTTCGGTTTACCATTGGCAGTGAGGAAAGTCCGGAGGAACTGATGGGCCGCCTGCCGTTGGACGAACTGGTATTTGTCCGGGATTGGTTCGTTATCCTGGGCGATTGCGCGTTGCCAGTACAGGATCGGGTTGGAGCCGTTGTCGGTTTTCTGCGAGATCAGGATTGGAATGGTAGTGGCTGTGCAAGGGTAGAGGTGCGTTTACCGGAGAACAACGAGGACCGGGACCTGGGCAACTTTTCCCGAAAATGGGTAGCGCCGTTATCCAAGGACCTGCGGCGCGCGGGATTGCTTCAGGAAACGGCGGATGCAAAAACCAGAAAACGGCTGGAAATACTGCTGGCAGACTTTGGCACGGCTGTGATTGGGTACAGCCTCGCTGGTAACCGGTCGCCGTTCCCGGGGGGCGTGCCGCGGCTCAGATTACCCGCCTCGGCCCCCAGCCGCTCTGCGCTCAAACTCGAGGAAGCCTGGAAGGTATTTCTGCCGGAGGATCGCTGGCTCGACTACCTGGGTGGTGGCAGGAAAGCCGTCGATCTGGGAGCCGCGCCCGGCGGTTGGACCTGGCAACTGGTGAACCAGGGTATGATGGTGACGGCTGTTGATAATGGCCCGATGAATCCGGATTTGATGGCCAGTGGGCATGTTGAGCACATTGAGGCGGATGGTTATGTCTGGCGCCCGAAGCGGGCGGTCGACTGGATGGTTTGCGACATAGTCGATAAGCCGCGCCGCACCGCCCGGATGGCAGTGGACTGGCTGGCAGACAGGCTTTGCCGTTACACGGTATTCAACCTGAAGTTACCGATGAAGAAGCGCTACGACGAATGGCTGGTATGCCAGGACATCCTGGTGCGTGGTCTTGAGGATGCGGGCCTGACTTGCCATGTACGGGCCCGCCACCTTTATCATGATCGAGAGGAAATCACCTGTTTTATCGAGCGCCTGGACTAAGCCGGAGTGGCTCAGGGCATAGGGATTTGCTCAAGAACCGTGATGATTTCATCGCGGTCCATCATGGGCACCAGTTCTGCCATCAGCTCGCGCCGCTCCCGGGAATGGTACCAGCGATCCCAGTCAGCTTCAGAGCGCCAGTTGGCAAGGGTGATACGGTGGTTCGGGTCATGGCTGTCGACCAGCGTCTCACCTGAAATAAAACCGGGTGTGCTAACGGCCTGCTGCAGTACCAAACGTGAACGCTCCTCGTAGGCGGTTTCCAGAGACTCTGCGATGTGTCGTTCAATCAAAACCCGAATCATGCAATTGGTCCTTTATTTTCGTTGCTGTAAACAATAATTTAGCACCGGATTCTGAAAATCACGAGAACTGGAGGTGGCTGTTGTGACAACCCTGGAGTTTCAAGCCGAGCTGGACGCTCGAGGGCTGTTCTGCCCGGAACCGGTAATGATGCTGCACAACCGGATCAACGATGTTGGCGTGGGCGAAGTGTTGCGCGTTGTAGCGACCGATCCTTCAACAACCCGGGATATACCCCGTTTTTGCCAGTTCCTGGGCCATGAGCTGCTGAGCCAACAGGAACTGGAAGGGGAATTCCATTTCCTGATTCGCCGTTGTGAGAGCTGAGCACGCCGCTCAGCTTTCCCGGGCCACTTTGCCAAGATGGTCAAGGAACTGCCTACGGTTCATTTCCCCGAGCACCCGCGCTTCCTGTAGCTCTTCGCCGTTGGTTCGATAGAACAGAATGGCCGGCGGACCAAACAGCCCGAGTTCATCCAGCAGGGCCTGTTGGTCACGGGTGTTGTCGGTCATGTCGATTTGCAACAGGGTGTAGGGTGCTAACGCCTGGATCACGTCCTGGTCGCTGAACACGTTCCGCTCCATGATTTTGCACGACACGCACCAATCCGCGTAGAAGTCGAGCACAACAGGTTGCTGGTTGGCGCGGGCATCGGCCAGCATTGCGCGAATCTGTTGCGGGTCTTCGACCCGCTGGAAGTCTGCATGGCTGGCGCCGCCGCCCTGAACCTGGCCGGCAGATGCGGTAAACGGTGCCAGCGGCCGCAGCGGATCATTGGCGCCGCTGAACGCCCCTGCCAGGAGCGCCAGGCCATAGGCGAACAGTACCAGGCCCAGGCCCTTGCGTGTACGTTCCCAGCCAGCCCTGGCCGCATCAAAAGCACCCAACTGAACGCCTGTGATGGCGACCAGTAGCCCCCACATGGTCAGGCCTGCCCAGGCTGGTACCATCCGCTCGATAAGCCAGATGGCAACGGCAAGCAGCATCACGCCGTAAAAATGTTTGACGGTCGTCATCCAGTGGCCTGAGGTAGGCAGCAGCTTGCGACCGCCGACGGCCACAAGAATCAGTGGCACACCCATGCCAAGCCCGAGTGCAAGCAGGGCAACGCCACCTATGACGGCGTCCTGGGTGGTAGAGATGTAAAGCAGGCTACCGGCCAGAGGCGCAGAGACACAGGGCGAGACAATCAGTGCCGACAATGAACCAATGCCGAAGATACTGATCACCCGGGTGCCGGTCAGCTTCTGGCTGGCATCGTTCAGCGGCTCGCGGATAAACCTGGGTAGCTGAATCTCAAACAGGTCAAACATCGCCAGGGCAAACACTACAAACAGTGCCGCAAAAACACCGAGTACGAGGGGCGACTGCAGTTGTGCCTGCAGATTGAAACTGGCGCCCAGCAGGCCGGTAATCACCCCAGCGGCGGCGTAGGTAAGCGCCATGCCCAGCACGTAGCTGCCGGAAAGAAGGAGAGCATGGCCTGTCGTGCGGGTGTTGTGGCCTGAGACCATAGTGGAAATAATCGGCACCATGGGCAACACGCACGGGGTGAAGGTCAGCCCTAGCCCCAGCAGGAAGAATACACCGGCGATCATCCAGATTGACTGGCTGGACAGGAATCCGGCCAGACCGGTTGCCGAAGAGGTGTTATTTGTCGTGTTGAATGCTCCGCTGCTGGAGCCGCTGCCTGAAGCGGGTGAGGAGCGACTGCCCTGGCTATCACCTTTACCCGGATAGTACAGAACGTCCCGCGTCTGCGGCGGATAACACAGACCCGCCTTTGCGCAGCCCTGGTAGGTCACTTGCAGTTCCGCTTCCTGTATACCCTCGGGAAGGATGACCGGCACCCGGGCCTCGACCGGATCGAAGAACACCATCATCTCGCCGAAGTATTCGTCTTCGGTCAGGGTGCCGGGCAGGGAGAACTCGGGCTCGCCAATGCTGACGCCTTCAGTGACTGGAGTAATCTGTATACGGCTTTTGTAGAGATAGTGTTCCGGGGCAATATTCCAGGACAGGACAACGCTGTCGCCTTCCGTGCTGTGGTTGAAGGGCAGCGCCTCGTCTACGGGCAGGAAGCCGTTGTTGCCGCCACCAAACAGGGAGCTTCCTGAGTTGCCAAAGGCCAGGGCGGAGGCCGGAAGCAGGGTAAACAGCAGTGCCAGCAAGGCCACGAGCTGGGAGACCGGGCGGCGCAATCGTTGATGGGAGTCCGGAATAGCTGTCATGAATTCTTCGTTATCCTGGGTGTTTCCAATGGGGCGGTATCGCGGCTCGTCGCCTTGGTGCCAGTGACATCATTGCCATGGCAAAGTTCCCTCTGGTATTGCCTGCATTAAAGTCGCACAATAGCCAACCGATGAATCACAATCCAGACGATCTTATCATGCTGTTCAACGACCTGTTCCGGGAATCCTTCCGGACCATTCTGGTCAGGGGCAGTGACGAACCGGAGTACCTGCCTGCCAGTGAGCCAGACGGACTTGCCCGGGTAGTGTTTGCCCACGGTTTTTTTGCCAGTGCCCTCCACGAGATTGCCCATTGGTGTATAGCCGGTGAGCATCGGCGCACATTGCACGATTACGGATACTGGTATTGTCCGGATGGTCGCAGCCCGGAACAACAGCAGGCGTTTGAGCAGGTGGAGGTCAAGCCTCAGGCTGTTGAATGGCTGTTTTCCCTGGCGGCCGGCTCTCGCTTTCATATCAGCGTTGATAACCTTGCCGGCAGCGGCGCGGCCAATGAGCAAGGCTTCCGCCAGAATGTGCGCCTGCAGGCCTCCCGGTATCTGGCTCATGGCCTGCCATCAAGGGCTCAGCAATTTTTCGATACACTCAAGTCTTTCTACGGGACTGCCGACAGGGTCCAGCATCACTGGAACCAGGACAAGCGCCGTTTGGCGCCCATGGCAACCGAACACGACCAATCAAGGATAACAGAACCTCTATGACAGCTGACCTAAAACCTACCGGCGATTTACGCTTCAGCGATCTTAACCTGGACAAGCGTCTGCTGGATGCCATCAGTAAAATCGGATTTGAATACTGCACGCCCATTCAGGCCGAAACCCTGCCCTGGACCCTGGCTTGCGAAGACCTGATCGGCCAGGCCCAGACCGGTACCGGTAAAACGGCAGCCTTCCTGATTACTGCGATACAGACTCTGCTGGAAACACCGGTGGATGAAAAAGACCGGTTTGCCTCTGAGCCCAGAGTGCTTGCCCTGGCTCCAACCCGTGAATTGGCGATGCAGATTGCCAAGGACGCAGAGCAGCTGTGCCAGTACACCGGCCACAATGTGGTCACCGTGGTGGGCGGTATGAACTACGACAAGCAGCGTGAGCAGTTGCAGAACGAGATTGTCGACATTCTGGTGGCAACCCCGGGCCGGTTGATCGACTTCCTGGGCTCCCAGGACGTGTTTCTGGACCAGATCGACATCCTGATTCTGGATGAAGCAGACCGTATGCTGGATATGGGGTTCATCCCCGACGTCAAACGTATTATCCGCAAGTGCACCGGCAAAGAAGATCGCCAAACCCTGCTGTTCAGCGCCACCTTCAACCAGGACGTTCTGAACCTAGCGTCCATGTGGACCCAAAATGCAGAGTTTGTGGAGATCGAGCCGGAGCAGAAAACCGCCGAACGGGTAGAACAGACCGTGTATCTGGTGTCTGACGACGTCAAACTGCCGGTGCTGGTGAACTACCTTAAACGTCCGGAAGTTGAGAAGGCCATTGTGTTTGCCAATCGTCGTGACCAGTGCCGGGATCTTGAGGAGGATCTGAAGAATCAGGGCGTGAAAGTGTCCCTGATGTCTGGTGAGATCGCCCAGAACAAACGGTTGAAAACCCTGGATCAGTTCAAAAAGGGGCAGATCCAGGTTCTGGTGGCTACCGATGTGGCAGGCCGGGGCATTCACGTGAATGGCGTTACCCACGTATTCAACTACAACCTGCCTGAGAACGCCGAAGATTACGTACACCGGATTGGTCGTACCGGACGCGCAGGCAAGACCGGTGTTTCCGTCAGCTTTGCCGGAGAAGACGACTCTTTTGCCTTACCGGAGATCGAGAAGTACATTAGCCAGAAGCTGAAAACCGCGGTGCCAGACGAAGACTTGATGGTCACCTTGGATAACCCGCCGATTACTCGCAAGCGCGGTGGTCGCCGCCCCCAGAGTGGCCGCGGGCCGGCAGGGCGGGGCGGTTCGCGGCCCCGGCGCAACTGAGTCGCGTTGGTGTAGGGCGATTTAGGGTAATGGAGACCAGGTCATGCTGATCGTTGCGGACGAGAACATTCCTTTACTGGACGCGTTCTTTGGTGATATTGGAGAAATACGCCGGGTTACAGGGCGAACGCTGAGCCGTGAGCAGGTGCAGGATGCGGATATCCTGCTGGTTCGTTCGGTGACCCGTGTTAACCGGGAGTTGCTGGAAGGCAGCCGGGTTCGTTTTGTGGGTACTGCGACCATTGGCACAGACCATATTGATCTGGAGTGGTTGCAGGCTCAGGGCATCGGCTTTGCCGCCGCCCCCGGATGCAACGCCAGCAGTGTGGCTGAGTATGTGTTGTCGGTGGTATCGCTGTTTGCTGAACGACGGGGGTTGGACGATTGGACATCCCTGACGGTTGGTATCGTTGGCGTTGGTAATGTCGGTGGCCAGCTGGCTCAATGCCTGGAGCGCCTCGGTTTTGAGGTGCGCCTGTGTGACCCGCCGAGGCAGGAACGGGAACCCGGGGCTGAACCGCCCTTTGTCAGTCTCGCTGAGGCGCTGGAGTGTGACGTGGTTACCCTGCATACGCCATTAACCCGCCATCAGCCCCATGCCACCTGGCACATGGTGTCAGACCCGGAACTGGCTTCGATCGGCGCCGATCAGCTGCTGATCAACGGTGGCAGGGGAGAGGTGGTTGATAACGAGGCTTTGATGCGCCGGCTGGAGCAAGCCGATGCACCGCTGGTGGCCCTGGATGTCTGGGAGCACGAGCCCGGGATAAGTCCTGATCTTGTGGACAAGGTATGGATGGCGACGCCCCATGTTGCTGGCTATAGCCTGGAAGGCAAGATGCAGGGCACGGAAATGGTTTATCGGGCGCTGTGTCAGTTCCTGGGACTGCCCATACGCAAAAAAGCAGGCCAGTTTTTACCTGAACCAGCGGTCAGCAAAGTCTCGTTTACCAGTTCCGCCGAGGAAGATGAGGCCATTCGTACGGCACTGCGGGTCTGTTATGACCCAAGGCGGGATGATGCCAGGCTGAGACTGGCTATGCGGGGAAATCCGGAGCAACGGGCTGTGGCGTTTGACCGCCTGCGCCGGGACTATCCGGTGCGCCGGGAGTGCTCCAGCCTGAAGGTTCAACTCAAAGGGACCAGTAAATCGCTCCAGGACGGTTTCCGTGCGCTGGGCTGCAAACTCAAGATCTGATCAACATTACCTGATTGCACATACAAAGGGGCGCCGATAGCGCCCCCTTTTGTTTTCTGTCAAACCCTGGCGTTCTGCAGAGCTGCGATGCGATCCTCCAGTGGTGGGTGAGTCATGAACAAGGCTGCCAGGCCGGCCCGGGCGCCGCGATTAATGCCGAAGGCCTGGAGGGTATCGGGCATTTGATCCGGCACTTCACTTTCCTGCTTCAGGCGAGCCAGCGCGCTGATCATCGCTCCGGTACCGGCAAGCTGAGCTCCAGCGATGTCAGCCCGGAATTCCCGGCGACGGGAGAACCAGAACACAATGGTGCTGGCCAGTATGCCAAGGACAATCTCGGCTGCGATGCTGACCACGAAAAAGCCAATGCCATGGCCGTTTTCGTTCTTGAACACCACCCGGTCGACGAAGGAGCCGATGACCCGGGACGCGAAAATCACAAAGGTGTTCACCACACCCTGAATCAGCGCAAGCGTGACCATATCACCATTGGCTACATGACCAATCTCATGGCCCAGTACGGCCCGGATTTCATCCTTGTTGAAGCGGTGCAGCAGCCCCTCACTGACGGCCACCAGTGAGTCGTTCTTGTTCCAGCCGGTGGCAAACGCGTTGGATTGGGAGGCCGGGAAAATCGCCACCTCGGGCATGCCAATGCCCGCTTTCTTTGATAGCTCTGCCACGGTGTCCACCAGCCAGCGTTCGGCCGGGGTTCTGGGCGAGTCGATAACCCGGGCCTTGGTACTCCACTTGGCCATGGGTTTGGAAATCAGCAGCGAGACGATGGCACCCGCAAAGCCGAATACGGCTGCAAACGCCAGGAGCGAGCCGTAATTGATGCCTTGGTGGGCCAGATAGCTGTCAACGCCCAGCAGGCGCAAGGTAAAACTTGCGACCAGGATGACCGCCAGGTTGGTGGCCAGAAACAACAAAATCCGCATAGTCTATTCCCGTGTTAACGATCCCTGAAACTGGTTGCCTATCTGACCGATATATGTGGTCCGGGTTCACTCCTTCAAGAGCCTTACCTGGATTTAATGCACGCTCCCCGCGCCGGTATCAATGAAGAAGGAGGACTGAACGGCCAGGCTGATTCGGCTGGAACTGCCACTCTTGAGGGCCGATCTCAGCAGGTGGATATAGGTTGATAAATCCTTTTGTACGGAGGGAGGCAGTTCCGCTTCAGCGCTGTAGGCATTAAGCTCCCGTATCAACGCCTGGGGCGCCGGGGCACTGAGGCGCACAAACGCCTCGCGGGTCAGAACAGCCTGGTCCAGGGCTTCCTGCCGAATGGTGTCGACGTAGCGCAACAGGCCTTCCTCTGAAAGCCATAGGAGCGCTCCAAAGCAGGCCATGTGCCGTTTACTGTGCAGTCCGAATTCATCCGGCTCGTCTGGCCCGGCGATGTCTTCCACGAACAGGTTGATCCTTCTCGGGAACGCGGCATAAAGCTGGATCAGCGCAATAGCGACGTCCTTGTAGAACTCCTCGACATGTATGTCGGCCATATCAGCTCCGGTTACTGGCGGTAATGCTCCAGGAAATTGCCCAGGCGGCCCATGGCGTCTGCCAGGGTATCTTCCCGGGGCAGGAAAACGACGCGCAGATGCTGTTTGTCATCAATGTTGAAGGCGGAGCCCTGAACCAGCAGGATTTTCTCCTGCAGCAGCAAGTCGAGCACCAGCTTTTCATCGTTGACCACCGGGAAGTGCTTCGGGTCCAGTCTCGGGAACAGGTACAGGGCACCCTGGGGTTTGACACAGCTGACGCCGGGAATGTCGTTGAGCATGCGCCAGGCGGTTTCCCTCTGCTCATAAAGCCGGCCGCCGGGTGCCACCAGGTCGTTGATGGACTGATAGCCACCCAGAGACGTCTGGATGGCCAGCTGTGCCGGAACGTTGGCACACAGGCGCATGTTGGAAAGCATCTCGATGCCTTCGATCAGGTCTCGGGCGCGATGTTTGGCACCACTGATAATCATCCAGCCAGAGCGGTAGCCGGCGGCCCGGTAGTTCTTCGACAGCCCGTTGTAGGTGAAGAACAGCACGTCGTCGGCCAGGGAGGCAACGGAGGTGTGCTGGGTGCCGTCATACAGGATCTTGTCGTAGATCTCGTCTGACAGGATGATCAGGTTGTGCTGCCTGGCCAGTTCGATGACCTGCTGCAACAACTCTTCCGAATACACCGCACCGGTGGGGTTGTTGGGGTTGATCAGCACAATGGCCCGGGTACGGCGGGTGATCTTTTTCTTGATGTCATCAATGTCCGGGAACCAGCCCTGTTGTTCATCGCACCGGTAGTGCACCGGCTTGCCGCTGGAGAGGGTAACGGCAGCGGTCCAGAGCGGGTAATCCGGTGCCGGAATCAGCACTTCATCGCCGGTGTTCAGCAGTGCCTGCATGGACATGACGATCAGCTCACTGACGCCGTTGCCCAGGAAAATGTCGTCGATGTCGACCTTGGCGATACCCCGTTGCTGGCAGTAATGCATCACGGCTTTTCGGGCAGAGAACAGACCCTTGGACTCCACGTATCCCTGGGCCTGGTGCATGTTGTAGATAACGTCTTGCTGGATCTCTTCCGGTACATCCAGCTCGAACGCCGCCGGGTTGCCAATGTTCAGCTTGAGAACCCGATGGCCCTCTTCTTCAAGGCGACGCGCCTCACGCAGAACCACGCCACGAATTTCATAGCAAACATTGTCGAGCTTGGCGGATTTGAAATAGTTCTGCATGGGTCGCTGGCGTCCTTAACAAACAGTCTGAAAGAGGTTCCGGTAAACGGAAGCATCCTATTCTAGCGGAGGGGAGCCCCGGGGCAACAGGGGCAAATGTGTTGAATTGTGGCCAAATACGGATAGTTTGCGGCGGTTTTTGAAAGTGAACTCTGGATCACTGGCCCATTAAGACTTTCCAGAGTGTGGCTTTGCCAAATTATATTGTGCACAATGTAATTTCACGAAAATCCTCGACAGGAGTAAACGTATGTCTGGCGAATCCATTTACGATTTCAGTGTTCGTGACATTAAGGGCAATGAAGCCTCCATGGCGGATTACAAGGGAAAGGTCTTGCTGATTGTAAACACCGCTTCAAAGTGCGGCTTTACTCCGCAATTTGAGGGCTTGCAGGCATTGCATGAGCAGCTGGGCGACCAGGGCTTTGAGGTTCTGGGTTTTCCCTGTAACCAGTTCATGAACCAGGACCCCGCTAACGAGGATGCCATCAGTCAGTTCTGTTCACTGAACTATGGTGTCAGCTTTCCGATGTTTGCCAAGGTTGACGTGAACGGGGATGGCGCACATCCGCTGTTCCAGTTTTTGAAGAGGGAAGCCAGGGGCCTGATGGGGTCGGAAAAGGTGAAGTGGAACTTTACCAAGTTCCTGGTCAACCGCGACGGGCAGGTAATCCGCCGTTACGCACCCACAGCGAAACCCGCTGACATTCGCGCTGATATCGAGAAGCTGCTCTGAAATGAACGGTGATGATCAGATGCTGGCGCTCGATAACCAGATCTGCTTTGCCCTCTATGCCCTCAATCGGGCCGTCACAGCGCGGTATCGTCCCGTGCTGGCGGAGCTGGGACTGACCTATCCGCAGTATCTGGTGATGCTGGCTCTCTGGGAGCATGGCCCGGTTGGCGAAGCCGCCAGGGTATCGGATATAGGCGCCCGGTTGCGCCTGGACAGCGGCACTCTCACGCCGCTTTTGAAGCGGCTGGAGGAGCGCGGTCTGCTCATCCGGCGCCGGCAGGCAAGCGACGAGCGGTTTGTTCGCCTTAGCCTGACAGGCGACGGCTGGCGGTTGCGTGAACAGGCTCGCGGGGTGCCAGGGCAATTGATGTGCGGCCTGGATGTGGCGCCGGAGCGGTTGGTCGCCCTTCGGCAGGAGCTCAGAAGTCTGCTTGAGGTTCTGGAGCGTTCGGGGCCCAGCGATTGATAACGGCCCTGAGCTCCTCACGTTTGTAGGGTTTGGTGATGTAATCGTTCATTCCGGCTTCCAGGCAATCCTCCCGATCACCCTGCATAACATTGGCGGTCACCGCAATAATCGGCAAGTTTTGCCATTCCGGGTTGCGCCTGATGGCCCGGGTTGCCTCGTAACCATCCATAACGGGCATCTGGCAATCCATAAGAACCAGGTCGTAACGGCGCTTTTGCAACGCCTCCAATGCCCTCTGGCCGTTCTCTGCATGGTCTACCCGATGACCGAGCTTCTTCAGCAGGCTGCTGGCGACCAGCTGATTGACCTGGTTATCCTCGACCAGCAGCAGGGTGAGTTGGTTCTCGGTTCTCGCGGCCCTGGTTGATTGATCCAGCGGTTGTGAACTGCCGCTGTCCGGCAATCCTGCGGCGGCGCAGAGGCAGTGGTAGAGTTCGGTGCGTCTGAGCGGCAGCGGCAGGATAAACTGACCGGGACGGCCGGAACTGATTGAGCCAGTGCTGTCTGCCAGGATAACGCCCATTCCCAGCCAGTCATCGGCAAAGGCCTTGCACTCTTCGTCGCCAGGCTCTGCGGCCACCAGCAAGATGCCCTTTGGGTGACGGCTGGCGCTTCTGACCGGGATCGCCCAGGCCCGCAGTTGTGATTCAATTGCCAGCCGGTGCGGGTGATCCTGTGGTATGGCCATGGCGACACCTGTTTCGCACAGCCGGGTTGCAGCGGCTTCTGGCAGAGTCGGGTGTGCGGGTTCATGCACCGGCAGGGGCAGGGTGACGGTGAAATGAGTACCGGCGCCCTCGCTGGAATCCACCAGTATCTGCCCGTGCATACGTTCCACCAGTTGGCGGCACAGCGTCAGGCCAAGACCGGTGCCGCCATACAGCCGGGTGGTGTCGGTGTCGGCCTGCGAAAACGGTGAGAAGATCCGGTGCAAGCCTTCTTTGGACATGCCTATGCCGCTATCGATAACCTCCATGCGAAGGCTTCCACCGGAATAGGTGGTGCGCACCCTGACATGGCCATCGTCGGTAAACTTGACAGCGTTACTGAGAAGATTATTGAGGATCTGGCGAGTGCGCGTCGGGTCGCCCAGAAACTGCTCGGGTAGCATCGGGTCGGTTTCATTGACCAGGTTGATGTGTTTGCGGCGAGCTTGTTGGGCGTGAAGAGTTGAGCATTCCTCCACCAGGTCGCGAACGCTGAACGGAATGTTCTCGAGATTGAGTTTTCCGGCTTCGACCTTGGAGATGTCAAGAATGTCGTTGAGCAGGCTCAGCAGGCTCTCACCGGCGTTCAGGGCAATCTCCAGGCGGTTTCTCTGGCCAGCGTCCTGTTCACTTTCCAGCGCCAGCCCGAGCATTCCCAGCACCCCGTTCAGGGGGGTGCGGATCTCATGGCTCATGCTGGCCAGGAAGTTGGCCCGGGCCCGGGCCCGTCGCACCGCGTCTTCCTTGGCACGAACCAACGCCCGATTGCCCCGTTGCAGGGCCTGATTCTTTTCCGAGATCTCCCGTGTTCGATCTTCAACTTCCTGCTCCAGCTGGCTGGAGTAATTTTTCATGGCGCTTTCGGCTGCCCGCAGTTGGGCCACGCTGCCTTCCATGTGTTCAAGGTGCTGGTTGATGATGCCAACCATGGTGCCGATTTCGTCAAAACGATGGTTGGCAGGCACCGGCAGTCGGACTTTTTCCGGGGTGCTGGCCCTGACCCGGCTCAATGCTTCAATCACGTTGAGCATGGGGCGGGTCAGCACGAAATAGAAAATGCCAAGCAGCGCAACCGACAGCACCAGGCTCTTGAACAGTCCAATGACGAATGTGTTGACTGCCCGCTGGAGGAACTGCCAGCCGTAATGCCAGGTATCGATGGTGACAACCAGGTGGCCCAATGGCAGGTCCTGTAACTGGGGTACCTGGAGTTCTGTGCTGAAGATACTGCTGGAACCGAACAGCAGGTCGCTGATCCAGCGGTATCGGGAGATGGGGCTGCTTTGGCTGGCGGCCGACATGGCCTGGCCATCACTGTCCACAATCCGCGCATCTATGGTCGCCGGGTGGCGTAACAGGCCATCCAGTAGTTCCTCGGCCAGCCTCACATCGATATTGTAGGCAATCTGGGACGCCGGACTGTTACTGATCTCGATCAGTGCCCGTATGTCCTGTTCCATGGCGTCTTTCGCCGAGAAAAAGTCGAGGGTGATCTGAATCAGGTTCAGAACCAGGCCAAGAGCCATGGCCACCAGTACGGTGTCGCGGGTAAGGCGGTAGGAAAGTCTGTGCCGGAAGCTCTTTAACACGGTGAATGGTCGTCCCTGTGGCTGGTCAATTGGGTAAAGCGTGTTCCTCAGTCGTCGTAATCAGCCTTTTTCTTCCAGGTGCCATCGTCCTGCAAGAAGTTATCCCATTCCCGGTCTAGCTTTGAGTAGCTTTCGGTTTGTGTGGTGCCGTTGGCCATACTGGCTTCAAGCTCCTTGATGCGCGTTCTGAAGCTTTTGACGGCTTTCATGGCCAGCGGATTATCTTTGGATTTACCCATTTCCGTGCTGGCCAGGTGGTAGGCGTGTATGGCCTTGCGGATCTGGTTCTGCCGGATATGGTCCCGGGCCTGGAAAACGTGAAGGTCGGCGTGGGTTTTGTGCACCAGAAACAGCACATGCTTCAGGTGCTTTTTGGCGCTGGCGGTGTCGAGCCGACCGGCTTTGTGCATGGCCTCAATCATTTTGAACAGGCTTTGAAGCAGTTCTTTGACGTAGGTGGCTTTCTCCGGGGAGTCGATTCTGACCGATGCCCGGTTATCATTGTTCTCCAGTACCTGTTTCCTGATCTGTTTGATGGTGTCGAGCCATTCGTTGACCGGTTGCTCGGACTTAAGCGCGGCCAGATCGTGACAGGATTCTTCCATGCGCTTGAGCAGCAGCAGCTTGAGATCGGGAGACAGGTACTGGGCCGGAATCTCCGAGAACAGGCGGTAGGCGCGGTTGTATTCGTCTTCCCGGGCGGTCATCTTGCGAACCCGCTCAATCCGCGCCTTTTCACGCATCTGACTGATAACGATAATGACCAATGAGACGGTGACGATCGCCGCGAGCAGCAGCACAATGGTGATGGTATCCATGGCGTCGGTAATGGCTCCGGATTACAGTGAACGGACCGCCTTTGGGGGCGCGCCGCTAATTGTCAGATATTATTGGGTAACGCCCTGAAAGCCTAGCAGAAATCTGGACAGTCGTCCGTTTCCGGTTGTAAGTACAGTAAATACTTCATTCATTTAATGAATTATGGGATTGCTGTATATTGGTCTGGTGAATGTATAGGCGGGCCAGACCGGTGCCGCCACTCTGCTTTCCAGGATGCTTGCATGGACATTTCCCGGGTAGATCTCAATCTGCTTGTATACCTTGACGTGCTGCTGCGTGAACGCAATGTCACCAAGGCAGCCAATCATCTGGGCATCACCCAGCCCGCCATGAGCAACGGTTTGCGCCGGTTACGGGATCTGTTTGGCGACCCGTTGCTGGTGCGTACCAGTGAGGGCATGACAGCCACGGAGCGGGCCCGGGAACTGCAGCCGTTGGTCCGTGGCATTCTCTCGGACATTGAACAGGCGGTGCAGGAGAAAACCCCCTTTGCTGCCCAGGAGAGCCAGCGGGTATTCCGCATCATGGCCAGTGACTACGCGGAATCCTGTCTGATGCCCAGGGTATTGCGGCGGATTCGCCAGGAGGCGCCCCACGTTACCCTGGACGTGCTGACCCCCAGCGACGTGAGCTTTCTGGATGTGGAGCAGGGCCGGCTGGATATGGCCATCAACCGTTTCGACAAGATTCCCCAGTCGTTCCACCAGAAAACCCTGTGGATCGAGTATTTTGCCTGCCTGATGAATGCCCGTAACCCCATCCTGAAGGAACCGTTTACCTTGGATACCTACCTCGATGCCAGCCACATCTGGGTCAGTAAAACCGGCTTCGGCGTGGGCGTGGGGGTGAACCCCAAGGATGTCCAGAGGCTGGGGTGGGTAGATGAAGCCCTGGGGCGAATGGGGCGCAAGCGACAGATCTCGGTATTCACCCGGCATTATCAGGTGGCCATGTTGCTGGCGGAGCAGCATGACCTGATCGCCACTCTGCCATCTCGCGCGGCCTGGCTGCAGAAAGACAATCCGAACCTGGTGGTAAAGGTACCACCGTTCGAGATTCCACCGTTCGAGCTGAAAATGGCCTGGAGTCCGTTACTGCAGCACAACAGCGATCATCAATGGTTGCGAAAGCTTATTGCCGAGGTGGCGGAAGAAGTGGACGAGGAGTTCGCACCCTTCGGTGCCAGATTTGAGTCTCCCCAGGCTACCCCGGGGCTGCATTCAGAGCGGTAGTTCCCGAAGTTCCAGCGAGCCCCGGCCAGCATCCCACATGCGCTGGAAGGCTTCCTCCATGAGCTTGACCCGGCCCGGGTTGGCAAAATTGGCGAAGCCTTCGGGCTTATTGAAATCGTGGCGGTACAGTACGCCCTCGCGGTCTGCCAGCAGGAACGGCTGGTTCTCCATCGGATAATCGGTGTTGACCAACCGTAGTTCAATCCGGCTGGTGAGCCGTCGCAGCAGCTCAACCAGTTGATGCCGGCGTTTAACCAACGGCTTGTCATCGTGAATCAGGATGCGCACTTCGCTCAGCCGGTGCCGGCGAGCCACCGCAGAGATCAGTTCCCGTAACGGGTAGCGGTCATAGAGGCCGTGATCAAGCACGTCGTCATACAGCCATATGCGTTGGCCGGCTTGCGCTACCAGTGAGTCCATCAATTCCAGCATGGTGCCCTCATCGCTGAACAGCCAGCTTTTGGAATCCTCGCCAAGAATCAGTGGCTTCGCGCGTTGATCACCTGGTTGACTGGCCAGCGTGGGAGCCAGGCAGCGCATATCCAGGTGGGGAATGCCAGCATCATCATAGATATCCGAGCAGATGTGAAAGCCGAAGCGTTGGTAGAACCCGGTGGCGTGCTGCTGGGCGGAGAGTTTCAGTTCCTGGAAGCGACCAGCGGATTCGGCCAGCAGGTGTCTGAGCAGGGCATCACCAGCCCCCTGGCCACGATACTCCGGTAACACCGCCATACGACCGATATAACCGGTCTCTTCAAGCGTGGAGAACAGGCGAGCGGTAGCCGCTGGGGTGTTGTTTTCATCCACGGCCAGGTAGTGGTCAGCAATCTCGTCGGTGTCGTCCCACTCCAGCTCCGGTGGCACCTGCTGTTCCTCAACAAACACCCGTTGGCGGATGTCTCTGATGGATGAGGGCGCCAGTTGCCAGCTGTATTTTCGGAATCTCAGGTTCATGGCTTACTCGAAGTACACTGAGCCCTGATTGTACAGATTGGTGAGCAGGCCAAGCAGGGCCTCGTCGCCGGCATATTCTGCCAGAGCGCCCATGTTGATCCGGGCGCCGGCACAGAGCAGCGGTGCCAGTGGCCGGGCATCGCCTCTCAGGAGGTATTGCTCGCCATCCACAAACAGGGCAGTTTCACTGTCCAGTTCATGATAGGCGAAGCGGGAACCTTCGTTCCAGCGCAGTTGCTCGCCGGCGCGGATGGCTTCAGCCAGATCTTTTGCTTCTGCGGGTTCATCCGCCGGCACTACAATATCCATGCTCTTGGGGGCGGTGGCGAACTGGCCGAACCAAAGGGCCAGGTTGCGGCGATCGCCCAGTTGCTCACGGATGACAGTATCCAGGCGGTTGATCACTTCCGGGCCGATGGTGCCGGGGTTGTCCTGTACTCGAAGGTCCGGGTCGTCCAGGTGCTCGGCAGCTTTTTCTTTCTGGCTGAGAAAATCGGTAAAACTGGTGAGAATGTCATCGATGGTCGGGGCCCGAAAACCCACGGACAGAGTAATACAGTCGTCTTCCGCCACACCATGGTGGCCGATGCCCGGGGGCAGGTACAGCATGTCACCCGGGGCCAGGGTGACGGTTTCCTCGCCAGCCCAGCTGCTCAGGATGCGCAGTGGGGTGCCTTCTACTCTCGGCGAGGTATGGTCACAGTGGCCGCCGAACGTCCAGCGCCGGTGGCCCTGGGCCTGCAACAGGAAAACATCATACATGTCGTAGTGGGGGCCAACGCTGCCACCTTTCGGGGCGTAGCTGGCCATGATGTCATCCAGACGCCAGTTGGGAATGAAGCGGAAGTTGTCGAGCAGGTCGGCAATCTCCGGTACCCAGTGGTCCAGTCCCTGAACCAGTAAGGTCCAGTCCTGTTCCGGCAAGTCACTGAAGCGGTCCGGGCTGAAAGGACCGTTGTGCAGTTGCCAGGGTTTACCGGCATCGTTCTCGATCACGATGCGCGATTCCACTGCTTCCTCACAGGCTAGCCCGGCCAACTCGTCCGGACTAACCGGACTCTGGAAACCGGGAAATGCCTGACGGATAACCAGCGGCTTCTTCTGCCAGTAGTCCCGCAGAAATTCAGAAGCTGTCAGTCCGCCAAGCATGTCCATGGTGTTGCTCCAGGTTAAATATTGCCGGCCTGTTCGACGGCATTACCAATGTAGGTGTCCGGCGTCAGGGCGCGCAGTTCGGCCTTGGCGTGCTCCGGAATATCCAGTGTTTCCACGAAATTCTTGATGACTTCCGGGCTCATGGCTTTGCCACGGGTTAAGTCTTTGAGCTTTTCGTAGGGTTTTTCGATGTTGTAACGGCGCATCACGGTCTGGATCGGCTCGGCCAGCACTTCCCAGGCGTTGTTCAGGTCTTCGTTGAGGCGGGCCGGGTTGATTTCCAGTTTGCCCAGGCCTTTCAGGGTAGCCTCGTAGGCAATCAGGCTGTGAGCAAAGCCCACGCCCAGATTACGCAGCACGGTGGAGTCAGTCAGGTCACGCTGCCAGCGGGAGATTGGCAGCTTGGCAGACAGGTGGCTGAAGAGCGCGTTGGCGATGCCCAGGTTGCCCTCGGAGTTCTCGAAGTCGATGGGGTTTACCTTGTGGGGCATAGTGGAGGAGCCAATCTCGCCGGCCACTGTCTTCTGCTTGAAGTAGCCAAGGGAGATGTAACCCCAGATGTCCCGGTCCAGATCGATCAGGATGGTATTGAAGCGGGCAATGGCATCATACAGTTCGGCGATGTAGTCGTGGGGCTCAATCTGGGTGGTGTACGGGTTCCAGTCCAGGCCGAGGCTCTCAATGAACTCTTCGGCGTTGGCTGCCCAGTCCACATCTGGATAGGCAGACAGATGGGCGTTGTAGTTGCCGACCGCACCGTTGATCTTGCCCATGATTTCCACTTCGCGGATTTGCATCAACTGGCGGCGCAGGCGATACACCACGTTGGCCAGTTCCTTGCCGACGGTGGTGGGAGACGCGGTCTGTCCGTGGGTGCGGGACAGCATGGGCTGTTCGGCATGTTCCTTGGCCAGTTCGGCCAGTTTGTCGACGACTTTGTCCATGGCCGGTAACAGGCCGTGGTCCAGGCCTTCGCGCAGCATCAGCCCGTGAGACAGGTTATTGATGTCTTCGGAGGTACAGGCAAAGTGAACGAACTCGGTCACCGCGTGCAGCTCGGGCACATCGGCGATCTTTTCTTTGATCAGGTACTCGACCGCTTTGACATCGTGGTTGGTGGTGCGTTCGATGTCTTTGATGCGCTCCGCATCGGCCAGGCTGAATTCGCTGACCATTTTGTCCAGGAAGGCGTTGGCTTCGTCGGAGAATGCTGGCACTTCGGTAATGGCCGGGTGAGCGGCCAGTTTCTGCAACCAGCGGATTTCGACGGTTACCCGGTTACGGATCAGGCCGTATTCACTGAAGATGCTGCGAAATACGCTGACTTTACTGCCGTAGCGGCCATCGACCGGGGAAATGGCGGTCAGGGCGGTGAGTTCCATCGAAAACCTCTCAGTTCATCAAAGAAAAATCGAATCGGGACTATTAAGAAGGCGCTAATGATACACCAGAGGGCGCTGCGAATCAGCGCAGCAACTCCCGGGCGTGCATGATGACCTTTTTGCGTTTGAAGATCAGCTGCCAGCGGTGGCCGCCGCTCTGACGCCAGAGCACTGCCGAGCGGATACCGGCCAGCAACAGGGCGCGAACCTTCGCCGCATTTTCTTCCCGCTGAAGCACCTGGGGGTTGCCGCTGACCTGAATGCGCAGGCGGAACGTGCTGATGGTGTCTGTGTAAATGGACGCCAGATTGCCGATCAGGTTGCTGTGGGTGTATCCGAAGTGGCTGGCGGTATGCCGCGCCTGTTCAATCCGGCTGCCAATCACGTTGAGCATGTCGCCGTCGCGTTTGAGTTTGGATTCAAGGTGAACGAGGTTCAGCACGTAGCGCAGTATCTCGACATCCTGTGGGCGGCTCTGTTGCGCCAGTGAGGTGGACAGGGCCTCCAGGCCTTCACGGATGTCAGACAATTCGCCCCCGTAAACATCCAGGGTGGACGCTGGATCGGTGGCGAACAGAGAGCGTATGCTGGTTTCCAGGGACTCGTCGCTACAGCTGCCATTATGGGCAATCTGCCGCACCAGTGCGGCTGCCTGGAACAGGCCAGCCAATGCCAGGGTCTGGTCGTGCAGGGATTTGCTCATGCGCTGGCACCTGCATCAACGGTTTGTTCCAGCCGTGCCGGCAGCGCTTCACCGTCGCGCCAGGTTTGTTCGATTACGCCGCCGCCCAAACAGACATCGCCCTGGTAGAACACCACTGACTGGCCGGGGGTGACGGCCCGCTGGGCTTCATCAAAGACGACCTTGACGCCACCCTCGATAACGGTGACGTCGCAGTCCTGGTCTGGCTGGCGATAGCGGGTTTTTGCTTTGCAGCGGAAGCTCTGGGCGGGCGGCTCACCGGCCACCCAGTCAATGGCACCAGACACCAGGCCGCGGGAAAACAGCAGTGGGTGGTTCTTGCCCTGAACGGCAATCAGTACATTGCGGGACAGGTTTTTTTCAGCCACATACCAGGGCTCATCGCCAAATTCCGCGAGGCCGCCGATACCCAGCCCCTGGCGCTGGCCAATGGTGTGATACATCAGGCCCTGATGTTTGCCGATCACTTTGCCATCCGGTGTTTCGATGTCGCCGGGCTGGGCCGGCAGGTATTGCTTCAGGAAGTCGGTGAACTTGCGCTCCCCGATGAAGCAGATACCGGTAGAATCTTTTTTGTCGTGGGTAACAAAGCCTTGTTCCTCGGCAATACGGCGAACTTCCGGTTTTTCCAGCTCTCCTACCGGGAACAGGGTGCGGGCAATACGGTCACCCGACACCGCGTGCAGGAAGTAGCTCTGATCCTTGTTGGGGTCCAGACCCTTCAGCAGTTGAGCCTTTCCAGTGCCATCATTAAGAGGGCGCTGGCGTGTGTAGTGGCCGGTAGCGATGTAGTCGGCGCCCAGAGTGACGGCATAATCCAGAAATGCCCGGAATTTAACTTCCTTGTTGCACAGGATGTCGGGGTTGGGGGTGCGCCCTGCGCTGTATTCTGACAGAAAGTGCTCAAACACCCGGTCCCAGTATTCAGCCGCAAAACTGGCGGTGTGCAGCTTGATACCAATGGCATCCGCCACTGCCTGGGCATCGGCGAGGTCGGTCATGGCGGTGCAGTACTCAGTACCGTCGTCTTCATCCCAGTTTTTCATGAATAGGCCTTCCACCTGGTAGCCCTGGTCTTTCAGCAGCCAGGCGGCAACAGAGGAGTCCACGCCACCGGACATGCCCACAATCACGCGGGTGTTCTTGGGAGTACTGGAGTCAGGATTCTGGATCATGAGCCTTTCGGTAGCCGGTTGAAAACGGCGATTTTATCATCTTGTGGTGGTTACGTCTGGTCATCCACCACGACATCAAGGGGGAATTGCCGGCCATTTCGGTAATCCTCGATACAGCGCAGCACCAACGGGCTGCGGAGCTTGTCGCCGAGGCCCCGAATTTCTTCAATACTAAGCCAGTGCGGCTGGATAATGCCGGTGTCCAGCTCCGTGGTGACCTGCTTTATCGCGCGGGCGGCGTAGCAAAAGCGGTGATAGGTAACGCCGTTGGCCGGTGCTTTATAGGTGTATACGCCCAAAAAGAACTGAGGCTCCACTTCCCAGCCGGTCTCTTCGAGGGTTTCACGGCGCACCGCATCCAGCACGGCTTCGTTTTCTTCAATGTGGCCCGCTGGTTGATTGAACACCACCTTGTCGTTGCTGATTTCCTCAACCAGCAGAAACTGACCCTGTTCGTTCTCGACCACAACGGCGACGGTGGCATGGGGTTTCCAGGTCATGGTTAACGGGGTCTCCTGTGTCTGAACGGGCGCGATTTGTGGCGGCCGGGTTTCGGTTTGCTGGTTACCGGGCTGTCGGGCAGGTGTACAGCCTCAAGCCGATACTGGCCGGGCGCGAGGTTGTCGAGCGTCCAGTCACCAATCCGGTACCGAATAAGTCTAAGGGTAGGGTAGCCAACGGCTGCTGTCATGCGCCGTACCTGGCGGTTGCGGCCTTCGGTGATGGTGAGCTCAAGCCAGCTGGTCGGAATGGTTTCCCGGTGCCGGACTGGCGGAACCCTGGGCCAGACGGTCGGTTTGTTCATTCGGCGGGCTGTGGCGGGCCGGGTTAACCCATCTTTCAGCTTAACGCCCTGACAAAGCTGCTCAATGGCCTGCTGGGAAATCTCTCCCTCCACCTGTACCCAGTAGGTTTTTGGCATCTTGTTGTCGGGGGCGGCAATTCGATGTTGTAGCGGGCCGTGGTTGGTCAGCAGGAGCAAGCCTTCGGAGTCATAGTCCAGTCGGCCGGCGGGGTAGAGGCCCGGTTTCCTGATCCAGTCGGCGAGTGTTGCGCGAGGATTGTTCTGGCGTTCGTCGGTGAACTGGCTTAACACCTGAAATGGCTTGTTGAATAGAATCAGCTCCGCCATGCACGGGGTCCTGTCTCGCTAACGGGTGCTCGAAAGCGGCAAGCGTATAGGATTAACCCCTGTAAAAAAAGCATAAAAAAACGTACCTGCCAGCTGAACTGGCAGGTGAGAGTGATTGGCCAAGGCGCCTTCTCAGGCGTTAACGGCTCTGGGCGGATACCCGTCCCGGCCTGACGATTGGTCCCGGGAGGACGGCTCAGACTGCTTGCCCCCAATTTCAGAAGGCTGTTTCGCCTGGGTTTCGTCAGGAACGATATTGACGGCGTGCACCCCTTTGTCACTGGGCTTTTTCTCAAAGGTGACCGCCTGGCCAGCTTTCAGCGTTTTGTAGCCGTCCATTTGCACCGAAGAGAAGTGGGCGAACAGGTCATCGCTGCAGCCGTCTTCGATGATAAAGCCGTATCCCTTGGCGTTGTTGAACCATTTGACCTTGCCTCTAGGCATGATGAACTCCCCTGTTCCTTTGCTGTCACTCTTATTATTGCAATTGCTGCCTGAGACCCGGACGGGCCGGGTCATAAATGGTGCGATTCGGCATGGCAGGTGTCGCCTGCTGTTACATGCTGGTTGCACAGGTTTACATTATTTTACAATGCTCCTTAACTGTCGGCCAAACCCGGGCTCGAGTCAAGGGGCAGTAGTCGCCGAATGAGTGGTTCAACAAGGTCCGGAAGCGGTATCATGTCCGTATTGATAAATAACTCACGCTTGAACCGGGCTTTCGCTTGAAAACCGGGTTGCGGGCAACCACATTTAGTCAGGAAACCGAATAACCGGTAAACAGAACCATGCGGACAATTGAGAATTCTCTACTAGTATTTAATCAGGGGGAGGACGAACAGCCCGGGCGTCATGAAGGTGTTAGTGTTGCGCCCGAGAAGCCAGCTCTGAAGCGCCCGGCCCGGTATCGGGTTGTGCTCCTGAACGATGACTACACACCCATGGATTTCGTGGTGGATGTACTGATGAAGTTCTTCGGAATGAACGAAGAAAAGGCGACGCAGGTGATGCTGCTCGTCCATACGCAGGGAAAAGCCGTATGTGGGGTATATACCCGTGACATCGCGGAAACAAAGGCGGCACAGGTGAACCAGTATTCTTCGGAATGCGAGCATCCGCTCCTTTGCGAGATTGAACGTGCGGACTGATAGACGGCGGGGTGGCCCATGCTGAGCAAAGATCTTGAAATTACGCTGAATACGGCCTTCAAAAATGCCCGTGACAAGCGCCATGAATTCATGACGGTCGAGCATTTGTTGCTGGCTCTCCTCGATAACGAATCGGCGGTGGGTGTCCTCAAAGCCTGTGGTGCAGATCTCAAGCGCCTTGAAGATGAACTGGTCGAATTTGTCGACTCCACTACACCATTAATTCCAAGCACCGACAGTGAGCGTGAAACCCAGCCAACACTGGGGTTCCAGCGTGTTCTGCAACGGGCGGTATTCCACGTCCAGTCCTCCGGCAAGAAAGAGGTAACCGGTGCCAATGTGCTGGTAGCCATCTTCAGCGAGCAGGAGAGCCAGGCGGTGTATGTGCTGAAGAAGCAGAGCATTGCCCGTATTGATGTGGTCAATTTTGTTTCCCACGGTATCTCCCGGGTTCAGGGCGCGGAAGATCAGGAGGGTGCCGACCATGCGGCCCATGAGGAGGCCGGTGAGGAAGGTGCCCAATCCAGACCGCTGGAAAGCTATGCCACCAATCTGAACGAGCAGGCCCGGCAGGGCCGTATCGACCCGTTGATTGGTCGCGAGCACGAAGTAGAGCGTGTGGTTCAGATACTGGTGCGCCGTCGCAAGAACAATCCGTTGTTAGTGGGCGAGGCCGGTGTTGGCAAGACCGCTATTGCCGAAGGACTGGCCAAGCGAATTGTGGACGGCCAGGTACCGGAGATCATTTCCGATGCGGTGGTGTATTCCCTGGACATGGGCGCCCTGCTGGCGGGCACCAAGTACCGGGGCGATTTCGAGAAGCGCCTGAAGGGCTTGTTGAGTGATCTGAAGAAGCAGAACCACGCCATTCTGTTTATCGACGAGATCCACACCATCATTGGTGCAGGTTCGGCGTCGGGCGGGGTGATGGACGCTTCCAACCTGCTCAAACCCATGCTGAGCTCCGGGGAGTTGCGTTGCATCGGCTCCACCACCTTCCAGGAGTTCCGCGGCATCTTTGAGAAAGACAGTGCTCTGGCGCGTCGCTTCCAGAAGATCGATGTGAATGAGCCAAGTGTTGAGGATACCTACCAGATTCTCAAAGGGCTGAAGCCGAGCTTCGAAAAGCACCACGACCTGAAGTACACTGACAAGGCGCTTCGGGTGGCTGCTGAGCTGGCGGACCGCTACATCACCGACAGGCACCTGCCAGACAAGGCCATCGATGTGATCGACGAAGCCGGCGCAAGGCAGCGCCTGCAGCCGGAAGTCAAGCGCAAGAAGACCATCGATGTTACCGACATTGAAGACGTGGTGGCGAATATCGCCCGGATTCCGCCGAAGAACGTGTCCACTAGCGACAAGGATCTACTGCGTAACCTAGAGCGCGATCTGAAAATGGTGGTATTCGGACAAGACCCGGCCATCGAATCTTTGGCCACGGCGATCAAACTGGCCCGTGCCGGCTTGAAAGCGCCGGAGAAACCGGAAGGTGCCTTCCTTTTTGCGGGCCCCACAGGGGTTGGTAAAACAGAAGTGACCAAACAGCTGGCGAAGGTGCTTGGCATAGAGCTTGTGCGGTTCGACATGTCCGAGTACATGGAGCGGCATACAGTTTCTCGGCTGATTGGCGCGCCTCCCGGATATGTCGGCTATGACCAGGGCGGCCTGTTGACCGAGGCGGTGAACAAACACCCGCACTGCGTGTTGCTGCTGGATGAGATCGAAAAGGCGCATCCGGAAGTGTTCAACCTGTTGCTGCAGGTGATGGACCACGGCACCCTGACCGACAACAACGGTCGGAAGGCTGATTTCCGCCATGTGATTCTGGTGATGACCACCAACGCCGGTGCCGAGAGTATGGCTCGCCGTTCCATTGGCTTCAGCGAGCAGGATCACAGCACCGATGGCATGGAAGTGATCACCAAGACCTTCACGCCGGAGTTCCGTAACCGCCTGGACGGCATCATCCAGTTTGCTGACCTGCAGAAGGAAACCATCACCCACGTGGTCGACAAGTTCCTGACCGAACTTCAGGCTCAGCTGGATGAGAAGCACGTGGTGCTGCACGTGGACCATGCGGCCAAATCCTGGCTGGCAGAGAAGGGCTACGATGTCACCATGGGTGCCAGACCGATGGCTCGCCTGATCCAGGACAAGATCAAGCGGCCGCTGGCGGAGCAGATCCTGTTTGGCCGGTTGTCGGAGAAGGGGGGGGACGTGTTCATTCAGTTGAAAGACGATGAACTGGTCTTTGACTATGAGGACGAGCCAGCCGAAGCGGTCTGACCGCAATCGTTGGTAATGGAAGCCGCTGTCGGGCTATGCCCGGCAGCGGTTTTTTTGTGGTGCGCCTTGACGGGCGCTGTCTTGGTGCAGGTGGCGCTGGCTGTTAACCGGTTGACCGAAGCAGGCCCCGGCGCCTGGCCGTGCTGTCAATCCATTTCAGGGCAACTTCTGTCAGTTTAAGGCAAAGAATTCGTGGTGATTTGCCACGGTTTGCCAATAACAACGATAAGGAAGCAGCCCAATGAGGACGTTCCGTCAATTCTCCCTTACCCTGGCAGTGATTTTTGGTCTGTTGGTGCTCCTGGTTGGCCCGGCAGTGGCGGCTACCGAAAGAAAGCAGTTCTGCGTGTTTGATGTGGCCGGCGCTAACGGCTTTGTCTATCAGTTACTTCGTGATTACCAGCGCGGCGCAGTCTCCGCAGGTACATCTCTGGTGATGCAGCCCTACACAGATGAAGACCTGGCCATCAGGGACTTTCGCGAGGGCCAGTGTGACCTGGTGGCACTTACCGATATGGGAGTGCGGCATTTCAACGATTTTACCGGTTCGATCAGCGCCATCGGTGCCGTGCCTTACTATGAAGACTTGCGGGTCTTGCTGCATGGTCTTGCCAGCCCGCGTATCGCGAGGCACCTGAGCCAGGATGGCTATGAGGTGCTCGGTGTGGCGCCCATGGGCGCGGCGTACCTGTTCGTCAATGACCGGGCCATTAACCACGTTGAAGCGCTCAAAGGTAAACGCATCACGGTTTTTGAAGGCCACCATGATGCCCGACATATGGTGGAGTTTGTGGGTGCCGAGCCGGTGCCAGCGAAGATCTCGAACTTTGCCCGGGTTTTCAACTCAGGCCAGGCTGACATGAGCTATGCACCGGCAGCGGCCTGGGAAGTGCTTGAAATGTTCCGTGGGGCAGGCGATCGGGGTGGCATCATTCGCTACCCGGTCGGTCAGGTGACAATACAGCTGGTGGCGCGGGAAGGTGCATTCAGCCCCGAGTTTGTTCGGGAGTCCCGGAAACTGATGGCCCGGCTCTATCCGGATGCAATCAGGGTTATTCGGCAGTTCGAGGACCGTATACCAAGTGATCGGTGGGTTGATATCGGTCCGGAGGACATGCGGGAGTATCAGGAAATGCTCAGGCAGGTACGCATAGATCTGCTGTCGAATAAAGGGCAAGAGGCCCAGTTGGCCGCCGCTGTTTATCACGAAGACATGATGACGATTCTGCGCAAGATACGTTGTTATACAAACCCGGGTGCCATGGAATGTTCGGATCAGAACCGCGAATGATGGTCAGCGAACGCCCGACTTATCAGATCTAACAAAAAAGCCCCGCAAAAGCGGGGCTTTTCAGATGTCACTGGAGCATTAACGGGCGCGGTACACAATGCGGCCCTTGCTCAGGTCATAGGGAGTCAGCTCAACCTTGACCTTGTCGCCTGTCAGGATGCGAATGTAGTTCTTGCGCATTTTTCCTGAGATGTGAGCGGTTACAACGTGACCGTTGGCCAGCTCAACGCGGAACATGGTGTTGGGAAGGGTGTCGATAATAACACCTTCCATTTCAATGACATCTGATTTCGCCATTCAGTAAAAACCTCGTTCGGGAATGCTTTCGGTGATTTTAAATTGCGCAATTCTGCCTGATTTCTTAACGTTTGGCAAAAATCAGTCCAATCGCATCTCTCGCCAGTGGCCGTCGCGCAGGGCTTCAATCGGGGTAAAGCGGGTTTTGTAGTTCATTTTCCGGCATTCTTTGATCCAGTACCCCAGATAAAGATGGGGTAATTCCCGCCGGCGGGCTTCTTCGATTTGCCAGAGCACGGCAAAGGTTCCCAGGCTCCGGTGTTCCAGTTCCGGGGCGAATATGGTGTAGATGGCCGACAGGCCATCGTCCAGCAGATCCACTGCGGCCAGCCCCACCAGTTCACTGTCCAGGGAAATCTCCAGGAACCAGGAATCTGTTGCACCCTCTACCAGAAACGACATGAACTGCTCCCGGGAGGGTGGGTACATGTCCCCGTCCTTATGGCGTTCCTCTATATAGTGGGCATAGAGTCGATAGTAGCGCTCGCTGAAGGCGGCTGGCACCAGTCTGCAGCTGAGCTCCTCGTTCTTGCGCAGCACCCGCCGTTGATTGCGATCAGGCTTGAATTCATCCACTTTCAGGCGAACAGGCACACAGGCGTTGCAGTCTTCGCAGTGGGGGCGGTAGTAATGTGAGCCGCTGCGACGAAAGCCAAGGGCCGTCAACTGGCTGTAGAGTTTTTTGTCGATGTGGGCCCGTGGGTCCACAAACATGGTGGTGGCTTCGCGGTCTGGCAGGTAGCTGCAATCATGGGCTGGTGTTGCAAAGAAAACCAGGGTTCTGAGGTTGCTCATTCATGCCTCCGGGCCGGGCCAGCGCCAGGTAAATGTCCAGTCTGGCTGATCCGCTTTCCGATCCACACATGTCCTGAGTATAGATAAAAATTCCGCCCGCGGGATAGCCCTGGCACCCATGCTCAGCAGGTGGCTGCTCTCAACCTGGCAGTCCATCATCTGGTAGTCCCAGGCTGCCAGTTGGTTGGCAAGGTGCACCATTAGCACCTTGGAGGCATTGGTCTCCAGAGAAAACATCGACTCACCGAAGAAGCATCGCCCCAGCGCCAGGCCGTACATGCCGCCAGCCAGCTCGCCCTGTTGATTCCAGATTTCAATGGAGTGGGCGATGCCTTGCCGGTGCAGCCTGGTGTACGCGGTGACCATGTCATCCGTAATCCAGGTGCCCTCGGCACGGGTGTTTGCGCAAAGGCGGATGATCCGGCTGAAACACTGGTCGGCGGTGACCTCGAAGCGACGCTGGTTCAGGGTGCGTCGCAGGCTACGGGAGATGTGAATCTCGTTGGGGAAGAGCACGCACCGTGGGTTGGGCGACCACCAAAGGATAGGCTGGTCGTCACTGAACCAGGGAAAGATGCCGTTGCGATAAGCCAGCAACAGTCGCTCTGATGACAGGTCGCCACCCAGGGCCAGCAGGCCGTCCGGGTCATCCAGTGCTTCGTCTGCCGGTGGGAACCAGAGTTGATTCGGGTCCAGCCAGGGTAGCGACGTCATGTTGCGATTACCTGGATCAGTCCTGCTGATCCAGGAATTTTTCAGCATCCAGCGCGGCCATGCAGCCAAAACCGGCAGACGTTACCGCCTGGCGGTATACATGATCTGCCACGTCACCGGCGGCAAACACTCCCGGGATGCTGGATTGGGTGGCCATACCGTTCAGCCCGGACTGGATGCGGATGTAACCGTTGTCCATGTCCAACTGGCCTTCAAACAGACTGGTATTGGGTTTGTGGCCGATGGCAATGAATACGCCGGCCAGTTCAATATCCCGAGTGCTGCCGTCTTCCATGCTACGGATGCGCATACCGGTAACGCCGGTCCCATCGCCCAGAACTTCGTCCAGCGTATGGTTCCAGACAATCTTCACATTGCCGTTCTCTGCTTTCTCGAACAGTTTATCCTGCAGGATCTTCTCGGCTCGCAGTTTGTCCCTGCGATGAACCAGGGTCACCTCGTCAGCGATGTTGGAGAGATACAACGCTTCTTCCACTGCCGTATTGCCGCCACCAATCACCGCGACTTTCTGTTTCCGGTAGAAAAAACCATCGCATGTGGCGCAAGCCGATACGCCCTGACCTTTGAACTTCTCCTCGGATTCCAGCCCGAGATACATGGCAGATGCGCCTGTGGCGATAATCAGGGCGTCACAGGTGTACTCTCCGCCATCACCTTTCAGTCGGAACGGGCGGTTGTTCAGGTCAGCTTCGTTGATGGTGTCGTAGATAATGTTGGTTTCGAAGCGCTCCGCATGCATCTGCATGCGCTGCATCAGTTCCGGGCCCTGAACGCCATCGTTATCACCCGGCCAGTTGTCCACATCGGTGGTGGTGGTGAGCTGACCGCCCACTTCAATACCGGTAATCAGTGTTGGGTTCAGGTTGGCGCGGGCAGCGTAGACAGCAGCGGTGTAACCGGCCGGGCCGGAGCCAAGAATGATCAGTCGGGAGTGTCGGGTTTCGCTCATGGAATGCTCGCTGATATTTAGGATACAGGTTCAGCCCGACCGTGCGGACTGTTCATTAATAAAGAAGCCGAAAGGCTACCATGAAATAATCAGGCTGCCATTCGTTTCCGATAATGCGGCCAATTAAGCTTCGCTATATGGGCATTGCGGAATTATTTAAGTACTGAGACGGTGGTCAGCAACTGCCGGACCCTTTCTTTGCTTTTGCCGGACTCTCCCTGCTCGAGGCGATGTTCGGCAACAGATGGGAAAACCGCCTGGATATCGTCTGGCAACACATGGTTGCGGCCTGCCATCAGTGCCCAGGCTTTGGCGGCCCGGAGCAGCCCGAGGCCTGCCCTTGGGGAAAGCCCGTACAGCAGGCCAGGCATGCGACGGCTTTGTTCGAGCAGCCGCTGGAGGTAATCCAGCAGGGCCGGACTGGCTGTGACCTCGTCCACGGCACCTTGCAATGCCTGCAGTTGGTCGTGGGGGAGGATGGCCTGAAGCCTGTCCGTGAGGGTCTTGCGGTCTTCGCCTTCCAGCAGTTCCCGCTCAGCTTTCGGATCCGGATACCCCAGGCGCAGGCGCATCAGGAAGCGGTCAAGCTGGGATTCGGGCAGCGGGAAGGTGCCCCCCTGTTCGATCGGGTTCTGGGTAGCAATCACGAAAAACGGCGAGGGCAGCGGCCGGGTTTCGCCTTCGATGGATACCTGTCGTTCTTCCATGGCCTCCAGCAGGGCACTTTGGGTTCGGGGCGAGGCCCGGTTGATTTCGTCCGCCAGAACCACCTGGGCGAAGATCGGGCCCGGATGAAAAACCAGGCTGCCGGCCTGCTTGTCATACATGGAATAGCCCAGAACATCGGCGGGTAGCAGATCATTGGTGAACTGGATGCGCTGATAACTCAGGCCCATGATCTTGGCAAGGGCGTGGGACAGGGTGGTTTTGCCCATCCCGGGAATGTCCTCGATCAGCAGGTGACCGCGGGCCAGTAATCCGCAAAGGGCCAGCCGAACCTGGGTGTCCTTGCCCAACAGTATCTTGTTGAGCTCGGTAACAACGCTGTCCATCTTTTGTTTCATGTAGGCCTCAGTCCCGTACCCGTTTAAGAATGTCTTCGTAGGCATCGATACGGCGATCCCGGAGATACGGCCAGATTCGCCGAACGGATTCGGTACGGTTGCGATCAAGGGTGGCGGTCAGGATGCACTCGCTGTGGTCATCTCCCCTGGCCAGGAATTCGCCCTGGGGGCCACAGATGAAGCTGTTGCCCCAGAATCGGATGCCATCACCCTGACCGGTTGGGTCCGGTTCGGTGCCAACCCGATTGGGAGCAATAACGGGCAGGTTATTGGCGACGGCATGACCCCTTTGCACCGTAACCCAGGCTTCCAGCTGCCGGGCCTGTTCTTCGGGGTCGTCGGTGATGTCCCAACCGATGGCGGTGGGGTAGATCAGGATATCGGCACCGGCCAGTGCCATCAGGCGGGCTGCCTCCGGGTACCACTGGTCCCAGCACACCAGAACCCCGAGCTTTCCGATAGAGGTATCGATCGGGGTGAAGCCGCTGCGGCCGTCATTGAACCAGGCGTCTCCGGGGGTGAAATAGAATTTCTCGTAGAAGCCTGGGTCATCGGGGATGTGCATCTTTCGGTAGATGCCAGCCAGGCTGCCGTCGGTATCAAACACCACGGAGGTATTGTGGTAGACGCCGTTCATGCGCCGTTCGAAGATGGAGCCGACCAGGACAATCTCCAGTTCGCCGGCGAGGTCTGCCAGCCGGTTGCTGGTGGGGCCGGGAATGGGCTCCGCCAGTTCGAAAATGTCTGTGTCTTCTGTCTGGCAGAAATACAGCGTGGCATGTAGCTCCTGCAGCACCACCAGTTGTGCGCCGCCCCTGGCGGCTTCACGGATCAGTTTCTCCGACGTGGCGAGGCTGGCAGCCTTGTCGTCGGTACATTTTTGCTGGATAGCCGCAATCTTCAGCTGCGGGTTCTGGGGCCGGCTAGTCATAGCGTGACCACTCCTGCGGGAATCTGCATGGTGACACAGTGAAGGCTGCCGTGCTGTTGGATCAGCGGGCGGCAGTTGATCGGAACAATCTCCCGGTCAGGAAAAATCCCGGCCATGATTCGGATGGCTTCCTGATCTTGCGGTACATCGTACACAGGCAACAGAACCGCGCCATTGATGATCAGAAAGTTGGCGTAGGTGGCGGGCAGGCGCTCGCCGTCTTCATCATGGATGGCATCCGGCCAGGGCAGGGCAGTCAGTTTATAGGGGCTGCCATCCTTCTGCCGGAACTCCTGCAGCTCTTCTTCCATGGCCGCCAGTGCGCTGTAGTGTTCGTCGGCTGCGTCCGGGCAGGTAACGTAGCAGATGTGGTCAGGGGCGCAGAATCGAGCCAGGGTGTCGATATGGCTATCCGTATCGTCACCGGCCAGGTAGCCGTGGTTCAGCCAGAGAATCCGATCGGCCCCCAGGAGTTCCGACAGTAACTGTTCGATAGCCGATCGGTCCATGGAAGGATTTCGGGACGGTGTCAGCATGCATTCACTGGTGGTCAGGACCGTGCCCTGGCCGTCGGATTCGATGGAACCACCTTCCAGAACGAAATCCACAGACTGCAAACGATGGCCGCCAAAGACGCCGGCATTCGCCAGATGGTGATTGAGGGCGTTGTCTTTCTCCCACGGAAACTTGCCACCCCAGGCGTTGAACCGGAAGTCCAGCAGGGTGAGGCCGTCGCCGGTGTCGACCGTTATCGGGCCGTGATCCCGCGCCCAGGTGTCGTTAGCGGGTGCCGGGACGGTGATCACACGCCCCGGAAGACCGTTCTCTTCTGCGAAATGGTTTAGTTCCTGGCCGAGTTTCTGCAGCCGTGCCACGAATTCACAACTGATCACCAGATGCTCAAATCGAAGCACCTGGTGAGCAATGTTCAGGAAGACACGTTCAACCTCGTCCATTATCCGGGCCCAGTCAGTGCCCGGATGAGGCCAGGTCAACATGACTGCGCTCTGGGGCGCCCACTCCGCAGGCAACACTCGCTTGGATGTCACTGTATTTGTCACCTTGGTTCGCAAAAGCCGCCATTCTATCTGACCATTGCCACAACGTCAGGCCATGGGCGGGGAAAATTGAACCTTTGTCCGGAGGGGGATTAACGGTTGCGCTTGACGACAGTGTGCAGCACCCGGTCGTGTTCGAAATAGACGATAAAATCGGAGTAGTGCCACTGGCTGATAGGAGGCTCACCTAATGGCCCATGGATATCCTGAGGAGCGCCCCAGCGGTTGCGAACCGAGGATTGGGTCATGCCGGTGGTCGGCAGGCTGACCTGGCTGCGATCGGCCTGGCTGCCAACGGGAATTTTCAGCTGTTCGGCGTGCAGGTTGGTTGCCAGGCCGGCAGACATAAGGGACGTCAGTGCCACGGCGGTAATCAGATTTCGCTTGTTCTTCATTGGGTTCTCCATTAATGCCTGGTTCCCGCGAACGATACCGCAGGGCATGGATAAAACGTAATATCCCGAAAAAACGTGCAAAAGTGAGTGTTTTTTCAAAGTTTACTCTTTTTGCCGCTGCCGGATTTGCCAACGCATCACATGGCGGGCAATTTGTTGGCGGCTACTGTCGTCAAGTTGAACGAACTCGGTGTGAACCCTTGCTCCGCCTCGATCATCCGCCTCTGTGCTTAGAACTTCCGCAATGGCTTGAGGTTGATAAAGTTCCGGTGGCAGGGTCATACGTACCGCAATACGGTCGCCCTGGTTCCAGGCAGGGGTACTGCTGAAAAACGACAGGCCACCCTCGCTGAGAGTCACATCCTGCCAGTCCTCCGGTTGCAACGGATTTTGCTCAAAGGCGATAATGCGCGCTAGCGTGTCGAGCTTGCTGTTCATGGATTTGATCAATCCGGTCAGTAGCCGGTCACGTTCCGCGAGGCTGGCGAGGTGTGCTTTTACATCCTGATCCAACCGGCGGAATTCAGCTTTGAGGCTTTCCAGTGGCGATCCATTGAACGGGTCATCCTGCTCGCTGTCAGCGTTACCGGAGAGACGGCGGATTTCAAGACCAATACGGTCCTTGATCCGGAAATACTCGCGTCGGTCGGCTTTGGCATCGGTGATCGGTGGCGTGATAGGCGAGCCTGGCATTCTGTCTCCGGCGGGCTGAAATTTTATTGGTAAAGAGTAGTTTAGCAGTTTCCCGGGGGCTCGCGAGTGATCCGGGGTACCAAACCACGACAGGCCAGAAGGTAGCGACAGGCACCTCCCCATGTTCAGACCCTTATCGTTCTATATCGGCTTGCGGTACACCGCAGCCAAGAGACGTAATCACTTTATATCCTTTATATCCCTGACCTCCATGCTCGGGCTGATGCTTGGCGTGGCGGTCCTGATCATCGTGTTGTCCGTCATGAATGGTTTTGACCGGGAATTGAAGCAGCGCATTCTGGGCATGGTGCCCCACGCCACGATTCAGGGGGCGTCGGGCCCGCTGGAAGACTGGGAAGAGATTGATCGCCGCGTACAGGAGCATCCACGGGTACTGGCGGCCGCGCCCTTTATCCAGGGCCAGGGCATGGTGACAGGCGGTGGTGATGTTCGGGGAGTGATGCTAAGCGGCATTGTGCCCGAGCAGGAAGCCACGGTATCGATCATTGAGAATCACTTCATTGAAGGCAACCTGGATGAACTCAAGCCGGGAGAATTCGGCATTATCATCGGTCGGCTGATGGCCAACAGCCTTAGGCTGCAGGTCGGAGACAAACTGACGGTTGTCCTGCCGGAAGCCTCGGTAACCCCGGCCGGCGTACTGCCCAGGCTAAAGCGCTTTACCGTTAAAGGTATCTTCAGTGTCGGTGCCGAGCTGGATGGCAATTATGCGCTGATTCATATGGATGATGCGGCCCGCCTGATGCGAACCGGCGGCCGTGCCGAGGGCGTGCGCCTGCTGGTGGATGACCTGTTTGCAGCACCGCGCGTGGTCAACCAGGTTGCGCAGGATCTGGGAGGGCGTTACTACGTATCTGACTGGACCCGTACCCACGGCAACCTGTTCCAGGCTATACGGATGGAAAAGACCATGATTGGCCTGTTGCTGATGTTCATTGTGGCCGTGGCCGCTTTCAATATTGTTTCCACCCTGGTCATGGTGGTCACCGACAAAACCGCAGACATCGCGATTTTGCGAACCATGGGGGCAACACCCGGGCGCATTATGCGAATTTTCATCATTCAGGGGGCGGTAATAGGTATCTTTGGCACCCTGATGGGAACCGCGCTCGGAATCTTCGGAGCCCTGAATATCAGTGGCTTCATTTCCTGGCTTGAGGGGCTGATGGGGCATCAATTCCTGAGTGCCGACGTCTACTTCATCAGTTACCTGCCGTCCCAATTGCAGTGGCAGGATGTGGCCATTATCAGTAGTGCCGGAATGGTGATGAGCCTGCTGGCAACGATTTACCCGGCATGGCGGGCATCCAGGGTCGAACCGGCAGAGGCGTTACGTTATGAGTGAAGTAGAAATGACGACCAGCAAGCCTTTGGTAATCGACTGCCGCCAGGTTACCCGAACCTACGACCAGGGCCCCGAGACACTGACGATTTTCTCCGACATTTCCCTGGAAGTGTCGGCAGGCGAAACCGTTGCCATCGTGGGCAGCAGTGGTGCTGGCAAAACCACGTTGCTGAACCTGCTTGGCGGCCTGGACCGGCCGTCATCCGGCCAGATTCATATCTGTGGTGAGGATATTCACCGGTTGTCGGAAGCCGGCCGGGCACGTTTCCGCAATGGCCACCTTGGCTTTGTCTACCAGTTCCATCACCTGTTGCCGGAGTTCACAGCGCTGGAAAACGTTATGATGCCCTGCGCACTGGGCGGTCAGTCGCTGGCTGTGGCCAGGCAGAAAGCCGAAAAATTGCTGGACCGGGTTGGCCTGGGCAAGCGATTGAAGCATAAGCCTTCCGAGCTGTCTGGCGGTGAGCGCCAGCGGGTGGCCATTGCCCGGGCGCTGGTCAACGAGCCCCAATGTGTGTTGATGGACGAGCCAACCGGTAACCTGGACGAGCATACCGGCGAGGGTATCAGGGCTCTGATTGAGGATTTGCGAGAGCAGTCTGGCATTGCCTTTGTTATGGTCACCCACGATATGCGAATGGCGCGGAGCCTCGGCCGGGTGTTGCGACTGGAGCAAGGGCGGTTGGTTCAGGAAGCCTGATTACGGGCCTTCTTGCAGGCTTTTCTTGAAAAGCGCCGAACCTGCCAGTCGGTGCGGATTTTTCGCCGCCAAAGGTACTGGATGATCAGATAGGCGCTGCAACCCGCAGCAGTCGCCACCACAATTGACCCGACATAGAGCGGCACGCCAATCTCCATCAGGCGGCTGCTCAGCCAGGACCAGGAGAGCTGGAATTCGAAAGCCAGCACGGGGCGGTCCAGAATCCAGGCGCCTACTTTGTAGTTAAAGTAGAAGATGGGCGGCATGGTCAACGGATTGCTGATCCAGACCAGGGCGACGGACAACGGCAGGTTGGCATTGATCCAGATGGCCATGCCTGCTGCCGCCGCCATTTGGAATGGCATCGGGATAAAACTGAGAAAAAGTCCGATCAGGAAGGCGCGAGACACACTGTGCCGGTTGATGTGCCACAGGTTGGGTTCATGAAGGATATCGCCCAGAAAGCGCAATGATTCGATGGATTGCACTTTTTCCGGGGAAGGCAGATACCGTTTCATGAACTTCTTGGGCATAGGAAGTTCGGCCTGTTGCTTCGGAATGGATAACTTCCGGCACCCTGAGCGCGCCGGGCTAATGCACTGGAGGACAAGGATTGTCCGGTCTGTTTCATACTCACCAAACGCCTGAACACAGCGTAGTCGGCGCGCCCGGCATTGTCGCGTTCTCGTGCGGCGTTATCTTACTGTATCAACTAACGCTTTTACCACCGCCCTGGTGGCTGTTTTTGGTCGGGCTGCTGATGGTTAGTGCGTCTCTCCTGATCCGTCAGGGTACCATGCGCCGTCTGATCAGGCTGTTGGCTCTGCTTGTGCTGGGTCTGGCCTGGGCTGGCTGGCATTCTGAAGCGCGCCTGGCGGAGCGCTTGCCGGCGGATATGGAAGGCAAGCGTCTGGAACTATCAGGGTATGTTTGTGAGCTTCCGCAGGCCGGCAGTTTCAGCAGTTTGCGCTTTAGCGTGTGTGTTGTCAGTTGGCACAGCGAAGGCCAACAGGACGCCACACCGGTACTTCCCCGCAGAGTGCGTCTCTCCTGGTATGGCCGGAATGATCAGGCGCTGCCCGGCCATCGGCTGAGACTGGAGGTGGTCCTTAAACGGCCGCATGGCAACCTGAATCCCGAGGGGTTTCGCTATGAGGATTGGCTGTTCAGGAAAGGTTACCGGGCAACCGGAAGCGTTCGGGCGGTTGCCCTGGACCAGGATCTTCATTGTGGCTGGCATTGCCGGTACCACGCCTGGCATCAAACGGTCGCTGAGCAGGTTCATCGGCATTTTTCCGATGCCGGTGAATACCCTTTGATTGCCTCGTTGCTGATCGGCCACCGCGGTTATCTCACGGATCGGCATTGGCAAACGCTTCGGGCAACGGGCACGATTCACCTGGTGGCGATATCAGGGTTGCACTTGGGACTGGTGGCGGTTGGTGCTGGCCTGGTTGCGCGCCGCTTCACCTTGTCCGTGCCGGCGCACTGGCTGGATGAGCGGCGCAGGCGAATCGCAGGCTTTGCGCTGGTTATCCTGTGTTGCCTGTTCTATGCACTGGTTGCCGGGTTTACCGTACCAACCCGCCGAGCCTTGATCATGGTTCTGGTTGGCGGCTGGTATCTGCTTCTGGCCCGCGAGGCCAGTGTCTGGCGACCATTCTGTTCAGCCTTGTTTCTGGTGCTGTTACTTGACCCGTTCGCGCCGCTGGATCAGGGGTTCTGGTTGTCCTTTGGTGCGGTGGCGGTCTTGCTGGCGGTATTCAGCGGGCGCCTGGCAGGCCCCGGCTGGGTCAGGGGCCTGGTATTGGCACAGGTAGCGGTTTTTGCGGGCTTGTGGCCATTGTTGTCCGGGCTTGGGCAGAGCCAGCCGCTGGCCGGTTTGGTGGCAAACCTGGTGGCGATTCCCTGGGTATCGCTGGTTGTGATGCCGGTGCTGTTTGCAGGTGCTTTGTTGGTGCTGGTGTCCGCTGGCGCGGTAACGGGTTGGGTAAGTTCGCTGCTTGACGCAGTACTGGGCCCGTTGATGGCCTGGCTGCAGTGGGTGGAGCAACTGGCGGCTCCAGTGTCCGCATTAACGCCAGAGGCATCACCCTTTTTACTGACATTGTTGGCGGCTGTCGTCGTTCTGCTGCTCCGTTTCCCTGACAGGGTTTTTCGCCTGATGACCGTGGCGTTAGTCGGGGCCTGGGCGGTCACGGCGGTGTTGACAAGGCCTGCCGCCATTAACCCGGAGGTGGTGGAGCCGGAAATTCGTGTCTGGGATGTGGGCCAGGGTCTGTCTGTTCTGGTGCGTGTGGGGCGCAAGGCACTGGTTTACGACACAGGGCCGGAAGTACGGGGTGTGTTTTCGGCTGTTGACTCGACACTGCTTCCGAACCTCCGGGCCCTGGGGATTAATAAACTTGATCGTCTGATAATCAGCCACGGTGACAGTGACCATGCCGGTGGCCTGGTACAGTTGGTACAAGCCGTAGATGTGGAGCAGATACAGAGCGGTGAGCCGGAAGTCGTGGCCGGGATTCTGGACGAAGTGCAGGGGAAATCGGTAGGACAGTGTCGATCAGAGCCGTTCGAATGGCATGGGGTTGTGTTCGAATTCTGGCAGTCCCAAGCCGAGCGCACCGGAAACGATGCGTCCTGTGTGGTCCGGGTTCACCATCCCGCCAGTGGTTCTGACGTGCTGCTTACCGGGGATATCAGTAAACGGGTAGAGGCAGATATGCTTGCCCCCGGCACGGTGCCGTGGTTGCGCAAGGCAGTGGATTTCCGCTTGGTGCTTGCGCCGCACCACGGCAGCAAAACATCTTCCTCTGCACCGTGGATCGATCGTGTCGCGCCCGACTGGGTAATCTACACGGCGGGCTATCGGCATAGATACGGCCACCCCCATCCTGATGTAGTGGCCCGGTACCAGCTGGCGAATGCTCGCCCACTCAACACCGCCTGCTCCGGAGAGATCGTCATTACCTTGAGTAAGCATGGCCCGAAAATCAGTGAGCTACGCCACACTGTTCCGTTTTGGATCCAGGGGCCGGGGCTGACCCGTGACCAATGTAAAATACCGTGACATTCCGGGTGTGGCCTGAACCGGCAGCTATGCTAAAGTAGCGCGGCTTGTAATTAATCAGGGAGATCAAGCGTGTTCGAGCTGTTGAAAGCCGGTGGCATCCTGATGGTGCCCATTGTTGCCTGTTCCATCCTGGCGCTTGCCATTGTTCTGGAGCGGTTCTGGACTCTGCGAGCCTCCAGGGTAGCGCCCCCACAATCGATTAACGAACTCTGGCGCTGGATCAAGAAAAAAGAACTGAATGGGCGCAAGCTCAAGGCGCTTCAGGGCTCCTCACCGCTGGGCCGTATACTCGCTGGCGGGCTGATCAACGCCAAGCACGGCCGGGAGATCATGAAAGAGAGCATCGAGCACGAAGCCAGCCAGGTCATCCATGATCTGGAACGCTTCCTGAACCCCCTCGGTACCATTGCCACTATTACACCGTTGCTGGGTTTGCTGGGCACGGTCATCGGTATGATCAAAGTATTTGCGGAAATTCAGCTGGCGGGCGTGGGTAACGCCGGTAATCTCGCTGGCGGTATTTCGGAGGCGCTGATCACCACGGCTGCGGGCCTGAGCGTCGCTATTCCCGCCCTGATTTGTCATCGCTACTTCATTCGTCGCGTTGATGAGCTGGTCGTTAACATGGAGCAGGAAGCCATCAAGCTGGTGGAAGTGGTTCATGGCGACCGTGAAATCGACGTGGAAGGAGCCTGAACACCGTGAAGTTCAAGCGCCAGAGAAGCCAGGAGGTCGGGGTTGACCTGACGCCACTGATCGATGTGGTGTTCCTGTTGCTGATTTTCTTTATGGTGTCCACCACCTTTACTCGGGAAAGCCACCTGCAGGTGGATTTGCCCGAGGCGAGCGGCGAACCGGTTTCGCCCTTTGAGGTAAGGCAGATCGATGTAGTGATCAATGCTGAGGGCCAATACATCCTGAACGAGAGGACACTGGTCAATAATCGGCGTGAAACCCTTGAGCGGGGTGTCAGGGAATTAGCTGAGGGAGACAACAGCTTGCCGTTTATCATTACGGCCGATGCCAGAACTCCCCATGAATACGTTGTGCGCGCCATGGATGTGGCCGGCCGCCTGGGGTTTGCGAAACTGAGCATAACCACAGAGTGGGAGGCTGAGAATCCGTGATCGATGCAAGGCCGGAACCTCTGAAGGTACCGCCAACCGGAAGCTGGGCAACCTACAAACGATTGCTCGCCTATGTGAAACCCTTCTGGTTCGCGTTCTCCCTCGCGGTGCTGGGGAACATTATCTATGCCGCGGCCTCCACAGGCATGGCGGCTGCCATGGAGTATGTGATCACCGCCATTGAGAATCCGACGGATCAGAACCGGTTGCTGTTGACGGGCCTGATTGTCGGCATTTTCGCCTTGCGGGGTGTGGGCACCTTTTTCAGTCAATACTTCATCAGTTACGTCGGGCGGCAGGTAATCAATGCCCTCCGCAATGATGTGTTCGATCGCCTGATGACACTGCCGTCGCGGTATTATGATGACAATGCTTCTGGCAGGTTGGTGTCCAAACTTACCTTCAATGTCGAGCAGGTGGCCGAGGCCTCAACCAACGCCATCACCATCACCCTCCGCGAAGGCCTGACCATCGTCGGCTTGCTAGGCTTTATGCTGTATACCAACTGGAAGCTGACCCTGGTGTTCCTGACCGTGGGGCCGGTGATCGGGTTGGTGGTGAATTACGCCAGCAAGCGTTTTCGCCGAATCAGCAAGCGCATTCAGGGGTCGATGGGTGATATCACCCATGTGGCCTCAGAATCCATCTCCGGTTACAGGGTGGTGCGAACCTTTGGAGGGGAAGACTACGAACGTGAACGCTTCCGGGAAGTCAGCGACCAGAACCTCAAACAAAGCCTGAAAATGGCCTCTACTCAGGCCATCAGCGTGCCGGTCATCCAGGTGTTGGTGGCTATCGCCATTGCCGCGCTGGTCTGGACCATGTTGTCTCCGGAAATCCGTGGTGAGATGAGTACCGGCCAGTTAATCGCCTTCATTACCGCGGCGACGACCATGGCCAAGCCCATTCGTCAGGTAACCTCGGTGCATGCCAAGATTCAGAAGGGCGTGGCTGCGGCCTATGACGTGTTTGAAACCATGGACGAGCAGCCAGAGGAAGATCGCGGCGAATACACCCCAGACCGTGTGGAAGGCCATATTGAGTTCGATAAGGTGTGCTTCCGCTATCGTGATCAACTGGATAATGTCTTGGACGGTATTTCAGTGAAGGTGCCGGCCGGGCAGAGTGTGGCACTGGTCGGCCGTTCGGGCAGTGGTAAATCGTCTATGGTCAGCCTGCTACCCCGATTCTATGAGTACACCGAGGGTGACATCCGAATCGATGGCAGGTCTCTCAAGGAGTTCTCGCTCAAGGGTCTGCGTTCCCAGATTGCTCTGGTGAACCAGAACGTGGTGCTGTTCAACGACACCATTGCCGCCAACATCGCCTACGGTGCCTTGCGCAACTGCAGTCGTGAAGAAATCCGGGAAGCCGCCGCCAAGGCTCATGCCCTGGAGTTTATCGACCGGATGCCGGAAGGCCTGGATACCATGATCGGGGATAACGGCGTGATGTTGTCTGGCGGCCAGCGCCAGCGCCTGGCCATTGCCCGGGCTTTGCTGAAGAACGCCCCGATCCTGATCCTTGATGAGGCCACGTCGGCACTGGATACAGAGTCGGAACGGCATATTCAGGAAGCCCTTGAGACGGTGATGCAAGGCCGGACGACGCTGGTCATTGCCCACCGCCTGTCCACCATCGAAAAGGCGGACCGGATACTGGTGATGGACAAAGGCCACATTGTCGAATCCGGCACGCATGAGGAATTGCTGGCGGCAGACGGCGCCTATGCCCAGTTGCATCAGATCCAGTTCAGCGAGCATGCATGAGCAGCAGCCGCATTGACCGCTTTTGGTATGGCCAGGGCAAGCCCCTGGCCATCCTCGGTCCATTGGCCTGGCTGTACCGGGTGGTGTCTGAATCGAAACGCCGGAAAGCCTGGCAGGCCCGCAATGAAAGCTTGCCCTTGCCGGTCGTAGTGGTTGGCAATATCACCGCAGGTGGTACCGGCAAATCCCCCCTGACCGCCCGGCTGGTGCAACGCATGAAGCAGGACGGCTGGCATCCGGTTATCCTGAGCCGGGGCTACGGCGGCAAGAGCGATCATTATCCTCTGTTGGTAAAAGACACCACGCCGGCATCGGTTTGCGGTGATGAGCCGCTGATGCTGGCGTTGGCCACGGGGTGCCCGGTGGTGGTCGATCCCGACCGTTGTCGCGGTGGGCACTGGGCCCTGGCGCAGGCACTCGGCGACGTCCTGATCTGTGATGACGGCTTGCAGCATTACCGCTTGCCCAGGGATATTGAGCTGGCGGTGTTTGATGCCGGCCGGGGCATTGGTAACGGTGCCCTGATTCCGGTGGGCCCATTGCGCGAACCGGTAACACGGCTCTCGAGTGTGGATTTTGTGATTCTCAATGGAGAAGTGTTCCCGCCGCCGGGTCAGCAGATCGACGAGTTTGCCGGCGTAGCGCATCCCGAGATCCATGCCATGTCACTGCAGCCGGCGTCGTTGGTCAACCTGAACTCCGGGGAGACTCTGGCGCCCTCAGCACTCGGGGGGCGGTCAGTGCGTGCGGTTGCCGGAATAGGCAACCCGGGACGTTTCTTTGACACACTGAGGAGCCTGGGAGCACAGGTCACCGAAGCGGCTTTTCCCGATCATCACCGTTTCCGCCCGGAAGACCTTGGCTCCAGTGCGGGTGAGTGGCTGGTCATGACCGCGAAAGATGCGGTCAAATGCCGGGGCTTTGCACCCGACAACGCCTGGGTATTGACGGTGGATGCCTGTCTGTCGGAACCTTTTGAACATCGCTTTCTGGAACGGCTCAGGGCATGCTCTGGGCAGTTGCATCAACAAAATACTGAGAGAACCAACCATGGATAAGAAACTGTTGGCCATGCTTGCCTGCCCGGTGTGCAAGGGTGAACTCAAGCTCAACGATGCCCGTACCGAGCTGATCTGTTACCAGGACGCCATGGCGTTTCCGATTCGTGAGGGTATCCCTGTCATGTTAGCCGTAGAGGCCCGTACCCTGAGTACCGACGAACGGCTTGATAAGCACTGACACACCCGCCAGCAGGACGCATCAGTATGTCATTTACCGTTGTCATCCCCGCCCGCTACGCCTCCAGCCGGTTACCCGGTAAACCGCTGGCCATGATTGCCGGTAAACCGATGATCCAGCACGTATGTGAACGCGCCCAGGAAAGTCGGGCGAGCAGGGTCGTGGTTGCCACCGACGACCAGCGCATTGAGGCATCGTGCCAGGCATTCGGTGCCGAGGTGGTCATGACGTCACCACACCACGCCAGTGGCACGGACCGGCTTGAGGAGGTTGCCCGAAAGCTGGGGCTGGACCCGGACCACCGGGTGGTTAACGTACAGGGTGACGAGCCGCTGATACCGCCGGCGTTAATTAACCAGGTGGCCGATAATCTCGACTACTTCCCTGAGGCCAGTATTGCCACCCTGTGCGAGCGTATCCACGACGCCCGGCAGGTATTCAACCCGAACGTGGTGAAGGTGGTGTTCGATAGCCGGGGAATGGCGCACTACTTCAGCCGAGCACCCATCCCCTGGGCGCGGGACTTCTGGCCCGCCAACGCATCGGTGGCTGACGTAGACTTACCCGAGGGCATTGGTTACTTCCGGCACATTGGCATTTATGGCTACCGTGCCAGTGTGCTCAGCCAGTTTGTCAGCTGGCCGCCGGCACCGACAGAACAGGTGGAAGCGCTGGAACAGCTCCGGGCCTTGTATAACGGTGCTCACATTCACGTGGATATCGCTGATCGACCGCCCGCATCGGGCGTTGATACCGAAGAGGATCTGGCCCGGGTGCGGGCTCTAATAGAAGCAGGAGGACGTTATGCCTGATCAGGTCAGTGTGTTGTTTGTTTGTCTGGGTAACATCTGTCGTTCGCCAACGGCGGAAGGGGTGTTCCGGCAACTGGTCACTGAGCAGGGAATGACAGAACATCTGCACATTGACTCCTGTGGCACCGGTAACTGGCATATTGGTAAGTCGCCGGATGCCCGGGCCATGGCGGCGGCAGACCGTCGCGGTGTGGATATCAGTGACCTGAGGGCCCGGCAGATCAAGGCTGAAGACCTCGACCGGTTTGATTACGTGTTGGTGATGGATAGGCAGAACCTGGCCGATGTCAGGGATATCTGGCATCTGAATGGCGGCACCGAACCTCGCCTTTTTCTTGAGTTTGGTGAGTCCGGCCAGGCCGAGGTGCCGGATCCATACTACGGCGGTGAGGACGGTTTTGAACGAGTGCTGGACCTGATCCACGAAGCCAGTCAAGGCTTACTGGAGGATATCCGGGGGCGATTGGCTTGAATGGCGCGCTGAGTGTCACCGAGCATGCTGATCTGCGTAAGCTGAATACACTCGCGATTGCGGCGCGGGCTCGTTATTTGATCCGGATTTCCGGCGTGGATGACCTCACCGCCGCACTGGCCTGGGCTGAGGCCCGGGAGCTGGACACCCTGATTCTCGGTGGTGGCAGTAACCTTGTGTTTGCCGGTGATTTTGACGGTGCGGTCCTGCACATACAGATTCGGGGCCGGCATTGGGAAAAAGTAAACGGTGATGACGCCGTACTTGTTCTGGGTGCTGGTGAAAACTGGCATGAGGCGGTTTTATACGCTGCCCGCTCGGGTTACCGGGGCATAGAAAACCTGGCGCTGATTCCCGGTACTGCCGGCGCTGCGCCGGTGCAGAACATTGGTGCCTACGGTGTTGAACTTGCCGATACCCTGGTAAGTGTGACAGCGTTGGATCGTGTTACCCGGGGTGTGGTTACCCTGACCGCCGGCGATTGCCAGTTTGGATACCGTGACAGCCTGTTCAAACGGCAGCCTGGCCGCTACACCATCCTTGAACTTAGACTAAAACTTTCCCGATCCTTGCCATTAAAGCTGGATTACCGGGACCTTCAGGATTATCTCGGGGATACCGATGTCAACGCCCTTACGCCTCTGGAGGTTGCTGAAGCGGTGATGGCGGTGCGGCACCGCAAGCTGCCGGACCCCGCTGTTTTGCCTAACGCGGGCAGCTTCTTCAAGAATCCGGTGATCAATCAGGTGGCGTTTGAAAGGTTGCAGGAGCGCTTTCCTGGTGTGGTGTTTTATCCGGTAGAGCAGGGTGTCAAACTGGCTGCGGCCTGGTTGATTGACCAGGCTGGCTGGAAAGGCTTTCGCAATACCCGGGTGGGTGTTCATAACCGACAGGCTTTGGTGCTGATCAACCACTCGGGGGGCTCTGGTGCCGAGGTGCTGGCGCTGGCTGACGAGGTGCGCCGGTCTGTGCAGGAAACCTTCGGGGTTGAGCTTGAAATGGAACCGGGTGTCGTTGGCGCTCGTTAGCGTGACTGGTCAGAAACCGCCGGGCTGCCCTTTCAGGCAGCCCAGGGGATGATCGAGCGGCCTTAGAGGCCGCCCTTCGGGGAGGCTTTCACCAGGAACGCCAGCGCTTCTTCCACCGGGATGTCCTGTTTTTCTTCATCGCGGCGGCCCTTGTATTCCAGGGTGCCGGCGGTCAGCCCGCGCTCTGAAATCACGAACCGGTGAGGAATGCCCATCAATTCCATATCGGCGAACTTGACGCCTGGGCGTTCGTTACGGTCATCCAGCAGTACGTCGTAACCCGCCTGGCGCAACTGGCTGTAAAGTTTCTCGCCGGCTTCGGCCACTACCGCATTCTTGTGGGCGTTGAGAGTAACAATGGCCACCTGGAACGGAGCGATGGCGTCTGGCCAGATGATGCCCTTGTCGTCATGGTTCTGTTCGATAGACGCGGCCACAATACGGGAAACGCCAATGCCGTAGCAGCCCATTTCCATAATCACCGTTTTGCCGTTTTCATCCAGAACGGTGGCGTTCATGGCAGAGCTGTACTTGTTACCCAGTTTGAAGATGTGGCCGACCTCGATACCACGGCGGATCTCCAGGGTACCCTTGCCATCCGGGCTGGGATCACCTTCCTCCACGTTGCGCAGGTCTTCCACCCGGCCCAGGGGTACGTCGCGTTCCCAATTAACGCCGGTCAGGTGGTAGTCGTCCTTGTTGGCACCACACACGAAGTCTGCCAAGTGGGCAGCGCTGCGGTCGACGATCACAGGCACAGCCAGGTTGACCGGGCCGATGGAGCCGGGTTTGCAACCAATAGCCTTTTCGATTTCTTCATCGGTGGCCATGGTCAGCGGCTCGGCAATGCCGTTCAGGTTCTCTGCCTTGATTTCATTCAGGGTGTGATCGCCCCGCAGAATCAGTGCCACCAGGCCGGATTCGCCGTTCTCGTCGGCTTTGCCTTTGACCAGCAGGGTCTTCACGCTGCGCTCTGCCGGCAGGCAGAGGAACTGGGAAACGGCTTCGATGGTTTTCTGGCCTGGCGTGTGCACTTCGGTCATGGTCTCGCCAGGAGCCGGGCGATCACCCGCAGGGGCAATGGCTTCAGCTTTTTCGATGTTGGCGGCGTAATCGCTTTCGGTGCTGAACACGATGGCGTCTTCGCCGGAGGATGCCAGTACATGGAACTCGTGAGACGCGCTGCCGCCAATGGCACCGGAATCGGCCTGCACCGGCCGGTAATCCAGCCCCAGTCGATCAAAGATGTTGCAGTAGGTCTGGTGCATAACCTGGTAGGTGTCATCCAGCGAAGCTGCGTTCAGGTGGAAGGAATAGGCATCCTTCATGATGAATTCGCGGGCACGCATAACGCCGAAGCGGGGGCGGCGCTCATCACGGAACTTGGTCTGGATCTGATAAAAATTAGCCGGCAGTTCCTTGTAGCTTTTCAGTTCGTTGCGGATCAGGTCGGTGATGACTTCTTCGTGGGTTGGGCCAAAGCAGAAGTCCCGGCCGTGGCGGTCATTCATACGCAGCAGTTCGCCGCCGTACTGCTCCCAGCGCCCGGATTCCTGCCAGAGCTCGGCTGGCTGCACGGCCGGCATCAGAACTTCCTGGGCTCTACTCTTGTCCATCTCTTCGCGAACAATTCGTTCCACCTTGCGCAGGGTGCGCAGGCCCATGGGGAGCCAGGTGTAGAGGCCTGCGGCCAGCTTCCGGATCATTCCGGCGCGCAGCATCAGCTGATGGCTGATAATCTCTGCATCTGAGGGTGTCTCTTTCTGGGTGGCAATCAGGTAACGGCTTGCTCGCATCGTGTCTTCCGCTTTATTGAAAAGTGGGGGTTAAGACTAATTGGCAGGGCTTCTGGCCTGCTTCTGCCTTTCTTTGTCGTAAAGTGGACGTTATTGTACGGAGCCTGCTTCACAAGGTACAGATGATGTCTGACGAATCTATCGACGTAACACCTCGCCGGCGACCGGTTCAGGCGCGCAGTCGGGAGCGGGTGGGCAATATCCTCAGCCATGCCGCGGCCATTTTTCATGAGAACGGGGTGGATGGCACCAGTATGTCCGCCATTGCCCGGCAATCTGGCATGTCGTTAGCGTCCCTTTACCGCTACTTTCCGAACAAAGCGGCCATCGTTCATGCCATTGCCGAAGGGCATGTCGAGAAAATGGAAACCGCGCTGCGGGAGAAGCTGCCCGAGCTGAGCCTGCACGACGCGGTGGATGTGCTGATTGATCAGTTCTACGACTTCTACCGCACCGAACCGGCGTACTCGGCAATCTGGAGCGGCGTGGAGTCCATGCCCGAGCTGCGGGAGCTGGACTTGCGGGAGCTCTACAGCAACGCCCGAGACCTGGATACCAGGCTACAGCAGGAATATCCGTCGCTGCCGAAAGAACGCAGCTGGACAGCCAGCCTGCTGCTGCCCCGTTCGGCCGGAACCATCCTCAGGCTGGCGGCTACCCTGCCGGACGATCAGGGCCAGCAGCTGGTGGTGGAGTTGAAGTGTATGGCCAGAGCCTATCTGGCTGAGCTGATCCGTCAGGAAAGATAGCCCAGGGGCAGGGCGGTACTGTCGATTACTCTCCGCAACACAAAACTGGAGTGCACACCACTGACACCCTGAATCCGGGTAATGCGGTTGAGCAGAAACTGGTGATAATGATCCATGTCTGGCACCACCACTTTCAGCATGTAATCGGCACTCTGGCCGGTGATCAGATAGCACTCCTGAACCTCTGGAAAGACCGCCACCTGTTCCTCGAAAGCGGCAAAGCGTTCCGGTGTATGTCGGTCCATGCCGATCAGAATGATGGCGGTCAGCGATAACCCGAGTTTTTTGTGGTCCAGAATGGTCACTGTCCGCACTATGATGCCCGCGTCTTCGAGCGCCCGCACCCGGCGCAGGCAAGGGGAGGGCGAAAGCCCGACTTTCTCCGCCAGTTGCTGGTTGGTCAGGGAGCCGTCCTTCTGCAATTGTTCCAGGATTTTCCGGTCAGTTTTGTCAATTCTGACCAGTGTCTTGTCATTGTTCGCAATCATATGCTGTAAATCCTGACTTGTTGCAATATATGGCTTATGAATAACGATTTTGGGCTAAAATAGCAACCAAATAGCGCCATATGGGCGTTACACTCTCTCCATTGATATGAACAGCGAAAGGAATGTTCCGTTATGGCCTTTGATCATCGTAAATACGTCGCCTTCAAACCGGTTGCCAAGGAAGACCGCCGCTGGCCGGACCAGGTTATCGAGAAAGCACCCACCTGGTGTGCTGTCGACCTGCGTGATGGCAACCAGTCGCTGATCAAGCCCATGTCCGTTGCCCAGAAGCAGCGCCTGTTCGATTTGCTGGTCAAACTGGGCTTTAAGGAAATAGAGATTGGGTTCCCGGCCGCCAGCCAGCCGGATTTTGATTTCTGCCGCAAGCTGATTGAAGAAAACCGGATTCCGGACGATGTGAAAATCCAGGTGCTGACCCAGGCCCGTCCAGAATTGATTGAGCGCACTTATGAAGCCCTGGAAGGTGCAAAGCAGGCGATTGTGCACGTGTACAACTCCACGTCCACCGTGCAGCGCGAGCAGGTATTTGGTCTCGATCGGGCCGGCATTCGTGAGATTGCCGTTAACGGTGCCACCCTTGTGAAAGAGATTGCGGCCCGTTATCCGGACACCGACTGGACCTTCCAGTATTCCCCGGAGAGCTTCACCGGCACCGAACTGGACTTCGCTGCGGAAGTGATTGATGCGGTCACCGAGGTGTGGCGACCGGATCAGGGGCAGCCGGTGATTATCAATCTGCCGGCTACCGTAGAAATGTCTACCCCTAACGTGTTTGCCGACCAGGTGGAGTGGATTTGCGAAAACATCCGGTATCGCGAGCACATCAGCATCAGTCTGCATACCCATAACGACCGGGGGTGTGCGGTGGCTGCGGCCGAACTGGGCGTGATGGCCGGCGCTGACCGGATTGAAGGTACCCTGATGGGTAACGGGGAGCGCACTGGCAACATGGATCTGGTAACCATGGCAATGAACCTGTATTCACAGGGCATTGATCCGACCCTGGACTTGTCCGGCATGGCGGAAATTACCGAGGTGGTTGAAGCCTGTACCGAGATTTCCACCCACCCGCGTCATCCGTATGCGGGCGAGCTGGTGTTCACCGCCTTCTCGGGCAGCCACCAGGACGCCATCCGTAAGTGCCTGGCCCGCCGCAACGAGGGCGACGCCTGGAACGTGGCCTACCTGCCCATCGATCCGTTCGATGTGGGCCGTCGCTATGAAGAGGTGGTGCGCATCAATAGCCAGTCCGGCAAGGGTGGCGTTGCTTATGTACTGGAGCGGGACTACGACATTACCCTGCCGCGTTGGTTGCAGATTGAATTCAGTAAAGTGGTCCAGAAAGAAGCCGAGACCAACGGTGGCGAAATTGATTCCCACACCATCCACCGCCTGTTCGAAGACCGCTACCTGAGGGTTCATGAAGACTGGTCACTGCGTTCCTACGATCTGCATCGGGACGAAGAGGGTGTTCGTGCCGAAGTGGTGGTCGGTAGCGACACGTCTCCCGTGACCTTTGAGGGCTGCGGATTGGGTGCGGTTGAGGCGGTGTCTGACGGGCTGGCCAAGCGATTTGGCGTTACGGTGGCGGTAGAAGCATACGATGAGTTTGCTCTGGGCGAGGGCACCAACGCCAATGCCTTGGCCTGTATTCGCCTGACCGCCAATGGTCAGCATTGCAGCGCAGCGGCCCTGGCGGAAGATACCACCTCGGCGACCCTGCAAGCGCTGTTTTCAGCAGTGGCCCAGGCGGTGGGCACGGATATGCCGGCAGCAAAGGCGCCGGAAGCAGCGGAAGCGGTCTGATGCCCGGTTCTGTCTACGCCTGAACGCAGAACGGCCGGCATAGTTGCCGGCCGTTCTGTTTTCCGTCTGCCCGTGAGGGGCATCCGGCGGTAAACCGTCGCCCTTACAGAGGGGTTACGTTTTCCGCCTGGGGGCCTTTGGGTCCCTGGGTAACGGTAAACTGCACCTGCTGACCTTCTGTCAGGGTACGGAAACCGTTGGAGTTGATTGCACTGTAGTGAACGAAAACGTCACTGCCGCCTTCCTGGGCAATAAAGCCAAAGCCCTTGGATTCGTTGAACCACTTCACGTGGCCAGTTTTGGTATCGGACATCGATCTTTCCTGTCTTTCTGAAAATTTGCCCTCACGGGACCTTCTTGTTTCGCACAGACTCTGGATCCATACAAACGCGGTTTCCGCCAGAGCGGAAGCCGTCGATGCTGAGTCGTCCGGAGCGTACTGAGGAAGGGGCAACGCGAAGCCTGGGCAGGACGTTGTAGCGCATTCGTCAAATACCGCTGCAGAAGAGCACAGCAATTTTCAGTATAGACCGACTTTGGGGGGCGTCAATTGTTTTTTTGGCGATCAGTGTCGGGATTTTAATTTATAAAAAACAACGGGTTGTCATAACGATGAAACACAACTCTGCCGGTCATTGAGGCAGAGTTGTGTTGTGGTCTGTGTGCACGGGCGGGGTTGGTCAGCGCACGAATTTCTCGCTGATCTCTTCCAGGATGGCAGGATCATCAATGGTGCTGGGTACGCTGTACTCTTCACCGTCCGCAATCTGGCGGATGACGCGGCGCAGAATCTTGCCAGACCGGGTCTTCGGTAAACGCTCCACCACCATGGCCCGACGGAAGCACGCTATGGCGCCAATCTTGTCGCGGACCATTTCTACCAGCTCTTCTTCCAGTTCATCCTGGTCTATGGTTGCGCCGTCTTTGATCAGCACCAGGCCGACCGGGATCTGGCCCTTCATGTCGTCGTGGGCGCCTACAACACAGCACTCCGCGACTGCCGGGTGTGAAGCCACCACCTCTTCCATTTCGCCGGTGGACAGGCGATGTCCGGCGACGTTGATCACGTCATCGGTCCTGCCCATGATGAACACGTAGCCGTCGTCATCAATAAAGCCGCCGTCGCCGGAGCTGTAAAAGCCGGGAATCGGATTCAGGTAGCTGCTCTGGAAGCGTTTGTCGTCGCCCCATACGGTCATCAGGCACCCCGGTGGCAGGGGCAGTTTGACGGCTATCTGGCCTTGCTCGCCGGCCGATACCTGGCTGCCTTCCATATCGACGACCTGCACGTTGAAGCCGGGCGACGGTACCGTCGCCGAGCCCGGTTTTGTGGTCATCATTTCAATGCCTACCGGGTTGCAGCAGATGGCCCAGCCGGTTTCGGTCTGCCACCAGTGGTCGAGAATCGGCAGGCCCGTGTGTTCCTTCAGCCATTCGTAGGTGGGGGGGTCCAACCGCTCGCCGGCCAGGAAAATGCGTTTCAGCGACGAGACATCGTAGCGGCTTAGCTGATCAGCCTCCGGGTCTTCCTTGCGCACGGCCCGGAAGGCGGTGGGCGCGGTGAACAGCATGTTCACCTTGTGATCCTGGATTACCCGCCAGAAGGCGCCGGCGTCAGGGGTTTTTACCGGTTTGCCCTCATACAGGATGGTGGTGCAGCCAGCGAACAGGGGCGCATAGACAATGTAGCTGTGGCCTACCACCCAGCCCACGTCTGACGCCGCCCAGAAGACATCGCCGGGTTTGGCGTCGTAGACCAGTTTCATGCTGTATTTGAGTGCCACGGCATGGCCGCCGTTATCCCGCACCACGCCTTTTGGCTTTCCGGTGGTGCCGGAGGTGTAAAGCACATAAAGCGGGTCGGTGGCTTTCACTGGCACCGGATCTGCTGGCTCCGCATTGGCGGGCATGTCGTTCCAGTCGTAATCCCGTCCTTCCGACAGGTTGGCTGTGACTTGCGGCCGCTGGTACACCACACACAGCTCAGGCTTGTGGCTGGATTGCTCAATGGCCCTGTCCACCAACGGTTTGTATTCAATGACCCTGGTGACTTCAATGCCGCAGGAGGCCGTGATCAGCGCCTTGGGCTTGGCATCCTCAATGCGCACCGCAAGTTCGTGGGCAGCAAACCCACCGAAAACCACTGAGTGGATGGCACCCAGGCGGGCACAGGCCAGCATGGCAATGGCTGCCTGCGGAATCATTGGCATGTAGATAATGACCCGGTCACCCTTCTCGATCCCGCGAGCACGCAGGGCGCCGGCAAACAGGGCTACTTCATCCCGTAATTGGTCATAGGTGAAGTGTTGCTGGCTGTTGGTCACCGGCGAATCGTAAATCAGGGCTGTCTGTTGACCACGGCCCGCCCGGATGTTGGCATCAAGCGCTACGTCGCTGGTATTCAGAAGGCCATCGGGGAACCACTGGCCGTGACCGTTATCGAGTGCCTGCCAGATGGTGTTCGGGGTTTCGATCCAGTCAATGTTCTGGGCCTGCTCGCGCCAGAAGTCATCCCGTTGGTCGATAGACCGGCGGAACTCGGAGTGGTATGTCATGCTTTCCACCTCAGTTGTGCTGTTATTGTTCTATGGCTGTTATGCACAACTGTAGAAGCTTTAGAAACAGGGGCTACTAGACCATAGGCGTAGTTGGCCGTTTTTGTCTGTTCAATCCCCGTTGGAATTGATCTCCGTCACCTTCGCCGTGACGCTGCCGTGGCCCAGCCGGGCGGTGATGGCGGCGCCTTCGACAAGCTGGCTGGCGTCACGAACAATCTGGTTCTGCTCATCCCTCACAATCGCGTAACCGCGCCCCAGGGTGGCAAGCGGGCTGACAACGTGGAGTGCCTGGGCGTTGTATTGGTAGCGTTCCTGTTGCTGCTTCAGGTAATGGCGGGTGGCCATCTCAAGGCGTTCATGGAGCCGGGTCACCTGGTCCCGGGCGGCGATCAGTGTACGGCGTGGGGATTGGGTGGCAAGGCGCTGGGTCAGGTGATCGGTTTTTACCCGGGTTTGGGTCAGTCGCTGGGCGATCGCCTTGTTCAGCCGAACGTCCAGCTCATCCATGCGCTGGGCCTTTTCCTGCAATTCCCTGCGTGGGTCCCGCAGCCGTGCAGACAGGTGGCCAAGCTGTGTGTGCAGGCGCTGGGTTAGCCGGCGCGCCGCCTGGCTCAGCCTCAGTTCCTGCTCGTTCAGCCGGCGCAGCCAGTGGTTTTGGTCCGGGGAAACCTTCTCAGCGGCCGCTGAGGGGGTGGGCGCGCGAAGATCGGCTACGAAATCCGCAATGGTGACATCCACTTCATGGCCCACTGCACTGACGGTGGGGATACTGCAGCTGGCAATGGCCCGGGCTACCGCTTCTTCATTAAAGCACCACAGGTCTTCCAGTGAGCCGCCGCCGCGCCCGATGATCAGGACATCGGCCACGCCGTGTTGCTGGGCGCGCTGTATTGCGTTGACGATGTCGGCCGTGGCGGCCTGGCCCTGTACTGCTGTGGGGTAGAGGGTGACGGGGATGGCGGGGCAGCGCCGGGCCAGCACGGTCAATATGTCATGGATGGCGGCGCCCGTGGGCGAAGTCACAACACCAATGTGGCGCGGTGTGGCTGGAATGGCCTTTTTCCTTGCCGGGTCGAAAAGGCCCTCCGATTGCAGTTTCAGCTTCAGGGCCTCAAAGGCCTGTTGCAGTTCACCCAATCCCGCCGGTTCCAGGTGTTCGACAATGATCTGATAGTCGCCCCGGTTCTCGTAGAGTGTGACCTTTCCGCGGATGCGAATCTGGTCGCCTTCACGGGGCAGGGTGCGCAGGCGTTGATTGGCACCCCGGAACATGGCACAGCGCACCTGGCACTTCTGGTCTTTCAGGGAAAAGTACCAGTGGCCGGAGGAAGGTCTTGAAAATCCGGACAATTCGCCCTCCACCCAGACCTGCATAAAGCTTGTTTCCAGCAGATGTCGTGCCTGGTGGTTGAGTTCGCTGACCGACAGGGCCCGGGGCCGGGAATCCGGATAAGGGGGTATCAAAGGGCGCGCTCCGTGATTATTCATACGCAATAGCCGAAAGAGAGGGGTAAAAATAACGGAAATTCAAAAAGATGCAACCAAACACCAAAAACCTCGCGGTTTACTGTCTGTTGGCACCACTTTATAATAGATCGATTAAGGATTTTGCCTTGCTGTGCCGCCGCGGGTACAGCATGGAATTTCCAAACTTAGCATGTTCAAAAGGCGGACCCAAATGCTGCGTATTGCCGAAGAAGCCCTCACGTTTGACGACGTTCTCCTCGTGCCCGGATATTCCGAAGTTCTGCCTCATCAGGTGGAGCTGAAGACTCAATTGACCAAAGGCATCACCCTGAATATTCCGCTGGTGTCATCGGCCATGGATACGGTCACTGAAGCCGAGCTGGCCATTGCCATGGCTCAGGAAGGCGGCATCGGCATCATGCACAAGAACATGTCAGTGGAACAGCAGGCGGCTGCCGTACGCAAGGTCAAGAAATACGAGAGCGGCGTTGTTAAAGATCCGATTACCGTAACGCCCGAAACCACCGTCCGTGAGCTGGTCGATATCACCATGGCCAACAGCATCTCCGGGCTGCCGGTTGTGGATGGCCACGATCTGGTTGGTATCGTCACTGGCCGCGATATTCGCTTTGAAAGCCGGATGGATACGCTGGTGCGTGACATCATGACGCCGAAGGAAAAACTGGTCACCGTCAAAGAAGGCGCCAGCCTGGAAGAGATCAAAGAGCTGCTGCACCGTCACCGCATCGAGAAAGTCCTGGTGGTGAACGACGACTTTGAACTGCGGGGCCTGGTCACCGTCAAGGATATCCAGAAAGCCAAAGACTACCCGCTGGCCTGTAAAGACGAGCAGGGCCGTCTGCGCGTGGGTGCGGCGGTGAGCACCGGTGGTGATACCGATGCCCGGATTGCAGCGCTTGCCGAAGCGGGCGTGGATGTGATTGTGGTGGATACCGCCCATGGCCATTCCAAGGGTGTGATTGACCGGGTTCGCTGGGTAAAGCAGAACTACCCTGATGTTCAGGTGATTGGCGGCAATATTGCCACCTCGGGTGCAGCGATTGCCCTGGCGGATGCCGGCGCGGATGCGGTCAAGGTGGGAATCGGTCCCGGCTCCATCTGTACCACCCGTATTGTCGCCGGCATTGGTGTGCCGCAGATTTCGGCGGTGTCCAATGTGGCAGCGGCGCTGAAAGAGCGCGGCGTCCCCGTGATTGCCGATGGTGGTATCCGGTTCTCCGGTGATATCGCAAAAGCCATCGCAGCGGGCGCCCACAGCGTCATGATCGGTAGCCTGCTGGCGGGTACTGACGAAGCCCCGGGTGAAGTGGAATTGTTCCAGGGTCGGAGCTACAAGGCATACCGTGGCATGGGATCTATCGGTGCCATGGGGCAGGGTTCCAGCGACCGCTATTTCCAGGATGCCAGCAAAGGTATTGAAAAACTGGTGCCGGAAGGCATTGAAGGCCGTGTGGCCTGCAAAGGCCCCATGCGCAACATCGTGCACCAGCTGGTGGGCGGTTTGCGTGCATCCATGGGTTACACAGGCAGTGCAACCATGGATGAGATGCGTACCAAGCCGGAATTCGTGCGCATTACCAACGCCGGGATGCGTGAGAGCCACGTGCATGACGTGACCATCACCAAAGAAGCTCCCAACTACCGAATCGGCTAAGAACTGTCTGATTTGACGCGGCCCGGTTTCCGGGCCGCGCTGTTTTTTTAAAGCCCGAGGACTCCATGGCTCAGAACATTCACGACCACCGTATCCTGATTCTTGATTTCGGTTCCCAGTACACCCAGCTGATCGCCCGCCGTGTGCGTGAAATTGGCGTGTACTGTGAAATCAAGGCCTTTGACGTAACAGACGAAGAACTCAACGAGTTCAATCCCAAAGGCATCATCCTGGCGGGTGGTCCGGAATCGGTAACCCAACTGGGTGGTCCCCGTGCACCGGAAGGGCTGTTCGACAAAGGCATTCCGATTCTGGGCATCTGCTATGGCATGCAGACCATGGCGGAGCAACTGGGCGGCCGTGTTGCCAGCTCTGAGAAGCGCGAATTCGGCTACGCCCAGGTGAAAGTTCGGGCCAAGGGCCCTCTGCTGCAGGACATTACCGACCACCTGACACCTGCGGGTGAGTCCCTGCTCGACGTCTGGATGAGCCACGGTGACAAAGTGGTTGCCATGCCGGAAGGCTTTGAACTTTTAGCCTCTACCGAGAGCGCGCCGATTGCCGCCATGCAGGACCTCAACCGTAACCTGTACGGTGTCCAGTTCCATCCGGAAGTGACCCACACTCTCCAGGGTAAGCGGATTCTCGAGCACTTTGTCCTGAATGTCAGTGGCTGTGAGGCCCTTTGGACGCCGGCCAAGATTGTTGATGACGCGGTTCGCCAGATTCGTGAACAGGTAGGCTCCGAAAAGGTTCTGCTGGGGTTGTCCGGCGGTGTGGATTCCTCGGTAACGGCGGCCCTGCTGCACAAGGCCATCGGCGATCAGCTGACCTGCGTGTTTGTGGATAACGGCCTGCTGCGCCTGCACGAAGGCGATCAGGTGATGGACATGTTCGCCAGCAACATGGGTGTGAAAGTCATCCGTGCGGATTCCGAAGACCTGTTCCTGTCCAAGCTCAAGGGCGTTAATGATCCTGAGCAGAAGCGCAAGATCATCGGTAACACATTTATTGATGTGTTCGATGCCGAGGCGGCCAAGATCAAAGATGTGAACTGGCTGGCCCAGGGCACCATCTACCCGGACGTGATCGAATCTGCCGCCTCCAAAACCGGCAAGGCCCATGTGATCAAATCCCACCACAACGTGGGTGGCCTGCCGGAAACCATGAAAATGAAACTGGTTGAGCCGCTGCGGGAGCTGTTCAAAGACGAAGTTCGCAAGATTGGACTTGAGCTCGGTTTGCCTTACGACATGGTTTACCGCCACCCGTTCCCGGGGCCGGGCCTGGGTGTCCGTATCCTTGGCGAAGTGAAGAAAGAGTACGCGGAAATTCTGCGCCGCGCCGATGCAATCTTCCTGGAAGAGCTGCACCGTGCGGATCTGTACCACAAGACCAGCCAGGCCTTTGCGGTGTTCCTGCCGGTGAAATCCGTAGGTGTGGTAGGCGATGCCCGCCGGTACGAATACGTGATTGCAATTCGGGCAGTGGAAACCATCGACTTTATGACTGCACGTTGGGCGCGCCTGCCGTATGATCTGCTGGAAACCGTATCCAACCGGATTATTAACGAGATTTCTGGCGTTTCCCGTGTGACCTACGACATCTCTTCCAAACCACCCGCGACGATTGAGTGGGAGTAAGTCGAGGCAGGGGATAAGGGATAGTGAACGACACTCCGGAAGATCGGCGCTGGATGGCCAGGGCACTGGAACTCGCCGCCCAGGCCGGGGCAGCCGGTGAAGTGCCGGTTGGCGCCATTGTTGTTCTGGATGGCAGGGAGATTGGGGCGGGCTTCAATGCCCCGATTTCCCACTGCGACCCGACCGCTCATGCGGAAATCAGGGCCCTGCGGGATGCTGCGGCTCGGGTGGGGAACTACCGGTTAGCGGGCGCTACGCTGTATGTAACCCTGGAGCCATGCACCATGTGTGTGGGCGCTATTGTCCATGGTCGTATCAGCCGGTTAGTGTATGGTGCCGCTGAGCCCAAGGCGGGCGCCGTTGAATCGGCCCGAAGAACCCTTGAAGAGCCGCACCTGAACTGGCGGGTAGAGGTTTGTGGGGGCGTGATGGCCGAACCGTGTGGTCAGGTGATCTCCGAATTTTTCAGCCGGCGCCGTCGGGAAATCCGGCAGCGCCGCCAACAACACTCAGGGAAGGGAAGCACAGACTCATGAAAGTTCTTGTTACCGGCGGTGCCGGATATATCGGCAGCCACGTTGTGCGTCAGTTGGCAGCAGCGGGCCACGACATTGTGGTGTTCGATAACCTCTCTACCGGCTATCGCTGGGCGGTAACCGCCGGAGAGCTGGTGGAAGCCGACCTGGCGGATGAAGACGCGATAGAAGCCGTATTTTCCGCCCATACATTCGAAGCGGTCCTGCACTTTGCGGCGAACATCGTGGTGCCGGAGTCTGTCGCCAATCCCCTCAAGTACTACAGCAATAACACCCGTAACACTCTGAATCTGCTGAAAGCGGTTGAGCGCCATCAGGTGCCATACATGGTGTTTTCTTCCACCGCGGCGGTCTACGGCATGCCAGATGAAACGGTACTGACAGAAGACCTGCCGCTGGCACCCATCAATCCCTACGGCGCCTCCAAGATGATGAGCGAGCGGATGATGATGGACCTGGCGGCGGCCAGTAACCTTAACTACGTCATCCTGCGCTACTTCAATGTGGCCGGCGCCAATCCGGAGGGCTTGCTGGGGCAGGCGACACCGGAGGCCACGCATCTGATCAAAGTGGCCTGCGAATGTGTGACCGGTCAGCGTGAGGGTATGAGTGTATTTGGTACCGACTACGAAACCCGCGATGGCACCTGCATCCGTGATTACATCCATGTGGAAGACCTGGCAAAGGCCCACGTGATGGCGCTGGATTACATGGCCAAGGGTGGTGAGTCCCAGGTACTCAACTGTGGTTATGGTCGCGGTTTCACCGTGCGGGAAGTGATTGATGTGGTCAAGGCGGAATCCGGTGTCGACTTTCCGGTGGCCGAGACCGGACGCCGCGCCGGCGACCCGGCGGCACTGATGGCCGACAACACGCGAATCAAGAATGTTCTGGGCTGGCAGCCGGATTACGATGACCTCAATACCATCGTGCGTACCGCTCTGGCCTGGGAAGCGGTTTGGCAGAAGAAAAAAGCTTCTCGATAACACTCTCAAACAACGATTTTCAGGAACTTTTAAATGAAGATTACGATTTTCGGAACCGGATACGTGGGCCTGGTAACAGGTGCCTGTCTTGCGGATGTTGGTCACGATGTGCTTTGTATGGATGTGGATCAGGGCAAGATCGAGAAACTGAAGAACGGCCAGATCCCGATTTACGAGCCGGGTCTGGACAGCATCGTCAAACACACCGTAGAAGCCGGCCGTTTGTCGTTCACCACCGACACCGAACAGGCTGTCAAGCACGGTACCCTACAGTTCATTGCTGTGGGCACACCGCCGGATGAAGATGGCTCTGCCGACCTGCAATACGTGCTCGCGGTGGCGAAATCCATCGGCCAGTACATGGACGACTATAAAGTGGTTGTCGACAAGTCCACCGTGCCTGTGGGTACCGGTGACAAAGTAAAGGCAGCGGTACGTGCGCAGCTCGACAAGCGCGGCCTGGAGTTGGATTTCGACGTGGTGTCCAACCCGGAATTCCTGAAAGAAGGCGCCGCCATCAACGACTTCATGAAGCCGGACCGCATTGTGGTGGGAACCGACAGCGACCAGGCAGCGGAGCTGTTGCGGGAAGTTTACTACCCGTTCAACCGTAACCACGACCGGATGATCTTCATGGATATCCGCTCGGCAGAACTCACCAAGTACGCCGCCAACTCCATGCTGGCCACCAAGATCAGCTTCATGAACGAAATGTCCAACCTGGCCGAACGCCTGGGTGCCGACATCGAAGCGGTACGCCGGGGCATTGGTTCCGACCCCCGCATTGGCTACCACTTCATCTACCCTGGCTGCGGCTACGGTGGCTCCTGTTTCCCGAAAGATGTCCAGGCCCTGGCCCGGACCGCCGGTGATTGCGATTACGAAGCCAAGTTGCTGAATGCAGTAGAAGCCGTTAACTACGCTCAGAAACACGTGCTGTTCGACAAGATCAGCCACTTCTTCCAGGGTGATCTGAAAGGCAAGGTGGTTGCGGTCTGGGGCCTGGCCTTCAAGCCGAACACCGACGACATGCGTGAAGCCTCCTCGCGGACGCTGATGGAAAATCTCTGGAAAGCTGGCGCCACCGTGCAGGCCTTTGACCCGGAAGCCATGGAAGAAACCCAGCGCATCTACGGTGACCACGAAGGCCTGACTCTGTGTGGCACCAAAGAGCAGGCCCTAAAAGGTGCCGATGTGCTGGCCATCTGTACCGAGTGGAAGGAATTCCGTTCGCCGGACTTCGATCTGATTGCCGGCGCCTTGAAGCAGCCAGCGGTGTTCGATGGTCGAAACCTGTACGAACCGGAAATGCTCGAGCGCCATGGTCTGGTTTACTACGCCATTGGCCGCGGCCGTAACCAGTTTCATTCTGCTGGTTGATCGAGAGGGCTGGTGATGTTTCAGCTACACGAAAGGCTCGCGGCAGATACCCACCACCTGGGTTACAGCCGCCTGTGCGAAATCCTGTTGATGAACGACAGCACTTGGCCCTGGATCATCCTGGTGCCGGCGGTGCCGGACATCCGGGAAATCTACCAGCTGAACCATAAGCAACAGGTGCGGTTGCTGGAGGAGTCCTCTACGCTTGGTCAGGGCATGATGGAGCTTTTCGGTGGCGACAAGATGAATGTGGCGGCGCTGGGTAACATGGTGCCGCAGCTTCATTTGCACCACATCGTACGCTTTGAAGGTGACCCCGCGTGGCCCGGCCCTGTGTGGGGTAAGCAGCCTCCTGTGCCGTACACAGGGGAGGAGCTGGAAGAGACTCGTGCCAGGTTAAAGCCCCTGCTGCAATCCCTGGCCTGAATCGGGCTCCGGTTATTCCCGGCCCTGCTGCCATTGCGCCAGTGTCTGGGAGCCTACCAGAATCATTCGCAGCTCGGTTTTGAGCTTGGCTTTCAGTTCGTCCCGTTCCTTCGGCGTGGCGTCCAGCGCTTCTGCACCTTGATTGAACACCAGGGTGACCATGGATTCAGCCACCAGCCTGGCATCCGCCAGGGGCTTGTTCTGTTCATCCGCAAACCGCCCAAGGTCATCTGCCAGTTCCGTTACGAAGTGATCAATCTCGGCCTTGACGGCGGTTCGGAACGGTTTCGATACCCCGGTGCGCTCCCGTAGCATCAGGCGGAACAGGTTGGAGTTGTTACCCAGGTACTCCATAAACGTATCTACGGATGTGGAAATGGCGCTGCCGTCCCGGGCAATCCGCTTGCGGGCCTGGCGCATCAACTGCCGCAGTGCAACGCCGCCTTCATCGACCAGTGCCAGGCCCAGTTCATCCAGCTCGGAAAAATGCCGGTAGAAGGAGGTGGGGGCAATGCCCGCTTCCCGGGCAACCTCGCGCAAACTCAAGCTGCCAAAGCCCCGATCCGCACTCAGTTGTGCCAGGGCGGCATCCATCAAAGCCCGTCGGGTTTTCAGTTTCTGTTCCGCTCTGGTGGCCAACGTCTTACTCCATGGTCCGCTCAAACCATGCATTCTAGCCCCCGGTTTTTTGATAGTCATCCCGGCGTTCAATATCCACTGCCAATTCTGTTTGGGGACGCCTGATTTTCACAGTCATTGTGTTTATAATGGGCGGCTTTTCGGCTTTGGTCGCTGACATTTGCGGGCGGCCTCAAAAATGCTGCAAGCAAGCTGATGGGGATGGCTTTCTGAAACACGCTGTGAATACATCCATGTACGCTCGGCTCCGCCATCCATGGCTCCGCACGGTTTCGGAAAGCCATCCCCATCAGCTTGCCCAGACGCTTTTATTAAACGCGAACACATTCAGATACAACGGGAACCGATATGCGCAGTCATTATTGCGGTGGGATCAACGAATCCCACATCGATCAGGAAGTCACTCTCTGTGGATGGGTACACCGCCGCCGTGACCACGGTGGGGTTATCTTCCTGGATCTGCGAGATCGGGATGGCATGTCTCAGGTGGTTGTCGATCCCGACACTCCAGAGAGCTTTGCTCTGGCGGAGAAGGTTCGCAGTGAGTTTGTCGTCAAGGTCACCGGCCGCGTGCGTCGCCGCCCCGCCGGTACCGAAAACAGCAATATGCCGACCGGCCAGGTTGAGCTGCTGGGTAAGGAAGTCGTGATCCTGAACGCCGCTGCCACGCCGCCGTTCCCGCTGGACGAGCACGTAGATGTGGGTGAAGACGTTCGTCTGCGCTATCGCTTCATCGATTTGCGCCGCCCGGAGATGATCAACCGTCTGCGTTTCCGTTCCCGGGTAACCAGTTACATCCGCAACTTCCTGGATAGCCGCGGTTTCATGGATGTGGAAACACCGATCCTGACCCGCGCCACCCCGGAAGGCGCCCGTGACTACCTGGTGCCCAGCCGTACCCACGAAGGTTCCTTCTTCGCGCTGCCCCAGTCGCCGCAGCTGTTCAAGCAAATGCTGATGGTGTCGGGCGTTGACCGCTACTACCAGATCGCCAAGTGCTTCCGCGACGAAGACCTGCGGGCGGACCGTCAGCCGGAGTTCACGCAGGTTGATATCGAGGCCTCTTTCATTGATGAAGAGACCCTGATGAAGCTGAACGAAGACATGATCCGTGCCCTGTTCAAAGATGTGCTGGATGTCGAGCTGCCGGAATTCCCGCGCATGCCGTATTCCGAAGCCATGCAGCGTTACGGCAGCGACAAGCCGGACCTGCGTATTCCGCTGGAGCTGCAAGACGTTAACGACCTGGTGGAAGGCGTGGACTTCAAAGTCTTTGCCGGCCCCGCGAAAGATCCGAAAGGCCGCGTTGCCGCGTTGCGCGTACCCAAGGGTGGTGCGCTGACCCGTAAGCAGATCGACGACTACACCAGGTTTGTCGGCATATACGGTGCCAAGGGCCTGGCCTACATCAAGGTGAACGAGCTGGCCAAGGGCGTCGAAGGCCTGCAGTCGCCGATCATCAAGTTCCTGGGTGATGACGTGGCCATGGCGATCATGGAGCGCGTTGCGGCAGAAGACGGCGACATCGTGTTCTTTGGTGCTGACAAGACCACCGTGGTCAACGAAGCCCTGGGCGCATTGCGCATCAAAGTCGGTCACGACCTCGACATGCTCACCTGTGAGTGGGCGCCGATGTGGGTGGTGGACTTCCCGATGTTTGAGGAACTGCCAGACGGCAGCCTCACCGCTATTCACCATCCGTTCACTGCGCCGTCCTGCAGCCCGGACGAGCTGGCGGCCGATCCGGCCAATGCGTTGTCCCGAGCTTACGACATGGTGCTGAACGGCACCGAGCTGGGCGGCGGGTCTATCCGTATCCACGATGGCAAGATGCAGGAAACGGTGTTCCGTATCCTGGGTATCGAAGAAGAGGAAGCTCGCGCCAAGTTTGGCTTCCTGCTGGACGCTTTGAAGTTCGGTTGCCCGCCACACGGCGGCTTGGCTTTCGGCCTGGATCGCCTGGTGATGCTGATGACCGGTTCGTCGTCCATCCGGGATGTCATCGCCTTCCCGAAAACCCAGAGCGCCACCTGTCTGATGACCCAGGCGCCGGGTGCGGTAGACGAAAAGCAGCTGAAAGAGCTGCACATTCGCCTGCGTCGCTCAGTCAAGGCGGTTGAGGGTAACAAAGCCGAAGACAAAGAGTGATGCGCAAGCCCGGAGGTTGCCCATGGCGCCTCCGGGCTGAGTCGTTTTGCTCAAGCTATCTCTGAGGGCGCGCGGATGGCCATCATCCTGGGTGTAGACCCTGGCTCACGAATCACCGGCTACGGCATCATTCGTGCGGAAGGCCGCCAGATTGAGTATATCGACAGCGGCTGTATCCGGGTGGGTGAAAAGCCCATGGCGGAGCGCCTGCAAACCATTTTCCACAGCCTTGCTGTGTTGATTGGTGAGTACCGTCCGGAAGAGTTTGCCATCGAGCAGGTGTTCATGGCCCGTAACCCGGATTCAGCCCTCAAGCTGGGGCAGGCCAGGGGTGCGGCGATTGTCAGTGCCGCCAACAGCGGCCTGGCTGTCCATGAATATTCAGCTCGCCAGGTCAAACAGGCGGTGGTTGGTACCGGTGGCGCTGACAAATCCCAGGTTCAGCATATGGTCCAGGCACTGCTGGGTTTGTCCCGCAAGCCCCAGGCAGATGCGGCGGATGCCCTGGCGATCGCACTGTGTCATGCCCACATGAACCAGAGCATACTGAAGCTCGCCGGCACCGGTGGCAAAGCGCGAAGCGGGCGGGTTCGGCAACAATAACAGGCTCAGACAAGCCCCAGGAGGCCTGCATTGATCGGTAGAATCCGAGGCATATTGATAGAGAAGGCCCCCGGCCACGCACTGGTGGAGTGCTCCGGTTTGGGTTACGAAGTCGACATTCCCTACACCACCTTCTTTCACCTGCCGGAAACCGGGCAGGAAGTTACCTTACACACGCATTTAGCGGTCAGAGAAGACGCCCAGAGCCTGTATGGCTTTGCCTCCCGGCTGGATCGCAATCTTTTCCGGCTGCTGATCAAGGTCAATGGCGTTGGCCCCAAACTGGCTGTCGGCATACTGTCCGGCCTGGACGCCCAACAGTTTATACGCTGTGTTGAGGCCCGCGATGTCAGCGCCCTGGTGAAGCTGCCTGGGGTCGGCAAGAAAACCGCCGAGCGACTCCTGATTGATATGGCTGACCGCATTGGCCAACTGGAAGGGCAATTCACGCCGACGGTACCGGGGGCAGCGGCTCCGGGCGGCTCCACAACTGCGCCGGCCGCAAGTCACGATGCGAGAGACGAGGCCGAAGCCGCGTTGATTGCCCTGGGCTATAAGCCTCAGGAAGCGGCCAAGGCCATCAGCAAGGTGGCTGAGCCAGATATGACCAGCGAGGCGCTGATTCGCCTTGCCTTGCGTAATATGATCCCGGCCGGGTAGTTAACTTGCTCCCCGGTCTTTTTATGTGTCGCCCCATGACACCAATGTGTATAGAGCGTAACGTGACTCCAACCATGCCCTTTGTACAATTGGGGCAACTTGAACGTCAGGCCAAACCTGTGGGCACGTTGTTTATTCCCAGCAAGCGGATAATGCCATGATTGAATCTGACCGACTGATCTCGGCAAAGGCCGGTGAATACGAGGAAGTGCATGATCGGGCCGTTCGCCCGACGTTGCTGTCTGAGTATGTGGGTCAGCCGACGGTTCGTGAGCAGATGGAAATTTTCATCTCTGCTGCCCGGGGCCGCCAGGAAGCGCTGGACCACGTGCTGATTTTCGGCCCGCCGGGACTTGGTAAAACCACCTTGGCAAACATTATTGCCAACGAGATGGGGGTGTCGATCAAGACCACCTCTGGCCCGGTACTGGAAAAAGCCGGCGACCTGGCCGCCATGCTGACCAATCTCGAAGAAGGCGATGTGCTCTTTATCGATGAGATTCATCGCCTGAGCGCTGCGGTTGAAGAAGTATTGTATCCGGCGATGGAAGATTATCAGCTGGATATCATGATCGGCGAGGGGCCGGCGGCCCGATCCATCAAGCTGGATTTGCCCCCATTCACCCTGGTGGGTGCCACAACCAGGGCCGGTTTGCTGACATCTCCACTGCGGGACCGCTTTGGCATTGTTCAGCGTCTGGAGTTCTACAACACCCAGGACCTCACGCACATCATTCTCCGGTCGGCACGGTTGTCTTCGGTGACCATCGATGAACAGGGGGCGTTCGAGATAGCCCGCCGTTCCCGGGGCACGCCACGCATTGCCAACCGCCTGCTGCGGCGGGTGAGGGATTTTGCCGAGGTTCGCTCCGACGGCCACATCACTGCCGACATTGCCGACCAGGCTCTGAACATGTTGAAAGTGGACGACCAGGGCTTTGACCACATGGACCGCCGCCTGTTGCTGGCGATGATTGAAAAGTTCGATGGAGGACCGGTGGGTGTGGAAAGCCTGGCTGCAGCCATCAGTGAGGAGCGGGGGACCATCGAAGACGTGCTGGAGCCGTTCCTGATTCAGCAGGGCTTTATGGTACGAACGCCCCGTGGGCGGATGGTAACCTCCAGCGCCTACCGCCATTTTGGTGTGGTGGCCCCGAAAACCGGCGCTGAGGATGACCTCTTTGACTGAAAACGGTACGAAAGAACGCTTTGAATTACCTATCCGGGTGTATATAGAAGATACAGACGCTGGTGGTATCGTCTTCCATGCCAAGTATCTTCACTACATGGAACGGGCCAGAACCGAGTGGGTGCGTAGCCACGGTGTTGGCTTGAGGGCCGGCCTGGAAGACAACATAAGTTACGTGGTTCAGCGCATGAACCTGCACTATAAGGTGTCGGCCAAACTGGACGACCAACTGCTGGTTACTGCAGAGCCCACGGCCTCGTCCCGGGTTTGGATGAACTTTCGGCAGCAGGTGCTGCGAGCGGCAGACCGGCAGTTATTGTGCGAGGCCGATGTGCGGGTGGCCTGCATTGCACTGGATACCGGCAAGCCCAAGAGGCTGCCCGAGAACATGCAAAAGATTCTGAAGAAATCCATTTAGTTTATTGAAAAGCCTACAAACATAGTCGGGAGTGCACAGTGGAAGCGGAACTTTCAGTCTGGTATCTGATTGCCAATGCCGGGGTCTTGGTGCAGTTGGTCATGCTGTTGCTGGTGTTGGCATCGGTGGTGTCCTGGGCTTTGATTTTTCAACGCATTCAGGTGTTCCGGAAAGCGAAGCAGGCGCAGCTGGCCTTTGAAGAACGGTTTTGGTCCGGCATGGATCTGGGGCAGCTCTACAAAGAAGTGAATGCCGATCCGACGCCGTTTTCCGGAATGGAATCTGTATTCCGGGCCGGCTTCAAGGAGTTTTCCCGCCTGCGTCAGCAAAGTCGCGATGCAGACGCCGTCATGGAAGGCACCCAGCGTGCCATGCGGGTGGCTTTTTCCCGTGAACAGGAGCGCCTGGAAACCCATCTTCCGTTCCTGGCTACTGTGGGCTCAACCAGTCCGTATGTGGGGTTGTTCGGTACCGTGTGGGGCATCATGAATTCCTTCCGGGGGCTGGCGCAGGTGCAGCAGGCAACGCTTGCCACGGTGGCTCCAGGTATCTCGGAAGCATTGATCGCAACCGCCATGGGTCTGTTTGCAGCGATCCCGGCGGTTATCGCCTACAACCGGTTCTCTGCCATGTCGGATGCGCTGCTGAAGAACTATGAAACCTTTGCCGAGGAGTTTTCCAGCATTCTGCATCGCCGTGTCCATAACAGTGACCAGGCTGCCTGATGGCACTCGTCGATAAAGGGAGGAGAACGGCATGAGCGGCATGAAAGGTATGGGCTTGATGCCCCAGCAAAAGCGCAAGCCGATGTCTGAGATTAATGTGGTGCCCTACATCGACGTGATGCTGGTACTGCTGATCATTTTCATGGTGACGGCTCCGATGTTAACCCAGGGGGTAAAAGTGGATTTACCCCAAACCACGTCAGACCCGATCCAGCAGGATAAAGACGTTGAGTCCATTACCGTCTCGGTAGACGCCAACGGCGCCTACTACATGGATATCGGTGACCGCAGCAGCGACCCGATGACGCTGGCTGAGGTGCGTGAACAGGTGGCCAATATCCTGTCGCAGCGCACCAATGGTGAGGTGCTGGTGCGTGGTGATGAGTTCGTGGAGTACGGCGTAGTGGTGCGACTGATGGCTGAGCTTCAGGCGGCGGGCGCAACCGGGGTTGGCCTGATAACCGACGCACCTCAGGAAAGGCCTTAACAGGGTGGCATTATTGTTGTGAAGGGTCACGAGCGGGAAACCATCAGTACCGATACGGCGCCCCTGAAATCGCCAGTGGTAATGTCTGTGGCATTACACCTGCTGATTGTCGGGATTGCGCTGGCGGGCTGGTCCTGGACATCGCCGATATCTGAGCCGGAGCCCAGAACCATCTCTGCGCGGCTGGTCAGCCCGGAACCCCGGCCGAGCCCGGTGGTGGATGAGCAGGATCAGCGAGATCGCGAACAGGAGCGTCGTCAGCAACAGGAGCGTGAGCGCCAGCAGCAGGAAGCAGAGCGCCGTCGTCAGCAGGAAGAGCAGGCCCGGCGGGAAGCCGAACGGCAGGCTCAGGAACAGGCGCGGCAGCGGGAAGAAGAGCGCAAGCGCCAGGAAGCTCAGGCTCGTGAACGGGCCGAGCAGCAGGCGCGGGAACAGGAGGCTGCGCGCCAGAAAGCTGAGGCAGAGGCCAAAGAGCGTGAGCGCCGGCGTGCTGAAGAGGAACGCAAGCGTCAGGAAGAGGCAAAGCGCAAAGCCGAGGAAGAGAAGCGTCGCCAGGAAGAACGTCGCCGGCAGGAAGAAGCGGAACGTAAACGTCAGGAGGAGGCTGCCCGGCAGGAAGCAGAACGCAAACGCCAGGAAGCCGAGCGCCGATTGAGAGAGCAGCAACTCGAAGCCCTGGCCGAAGAATCCCGCCGAGAGCGGGAAGCGGAAGCCCGGCGCCAGCAGGAAGCCGCTGCCGCCCGCGCCCGTGAAGCGCAAATGCTGTCAGAAAGCGAGAAGTACCAGGCGCTTATACGTGAGCGTTTGAGCCAGGCCTGGTATCCGCCGTCGTCAGCCACGGAAGATATGACGGCCAGGGTTCAGATAACCCTGCTGCCCACCGGGGAACTGGTGAACGCCCGTCTGGTCAGCAGTAGCGGGAATACGGCATTTGATAACTCGGCATTGGGTGCAGTCCGGTCTTTGAGTCGGTACCCGATTCCGTCAGATCGGGATACGTTTGAGCGTTATTTCCGTCAGTTTACTATTGAATTCAATCCGCAACGGTTGCGGTGAGGCCTATGACATTGAACGCACATGACTCATATCGTCAGGGATTTCCCTTTACCACGGCGCTGGCAGCATTGGTTGTTCTCATGCTGCTTGCCAGTCAGGCGAGGGCAGAGCTGCTGATCCGCATCACGGAAGGCGCTGATTCCGCCATACCGATCTCGGTGGTGCCATTTGCCGAAAGCGGTGCGATGCCCGCTGGCGACAAGGTAAGCAGTATTGTGCAGGCAGACCTGACCATGAGCGGCGAGTTTCGTCCGCTTGAGCCCTCCCGAATGCTGAGCCTGCCTTCACAGCGCTCGGAGGTGTATTTCCGGGACTGGCGCCTGCTGGGGCAGCGCTATGTTCTGGTGGGGCAACTCAACCGTTCAGGCGACCGTATTGAAGCCAGATACGAACTGTTTGATGTTAATCGGGAAGAGCGCATCCTGGGTGAAACAGCCGGTGCCCCGGCCAGCAACGTTCGAACTCTCGCCCATCACATCAGTGACCGGGTGTACGAGGCTATTACCGGGGATCCGGGGGTGTTCTCGACCAAGCTTGCCTATGTCACGGTGACCGGAGACGGCGATAACGCCCGCTATCGTCTGCACGTAAGCGATGTAGACGGAAAGCGCTCAAGAATCCGCCTTGAAAGCCGCGAGCCCATTCTGTCTCCCGCCTGGTCTCCGGACGGCAAGCAGCTGGCCTATGTTTCTTTTGAAACCGGCAAGCCTGTGGTGTTTGTCCATGAACTGGCCAGTGGAAACCGTAGGAAGGTGGCGGATTTTCCTGGTCTGAACTCGGCACCCGCCTGGTCGCCGGATGGCAAATCCATGCTGCTGACTCTGTCCAAAGACGGTAACGCAGAGATCTACCGGCTTGATATTGCCTCCGGCAACCTGACCCGGATGACCAACCATTGGGCCATCGACACCGAGGGTGCCTGGGATCACACCGGCCGGGGAATTTATTTCACGTCAGACCGTTCAGGCGGCCCCCAGATCTACCATATGGAAAGAGCGGGTGCCGAACCAAGGCGCATTACTTTTGGCAGCCGATACAACGCCCGGCCAAGACCGGATGCCAGAGGTGAGTATGTGTATTACGTGCATCAAAGGGAAAGGGCGTTCCATATCGCCCGCACGAATCTGAAAAACGGGGAGGAATCTGTCATTACCCGAACCGAATCGGATGAATCACCGAGCGTTTCACCAAACGGACGTTTGTTGATTTATGCCACACAGCAAAACGGTACCAGCGTGCTCACGGTCGTCTCGGCGAATGGCGGGGCGGCTTACAGCCTGCCGGCGTCAGACGGTGATGTCCGTGAGCCCGCCTGGGGCCCTATCGTTCGCTGAACACATTGTTGTCCAATAAACCAATCACGATAAGGAAGTGCACACATGAAACTGTCAGTACAGACTAAAGCGTTTGCGATGTTGTTGTCCGTGGGCCTGGTAGCTGGTTGTAGCTCCACCGGCGATACTATGGAAGATGGTGCTTATGGCTCTGATGTGGCCGCTATTGATCAGGACGGCGGCTCCATCGTTTATGGCGGCGCCGATGGTGATGGCGTTTCTTCCTCTCGTCTGAGCGAAGGAGAGCGTCAGGCCGCGCGCCAACAGGCTGAGCAGGAAGCACTGCGTAACATCACTACGTTCTACTTCGATTTCGATACCTCCGAGATCAAGCAGGAAGCCCGCGACGTGCTGGTTGCTCACGCCCAGTTCCTGGCCAACAATCCACGCCAGAATGTGCGTCTTGAAGGTCATGCCGATGAGCGTGGTACCAAGGAATACAACCTTGCCCTGGGTGAGCGCCGCGCCAATGCGGTTCAGCGCTTCCTGATTGTTAATGGTGCTTCCCGTGGCCAGATCGAAACCGTAAGCTATGGTGAAGAGAAGCCGGCTGTTCGTGGTTCGTCCGAAAGTGCCTGGGCACAGAACCGTCGCGTTGAGCTGGTGTTTCAGTAATCGAAGTCAATGATCGGAAGGTCCCATGAGAAAATTGCTCATGGCGACAGTGCTGCTCCCGCTGGGCCTTGGCCTGGCGGGTGCCAGTCAGGCACAGTCGTCTGCACCCGCATTTCAGAATAATGCCTCCGAAGCCCAGCGTAAGTCGGGTAACAATCAGGCTACGGCTGAACTGTTCTTCATGATCCAGCAACTCCAGAGCGATGTGCGCAGGCTGCAAGGGCAGGTGGAGGAGCAGAAGCATCAGATCAGTCGCCTGCAACAGCAAAGTAGGGATCGATACGTTGATCTGGACCAGCGTATACTGGATCTCTCCAAGGCTGCTGAGCGCAAGGCTGAAGAAACCCGGGAATCAAGCAGTGCAGCCGGGTCCGGTCAGGGTGGGCAGCTAACGCCGGCCAGGGTTTATCGATCCCCAGATGCGGATGAGCAGAAAACCTATAACGGGATTATTGACTTGATCCGGAACAAGAAAGACTTTGATACCGCCATCAGCCGGCTGTACGAGTTTATCGACGAGTATCCGGAAGGGGATCTTACCGTCAATGCCTATTACTGGTTGGGTGAGGTGTACCTGGCTGAGCCTCGTCTTGAGCAGGCCAAGCAGGCATTTACCATTGTTGCTACCCGTTTCAGTGATCACCGTAAAGCGCCTGACGCGGTTTACAAGCTTGGAGTGACGTTGGATCGGATGGGTGAAAAAGACGAAGCTAAACGCCGTATGCAGAGTGTGGTGGATAATTATCCGAATACGGGTGCTGCGGATCTGGCTCGGAAATACCTCGAGAAGGCGTGACTCTGATCACAGATTGAACCGCTTGTCTGCTTGTTGATCTGTCCCGGAAAAAAGTTGGGAATTCCCGTAAAAAGGGGTTGATCAGCAAAAAAATATCAGTAATATGTGCGCCTCGTTTGGGTCGTTAGCTCAGTTGGTAGAGCAGTTGGCTTTTAACCAATTGGTCGAAGGTTCGAATCCTTCACGACCCACCAAATTGCGGAATGGTGGTCTTGAGTGCCTTCATTCGCCGGGCAAGCGCCGGCAACCAGTTATGGGTCGTTAGCTCAGTTGGTAGAGCAGTTGGCTTTTAACCAATTGGTCGAAGGTTCGAATCCTTCACGACCCACCAAATAACAAAGCCCGACGCCGGGTTTTGTGGAAAAAAGAGCCCCCAGGGCTCTTTTTTTTTGGCTTCAAGAACCCATCTGGTCAATATGGGCGTAATCATTTTCCGGGTGCCCGAGAGGCTATGTTACAGCCCCATGAAAACACGCCCGGAAGTGATATACTCTCGCGGTAACAGTAACTTCAGAGATCCAGAAATGACACGAGCGCAAGACCGTATCCTTGTTCAGGAACATCTGGCACACGAAGCGGAGCCAAAGGCCCTGAGTGCCAGCGAGAAAGCTGAGCTTGAGGCACGCATCAAGGCGACCCTCAAAGAGAAGGATGCTGTGCTCGTGGCCCATTACTACACAGATCCGGACATCCAGCGTCTTGCTGAGGAAACCGGCGGCTGCGTTGCCGATTCCCTGGAAATGGCCCGGTTTGGCAACCAGCATCCTGCGTCTACGGTGGTGGTGGCTGGTGTCCGTTTCATGGGTGAAACGGCCAAGATTCTGAATCCCGAGAAGCGGGTGCTGATGCCCACGCTGGAGGCTACCTGCTCCCTCGATATTGGCTGCCCAGCGGATGAGTTTTCCGCTTTCTGCGATCAGCATTCGGACCGGACGGTGGTGGTGTACGCGAACACTTCTGCGGCCGTAAAGGCGAGGGCGGACTGGGTGGTGACCTCCAGTTGCGCTCAGGCCATTGTTGAGCACCTGGATGCCAGGGGCGAGAAGATCCTGTGGGCTCCGGACAAGCACCTGGGCCACTACGTTCAGAAGACCACCGGCGCTGACGTCTTATTGTGGGACGGTTCCTGCATTGTGCACGAAGAGTTCAAGCATCGGGGTCTGGAAGATCTCAAGGCACTGTACCCTGATGCCGCCGTGCTGGTGCATCCGGAATCACCGGATGCGGTGGTGGAGATGGCCGATGTGGTTGGCTCAACCTCCCAGCTGATTCACGCGGTCCAGACGCTGCCCAATGAAGAATTCATCGTGGCCACGGATAACGGTATTTTCTACAAGATGCAGCAGCTAGCGCCCAACAAGACGCTGATCGAAGCTCCCACGGCGGGTAACGGCGCTACCTGCCGCAGTTGCGCCCACTGCCCCTGGATGGCCATGAACGGCCTTGAGAACCTGCTTGCGGTGCTGGAGCGGGGCGATCAGGAAGTACTGGTTGACCCGGCCCTGCGTGAAGACGCATTGCGCCCGCTGCGCCGGATGCTGGATTTCACCGCTAACATGAACCTGAAAGCTGCCGGAAACGCCTGACCATCCCCGTTAGCCTCGCCGGGCTTGCAGCCTGTCAGTAATGTCGTTCAGGCGTTCGTTGACTACCTGCCGTTCGGCAGACCCGGCGGGCAGCTTTTCCTGGGCCTGGCGCAACTGGCGTTGGGCGGATTGCAAGTCCCCCATTAGGGCATAGTATTCTGCCCGTGCGCGGTGCACACCCACGATATTCCTGGCCATGCCCTCGGCTTCGGCGAGTCGTAACCAGATCTGTTCCCGTTCCGGCAGGCGCCGGGCCAGGTCCCGCAGCAAGCCGGCGGCGGTATCCCCATTTCCGTCGGCAATCTCGATTTCCGCGAGTGTCCAGGTGATGGGGTAGTTGCGCGGGTTTCGGGATAACGCCTGCCGCAGCAATGTCCGTGCGTCTTCATAACGTTTCTGGTCCAGCATCACGTCGGCCAGGGTCACCTGAAAGGTGATTCTGCCCGGGCTGCTGTCCAGAAGTTTCCGCAGTATGCGCTCGGCCTTTTGGTATTGCTGGTTGCGCTGATAGGCCACGGCCAGCCCGTAGCGAATGGCGTCGTTGCGTTTGGCGTCATCCCTTGCCAGGTAATCCTCAAACGTCTCGACTGCCAGTTGCGCCGACGAGGCGTAACGCACATGCAGGCGGCTACGAACCAGATGATACTCCTGGCCATCCCGGATGCGTTCGTCGGGATACTGCTCCGCCCGGTTACGGCTGTCGGCGACCCGGTTCTGGGTTAATGGGTGGGTCGACAGGTACTCGGGCATCTGATTACCCTGTAACCGGTTCTGTCTCATCATGATTTCGAACATTTCCGGCATGCCGCGCGGGTCGAGGCCGGCGTTGGCCAGAATCTCCATGCCCACCCGGTCGGCCTCCTGTTCATGGGCCCGGCTGTAGGCCAGCATGTTCTGGATTGACAGGGCCTGAGTGCCGGCGATGGCGGCAATGCCAATATCGGATTGGGTTACCGCGGACAGCACGATACCGGCGATCATCCCGGCCAGTGTCAGCGGTGCGCTGGTTTCCTGTTGTTCCATGCGGCGGGCAAAGTGGCGCTGGCTCAGGTGCGCCAATTCGTGGGCCATGACTGAGGCAAACTGCTGTTCCGTTGCAGCGTTCAGAAACAGGCCGCCGTTCACCCCCACGATGCCGCCTGGCACGGCAAAGGCGTTGAGGGCAGGGCTGTCGATCAGGACCAGCTTCAGTTCGCGGTTATCCAGCGGGGCAGACGGCACCAGTTTGTAGGTAATGGCGTGCAGGTAGTCGTATATCAGCGGGTCTTGTATCTGGGGTGCGGAGCGCCGGATAGAGGCCATCACTTGCTGGCCGATTTCCGCTTCCTGCTGGCCGGAAATGAGGCCAGCGCTACCGCCTATGCTGGGCAGGCTGGATTCCTGGGCATGGCTGAACCCGCCGGAGAGCAGCAGGGGGATTGCCAGAGCAAACGCGGTCAGGAAACGGCAGACAGGATTCTGGCGATCAGTTCGATTCATGGATTTCAGTCACACCCGTGGGGATTTGCCACTTTGACATCAGCATAGCCCGGAAAGTTCTTGTCTGTATTACGAAGACTTGAGATGCAATAGGGTAACACCCCCGGCATAATGCCTGCTCGATTATTGGATAAATGGTAATGGTGTTCGCTTAACATGGCTGATCGAATTCTGGATGCCTCCGGGCTGCGTTGCCCGATGCCACTTCTCAAAACCAAGCTGGAACTCAACGCCATGAATGCCGGGCAAGAGCTTGAAGTGATTGCAACGGATTCGGGCTCTGCCCGGGATATCCCGGCCTGGCTTGGAATGTCTTCTCATACTTTGGTCAGCCAGTCAGAGCATCACGGCGAATTCCGTTTCGTGATAAAGTGCGGCGGTTAATCTTCCGGAGTTGTTCATGGTCAGAATTCTGCGCGGTCTAGCCCACAAGTATTTTTCTGATGAAGAAGCAGTGATTCTGTTTCTGCTTCTGGTTACCGGTACGGTTTTTGTCATTCTGTTCGGCGCCATGCTGGCACCAGCGATCGCGTCGTTGATTATCGCGTTTATCCTTCAGGGCCTGGTTGCCAAGCTGCATAAAATGGGCGTGCCAGAGCTGGTGGCAATCATCGGTGTGTTTGTGGTGTTCCTGGGTGTTCTGGTCGGATTTATCTTCGGACTGTTGCCATTGATCTGGACACAGTTGAGTAACCTGGCAGGTGAAGCGCCCCGGATCATACGCGAGCTTCAATCCTATCTAGAGCTTCTGCCCGAAGAGTATCCCCACCTGATCTCCATGGAGGCGGTAGACACCATATACCGCCAGGTATCGGCAGAGGTCGCTCATATGACCCAGGTACTGGTCTCGTTCTCTCTATCAAGCATTCCAGACCTGGTGGCACTGCTGATCTACATGGTACTGGTGCCGATACTGGTGTTCTTTTTCATGAAAGACCGACGTGTGCTGGTCGCTTCCATCGGCCGGATGCTGCCTCCCCAACGCCCGATGATGATTCGCATCTGGCATGAGGTGAATCTCCAGTGCGCGAATTACGTCCGGGGCAAGGCAGTTGAGATTCTGATCGTTGGCACAGTTACATACGCCGCCTTCAAGCTTCTGGGTATGCCCTACGCAGCATTGCTGTCATTGCTGGTAGGCTTGAGCGTGGTGATTCCCTACATCGGCGCTGCGGTGGTCACCATTCCGGTGGCGGTGATCGCCCTGTTTGCGTTTGGTTGGGGTTCCCACTTCATCTGGGTGATGGTCGCTTATGGCATTATTCAGGCGCTGGACGGCAACGTGTTGGTGCCTATCCTGTTCTCGGAGGTTAACAACCTGCACCCGGTTGCCATTATCGTGGCGGTTCTGTTCTTCGGCGGTATCTGGGGGTTGTGGGGCGTGTTCTTTGCGATTCCGCTGGCTACCATGCTCAAGGCGGTGTTTGCTGCCTGGCCGGTGAAGGAATCCGAGCCCTCACCGGCGGTATCAGAGTAGGTCAGAGTGCCTTGACGGCTGCCAGTACCTCGTCGGCGTGGCCATTTACCTTAACGCCACGCCACTCCCGTCTCAGGATGCCTTCCTTGTCGATCAGGAAGGTACTACGCTCGATACCCAGGTGCTCCTTGCCGTACAGTTTTTTCAGTTTGATCACATTAAACAGCTTGCACAGGGCCTCGTCTTTGTCCGAGATCAGGTGGAACGGGAACTGATGCTTACTCCGGAAATTGGCGTGAGCCTTGAGCCCGTCTCTGGATACACCAAAGATTTCGGTATCAAGCTCGCTGAACTGAGGCATCCTGTCCCGGAAATCCTGGCCTTCGGTGGTACATCCGGGTGTGTTGTCCTTCGGGTAGCAGTAGATGACGACGTTTTTACCCCGGAGGTCGGCCAGTCTGATAATCTGATCGTCGGTCGCCTCGGCTTCAAAACCGGGCACGGGTTGGTTCAATGTTACGGATGACATGACATCTCCTTTAATTCCCTTGTGTCAGTTCGAGCCCAACATTACCATATCGCTTTTATTCGGACGGAGTTTTTATGATTACGGGTAGCCTTGTCGCGCTGGTCACGCCCATGCATCCAAACGGTGACATTCACTGGGAGGATCTTGACAAGCTGGTGGACTTTCATATTGAAAACGGCACGCACGGCATCGTTGCTGTGGGTACCACCGGCGAATCCGCAACGCTGGACCCCGAGGAGCATTGTCGGGTTATCGGCCACATCATAAAACGGGTCGATGGCCGGATTCCTGTTATCGCCGGCACCGGTGGTAATAGTACAAGGGAAGCCATTGAACTGACGTCCGAAGCCCACAAACTGGGGGCGGACGCCTGCCTGCTGGTGGTGCCTTACTACAACAAGCCGACCCAGGAAGGCCTCTACCAGCACTTCAAGGCCATTGCCGAGGCCGTGCCGGGCATGAGTCAGATGCTTTACAACGTGCCTGGCCGCACCGCATGCGACATGCTGAATGAAACCGTGCTTCGCCTGGCGGATATCCCCAATATCGTGGCGATCAAAGACGCTACCGGCAACATTCCCCGCGGTGCCGAGCTGATCGAAGCCCTGGACGGCCGCCTGGCGGTCTACTCCGGTGATGATGCGACCGCAGCAGACCTGATGCTGGCCGGCGCCAAAGGCAACGTGTCTGTCACCGCAAACGTGGCACCCAAAGCCATGTCACAGTTGTGTGAGGCGGCGATCAAAGGTGACGAAGCCGAGACTCGTCGTTTGAATGACCTGCTCATGCCGCTGAACCGCAAGCTGTTCCTGGAAGCCAACCCGATTCCGGTTAAATGGGCACTGCATCGCATGGGGATGATCGGTGAGGGCATTCGCCTGCCGCTGACGCCGCTGAGCGAGAAGTTCCACGCCGAGGTGGAAGACGCACTTAAGGCCTCAGGTGTTCTCTGAGGCCAACCGATTCCCGTTATACCGGAGTAACTCGATGCAGGTTCCTGGAAGAGCCCGTAACACCAAGACATTCCTGTTCCGGCCGTTAGCCGGGCTCCTGTTGGCCAGCACCCTGGTTGGGTGTGGCATCCTGGAAGATCGTTCCCAGCGATACGTTCACGCGCCGGAAGGCGAACCAATCAACGTACCCGAGGGTGCAGACGATTCCAGGTTGAGCCAGATCATGCCGGTTCGGAGCATCAATACGGATGATTCACGCCGGCTGTTTCCGTCTTCGATCCCGCGCCCACCGGACATGACCTCGGAAATTCTGGATCAGAACTACGTGATCGAGGAGCTGGATGGTCGTGTCTGGCTTCTGGTCAACGAAGTGCCCGGCCGCTTGTGGCCGGTTGCCAGTGCCTGGATGAACGATGCCGGCCTTGGCGTGGCTTACGATAACCCCCAGTTGGGTATCCTCCAGAGTGAACTGGCCAACTTCAGCAAGCGCAGCCGTGACATGCTGGGGCTGGCTGATGACCCGGTCGCTCAGGAGCCCCGGGTGCTTTTGCAGATGCGACTGGCACCGGGCATTCGACGCAAGACCACCGAAATCCGGCTACGGGTTCTGGAGCTTGAAGATGCGCCTGACGGGCTTGTTGCCTGGCAGTCGGATCAGGAATCCGACACCCGTGCCCAGGGCAGGAAAGAAGCGCTGTTGGCTGAGCTTGGTGAATTCATGAAGCAGCGTGAAGACAGCAAGTCTTTCTCCCGGGCGGCATCCGGTATGGTTGCCCAGCCCCTGGTGAGGTTGCTTTCTGAAGATGAGCAGGCGGTCGCTGTGCGCGTTGAGCTTGATTTCGGTCGCACCTGGGCGGAAGTGAACCGTTCCCTTGAGGAGATTGGCGCAGACATCCAGGACCTTAACCGGAGTGAGCGTTGGTTCCACGTGGACTTCCGTACCGAAGACGAACGCACCCCGGGCTGGTTCTCCTGGTTCAGCAATAAGGCTGAACCCCGCCACACCCATACCGTGAACATTGAGCAGCGTGAAGACGCCCTGTTTGTCACAGCTGAGAGGCTGGACAGCTATACTGGTGAGTTCAGCGCGTCAGACCTGCTCACACAACTATTTGAACACCTGTATTGATTCGGGGCGGCCGGCAAGGCCGCTGTTCGATTCTGGAGATCTAAATGGAAAAGCGCGAAGAGCTATACGCGGGCAAAGCCAAATCGGTATTCCGCACTGACGACCCGAACCGTTTTGTACTGGTGTTCCGGGATGACACCTCCGCCTTTGATGGCGAGAAGAAAGAACAGCTGAACCGTAAGGGCATGGTGAACAACAAGTTCAATGCCTTCATCATGGACAAGCTCGAAGCGGCTGGTGTGCCCACGCATTTTGAAGCCCTGCTGTCTAACACCGAATCCCTGGTCAAGAAACTGGACATGATTCCGGTCGAGTGCGTGGTTCGTAATATCTCCGCCGGCAGTCTTTGCCGCCGCCTGGGCGTGGAAGAAGGCCAGGAGCTGAACCCGCCCACGTTCGAACTGTTTCTGAAGAACGATGCCCTGCACGATCCCATGGTGAACGAGTCACTGGCGGTCAGCTTTGGTTGGGCCAGCGCTGAAGAACTGGCGCGCATGAAGGAGCTTACCTACAAGGTGAATGACGTACTCAAAGCCCTGTTTGATGACGCCGGTATGCTGCTGGTGGATTACAAGCTGGAGTTTGGTCGCAGCGAAGGCCAGATCGTTCTGGGCGATGAATTCAGCCCGGATGGCTGTCGTATCTGGGATAAGGAAACCCGTAAGAAAATGGATAAAGACCGCTTCCGCCAGGGCCTTGGTGAAGTGATCGAAACCTACGAGGAAGTAGGGCGTCGACTGGGTATCCAGTTCGACTGAATACAAAAACCGACAATAAACGGGTGTAATATGCGTAAACTGATGATGGCAATGGGCGCGTCCATGTTGGTCGCGGCTCCGGCGGTCTCCGCTGATGTTCTCGGCGTAGGCGCCACCGTTGGCTACTGGGATGCAGACTATTCCGGTGAGGCTTCCAAAGGCAACGATCGTGTCGACCTTGAGCGGGATCTGAACCTCAGCAGCGATTCCAACGCCAATCTTACTGCGTATTTTGAGCACCCGGTTCCGGTATTGCCGAACGTACGGCTGGCTTATACTCGTACCAAGCAGAGTGGTAACGGGCAGTTGGATTCCGGTTTTGGCGATGTGGACGCCACAGCTAATGTTAGCTCCGAGCTCGAGCTGGAACAGCTGGACGTCACTTTGTACTACGAGATTTTAGACAACTGGGTGAATCTGGATCTTGGCCTGACCGTTCGGGATTTCTCCGGAGAGTTGCTTGTTCTGAACAGTGACGAGAGCAGCCAATTCTCTGAAACCAAAGCCGACGCCGTGTTACCCCTGGTATACGCCGCTGCCCGTTTTGACCTTCCTTTCACCGGGGTATCTGTAGGTGGCGACGCCAACGCCATCGCCTATGATGGCGATTCGGTCTACGACTTCAACGTGTATGGCCAGTATGAAATGTCCCTGTTGCAGTTGCGGGCAGGCTATCGGCAGATCTCTCTCGATTATGACGATGGCGACGACAACCTGGACATTGAGCTGAGTGGCCCGTTTGTCAGCGCTGGCCTCAGATTCTGAGCAAGCATTAAAAGGCGCCTCCGGGCGCCATTTTTCATGGAGAACAGATCTTGAAAATCCTCGTTACCGGAACCGCCGGCTTTATCGGCTCCCATCTGGCCCACCGGCTGCTGGATCGCGGCGATGAAGTGATCGGCGTAGACAACGTTAACGACTATTACGACGTCAACCTCAAAGAGGCGCGTCTCGCCCGGCTGGTTAACAAGCCCGGATTCACGGAAATTCGCCAGGATGTGGCCGACCGGGCCGCCATGGAAGCGCTGTTCCGTGAGCATAAGCCGGAGCGGGTCGTGCATCTGGCCGCCCAGGCCGGAGTCCGTTATTCCCTCGAGAATCCCCACGCTTACGTGGACGCCAACCTGGTTGGCTTTATGAACATTCTCGAAGGCTGTCGCCACAACGATGTAAAACACCTTGTGTATGCGTCGAGCAGTTCGGTATACGGCGCCAACGAGACCATGCCGTTCTCCGTGCATGACAACGTGGACCATCCGCTCAGCCTGTACGCGGCGTCCAAGAAAGCCAACGAGCTGATGGCGCACACCTACAGCCACCTGTACAACCTGCCGACGACCGGCCTGCGGTTCTTTACTGTTTACGGCCCGTGGGGTCGCCCAGACATGGCGCTGTTTATCTTTACCAAAAAGATCCTGGCGGGCGAGCCGATTGATGTGTTCAACCATGGCCATCACCGCCGCGATTTCACCTACATCGATGACATCGTTGAGGGTGTTATCCGTACCCTGGACCATGTGGCAGAACCCAACCCGGACTGGTCTGGCGAGAAGCCGGACCCTGGCACCGGCAAAGGCCCTTACCGCATCTACAACATCGGCAGTAACAACCCGGTGGAGCTGTCCCGCTTCATTGAAATCATTGAAGAGCGTGTGGGCAAGAAAGCGGAGAAGAATCTGCTGCCACTGCAGCCGGGAGACGTGCCGGCAACCTATGCTAATGTTGACGATTTGATCACAGACGTAGGCTACAAACCCGACACCACGGTGGAAGAGGGTATCGCCAACTTTGTGGATTGGTATCGGGATTTCTACAAGGTGTAAAAGCCGGGTTAGCGTCAGAAGAAAAACAGCCAGCGCAATACGCTGGCTGTTTTTGTTGGTATACGACTATTCAGGCACTCACACCGCCACTGACGCCACGGGGCGCCTGCGATAACGTGTGAAGATTCCCAACAGTCCCAGGCCAATCAGCGCCAGAGAAGATGGCTCGGGTACTGAGGTAGAGGGCTGGCAAGCCGGATTTGTCGGATTAAGTTGGCAGAAATCCAGGGTTTCCTGGAGCTTTGCGTTGGCAAAATCAGTCACGAACTGCTGAACAATCGTCTGATCGGAAGTGTTGAACAGGTTGAGGTTGAACACGGTTCCGCCATGATCTTCGATCAAGGTCCTATACGAGTTGTCAGTAGACGTGCCTCTGAGAACACCGTTATATAGTGCGTTATTGGAAGTCAGGAGACCATCCAGCACCGAACTATTGACCGCAGAGCCTCCAACGGAGCCCCTGAAGGCGAAGTCGCCGTTGGAAGGTTCATCCGTCAGAATGATGATGTTCTTGACGGCATTGCTCCGGAATGAAAATAGATCACTTTGGCCATCCAGGGCATTCAGGGCAAAGGCGGTAGCGGTGTAGCCCGGCTCGGTGCCACCATTAATTTTTAGACCCTGCGCTGCTGTTGCAAAGCTGGCTGGATCGGTGAGATCGGTAACCATGCGTGGTACTACTGCGTTGTCGCCGTAGCCAACCAGCCCGTACTGGGCGTCAACCTGGCCTGTACCGGTAAGAATACTGGCAAATAGGCCGATATTGGCCCGCAGGTTGGCTTGGACAGTTCCCATTGAACCAGATTCGTCAACGACAAAGACAATATCGCTGAGGATTGGAGCGGCATGCACCGGAGCGATGGCGGCCGCCGTCGAAAGTAGCAAACCTGAAAGAAATCGCTTGAGTTTCATCATCGTTACCTCATCCAGACTGAGTGTTGTAGGCGGGCATCCATACCGTACTGCTTTATCGGCTGACTCCCGAGTGATACACCTATGCAGGCATCAGAAAACCTTGCATAGCATGTGCCACAAGACTTAACGCAAGCCTAACGCGCTGTGATGTCGGGACATTCTTCAGGTTCTGGCTGAAAAGCCCAGATATGACGCATCTGATATGTATAGAAAGCTGACATTGTTTCGCGGGGGCTGTAACCAACAGCGTTAGTCAGTTTTCCGCGAAGGGGCGCTGAAGTTTCTTGCTTTCCCGGTCAGTGGGCAAACAAACTGAAGCTGAACGGCCTTCAGGCAAAGCCCGGAGGGGTGGGCGCTGCCGTAAAGCCTGTCACCGACGATGGCGTGGCCAATACCTACAAGATGCCGGCGAATCTGATGCTTGCGCCCGGTTTCGATAAGCACCTGCACGTCGGTGGTGTTCTCGTCCGGATGAATGGCCAGGGTTGTGACCCGGCTTACAGATGCCTTGCCGTCCAGCGGTGCGTTGATAAGCAGGTCATCTGCCTTCAGCTGCCCGGTCACCGTAGCCCGGTAGGTTTTTGTGACGGTACGGCCGGAAAACAGCTGCGACAGGGCACCGGCTGCTTTGCTGTCGTGGGCCACCAGCATCAGCCCGGCAGCATCGGCGTCCAGCCGGTGCACCAGAAAGCATGGCCGGTTAAGGGCGACCTCGGCCAGCCGTAGCAGGCTGCAGTGGTCTCCCCATTGCGAGCCCTGGGCTAACAAACCGTGAGGTTTGTACCAGAGGCTGTAGCGACCCAGGTCTTCTAGCAGATCAGGTTGTTCCGGCTTGAGGCCCAGCACCTGGTCATCGTAGAACAGTTGAATCCGGGTGCCTGGCTTTAACTCCCGTTTGGCTTTTCGCAACCGAACCTGCTTGCCCTTCTGGGTCCACCAGCAGGCACCTTTGGCCATGGCATCCTTGATTCGCTGCTTGGGGAGCCCTGACGCCTCGGCTAGCGCATCGACGGCAAGTTGTGATTCCGAAATGGTCAGGTCCAGGGTACGTCTCATGGCCGGGGATGGTCGCTCTGGTTAGGATGGTTAAAGTCTGGGATTATAGCCAAAAGCGCAGTCAGTTTATGCAGCAAACCGATACCAAAGGCGATCTTTACGAATGTCCAAACGCTGGTTAACCGGTATTGATCTGGGAGGCACCAAAACGGAAGTGATCCTGCTGGATGAGAACCACCAGGAACACTTTCGGCATCGGGTGCCAACCCCTGCCGGCGACTACCAGGCCACCCTGGCCACCATCAAATCACTGATCGAACGAGCCGAACAACAGGTCGGCCAACGCGGCTTACCGGTGGGCATTGGTATTCCAGGAACGGTATCTGGCGTGACCGGGCGCATCAAAAACGCCAATTCCACCTGGCTCAATGGCAAGCCCATGGCGGATGACCTTCGCCTGCTACTCGGCCGACCGGTTGCCCTGACCAACGATGCCAACTGCCTGGCATTATCGGAAGCCACGGATGGTGCAGGGCAGAATGCGGGAGTGGTCTTCGCGGCCATCCTGGGGACCGGTTGTGGCGCTGGTATCAGTGTTGATCGACGGCTGTTGACAGGTCCCAATGGTGTGGCCGGTGAGTGGGGGCATAACCCGTTGCCCTGGACACCGCAGGGAGAGCTGGATGATCGCCTTTGCTTTTGTGGCCGACGTGGCTGCAACGAAACCTTTCTGTCTGGTACCGGCTTCAGCCTGACCCATCAGCTATCATGGGGTAACAGAGTCTCGGCACAGGAAATAGTTGCCGGCGCACGGAACGGAGATCGCGAGTGCGGTATAACGCTGGATCTCTATATTGAGCATCTGGCCAAGGGCCTGGCAGCGGTTATCAATCTTCTGGACCCAGAGATGATTGTGTTGGGCGGTGGCATGAGTAATGTGCGGGAACTCTACCAAGCGTTACCGGAGCGGCTGCCGCAGTATGTTTTTGGCGGCGAATGCTCAACTCAGGTCCGGCCAGCGATACACGGCGATTCCAGTGGCGTGCGCGGGGCAGCGTGGTTGGCTGCCCAGGAAACAAATCCAGCATAAGGAGAACACGATGCCCGCAATAGGATGGATATTTATCCTGTTCGCCTTTGGCTTGGTTATTGGCAGTCTTCTGCTGTTAAGAGACAGCAGTAATATGAAAATTCCGGAACACAAACTCGAAAAGATCCGTAAACGGAAAGCGGAGCTGGATGAGAAGGAAAAACAGGAAAAGGATGACTGGTAATCGGAGAGGGTTTACGCAGGCATAAAAAAAAGCCAGTTCTCACGTTGCACGTAAGTAACTGACTTTCTTTGCAGAATTGGTAGGACCACCCAGATTCGAACTGGGGACCTCTACCATGTCAAAACAAAACGGGATCAGGCGAGGCAAGGGCTGGCAACGGTAAAACAATCACTTATGCCGTTTTTGTGTTCAAGGTAGACCACTTTTGTTCGTGTTTGTGTTACTCTAAAGGTCACACATTGGTGACACGGGGTGACACATGGCTCAGAAAAAGTCAGATACAAGTATCACGGACACGGCGGCAAACAGGTTTCTCAAGGAATCAGGCGACCGCGCCACGTTGTGGTGTGAGAAAGTCACCGGCTTGCACTTGTTAAAGACAAAAACCGGCGGAAGTTGGCGCTATCGGTACACAGACCCGACCGGTAAGCGCAAGACTGCAACGGTAGGTCGTTATCCATCCATGAAGCCACAACAAGCCGCCGAAAAGGCAATGGCATGGCGTAATGATGATGTGGACGTTCTGGCAGAGAAAGACCGCAAAAAGGCAAAAGCCATTGCGGATAAACAACGCGCAGAGCATCGGACCATGCAAGCCTACCTCGACGGTCCATATACTCGCTATCAAGACCGCCGCCGCGCAGGCGAGGCTACTCTCGCAATCCTGAAATCGAATTTTGAGAATCTTCTCGACCGCGATATGGCCAGCCTGACCCGCGCTGACATTCAGGCATGGCAATCTGAAAAAGAGAAGAAAGGCCGCGCTCATTCCACCCTAAAACGCGCTTATGGGGCATTGCGGACCATGCTCAGGCAGGCGATTGTCGATGGTGTACTTGACGATAATCCGCTCGAACATGTGTCACTTGAGAAGCCGCTCGATGATGAGAGATCAAAAGAGCTACGCGAGAAAAGAGAGGCCACTCGTCGTTTGCTCAAGCCAGAGGAGCTAAAGGCTTTTCACGCTGGCCTAAATGTATTTGCCGAGGAAATCCGGCAGGGCAGACGCAATAGCCGCAAGCATGGCAAGCCGCATCTCCAAGACCTCGACAATGTAGCCTTTCCACATTGGTTTATTCCGTTTGCAAAGTTGAGCCTCTATACCGGATTGCGTCCCGGCGATCTCTACTCGCTGACCTGGAGCAATGAGTTAAACCCTACCTTTGGCCGTTTGACCAAGACCCCGGAGAAAACCAGACACCACGGGGAGGATAAGGCCGCGCGTGTTGAGATGGATCTCCCGCCGGAGGCGCTGGAAGTTGTAAAAGCATGGTGGACGCAAAACGGCAAGCCTGAGAGCGGCCTTGTGTTTCCATCTCCGGTGACTGACAGGCGTATGGACAAGAACGCACACGACAAGCCGTGGAGACGCGTTAAAAAGCTGGCAGGCTTGCCCAATGATCTAACCCTGTATGCGCTGAGACACCACTTTATATCGAGTCTGGTGGCGGCTGGTGTGCCGTTGTTTGCAGTGGCAAAGCTGGCAGGTCACAAGTCGGTGACGATGATCGAAAACCACTATGGCCATTTATGCCCCGATGCAGCAAAAGACATTCTCAGAAAATACGGCGCTAGTGTTTCAGGTGTGAGGGAGGCGGTATGAGCGTTGATCCCGACGATATCAAGTTATATCTAAATCAAAAGTCAAAGGAATGGGAAGCCCAGGAATTACGAGCTGCTAGAGTCCGTTTGCCGGAAGATATACCGGAGTATGTCGATTCATGTTTAAAAACTGTTTCGAAGTTGCCGGATGAGCTTCCACAAAAGCAGGTTATACAAAAATATCTCAATGTCGCTTTACGCCATTATCAGGAAGATGACGAAAAAGGTGTGAGGCGCTGGATTATGAAGGCCGAAGATAATTATAAGAATGCGCTTTTTGATTTAGAAATATTGAAAAGAGAGCAAGGCGCACGCAAAGGAGGCCAGTCGCCGAAAAGGAGACAATGGGCAGAAGAGATCGCCGATCATTTGGTTCGAACCCGCCCAAATTCTAACTTTGAACAGGTATGGAAAACGTTGCCAGAAGGGGAAAGCCCGGAGCAAATTGAAGCCGAACAATACGATTTGGCATTTTACCGAGACGGAGAAAAGTTAATTGCAATAGATGGATTTACGACCGTCGAAAAAGGTAGCCTGGCCCAATCTAGTTTTAAGAAGAGATATTTTTCACCAGCAAGGCGAAAAGCCGGACACTAACTAACTTTCTGTACCTAAGCGGTTGTTTTCATTGAGTCTCACGAACAACAGAGGCGCTTATGATGCAACCGCAAGCACAACCCGACCAAGCATTTTTCCGTCCCGCAGATGCGTGTAAATATCTCGGAATCGGCAGAACAAAACTGCATGAACTTTCCGAATATGACGCATCCTTTCCCCGCAAAATTCGCATTTCTCGTCGGTGCGTAGGGTGGACCCGTGGACAGCTCGATTCCTGGCTTGAATCTAAGCAACAGGAGGTCGAGGCATGAAGATGACTCCCGGCACTTTCCGTAATCATGGCAACAGCCTTGAATACATCGTCCTGACGCAAGCGGCTGACGCTGCTGGCGTACCTGCTCACGTTATCACTAATGCAATCAGCAACGGCGACTTGCCTGTTCACGAGGTAAGCGGCTGCAAGTGTGTGACGCTGGCGGATCTTCTCAAGTTTAAGGCAGGGAGGGCAGGCGCATGAAAGCTGTATTCAACCCGACCGCCACCAACGACGAAATCAATCGAGCCGCCTCAGAGTTCCATAATGGCGGTTATCGCTCAATGTGGGTTAACGGCAATATGAGCCGCAGGGCAATGCGCCGCCAGCTTGAAAAAATGGGCATAACCAAAGAGCAGGCGGACAAGCATTTAACCGATATTGGTTTACCTGGCCAGCAACCGGCGCGGAGGGGCAAATAATGGAACACCAAAAAGAAACCCTCGCAGCCGGGCAGACTCACGAGGGCGCATATCAAAATCAGCAAGGTAATTATAGCATTATTGGCCAAAAACCAGCCATTGATCTGCTGGCACGCTTTCCCTGCTGTTTTCTCAAGTCTCCACCGGCGAATACCAAAGAACCGAAAGGCACCAACTGGCCGAGCAATCCGCGAAAACCTGACGAGTGGAAGTCCGGAACCGGACTAGGCGTAATATGTGGGTTATCAAACGATGATGGTTTGAGCGTTCAAGCTGTTGACGTTGATACGCCACATATTGAGATGGCGGCTGACCTATTGGCTTTCATCCGTCCACTGCTCGAAAAACGTACAGGCCACAAGCTGGTGAGAATCGGCAAGCGGCCTAAATTTCTGATTCCGTACAAGACAAGGGAGCCTCAGAAAAAGCAGGCGAGCGCCGAGCTATTCCCGATCAATGCTGATGGTGAGATTGACACTCGTCGCGAGGTCAAAAATCAGATAGAGATTCTTGGGACTGGCCAGCAATTTGTCGCCTATCAGATCCACCCTGAAACTGGTCAACCCTATCTATGGGAGAGCTTGACCGGAGAAGAGCCTCAGACGCTACACGACACGGAGCTTGCCGATCTGGTGGAACTGACCAAGGACGATATAGAAAGCATCCTATGGGCATTTGACGAGCTGGCAGAGCGGCATGGATTGCAGACCAAAAAGCCAAAACAAATTAACCAAACCAAGGTGGGGCCGGTAGATCGTCAAAGCGTTGCGGATCTCCTTAGATGGATTCCCAATAACGATGATGGTTACGACTCATGGTTCAACGTGCTGGCTTCAATCAAGCATGAATCCGGCGAGGCTGGCCGGGAGGATGCTTATCAATGGAGCTGCCAGTCGTCTAAGCATGATGATGGGAAGTTTCAAAGAACCTGGGAGTCAATAAAACGGGCTGATGGGCGCACTATTGGTACTCTGATCTGGCTGGCATTGCAGAACGGGATGCCGAAAACGAGCCAGCATACAGCCTTAGAGCAGGCGCAAGCCCAGAACCCGCCGGAGCCTACCCAATGGTCAAGTGCGGCGGATCTGTTCTCTGAACACGTTGTCCCGGCTTTCCCGATGGACATTTTGCCGGAGGCATTCAGGGCGCTAGCCGATGAGAAATCCGAGCAATCTGGTTTTGACTCCGGAGCTTATGGCTTTTGCTTGCTTGTTTCCGCAGCCAATACGATCGACCACAGGGCAAAGCTGGATCTCGGCCCGTTCAGCGTACCGGCTTACCTTTGGGGCGGTCTGGTGGGTGACTCAGGGACCGCAAAAAGCCCGATTCTGAACGATGCGAAGCGATCAGCGGAGCATATCGACAAGGCGTTACTCGATGAATCACGCCGCGCTCTTTCGAGGTGGATGGATGCGTGCCAAAGGGCAAAGGAGGATAAGGCAGAGATGCCGCCCAAACCGCCCTGGAAGCAGCGACACGCAACCGACACCACAACCGAGGCGCTTGGTTTGCTCCTGCAAGACAACCCCGAAGGCGTGAACATGTATCACCACGAGATCACCGAGTTTATCGGCAGGATGGATGCTTACTCAGGTAAGGATGGTGGCAAGGATCGAGGCGTTTATCTGAGGTCCTATGATGGTGGTTATGTGACGATTAACCGAGCGGGCAGGGCGCAGCCGTTGGTTATCGACAATTTCAGCGTGGGTATTTTGGCAGGCATTCAGCCGGAGAAGCTGGCTTATCTTTTCAAGAAATCCGGCGGCGGATCTGATGGGCTATATCAGCGGTTTATGATGTATTGCCTACAACCTGCTGGCGAGGTCAATTACATGGCCAAGGAAAGCCCGTTCACGCAGAGCAACGTGGATATGATCGTCGAGCGCATCCATAACTGGACAGGACAAACCAAAGTTTCGGCGAGGCTCTCAGATTCGGCCAAGTTGATGATGCAGGATTATCACAACAACATCCGAAAGCTGGCCACTCGAACCTCCGCGCAGCGTTTTGGGGAGCATTTGAACAAGTTTCCCGGCACTCTGGGGCGTGTCGCGTTTGCCTTGCATTGCATTCATGCCGCCGCCGAAGACAAGGACCCTGCTGGCGTGGTAACGGCTGAGACTATGGCAATGGCCATTCGGTTTATGCGTGTCATGTATCGGCATTCTGAGGCCGTATATCGCATTCTGGATCAGGAGGCCGGAGACGTAAGGGCGCTAGTCGTCGCGGCTGCTGAGGCGATTCTCAGTAAGTCGTGGGATACCTTCAAGCGTGGCGATCTGACAAGGAATGCAACGTACTGGCAGGGAGCGGACAACCGGCAGTCAGAGAACGCTATCGACTACCTAATAGAGCTAGGATGGATTGCAGACATTACACCCCCGGCGATGCCTGGTAGACGAGGGAGGCGGTCTGATGGTGTTTACGCTGTGAATCCGAGTGTCCATGCTCAGTATCAGGAGCACAGAGAGCGCATTAAATCCGCAAGGGCAGAGCGGTATCAGGCGATTAGGGAGGCCGCCGGTTAATTAGTTGGAAAAGTTGTATGCGCGTACGAGACGGAAAGTATAAATAACCTCTCTTAATTAATTTTTGTACTTCGCACGCGCATACAATTAATTCAACAAAATATGGTGACTTCTCATGGACGAGAGAGCCATTCCCCCAACCTGCATTAACAAACCATTAACTATTGTTTTAGGCTATTGAATGCTTCGAATAGATAGCCTCGAATCCCTGCAATCTGAACCCCAGTACCCTGCTAAAACCCGCCAGAACCATAGACCGCTACCCTGTTATAGTATTGTAGACCGTTGCAAATAGGGTTTTTGTTCGTGTGCGTCCGTTGCGTGTTATCAATATGTCACCATTGATGGGAAAATAGGCCACATATAGAGCAGATATACCGGCCTTTTATGACCCAGACGAAAGCAATCCCTCCCAAGTACAGCGCCGACTGGCTGGAAAAGCTGGATGGCCGCACCACGTTAGCCCGTGCGGTGAATGACCGTTACCACGATCTGACCCAGGATTTAGGCGGCATTGAACGCATGAGCTATCAGCGCCGGTCATTGTGCAAGCGGATTGTTTACATGGAATGCGTCATAGAGCAACAGGAGGCGGCCTTATCCCGTGGTGAGGAAGTAGACCAAGGGCGATTAACCCAGGCGGTGAACACGCTTATCGGACTATTGAAAACCGTTGGCCTTGATCGTGCAGCCCGTGACATTCCAGACCTTGCGACCTTCCTGAAGAAGCGGGAGGCCAGCGAGTGATTACCATACGCGACCTGATGACAGATCCGGCCTTGTTCGGTGAACAGTTCGGGGGCGATAGCTTCACCGCATGGCGCGCCTTGCTGGCTGGCTTCTATGGCCTTGAACTGGCAGAGGATGAGTTACCCCACTGGCAGGAACTAACAGGCCGCCAGAGCGCCCCAGAGGCCGCACACGATGAACTATGGCTGGCAATCGGTAGACGCGGTGGTAAGTCCCAAGCCGCCGCCCTGCTGGCCGTGTTTCATGCCTGTTTCATGGACTACCGCGACCGCCTAAGCCCTGGCGAAGTGGCTACCGTGTTATGCCTGGCCGCAGACCGAAAGCAGGCCCGCGCCGTGTTCCGGTATATCACCGGCCTTATGAACGCTAATCCCATGCTGCAACGGCTTATCACGCGGGAAACCACCGAAACCCTGGAGCTATCGAACCGCGCCGTGATCGAAGTAGGCACCGCCAGCTTCAGGGCAACCCGTGGCTATACCTTCGCCGCTGTACTGGCTGATGAAATTGCCTTCTGGCGTTCGGAGGACAGCGCAAACCCAGACTTTGAGATACTGAACGCGGTACGTCCCGGCCTTGCCACCTTGGATGGGCCGCTGATTGCCTTGTCCAGCCCCTACAGCCGCCGGGGCGCATTGTGGGACGCATACCGGCGCTATCACGGCAAGGAAGGCCCGATACTGGTAGCCCAGGCTAAGACCCTGACCATGAACCCCACACTGCCTGAACGCATCGTAGACCAAGCCTATGAACGGGACGCAGTAGCCGCCGCCGCAGAGTACGGGGCGCAATTCAGGAACGACATTAGCGCATTCATACCCCGCGAACTGGTGGACAACAACGCCCGCAGGCACCCGCAGATTATCCCGCCACAATCGGGCAAGACTTACGCCGGTTTTGTGGACGTTGCCGGAGGTGGTGCCGATGAATTTACCCTTGCCATTGCCTTCACTGATGGCGAGCGCGTCATAACCGCCGGAGTCTGGGCAGAGCGCGGCAACCCCGCAGAGATTACGGCGAAGTACGCCAAGATCCTGAAGCAATACCGGATCAGCACCATTCACGGCGATAGGTACGCCGCAGACTGGCCGGTTCAGGAGTTCGCCAAGCACCGCATAACCATGAAGCCCAGCGAGTTAAACCGGAGTGAACTGTACCTGGAGTTATTGCCCATGCTTCAGACCGGCACGGTAGATCTGCCACCTGACGAGAAAACCCTAACCCAGTTCAGCCTATTGGAACGCCGCACGGGGCGCAGTGGCAAGGATAGCGTAGACCACGGGCCGCAGGGCCATGACGACCGCGCCAACGCAGTAGCAGGGGCCGCCAGAATGGCCAAAAGAGCAAGCGCCAACGACTGGCGATTCCTGAAAATCACGATGTATTAACCCAGAGGTAAAAACCCATGAGCTACAGAACAGATCTGAAATATGAAGGCGGCAAGCTGGCCGTAAACGATACCGCAGGCGCGGACACCCGCAAGACATTGCCGAAAGTTGAGGGCACCGACCTGCTGACCAGTGACAGGTTTGGCGAAAGCTGGCAGCGCGCCGCTGGTGTCGATGATCTCAGCCTATCCGCGCTGGGTAACGCACACTCAGCCATTGCCCGCACTTTTCAGAGCACCGTCGAGCGCCGGGAAACGGTAAACCCGGAGATGACCCAGGCCAAACACCTGAACATTCTGGCCAGCGACTTTAACCGGGCGATGGACAACCTGGCCCAAAAGGCAACGGCAGCCCAGAAACAGGCCGCTGATCGGCTGGACGGTATCGAACGCGAGTTCCGCGAGACCGTGAAGTGGAACGAAAAGGACGCGGCAGAGTTGCGGCAGGTATTGCGCGGCATGAGTGAGAACGACCGCAAAGCCGCTATTTCAAAAGCCATTCAGGACGGCGATGGCCAATTACTGGCGGCAACGCTCGGAGCACACCCAACCCTTAGCGGTGTCTCAGGCGACCTACAACAGGCGTTCCGCGCTCAGGCTATGCACACGCACCGCCCGGATCTGCTGAAGCTGGAAAAGGCTCTCAGGCAGGCTAAAGAGCAGACCAGTCAGGCGTTTACCCAGCTACTCGAACGTAGCGAGGCGCTGACCGCCAAACAAGTGCGGGAGCAGTACGCAGCCGAAGCCGACAAAGCCGCCCAGGCTCAAAAGAAAGCGCAGGAGAAAGACGCGGACATCTGGCGGCTGTAATCGTTTTGCGGCCGGTGCCAGCCCCGAACGGTCCACCTCAGCCGTTTGGCACTGGCCGCACCCTTTCCACCCCGGCGGGAAACTATGCGCGGAACAGACCCAGAGTTGCAGCTCGTAGAACTGCCAATAATAACCCCGGAGGAATCACCGGAATACGCCTTGTGGTGTGGTGTGCTGACTTTGCTGATTAAGGATGCCCAAGCCTATTGGCTAGGCAAGAACATAGACAGGAGCGAACCAGAGGAAAGAGAGGAAGCGTTTGACGCCTTGTGTGACTGTTCGTGGATGCTCCGGCGGATCTGCACCTATACCGGGCATGATGCTGAATGGCTTAGTCAGGGATTTATACGATGGTGTGAACAGAATATGACCTGAAGCCGGTGATGGGCTATAGACCTGATCCGGTGGAGGGCCGCCTTACCTGTCAGAGCAAAATCACTTCAAAACTGTATATCTATACAGTATATTCCCCGCATGGAATTCCGCAGATGGCATAACATGGTGTACGCCGAGCTAGGCGAGTACGCAACCTTCGATCAGGTGGGCATTGTGACGAGCACCGGCATCGAGTACAGCTTATGGCTAGGCATTGCCGACCGCCGAATCATTCGCCGCTTGCCTGACGCGCGGGGCGTCCTGCTGGATATTGAATCCTGGCGGTGCATGATCCTGGATAGCTACAAGCGGCTAGGCCCAGGCGTTTACATGGTGGGCGCTGTTATCGCTGATTTGGGCGTTCTAGGCGTTATGGATGGTCGGAAGCCGCTGCTCAAATTGATTGAGCCGGAGAGGGATCGACTAAAAAGGTAAGGTGCCAGTCTCTCCCTGACAGTCACACCACTGGGCAGGTGTCGCAACCACTGGGCAATGTACTGCCTGCATCCATGCGAGTGGTTATGTTCTGATTTCATGGTCACATATTGGTGACATTAAGACTATGCATGTTACCAGAAACGAAAAAAGCCACCCTGCTTTCGCTCTAAGTGACTGTCATTGTTGCAGAAATTGGTAGGACCACCCAGATTCGAACTGGGGACCTCTACCATGTCAAGGTAGCGCTCTAACCAACTGAGCTATGGTCCTGTGTCCTGCAACGGGGTGGAAATATACGGATTTCGTTCCCCTTGGTCAACCTCTTTCAGGCAGTTTTTGCCGGTTTCAGAAAGCCTTTGATGGCGCGGCTCAGAGCGTTCCAACGGTTTACCAGCAGTGCCATGAAAATCAGCCCGCAGCCGGCCAGTTGAAGCGCTGACATGGTCTCGCCAAACCAGGCAGCGGCGAACAGTGCTACCCACACCGGTTCCAGAACCAGAATCACCACGCCGTGACTGTGTACCGAAAGGCTCTGTGCATAAGTCTGCAGAAGAAAGCGCCCGGCAGTACCGACAACGGCACTGGCCAGCACCCATACCAACAGAATGGGGGGCGGGTTGTTGAGGGTTGGTGCCCAGGGCTCGCTGATAGCGGACTCCACCAGGGTAACCAGGCCCACTGTCAGCAGAGCCAGGGCGGTCAGGGGCAGCGCCGGCACCTTGCGTTTCTCGATTGTTTCGCCTCGTTTATTGGTGACCGTTCGCTGATTGGCGGCCCGGGTGTTGAGCGTGAAGTAAAGCGCAAAGATAAACGCGGCCACAACGAAGTAGAGCTGCCCCGGATCTGGCCTGAAGCCGTTTTCAAGGGATAGCAGGGCCAGGCCCGCTACCGCAATCGGTATGGCAAGCCAGGTACTCAGAGGCTGGGATTCACCAAATACCACGCGGGCAATGATTGGCACAATCACAACCCCAAGACTGGTGAGAAACGCGCCTTCACCCATACTGTCGCCGTGGAACAGGCCCATTATCCAGCAGCTCATGGCGATGCCGAATACCAGGCCTACGCCCATGCTCCGTTTTACCTGGTCGGCATCCAACCGGCGCAGAGCCGGCAGTGCAATCACCGCCAATACCCCACCTGCAATCAGAAACCGGGCCGCCATAAACATTAACGGTGGCATCATCAGTACCGCTTCTTTAGAGAACATCCAGCTGATCGCGGCCAGAAGGGTAACGACGACCAGCAACAGGTCGGATTTGTGAGCGTCAGACATCAAGTAACTGGCTCCGGTCAGGCAGAGTGAAGTGCAAGGAGGGATAAATCTATAGTTTGCGAATTAAAAAAGAAAGCAGCGAAAACCGAGGGGGGAGGAAGGTGGCTCATCCCTGAGCCTGCCAACAACCGTGGTGTCAGTTGTTGAGCGTGGTATACAGTAGGTTGGACATGCTGGTCTGGTTGGAGTTGGGGACCTCAACGTACTGGTCACCAGAGCCCCAAAGCTGCCACCAGGCCCGCTGGTTGTAAGTGCGGTTGGCAAAGTCGATCTGTAGACCATTGAGCACAGTGTTGTTCACCACCGGCACGGAGATGTTGCCGGTCTGGGTGTCCTTCACGGCACTGTGGTTGGCGCCTTCGCTCATCAGAATCGGGTAGTGATTGTAATAAAGGCCAGAAGGACCATTTTGCCCGCTTACCTTGCCCGCCAGACTGATACTGTTGGAGCACGAGTCTATGCCGCTGGCGGTGGCGGCGCCGCAGGCGGAATGGGTAGGTACCACGCCGTCATCGGTGCCGGCAATGAAGGGCTTGGTAATGCCACCGTAGGACGAGCCGCCGCCTACAAAGCGCAGCCGGGGAATGGCTGTGGGGCCTACCGACAGGTTGCGGGCGGTGTTGGTTTGCAGATCATTGACTACGCCCAGGTTATCGGGTTGGGGATCAATCCCGGTGAACGCACGCACCGCCTGTTTTACCGGCCAGTTATACCAGCTGTCGTTATAGGCGATACTGACCGCCAGGTCGGCCAGCTCAGTGCCGCCGCCAGCCCCCGCAAGATCCATGACCGCGAGGATTTTCAGCGGTTGCAATCCCTCGGATTGAAGCCAGCGAGCCTGGTTTTCCAGAAGGTGACGGGTAACCAGATCACCGGTGGAATGGGTCACGACAATACAGTAATTGTTGCAAAGACCCTGCTGGCTGATTTGTCGAACCTGCTGGTAGGCTTGCTGCGCGATCTCGCCTTCCACCCGGCCGTTACTGGCCCAGTCGATGCGCGCTTCGGCGCGGTTCAGCCAGTAGTCCCGCCAGTAGTCCTCTCCGGCCTGTTTCACCTCTTGCATGTTGGCGGGGGCCTGGGACAGGTTCTCCATCATGAAACCGTGCACCAGGATCACATTATGGCCCGCCAGTTGGGCCTGCGCCGTTGTGGCGAACAAGCCGCCTGCCAGCGCTATCGATAATGCAGTTTTACTCAGGCATCTTTTGTTTTTGTTGATCATTGCTTGCTCCGTTTTCCGGTTTTATTGTTGTGTATCAGAACTTGTCGGCCAGCTGCCTTAGCAACGCTGCCCGTTGCTCTGATTCTGTGTTCACCGCCGGTTCGTCACGCAGGTTGCCAAGATTCGGCGGTGAGAATTCATAGCCTTCGTCCGGGCCGAAGGCGTAATGGGTGCGATCACCAGGGCGGTCCGGCATTTGGCGTAACTGCAGGTTTCGGAGTTGCAGCTGGCCCTCGATGTCCTGGTTAGCCAACACGCTGCCATGGGCCTTGAGCACAAGCGTGCCGCTGCCACCGCTCAGGGATTCTTCCGTGCTGAGTTGGGCCAGCGCGCGCTGGCCGTTGTACAACTGGGCCGATAAGGCGTAGTAGCCGGCATGGTCTGGATCAAATCTGACCGGGATTACCAGGTCATTGCCGGACACATAGGGTGAGTCGATACCACCGAAGTCGCCGAGATCAGGTTCAATGGAGAGGGACGACACGTGCCGGACCGGTTTTCCGTCAACCCTGGCCTCCACAATCAGCCGGTATTCGCCTGGCTTATGATCGGAACTGATGGTTCCCTGGTAGTAGCCGCTGTCTTCCGTGGCAGGCAGGTCTGCTGAATCGGCCTTGTCCCTCTTGGTGGCCGACTCAAGAGTTGCCGAGAGGTTATCCCCAAACACCTGTCGGCCACTCAGGGACGCCACCACAAGAATGGGCTCGCCCTGGGTAAAGCGGAATTTGTCGAGTGTCACAATGAAGCTGCCGTCGTCTTCCAGTGGCAACTCAACCGGGTGGTACCGGTTGCCGTGGTAGGCTTCAGCCTGGGCGGTGGTCAATGGCACCGAGTAATCCGGGTAACGGGCGCTTCGCTGGTAGTCGTCTGCAACGCTGGCGAGCATGAACGCCAGGGCGTTGTCAGAGGGCGCAGGAGCGTTTGAAGTATTTGCCTCATTCGCCGCAGGCGTGTGGTCTCTCGCCATGGCGCTTGCTTCCTGATGATCCTGTTGGCTGCCGAAAGGCAGCCAACTGAACTTACCGTCGTTGTCTGCGGATAACAGCCAGGCAGTACCTGAAACACTGGCCACCACTACGGCGGTGGCCATCAGTGCCTTGTAAGGCATGTAGAATCACCTTCTTACTGTTATTTCATTGCTCTTGGTTAAAGAGTAACCATAGCCAGTTTTGTCGCAACCGGCATAAAACTTGTCCGACAATGCGCCACTTTCACTCTAAAGTGTGATGGATGTCACAATGGTATTAGTCCTTGATCGCCTCAAAGGCAAAACGCAGTACTACCTCGTCGCCGACCATGCCTTCGTCGATTCCGTAAGTCATACCCCAATCGCTGCGCTTAATCACGGTCGATGCACTGAGGCCGAGTGTGTATTCTTCATGCCCGAAGGGGTATACGTCAGCCTTGTTAAGGGTGACATCCACATCCACCGGGTTGGTCTTGCCCAGAAGCGTGAGATCGCCGGTGACGATGCCTGTGTTATCGCCCGTGCGTTCAAAGCCGGTCACGGTAAAGGTGATGTCCTTGTGCCTTCTGGTGTCGAGGAAATCCTTGTTGCGCAAGTGATCATCTCGTTTACCGTGATTGCTGAATACGCTCTTCGCCTTGAAGACCAATTCTCCAGATGACAGGTCACCGGCCTCTTCGTCATAGACGAATTCGCCTTTTACCTCGCGGAACATACCCATGACCGGGGCGTAGCCGATGTGCATCACTTCAAAGACCATGGAGAAGTGCTCATCGTCTACCTGGAACCTGGTTGGTTCTGCCTGCAGCAGCGGCGCGGTGGAGAGCAGGGTGGCTGCCAGGGTTGCGGTGGCGAATTTAGTTTTCATGATAGTGTCTCCTTTGATAGAGCCAGCGGACATCCAGCGCAAACGACCAACCCAGAAGGGCCAGTGCCATGGCCAGTGTGGTGCCAGCAAACACGGTGGGGGTAGGGGGAAGTATGGCGACCATCAGCGTAACAATCTGCCATACGCATACTGTTTTGCGCCGGAAACTGTCCGGCAGCGGTCGGTTGAGCCACGTCAGGAAATGGCCGGCGGCCAAAAAGCCATAACGCATCATGGCAAGCATCAATACCCATGGCCCGGCTTTGCCGATAGCCATCGTGGCCACGCATAAGCCGAGAATAAACAGTGCATCCAGCTCCATGTCGAACCGGGCGCCGAATTCACTGTTGCTGTTAGTGGCCCGGGCCACCTTGCCATCCACGCCATCAAGGGTCAGCGCAATGAGGCAGGCCACTGCGTAAATCCACAACGCGGAGGAATCGGCAGCGGACAGAAACGGCGCCCAGGCCACCAGGGAAACGACCAGGATGGATCGAAGCAGGGTAGTGCGGTTGGCCCAGCCAAAGTTTTGTCGGGCTGGCCAACGCGTAAGTATCAAGGCGCCCTGGATGGCAAAGATCAGAATCGCCAGCAGACCGAACCAGCCGGGAGGGCTGAACCACTCGTGCACGGACAGCAACACGAAAAACAGCAATAGGGCAGCCCAACCAAGCTCCCTCACAGTGGCAGGAATCTGAAATGTTGCCGGGCGAATCGAATCCATATCCGAGCGTTTCCGTATAGCCTGACTGGTGCGTTTGTTAGGCCCCGTTCTATGACTATAGTTTGGGGTAGATGCTTTTGCTTACGGAGATAACAAGAGAATGGACTGTTTATGACGTCATCAGGGAATCAGGCGTTCTGGGTGACTGGCCCGGGCCAGGGGGAGCTTCGGCCGGCGACTCTGGGATTGCCTGAGAGTGTCGGGACAGAGATCGTTACCGTGCGCACGCTGTATTCCGGAATCAGCCGGGGCACGGAATCACTGATATTTAACAATCGGGTTCCACAGGACGAATACCTTCGGATGCGCGCACCCTTTCAGGAGGGCCAGTTTCCGTTTCCGGTCAAATATGGCTATGCCAATGTTGGCGAAGTGCAGGACGGGCCAGAGCACCTCATGGGTAAGCGGGTCTTTTGTCTGTACCCCCACCAGAGGCACTACCGCGTGCCGGCCAGTGCCGTCACAGCACTGCCGGACGATCTGCCGCCGAGACGCGCCATTCTTGCTGCCAATATGGAAACCGCCATTAACGGGCTCTGGGATGCCGAGCCCGCTGTAGGCGACCGGGTTGCCGTGGTTGGCCTGGGGGTGGTCGGGCTTCTGGTGGCCTGGATGGTCAAACAGATCCCCGGATCCCAGCTACTGGCTGTCGATACCAATGAGTCCAGGGCTGACATTGCCAAGGCTTTGGGGCTTCCGTTCACAACCGAGGCTTCGTCCCGTGATTGCGATCTGGTGATTCATGCATCCGGCCGGAGCGAGGGGTTGTCATCAGCCCTGTCCATGGCCGGGCCGGAAGCTCGCATTGTGGAGCTTAGCTGGTATGGCAACGAACCGGTCACGGTTCCCCTTGGCCATGCCTTTCATCCTAACCGCCTTGAACTTAAATCCAGCCAGGTAGGGCAGATTCCGCCGCGCAGGCAGCCCCGGTGGTGCTATGCACGGCGGCTTGAGCTTGCACTGCAGTTGCTCAGAGCGCCGGAACTGGACAACCTGATCAGCGGCGAGTCCCGGTTTGACGAACTTCCTGCGGTTGCCAGCACCATATTGTCACCAGCAGGGGATGCGCTCTGCCATCGAATTACCTATTCCTGAGGAAACACTATGTTCAGTTTGACCGTTCGCGATCACATGATGATTGCTCACAGCTTTAAAGGAGAAATCTTTGGTCCGGCCCAAGGGCTTCACGGCGCCACCTACGTGGTAGACGTGACCTTCGAGCGACATGTGCTGGACGATAACGATTTGATTGTGGATATTGGCCAGGCGTCTGACCTGCTGAAAGAGGTCCTTTCGGAATTCAACATGAAGAACCTGGACGACTTGCAGGAATTCGAAGGCCGGAACACCACCACGGAATTCATGGCGCAAGTTGTGTTCAATCGAATGGCTGCCGCCATTCATGCTGGCCGCCTGGGTGAAGAGGGCCGACAGGTTGCCGGCCTTAAAGTGACTTTGGGCGAGTCGCACCTGGCCTGGGCCAGTTACCATGCCGGCATCTGATCTATGGTTTGTGGTTCCCGGTGATCCTGACCAGAACACCGGTGGGTACCGATATGTGCAGCGCCTGGTGGCGGCATCGCGCCAGGCCGGGGTGAACGCGCGGGTTCAGGGGCTCGCTGGGTGCTTTCCGAGACCGGATCAAACTGCTACCAATGCCATGCAAGAGTTCCTGACGTCTTTGCCGGACAACACGTTAGTGGTGCTTGACGGGCTTGCCATGGGGGCCATGCCAGACGTGCTGGAGCGCCACGGCACACGCTTGCGGCTTGTGGCGCTGGTACACCATCCGCTGGCGGATGAGACCGGGCTATCCCACGAGCAACAGGCCTGGTTTCGGGAAGCTGAAAGGCAATCCCTGGCCCAGGTCGGCAGGGTGGTTACGACCAGTGAGTACACTGCCCGCCGCGTGCAACAGGATTATGGGGTGCCGTCCTGGAAGATTACGACGGCGCAGCCGGCCGTGGACGCCCTGTTCTTCCAGATTGAGCGCAACCATTTGGACAAGCCCATGAGGCTCTTGTGCGTGGGGCATCTATCCGCCCGGAAGGCGCAGCACCAATTGGTCGATGCCCTCGCCACCCTGCAGGAACTGCCGTGGCAATGCACTCTGGTGGGGGCGGAGGATCGTGATCCGGACTATGCGCGGGCCGTTCGCAGTGCCATCGCCCGGCACGGACTGGCTGATCGTGTTCAGCTTCTGGGAGAGCTATCGGAGCCCGCGCTGGAGGAGGCCTACCACCGAGCGGATCTGTTCGTGTTTCCGTCACTCTACGAAGGCTATGGCATGGTCATCGATGAAGCCCTGGCCGCGGGCTTGCCGGTGCTGTCTTCCGACGGCGGCGCGCTGGCGTTGACCGCCAGCAAACCCGGAGCCCGGAATTTTCCGGCTGGCAATGTGAAGGTCCTCGCGTCAGAGCTTCGCTCTCTACTGACGAATACCGCAGATTTCTCGGAGCTGGCGCGACGTGCGCGGGCCCATCGGTCAGATATTCGCCAGTGGTCAGATACCACAAGGGAATTCCTCGGCAGTCTGGGCTTCAGCGAAGAGGGTGATCCTGCAAGATTCTCTGGCCAGTGGCTGGAAGCCCGGGAGCAAGCGGATCATACCGCCAGAAGCCGGGCCTTGACGGATACGCTGGCAAACTGGCTAACCGTTGAATACAACACAAAAGCCGCCGGAAAACCGGCCGGTGATCCGTTGCATCTCGTGGATATAGGCAGTGGGCGGGGTTCTAACCCCGGTTATCTGATTCCCCGTTTGCCGGTGCCCCAGCGGTGGACATTGATTGAACCGGATCAGCGTCTGCTGGGGTTGGCCTGCCATCGGGTTGGGGCACTGGACGCCCCGGCGGCTCCCATGATGCGGGAGCTGACCCCGCACAACCTGGATGAGCTATTGCCAGACGATGCCACCCTGGTCACGGCTTCGGCCTTGATTGATCTGGTCTCAGAACACTGGCTTTGTGCCTTTTCCAGTGCCGTGGTGCGAAGGCGAGCGGGTGTTCTGGTGGTGATTAGCTACAGCGGGCACTTTGAACTGGCGCCTTCCCATGCCTCCGACGCCTTGGTACAGGAGCTGGTGAATCAGCACCAGCATGGCGATAAAGGCAGCGGGGCGGCATTGGGTCCCGAGGCAACCGGGGTTTTGGAGAAACTGCTGCGTGAGGCAGGCTATACCGTCACGGTGGAGCAGAGCCAATGGCATCTCAGCCCGGGCCAGGGCGGCGCGAGTGCTGAGTTGATCACCATGCTAATGACTGGTTGGGCGGATGCCGCCTGCCAGCAGAACCCGGCTGCAGAGGCTGAGATCAGAACCTGGCTGGCAGACAGGCAGGATCAGTTGGCCCGTCACGAACTGCGGGTGGTGGTTGATCACCTGGACCTACTCGGGTTACCCGACCCAGGTTTGCCGGCATGATGCGCCAGCGGCCATGGCCAAAGCTGCTGCTTCGGTGGGCTGCGACCCTTATTATCCTGGTGCTGGTGTTACGGTTTGTGGACCTGTCCGGATTGATAGCCAGGCTCCGATCCATACCGCCCTCACTGATCGCCCTGGCCCTGGCGGTTTCTGTCCTGCAGGTGGTGTTGTCCGCCTGGCGTTGGCGTTACACCGCCGGCAGGCTGGGTGTTTCTGTGCCGATGAACTTTGCCGTTCGGGAATATTACCTGGCCACCTTTCTGAATCAGGTGCTGCCGGGTGGTGTTATGGGGGATGTGAACCGGGCTTGGCGACACAGCCGGGCCCACGGGCAGAGCGCCGTTGAGCGTTCGGGGCAGCTTTCGGCGGTTCATGCGGTTGTCCTTGAACGGCTGTCCGGGCAATTGGTGTTGTTTCCGGTGGTCTTGCTCGCCGTCGTTGTGCTTTGGAGTGTGGGTGCTTTTAGCAGTCAACCGCTGCCCATCAGGATATCCCTGAACCCGGCATACTGGCTGTTGCCTCCTCTGCTGGTGGGCATTGGAATCTGGCTGCTGTGGGTCAGTGGTCGGCTTGCCTCACTGCGGCGGTACCTTGGGCGCCTGGGTGCTGATCTCAAGAGGGCATTTGCAGGCTGGCGCAATGGTTCGGTGCAGTTGTTTACTTCCCTTGCCGTTCTGGGCACGTATTTGACGGTATTTGTGTTGTTGGCGTTTGGAATGGGGTTAGCGGCCGATGCCAGCAGCCTGTTTCTGACCGCAGCCCTTTGTCTGCTGCTGCTTCTTGCGATGGTGGTCCCAATAACAGTGTCTGGCTGGGGTGTCCGTGAAGGCGCAGCAGCACTGCTCTGGCCGGCGGTTGGGTTACCGGCAGAGCAGGGTGTGGCGATCAGTATTGGCTATGGTGCATTGATATTCCTGGCCAGCTGGCCGGGGGCGCTGGTGCTTCTCAAACGCGCCTGATCAATTCCAGCGCCTCTCGAAGGCCAGGTCGAACAGCATGTCACTGCCAAGGTTGACCAGCTGGGCATTCGGGCGCAGGGCCTCATCCAGTTGGTCGATTTCCGGCAGCGAGAAAGCCGGCCGGCCACTGCCGATGATCATCGGAGCCACCATCACGTGCAATCTATCCAACAGGCCGGCTTTCAGGAAGGACGAAACGGTGACTCCGCCGCCTTCAATAAAAATCTTACGCAGCCCGCGGTCCTGTAACACTTGGAGAATACGCTCGGGTGGCACGGGCGTGGGATCGTCTTCGGCACCGAGGCAGGGAATGGTCGTTACCTGGCCAATACTGGCGGGTTTTCGGGTTGGGTCATATTCGCCCGCAATCAGGTGCAGTGTGGGTGCTGCGTTATCGGTAAACAGGTGGTGGCTTTGGGGTACTCGGTTATGGCGATCGATCACCACCCGTACCGGGTTGGGCCCGTTGGCACGGCGAACCGTCAGCCTTGGGTTGTCAGTGGCAGCGGTGCCGGCACCGACCACCACCGCATCGCACAGGGCGCGAATGCGGTGCAGGTGGGTAATGCCATCGTCGCCGTTGATAAACCGGGAGCACCCGGTCACTGTGGCAATGCGGCCATCCAGGCTCTGACCAAGCTGGCCAATCACATGGTTACCCGCCGGGCGCTTGATGGGCTGGCACAGGGGCAGGAACAGCGATATCAGATTCCTGGCATCTTCGGTTGCCTGATGCACCAACTCCCAGCTTTTGCCGTTAATCCGCAACGCTGGTTGGCTGGTTCCCGGCAGTGGAAGGGTGACATTGCTGCGATTGCTGGCATTCAGTATGAGCTTCCAGGCAGTGTCTGTATCCAGGGTGGCCATGGCTTTCCCGTTTGTTGGTTTTGTGGTTTCAGTATAGGCAGATTGTGTGCAAAGCTATATGTACGATACATTTCCGGATTGATTCACTTTTACAGCCAATTTTTCAGGAACACTGAGCTATGCGGTACCTGCAGTCCTTTCATCGCCGCTTGCGGCAACTCCGGCAGACCGGGCAGCTGTCTTTGGCGGATGTGGCCAATATGTGCGGTGTGGACGAGGCCCGGGTAGGCAGCTGGGAGGCGACAGATCCCAAGCAGCGGAGCTATCCGGGCGTCAGCGAACTGCTGGATGTGTGCCTGAAAACCGAAACACCGTTGGATCAACTGCTGGATATGGATGATGGCGGTGACAGCGGTCAGCTGGAGCTGCCGGGGCTGGCGTTCAGCAACAGCGATGATTTGTCTGTAGCGTTGAAAGAGCTGGAACGGGAGCTGAACCGATTGCAGCTATCAGAGGAAGAGGTTGAACTGCTGCGCCGGTTCCGCAAGGCAACCGCGGAAAACCGGCGCATGGTCCTTCAGCTTCTGGGGCGTTAACCGCCCCGGCAGGCGGGCTTATTTGCCCTTTTTGTAGATATTCTCGTAAACGTAGTTGGTGGCTTCGACAAAGCCGTCGATGCTGCCGCAGTCAAAACGCTGGCCCTTGAACTGGTACGCCAGCACGCAACCGTTCTTCGCCTGCTCCAGCAGTGCATCAGTAATCTGGACTTCGCCGTTCTTGCCCGGAGGGGTGCGTTCGATAATATCAAAGATATCCGGTGTCAGGATGTACCGGCCAATGATGGCGAGGTTGCTGGGTGCGTCCTCCGGAGCCGGTTTTTCCACCATGTCGGTAATTCGGTACAGGCCGTCTTTCATGGACTCGCCGGCAATCACACCGTATTTGTGGGTTTCATCCTGCGGCACTTCTTCGATGGCCACGATGGAGCAGCGGAACTGGTTGTACAGTTTCACCATCTGCGCCAGAACACCGTCCTCGCCTTCCGGCCCCACACAGAAGTCATCAGCCAGCACCACCGCGAACGGGTTGTCACCCACCAGGTTGCGGCCAGTCAGAATGGCATGCCCCAAGCCTTTCATCTCGTTCTGACGGGTGAAAGCAAAGGTGTTGTTGGTGATCAGGTCGCGAATGGAGGTTAGCAGGCCTTCTTTTCCGGTTCCGGCAATCTGTTGCTCCAACTCGTAGCTGATGTCGAAGTGATCCTCGATGGCACGCTTGCCGCGGCCGGTTACGAAACCGAACTCGTGGATTCCGGCTTCGGCAGCTTCCTCTACGCCGTACTGAACCAGCGGCTTGTTAACGATTGGCAGGATCTCTTTCGGCATGGCCTTGGTGGCCGGGAGAAAGCGGGTGCCGTAGCCGGCTACCGGGAAAAGGCACTTTTTGATCATGGTGTTCATCCTTAGTTTGAATCTTGCATGCTGGGAGCCGTCCCACAAAGTGTGCCAAGTGTAACCAAGTTGTTTCGCGAGTTGGAGGATTTCATTTCTGAATGTTGATTGTTGGTAATTTTGTGACCTGTTTCCTGCTTCCGCTGAGCGATTGAAATATCTCGAAAATAGTTTCAGTTGGCTCAATAACGTACTGATTTAATGTAACATTAAAATTGTAAAATTATGATGAGAAGGGTGGTTGACTGGCTCTCCATATTTTAAAGTGGCAATGCTTCAGCACATTTACACGATCTTGACACTTCTACGGGTACTGAATGGCACATCCGCTGGTCGCAAAACGGCACGGCCCTCAAACGGGCTTCATTGCACTGTTTTCGTGCGCACTGGCTGTATTTTCGGTGCAGGGGGTTGCCAGCGAGCTTTCACTCTCCGAGCAGAATGCTCTCAGCACCCAGGAAGCCCTGTTTGCTCAGGACCGTTTGAAAGCCACCCGCGAGCATTGGCTACGGTCGAAATTCGAGTTCTCAGGACGTACCAACGACGATTTAGATCGCCTTGACGGCACGCTGAACCTTGGGTTGAAGAATATGTTCGGTGAAAGTCATCGGGCTGATCTTCGATACGCGGACTCCAAGACTTATCGAGTCAGTAACGAGCGCAAGGTCCTTGGGTTTGGCTATGGTTTGCGGGTAGGGCGCAACCAGCTGCGAATGGAGCTGACCAATACCGCCTATGACGAGGTGTCGAGGATTGAGGGGGCCCGCTATCAGGAGGCCGGCCGAATTCGCGACGTGGCCGTAACCGGAAGCCGGCCGCTGTTCTCCGTCAGCGGTTACAGTATCCGGGGGCGTGCAGGGTATAACTCTGTAACCCGTTCCTGGACCCGGCAGAGCGATGAGAACCACAGAAATCACTACGAGGTATCTACCCTGGGCTTTGAAGCCCTGGGGCGTCATGACCTGGTGGGCGGCTTCAGTCTCTCTAGTGGATTCAGGGCTGTCACTGGCATTGAGACAGAGGCGGAACGCACGGCGGTTGGTTATCAGGATTCCCAGGACGATCAGTTCGGGCGAATGTTGTTTACGGCGTCTCTGGACCGGGAAATGCTGGACTGGCAATGGGATCTTGAAGGGCAATATCAAATTGCTTCTGCGGACATTCCCGGATCTCACCGCCTGCAGGTTGCTGGCGCAGCGCTTTCGATGGGCTATAGCGGCCAATCCCTGAGTGTTGCGGAGGGTGGCTGGCTGCGCCTCGGTAGCCGCAGCCCCACCTTTAACGTACCGTTTTTCCCCCAAATGCTGTCCAGTGTCAGGCTGTCGGTGCTGCGGGGCTGGGTTCCCGACGCCTCGTTCCAGCAGGACCAGTCGGGCCACGTCACCTCCGGGGAATTGTCCCTCGGCCTTTCTGCCCGCAAGTTCAGTGCAGATGTCAGCGTTGGCCGGGTACTTGGAACAACCACCGAAGCCATTGTCGTTCCGGACCACCCGGATGTACGGCTTTCCATGAGCTTGCAGATCTGATTCGCGCCTTGCTGTAAACAATAAGACGTTTGGCTTGCCTCGTTTTGTTGACAATCCGACTTGTTGGGCGTAATTTCACCAGCATCACCCATTGGATTGTTAACAAAACATGGTTCAAGCTCCGACCCAGGTACATACTCGTGCAGACGAAGCCTTTGATTGTCTGCAAACCGCCATCGTGATGGGCGACCTTGCGCCCGGTGAAAAGATTGGCGAAGTCGAACTCTGCTCCCGTTTTAATCTTACCCGTGGTCCCCTGAGAGAGGCGCTTGGTCGCCTTGAGTCCCGTGGTTTGCTGGTGCGCCGGCCCCATGCTGGTGTGAAAGTGGTATCTGTCAGTGCTGAAGAGCTGCTGGAGCTGTACCGGATTCGTGAAGTTATGGAAGGGTTGGCTGCCCGCCAGGCTGCCGAACGGATGACCGATGAGGAAATCCGCGACCTGAAAGCTACACTGGATAGTCACGAGAAAATGATTGAAGAAGCCCAGGGCCAGGCCTATTACCAGGCTGAGGGTGACTACGATTTCCACCACCGGATTGCCACCGGCAGCCGCAACACCAAGCTGGCCCAGATGCTGTTGGGCGATCTGTATTACATGGTGCGCATGTACCGTTACCGGTTGAGCACCTCCGCCGGGCGCCCGCACATGGCGCTGGGTGAACACCGCCGTATCGTCGAAGCCATTGCCCAGCGCGATGGCGAACTCGCCGAATTCCTTATGAAAAGACACATCAATGCCGCACGCCAGAATATCGAACAAAAGATTCAGCAAGGCGTGTTAACAATCTGATCCAAGAGGTAATGTCCCATGGCTAACCAACTCTCCCCGGGCGCTCGTTTCCGCAAGGCCCTGAAAGAAAACCAACCACTGCAGATCGTTGGTACCATCAACGCCTACACCGCCATGATGGCGGAGCGGGTAGGGCACCAGGCCATCTATTTGTCGGGTGGTGGCGTCGCCAACGCCTCCTATGGCTTGCCGGATCTGGGCATGACCACCATGAACGACGTTGTGGAAGACGTGCGCCGCATCACTGCCGCCACAGAAGTGCCGCTGCTGGTTGATATCGACACCGGCTGGGGTGGCGCGTTCAACATCGGCCGCACCATTCGCGAAATGGAACGTGCCGGTGCTGCGGCTGTGCATATTGAAGACCAGGTGGCCCAGAAGCGCTGTGGTCACCGTCCGAACAAAGAGATTGTGTCCAAAGAAGAGATGGTCGACCGCATCAAGGCTGCTGCCGATGCCCGCCAGGACAAAGACTTCTTCATCATGGCCCGCACCGACGCCTTCCAGAAAGAAGGCCTGGAAGCCGCCATCGACCGTGCCAAAGCCTGCATCGAAGCTGGTGCCGACGGCATCTTCGCCGAAGCCGTTCACGAACTGAGCGACTACAAAGCTTTCGCCAAAGCCATCGACGCCCCGATCCTGGCCAACATCACCGAATTCGGCGCCACCCCGCTGTACAACCGCTCCGAACTGGCCGAAGCCGGCGCCGCGATGGTTCTGTACCCCCTGAGCGCCTTCCGCGCCATGAACAAAGCCGCCCTGGCCGTGTACCAGAACATCCTGGAAAAAGGCGACCAGAAAGACGTAGTAGACCTGATGCAAACCCGAATGGAACTGTACGATTTCCTCAACTACCACGACTTCGAACAGAAGCTGGACCAGCTGTTTGCTCAGAAGAAGTAAAGGGTCTGTCCCCGAATGGGGACTGACCCACCTTGGAACAGCAGACTCCGCAGTAAGGGGTCTGTCCCCGAACGGGGACTGACCCATCTTGGAACAGCGGACTCCGCAGTAAAGGGTCTGTCCCCGAACGGGGACTGACCCATCTTGGAACAGCGGACTCCGCAGTAAAGGGTCTGTCCCCGAACGGGGACTGACCCATCTTGGAACAGCGGACTCAAAAGTAAGCGGGGCTGAGCCAGCCCCGACCAGAATCAAAGCCCCAGCGCAATGGGCTATAGCCCCTGCATCAACGGGCAAAAGTGGGTCAGACCCCATGCGGGGTCAGACCCTGGGGACAGACCCTTAACAGAAAAATCAGAAACAACGGGAGACCAACATGGCTGAAGCAAAGAAACTGAGTGGCGCAGGCCTGCGAGGCCAGGTAGCTGGCGAAACCGCCCTGTGTACCGTCGGTAAAACCGGCACCGGGCTGACCTACCGCGGTTACGACGTAACCGATCTCGCCGCCAATGCCCAATTTGAAGAAGTGGCCCACCTGCTGCTGCGCGGCAAACTGCCTAACCAGGCCGAGTTGGATGCCTACAAAGCCAAGCTCAAGAGCCTGCGCAACCTGCCAGACGCCCTGAAACTGGTGCTCGAGCAGATTCCCAAAAACGCTCACCCCATGGACGTAATGCGCACCGGCTGCTCCATGCTGGGTAACCTGGAAACCGAAAACGATTTCAGCGAACAGGACGACAAGATCGACCGCATGCTGGCCACTTTCCCGGCCATCATCACCTACTGGTACCGCTTCGCCCACGAAGGTGTCCGCATCGACACCGCCAACAGTGAATGCGATTCCATCGGCGGCCTGTTCCTGGAACTGCTGCACGGCAAGAAGCCCAGCGAGCTGCACGAGCGGGTGATGAACGTCTCCCTGATCCTGTATGCGGAGCACGAGTTCAATGCCTCTACCTTCACCGCCCGCGTCTGCGCCTCCACGCTGTCTGATATCCACAGTTGCGTAACCGGCGCCATCGGCTCCCTGCGCGGCCCGCTGCATGGCGGTGCCAATGAGGCGGCCATGGAATTGATTCAGCGCTTCCAGACGCCGGAAGAAGCCGAAGCCGGCCTGATGGGCATGCTGGAACGCAAAGAGAAAATCATGGGCTTTGGACACGCCATCTACAAAGAGTCTGATCCGCGCAACGCCATCATCAAGCAGTGGTCGGAGAAGCTGGCCAAGGAAGTGGGCGACACCGTGCTGTACCCGGTTTCTGTGCGTTGTGAAGAAGTCATGTGGCGCGAGAAGAAACTGTTCTGCAACGCCGATTTCTTCCATGCATCTGCTTATCACTTCATGGGCATCCCCACCGAACTGTTCACGCCCATCTTTGTGATGTCGCGGGTATCCGGCTGGACCGCCCACGTGAAAGAACAACGCGCCAACAACCGCATCATCCGCCCGAGCGCGGACTACACTGGTCCTGAGCATCAGGATTGGTTGCCGATTGAAGAGCGGAGCTGATTATTATGAACACCGAATTCAGAAAACCCCTTCCAGGCACCGACCTGGAATATTACGACACCCGCCAGGCGGTGGAGGCTATCCAGCCCGGTTCCTACGCCAAGCTGCCGTACACCTCCAAGATCCTGGCTGAGCAGCTGGTTCGCCGCTGCGACAAGGAATCCCTCACCGATTCCCTGAAGCAGCTGATTGAACGCCGCCGCGACCTGGACTTCCCCTGGTACCCGGCGCGGGTTGTGTGCCACGACATCCTGGGCCAGACCGCCCTGGTAGACCTGGCTGGCCTGCGTGACGCCATCGCCGAGAAGGGCGGTGATCCCTCCAAGGTAAACCCGGTGGTACAAACCCAGCTGATTGTGGATCACTCCCTGGCCGTTGAAGCGCCGGGCTTTGATCCGGACGCGTTTGAAAAGAACCGCGCCATCGAAGATCGCCGCAATGAGGACCGTTTCCACTTCATCAACTGGACCCGCACCGCGTTCAAGAACGTAGACGTGATTCCAGCCGGTAACGGCATCATGCACCAGATCAACCTGGAGAAAATGTCTCCGGTGATTCAGAACCGCCCGGACGAAGACGGTCATCCGATTGCCTTCCCGGACACCTGCGTGGGCACCGACAGCCACACCCCACACATTGATGCCCTGGGCGTTATCGCCGTGGGCGTGGGTGGCCTGGAAGCGGAAACCGTGATGCTGGGTCGTCCGTCCATGATGCGCCTGCCGGACATCGTGGGTGTAAAGCTGACTGGCAAGCGCCAGCCGGGTATCACTGCCACCGATATCGTGCTGGCCATTACCGAATTCCTGCGTAAGGAGCGCGTGGTTGGCGCCTATCTGGAATTCTTCGGGGAAGGTGCGTCCAGCCTCACCATCGGTGACCGTGCCACCATTTCCAACATGACTCCGGAATACGGCGCCACCGCCGCGATGTTTTACATCGATGAGCAGACCACCGATTACCTCAAGCTCACCGGCCGTGAGCCGGAGCAGGTGGATCTGGTGGAGAAATACGCCAGGGAAACCGGCCTGTGGGCCAGCGAAATGACTGAAGCCCAGTACGAGCGTGTGCTGGAGTTTGATCTGTCTACCGTGGTGCGTAACGTGGCTGGCCCTTCCAACCCGCATCGTCGTGTAGCCACTTCTGATCTGCACGACCGCGGTATTGCCGTGAATCTGGACAAAGCGCTTGAAGAAGAGAAGAAGGGCCTGATGCCCGATGGCGCAGTGATCATCGCAGCCATTACCTCCTGCACCAACACCTCCAACCCGCGCAACGTTGTGGCGGCCGGCCTTCTGGCCAAGAAAGCCAACGAGCTGGGGCTGGTGCGTAAGCCGTGGGTGAAATCTTCCTTCGCGCCGGGCTCCAAGGTTGCCCGCCTGTACCTGGAAGAAGCCGGTCTGCTGCCGGAACTGGAAAAGCTGGGCTTCGGTATCGTGGCCTATGCCTGCACTACCTGTAACGGCATGTCTGGCGCGCTGGACCCGAAAATTCAGCAGGAAATCATCGATCGGGACCTGTACTCCACTGCCGTGCTGTCTGGTAACCGTAACTTTGACGGCCGGATTCACCCATACGCCAAACAGGCGTTCCTGGCGTCTCCGCCCCTGGTTGTGGCCTACGCCATTGCCGGTACCGTGCGTTTTGATATCGAGCGTGACGCCCTCGGTTACAGCAAGGATGGCAAGCCGGTCACCCTGAAAGACCTGTGGCCGTCTGATGAAGAAATCGACCGCATTGTGGGCGAATTTGTTAAGCCGGAGCAGTTCAAGCAGGTGTACATCCCGATGTTCAACCTGGATGCTGCCGAGCAGGCCAAGAGCCCGTTGTACGAATGGCGCCCTCAGTCCACCTACATCCGCCGCCCGCCTTACTGGGAAGGCACCATGGCCGCTGAGCGGGAACTCAAGGGCATGCGCCCGCTGGCTATCCTGCCGGATAACATCACCACCGACCACCTGTCGCCGTCCAACGCCATCATGATGGACTCGGCAGCCGGTGAATACCTGCACAAAATGGGGCTGCCGGAGGAAGACTTTAACTCCTACGCCACCCACCGGGGCGATCACCTGACCGCCCAGCGTGCGACACTGGCCAACCCGAAACTGTTCAACGAAATGGTTCGGGACGAGAACGGCGAAGTAGTGCAGGGCTCCCTGGCCCGTGTTGAGCCGGAAGGCAAGACCATGCGCATGTGGGAAGCCATCGAAACCTACATGGAGCGCAAGCAGCCGCTGATCATCGTGGCCGGCGCCGACTATGGCCAGGGTTCTTCCCGCGACTGGGCGGCGAAGGGCGTTGCTCTGGCGGGCGTAGAAGCGATTGTGGCCGAAGGCTTCGAACGCATTCACCGCACCAACCTGATTGGCATGGGCGTAATGCCCCTGCAGTTCCAGGAAGGCACCACCCGCCATACCCTGCAGCTGGATGGCACCGAAACCTACGATGTGGAAGGCAAGGCTGCACCGGGTGCCAAACTGGAGCTCGTGGTTCACCGCAAGACCGGCGAAGTGGACCGTGTTCCGGTGATCTGCCGTTTGGATACTGCGGAAGAGGTGACTGTGTATACCGCTGGCGGCGTACTGCAGCGCTTCGCGCAGGACTTCCTGGCTTCTGAGGGGGCGGCATGAGCTTCCCCCAACAAATAAAAGTCCCCGCCACCTACATGCGTGGCGGCACCAGCAAGGGCGTGTTCTTCCGCCTGCAAGACTTGCCGGAACCCTGCAAGGTGCCCGGCGAGGCACGGGACAAGTTGCTGCTGCGGGTCATCGGCAGTCCCGATCCCTATGAAAAGCAGATCGACGGCCTGGGCAACGCCACTTCCAGCACCAGTAAGACGGTGATCCTGGCTGCGCCCACCCAGCCGGACCACGATGTGGACTACCTGTTCGGTCAGGTGTCCATCGACAAACCCTTCGTGGACTGGAGCGGCAACTGCGGCAACCTGACAGCTGCGGTTGGCGCCTTCGCCATCAACGGCGGTTTTGTCGCCAAAGACCGCATTCCAGACAACGGTGTCTGTACCGTGCGTATCTGGCAGGCCAACATCCAGAAAACCATCGTGGCCCATGTACCCATCACCAACGGTGAAGTGCAGGAAACCGGCGATTTCGAACTGGATGGTGTGACCTTCCCGGCCGCGGAAGTGAAAATCGAGTTCATGGACCCGGCCGATGGCGAAGGTGCCATGTTCCCCACCGGCAACCTGGTGGATGACCTGGACGTACCGGGCGTCGGCACCCTGAAAGCCACCATGATCAACGCCGGTATACCGACCATCTTCGTGAACGCGGAAGACATCGGCTACAAAGGCACCGAACTGCAGAACGACATCAACAGCGACCCCAAAGCACTGGCGATGTTTGAGACCATTCGTGCCCATGGCGCGGTAAAAATGGGGCTGATCAAGGACGTCGCCGAAGCCGCCAACCGCCAACACACGCCAAAAGTGGCGTTTGTAGCCAAGCCAGTGGATTACGTCTCGTCCAGTGGCAAGCAGATCAACGCTGCAGACATTGATGTTCTGGTACGGGCTTTGTCTATGGGCAAACTGCACCACGCCATGATGGGCACCGCAGCCGTGGCCATCGCCACCGCGTCCGCCATTCCGGGAACCCTGGTAAACCTGGCGGCCGGCGGCGGAGACCGCACCGAAGTCACCTTTGGTCACCCTTCCGGAACCCTGGGCGTGGGTGCTGAAGCCAAGGAAGTAAACGGCCAGTGGACCGCCACCAAAGCCATCATGAGCCGCAGCGCGCGGATAATCATGGAAGGCTGGGTGAGGGTGCCCGGCGACTGTTTCTGATTCGTTACAGTCAGATCTGTGAGGTGTTGAAGGATTTTACACATTCCGGATACACCTCCGGTTTTTCCCTTCTTAAGTTCAGCTATCTCCCTGATATTTAAAGCCTGACGTGAAACTGGACAGTTTATTGCTGCACGGACCGCTTGGCCGGCAGTTATAAGCGCCGACCAACAACGCGGATTTTTTATCTAAAGGGAGATTAGACAGTGAATCGTGTTCCTGAATCATTCAAAAAGCCGGCACTGCTGGCTGGTTGCGCGGCCCTGACACTTGCTTTCTCAGCAGCGTCTATGGCTGCACCTATCACCATGGAAGGTGATTATGTACGGACCGCCATCAGTGACAACGGCACCCTGGGCTATGGCGGCAGTGTGTCACCAGGCCTGTTGCATGATCCCAGCGGCACCCAGAACTGGGGAGCGGAAGACTACCTGACTCCGGGCAGCCCGTGGGAGATGTTCGGGGTTAAGGCGGATCAGTTCGGTACTGTGGCCAATAACAATGCAGGTTGGCCCACCAGCATCGCCACCACCAACCTGTCAGACCTCAGCGCTGGCTCAGCCTTCGACAACCACGTGCTGTGGAGCGGCACCTATGGCGGGGTGTTCAATATCAGCCATGAATACGTCTTCAATGATAACTACGAGCGGATTGATGTACTGACGTCCATTGAAGCCCTGACGGACCTGACTAACCTCAAGTTCCTGCGAGCTATTGATCCGGACCCCGATGTAAACACCTACGGCAGTTACGACACCATCAACACCCGAGGCGGCGCAGGCATTGCCGAGGAAGATTTCGTGAATTCCCAGGGCGCTCAGACGGGACTGACGCTTGGGCTCTTCACCAACTCTAGCGTTGAGCACAACACCGGTATTACCTCCTCCTGGAGTGAAAATCCGGATGTCTACCTGGGTGGCCAGAACGATGGCAACGGCGATAACGTGATTGGTTTGGCCTTCAACATTGGCAGTCTGTTCCAGGGCGACCTGATCAAGCTGACCTATTCCTACGTGATGGGCGAAACCCTCGACAACGTCGACATTCCTGACGAGCCTGTGGCGAGTGTTCCTGAGCCGGGGACGTTGGGCCTGCTGGGTCTGGGCCTGGCTGGCTTGCTGGGCGTTCGTCGCCGTAACAAGTAAACCCTTGGGTCAAGCGCATGATCGGGATCTCATCTGTGAGATTCCGATCTTTGTTTTTAAAGGACTCATTGAAGTTTCAGGAGATTGAAGTACAATTCTGTTACGGTTTGTTACGGTGTGTAGCAAAGGATGCTGGCAGTACAGTGCAGTGTGAACCGCTCAAGGAGTCGACGTGGCCCACGTCAGGTTGTTCAAACACTATATTCACTTACCTTTTGTTATCCTCGGCCTGATAGATCTGGTCGTGATGGGCTTTGCCTTTGGTTTGGCGGTGTTCTTCCGCTTTTTTGGTGAAGTCGGTTTCTTCCTTGAACATCTGTATTTTGTCCTGCCCTCCATCATTACGTTTGCCCTGTTTAACCTGCTGGTTATGATTGCCTTGGGTGTGCATCAGTCCCGGGTGGAAGAGGGTATGTCCGGCATGATGCTAAGAACCATCATGGCGATGATTCTGGCTATCCCGGTTCACGGTTTCGCTTACTTCATCGCGGATGACTGGCTTTGGTATCTAGGCAGTTTCGGCCTGCTCACCTCCGCCACAGTTCTGGCCATTTTCTCGCTGGGCATAGTGCGCGTGCTGTTTTTTGCCCTGGTTGGCAAAGAGGCTTTCAAGCGCCGGGTATTGGTTCTTGGCGCAGGGCACCGGGCCAGGCAACTGCTGGAAGATCTCACCACCCCATTCAACCGCAAGGGGTTCACGCTTGATGGCTTTGTCCCACTCCCGGACGAACCCATCGAAGTGGGTGATCAGCACCTGATCAACCTGCCTACATCATTACACGACTACGTATTGCGCCATCCCGTTCGGGAGATCGTGGTAGCTGTAGATGACCGCCGGCGCGGTTTGCCGATGGAAGACCTTCTGGAATGCAAAATGGAAGGTGTCAGTATTATTGACGGTGCCAATTTCTATGAGCGGGAATCGCGGAAAGTGGCCCTGGAAATGATCAGTCACGGTTGGCTGGTCTTTTCGGATGGTTTCTCAGTGTCGTCCGTTTACGGTGCGGGCAAGCGAACGCTCGATATTCTCGCGGCAGGCACACTGCTGCTGGCGACGTTTCCCATCATGATCCTCACCGCACTTGCCATCAAACTGGAAGACGGCTTCAAAGCGCCGGTGATCTATAGCCAGGAGCGGGTAGGGCTGAATAACAAAGTCTTCAAAGTTCATAAGTTCCGCTCAATGATCACCGATGCCGAAAAAAACGGAGCCGTCTGGGCAAAAAAGAACGATACCCGGGTAACTCGGGTTGGCGAGTTTATCCGGAAAGTCAGAATTGATGAGTTGCCACAGATCTTTAACGTTCTTAACGGCACCATGGCGTTTGTAGGTCCAAGGCCGGAACGCCCGGTATTCGTGGCGCAGTTATCAGAGAAGATCCCCTTTTACTCTGAACGCCACCGGGTAAAACCAGGCCTGACCGGCTGGGCGCAGCTATGCTTTGCCTACGCAGACAACGAAGAAGACACCCGGGAAAAGCTTCGTTACGACCTTTATTACATCAAGAATCAGAGTTTGCTTCTCGATCTGTTGGTTATAATTCAGACAGTAGAAGTGGTATTGTTCAAAAAAGGATCAAGGTAGTTTCGGGAGTATGCTGTTCCCGAAACATGGAATGCAGCACGGATCTCACAAGAGAGGGAATACGATGTCACGGAAGTATCTCACCCAAGGGCTGTTTGTGTCCTTCATGGCGGTAGCTTTGGCAACAGGTTGTGCCGGGCCGTCCGCATCTTCTCCTGACAAGATTCAGCGAGCACTCGCACTGGATACCCGCGACAGTGTTGACCAGTACATACTCGGCGCTACGGACGTTGTAAGGGTGTCTGTATGGCGCAATGAGGACCTGAGCATTTCGGTGCCGGTTCGACCAGACGGCAAGATCTCCGTACCGCTCGTTGGTGATGTTCAGGCCAGTGGCAGAACACCTGAGGAACTCGCCGGCTCAATCCGTGCCTCCCTCGCCGAATATATACGCGAACCGCAGGTAAGCGTGGTGGTGACCTCCATGGGCAGCCATGAGTTCACTGACCGGGTGCGCGTGACCGGTGCCGTTCGCCAGCCCGTGTCTATTCCCCATCGCAGTGGTATGACCGTGCTGGATATGTTTCTCAATGCTGGCGGCGCCAACGAGTTTGCGGCCCTCAACAAGTCCATGCTGTACCGCAAGGTGGGTAACGAGGTAGTCGCCATCCCTGTGAAGCTGGACGACATCCTGAGCAAGGGGCAGGTTGAAACCAATTACTCCATGCGCCCGGGCGACATCCTGACCATCCCGGAGCGCAGTTTCTGACAGACGTTGTCTGAACCCTTGGTCTCGAATCGAGTGTAGTTATGGCATTACCGTTATCGCAGTTACCGCAAGAGATTATTCGCGAAGTGCGCCAGCGCAAAGGCCTGGCGTTCCTGTTGTTTGTGGTTGTCAGTTTTGTGGTGTTGGGTGCCGGTTTTATATGGCCATACAAGTACCAGGCCGAGACCATCATCTTCGTGGATGACCGAAACATCATTGCGCCACTGATGGAAGGGCGCGCGGTGACAACCAAAATCAACGACCGAACCTCCGCGGCCAAAGAGCTTCTGATGAGCCGGACCCTGATTGAGCGTGTGGCCTCAGACCCGGAAATCTATCGCAACGATTCCATGGATCCGGATGCTTTGGAAGGGCGCATCGCCAAAATCCGAAGCGGGCTATCAGTGCGCCCCCGGGGCGACAGCTACTTCAGCATTGGCTTTTCCTCTACTTCCCAGATGGAAGCCTTCCGGGTTGCCCAGAAGCTGGGCCAGGTGTTCATCGAAGAGACGAAAGACCGAAAGCGGTCAGAAAGCCGTAACGCTTATGATTTCATCGACAAACAGGTGAAAAGCTACGAGCAGCAGCTGACCCAGGCCGAAAACCGGCTGAAGCAGTTTCTGTCTGAGAACACAGACGGCACGGAGCAGGAGGCAAACTCCAGAATGGCCCAGCTGCGTAACCAGCTGGAGCTGGCGGAGCTTGAAAAAGAAGAGCTGGGAACCCGCATTGCGTCGTTACAGGGGCAACTCAACAACATCCGGCCGACCATTCGCCAGGGCCGAACTGAAGATGCGTTCCGGGAGCGGATCCGGACACTGGAAGAGCGACTGGATGCCCTGAGGCTGCAATACCACGACACCTATCCGGATATTGTGATCACCCGTGAGCAGCTGGCCGAACTCAAGCGCCAAAGGGACCTCTCCGCAGCCCAGCAAGGCGCTACTGCCTCGCTTGATGGTGAAGAGGCGGTGAACCCGCTGTACCAAGAACTCAGCGCTGCGCTTTCCAAAACCCGCGCTGACATGGCGACCATTGATACCCGGATCAGCTCGTTACAGCGCCTGATGGAACAGCAAACTCAGCGGATGGAGCGGATTCAGGCAAACAAAGCCCAGTATTCAGAACTGACCCGCGATATGGAAGTAAACCGCGAAATCTATGACGACCTGCTAAAACGCAGGGAGAAAGCGCGGGTATCCATGCATCTCGACATCGAAGGGCAGGGCCTGAATTACCGTATAAATGAAGCAGCCCAGTTCCCCAGAACCCCTTCAGGCCCCCAGTTCTCCATGTTCGCCATGGCAGGGCTTTTCCTTGGATTGGCGGCGCCATTCGGTGCCGTTGCCGGATTGCTCCAGGTTGACCCTCGGATTCGTGCACGTAAGCAGCTCGAGGACGGCATCGGGTTACCGGTATTGATCGAAATACCGGAAGTGCGCACTCCCTTCGAGAAACGCCGGGACCGGCGGGTCACCATGATGGTCGGCATTCTTTTCGTGTTAACCGCAGCGGTGTATATCACCATCGTTGTGCTCGCCCAACTGGGAGTGATCTGATGCCAGAACAACGAAATGATCAGCCCGAGCTGGATCCAACAGAGCAACGCTCCGAACATTCCGATGCCCAAGATGCCCGGAGCGCCGAAGAACAGTCTTTCTGGTTGAAGCGCAAAGAGCGTCTCAAGCAGGAGCTCGGACACTTTGACGAAGACGATTCGAGAATGCTGGTACCCAGCTCCCTTGAGCTGGGGCCGGGGGCTGTCGACAAGTACGTTATCAGTAAACAGATCGTTCGGATGCAGGAGCCCAGACGGCTGACACCCGATGACTTGGACGAACGCCGTATTATCTATCCCGAATCCCGTAACAGGGCTCTGGTTAACCGATTTCGTGACCTGCGGACGAAGCTGCTGGAGCTTTCCGGCGGCAACAACTTCACCCTCGTGGTGAGCGGAGCCTGCTCAGGGGCCGGGTCTTCATTCGTAGCGCTTAACCTGGCCGCAGCCTTCGCCTTTGACCAGGCGAAAACCGCGCTGATTATCGACTGCAACCTCCGGGAACCATCCCTGCACACCACGCTTGATGTGTTGCCAGAAACGGGCCTGACCGACTTCCTGGATGACCCAGACTATGACATCGCCAGAATCCTTTACCCAACGGGTATCCCGAGGCTGAGACTGATCCCGGCTGGCAGCCGCCGTGAAACGCCGTCGGAATTCTTTACATCGTTCCGAATGAAGCAGTTCCTGCAAGCCGTTCGCCGCCGCTACCCAGATCGCTTCATTGTTTTGGATACTGCGCCCATTTCTGAATCACCTGACGCTAGGATTCTGACCGAATTGTGTGACTACGCCATGCTGGTGGTTCCTCACGGCAAGATCACAGCAACTACCGCTGAGCATGCTGCCACGGCTTTCAACCCGGATAAATTTGTGGGAGCGGTGATCAATGGATAGCAAGCAGGGCGCAGGGATGCCCCACAACAGAATACTGGCGATCGGGTTTTTGCTGGTATGTTCCGGTGCTGCAACCACCGCCCAAGGTAATTCAGAGGTCACCGGGGGCCTGGACACCCGTTTCACCGATAATGCCCGCAAAACCAGTAGCGGCGAAACCAGCGATATGGAAACCCGGGCCTACATCAGAGCTGGCTATCGCACTGACCCCGGGCGCTGTAATGCAGACTTTACCGGTACTCTGGGCTATTCCCTGTGGCACGACAACTCCTTTGATGACGAAGCCTTTGGTGAAATGGACTTCACCGGTGATTGTGAACTGGCGAACCGTTTTTACTGGGATGTCAGCAACAACCTGCGTGAAGTGAACCAAGACGCCACCCAGAGCAACACCCCGGACAACCGAACCCGGAAAAACGTTTTCAGCACCGGCCCTCGATACCTTTTGCGCCTGAACGATACCAACTGGCTGAACTTGTCGGCCCGATATGAAAACGTCGAATTTAGTGAACCGGAAGAATCAGACAGCGAACGCTACATCGGCTCCGTGGCGTGGAATCACATCGTCAGCCAGACCTTGACGGCAGGGATAAGTACCTCGTACAGCCGCACGGAGTACGACACCGACGCAGAAGTAGACGTGAAGAGCGCAAGAATCACCTTCACTAACGTATGGGCGACGACAAAGTTGTCCGGTGCCATCGGTGTCAGTGAGATTGAAACCCGCTTTGGCTCCACCACCCAAAGCAGCGACGGCCTGATCGGCGAGTTGGACCTCACACGCACCATTACCCCGAGCCTGGATTGGTACCTGCGCGGTGCCCGGGAGCTAACCGACCGCACCTCCAGCTTTGACATCCGATTTGGCGAGTTCGAATTCAACCTGCGTGACAGCATCTCGGTTGAAACCACAACTCTCTCTACCGGCATCAACCAGCGTTATTCAGACCGGTCATCGCTGACCGTTGATGTCTATGCCAGCCAGGCAGATTACCTGGAATCACCGGAACGTGAAGACAAGTCCGGGCTTAACGCCCGCTATTCAAGGCCTCTGACGGAACTGGCCAGCGGCTACGCGAGTATTGGCTACGACTACACCAAGTTCCAGAGCGACCAAGCGGATGACCGCACACTCAGGCTGGAAGCCGGTACCGAGTACCAGGCCACTCGGGACTTCAACCTGGTGGCGAAAGTCGGGCACCAAAGAAAAGTAAGTGATGTGCCTACCCGGGAGTACGACGAGAACTGGGTGTTGGTTGGGGTGGAGTACCGGTTTCGGTAGGTGAAAGAAAAATGCTGACGAATGCTGAAGGAATCGTGAATAAGCTTGCCGCGTACGGGCTGGCGGGCATCGTTGGCACACTTTTTCACTATCTGACCCTGTACGTCTTTGTGGAATTTGCCGGTGTTGGTGTTCTTTCCGCAACCGGTGTTGGATTTGTGGTTGGCGCGGTAATCAACCATGAACTTAACCGGCGCTATGTATTCAGGGGCGCCGGTGGGCGATACGCTGAGACCGCTGTCAGGTTTTTCGGCATAGCGGTGCTTGGTTTTTGTTTGAACATGCTGGCGATGTACGTTTTGCACTCGCTGATGCATGTCTATTACTTGCTAGCGCAACTGATAGCGACAGCCGGGGTGTTCCTGGTTACTTTCGTTTTAAACAAGTCCTGGACGTTCAAGGCATAGGAAGGCGGGTCGAATGGATTCTTTGACGGTACTGGTGCCGGTATATAACGAGGAAGCTGTAATCGATGAGTTCTATCGTCGAACGGTGGCCGTGTGCGAAAGCCTCGACAGAACGCAGTTCGAGATCCTTTTTATTGATGATGGAAGCTCTGACGAGTCATGCGACATTATCAGTGGATTGATTGCGAAGGATCCGCGCCTCTCGTTGCTCCGACTCTCAAGGAACTTTGGAAAAGAAGCCGCGTTAACGGCGGGACTTGATCATGTAGATTCTGATGCCACTGTTATCATCGATGCAGATCTTCAGGACCCCCCGGAACTTATTCCGGACATGCTCGCTCTCTGGAAAGAAGGATACGACACTGTATACGGCCAGAGAACGGAGCGGCACGGTGAGTCGTTCCTTAAAAAGCTAACAGCCAGTGCTTTTTACCGTTTGATGGCCCACGTCGGACGATTCTCGATTCCTCGGGATACAGGAGATTTTCGCCTGCTAAGCCGGCGAGCGGTGAATGCGCTGCGGAGCCTGCCGGAGTCCAACCGCTTTATGAAAGGGCTATTCTCCTGGATTGGCTACCCTCAAATCGCGCTCAAGTATTCCCGTGATCCCCGCCATGCGGGAGAAACCAAATTCAATTACTGGAAGCTGTGGAACTTTGCACTTGATGGTATTACATCTTTCACCACAATCCCCTTGAAACTGGCGTCTTACATCGGGGTCTTTCTGGCCTTCGGCTCCTTTGTTTACGGCGCCTACGTTATTGTCAAAACCCTGATCTGGGGGGATCCGGTTCCCGGTTACCCGTCATTGATGACCGTGATTCTTTTCATCGGCGGTATTCAGCTCATGTTCCTTGGTGTGCTGGGGGAATACCTCGGGCGAATGTTCGATGAGACCAAACGCCGCCCTCTTTATTTGATTCAGGAGCATGTGCGAGGTTCAGACCTGAAGGGTTCCGTAGGTATGGCAGCCTCTGCCAGGGAAATGGCTAAATGATCCCAAAAATATCAGCGCCAGAGAGGAATCTTTGGTTTGTCGCCCTGATTGTATCGGTTGGTTTATGTCTGTTTTACGGGCTTCGGTACAGTCTTAGTGAAGGGGTCTGGTTTGATGAGGCACTTACCACCTACTTTATAGGCTTGGGCTGGGCCGATCTGTTTCACTTTATTGCCCGGTATGAAGCCAACATGGCGTTATATTACGTCGTACTCAAAATCTGGAGCATGGCAGCAGGCTCCGAGTTCGCCCTACGGTTTTTTTCCCTGCTTTGTTACGCTGGCGCACTCTGGCTCATGTTCCTGCCGGTCAACAAGCACTTCGGGGTGAGAGCTGCGTTTACTTTTCTGATCTTAATCCTCTGTCATTTCTATCTTACTCGATACAGTGTGGAAATCCGGGGTTATGCATTTGCGCTGCTGTTCATGGCGCTGATGTGGTTCTGTTGGACTCGCATTGTTCTCGACGGTGAACGGAAATACTGGCTTTGGTACGCATTGGCCGGTTTGTTTGCGGTACATACTCATTTTTACATCGCTCTTGGTATTTTTTGTCTTGGCTTGATGGCGTTGCCGGCATTGAAGAACCGTGGAGACTTCGGCAGATGGCTTGGCGCCCATTCGGTTATCGGTTTGAGCTTTCTACCCATTCTTGCTTTTGTGGTGTTTAAGGAAAGTGGACAACTGGCATGGCTTACCGCCCCTGACCTCAAGTCTCTCATCTACCTCGGCTTTGATTATTCCGGAGCCGCACCCGAAGCCAGTGACCCCGTGCGCTTTGGATTGCTGCTTGCAGTCGGCACCTTTGTACTGATTGGCTTGGTGCGGCTCTCGTATTCCGGGGGAGGAATCAAGGTGCGAGGTAACAGCCAGTTTCAGCTCTGGATTAGTGCGCTTGTCATCGCTGTGGTGCCCGTTGGGATTGTATTCCTGGTCTCTCAGTTTGAGCCTGTTTTCTCCACACGCTTTTTTACACCGTTCATGCCTTTTTATCTGATGCTGGCGGCGATCGGGGCGACACTGGCGTTCCGTACCTGGGCCTTGGCACCCGTGGCGCTGTCCATGCTGCTCCTGGCATTGTCTGCCCACGCATACGCCCATCGTGAACCGAACCGTTGGGCAGGGGCATTCGGTTTTCTCGCCGATCAGTGTGGTAAAGATCAGGCTGTGCTTTACATGAACCCAAGGGGGCAGGCTGCCATTGATTTCTACGAGAAGCACTCTTACACGGGCTGTGATCTGGATCCATTGCCTTTCGAGTTGGTTCCGGAGAACTACTTTAAGGAGCCGGATGAGTATCCAGATCACTTGGAGCGGCTCAATCAATACCGAACGGTATGGCTAGTGATGACCCATCTCTCAAACCCTGAAAGAGACAAGCTGGATCGTTACCTGGAGCAAGTTGAATCTACTGCAGGCCCGTGTGAGCCCGCATACAGTAATGTTGCGGTAGAAATACACAGGTGCTCACAGGTCGACAAACAGGAGGCGACGAAGGCGCCATGAACAAACAACCCATTTCCAACGCTTTAACCATCGACGTGGAAGACTATTTCCAGGTAGCGGCCCTGGCAGAGGCCGTTGACCGTGATAGTTGGCACGCTATGGAATACCGGGTGGAAGCCAATGTAAACCGGCTTCTGACGTTGCTGGATCAAGCGCGGTGCAAAGCCACCTTTTTTACCCTGGGTTGGGTTGCTGATAAATCACCAAACCTGGTTAAAGCTATTCAAAGGGCTGGCCATGAAGTGGCGAGCCATGGCTACAGTCACCAGTTGATCTACAAACAAACGCCAGAGGTTTTTCGAGAAGAAACCCGTAGGTCTAAGCAGGTCCTTGAAGATATCACCGGTGAAGCAATTACCGGCTACCGCGCAGCCAGCTATTCCATCACTAACCAGTCCCGCTGGGCACTGGATATCTTGGCAGAAGAAGGTTTTACCTGGGATTCTTCCATATTCCCGGTGCACCACGACCGATATGGCATGCCCGGTACACCCCGCTGGCCCCACAAGCTGACAACTGACAAAGGCTATGAGCTGGCTGAATTCCCCTTGAGTACCCTGAAATTCCCCGGCTACACATTACCCATAGCCGGCGGCGGCTACTTCCGTCTGTTCCCATACTGGTTCAGTCGCTGGGGCCTGGGCAGCATCAATCGCCACGGGCAGCCATTTGTATTCTACCTGCACCCCTGGGAAATCGACCCTGGCCAGCCAAGACTGGACGTAAAATGGTTCTCCCGTTTCCGTCATTACAACAACCTGGATGTCTGTGAACAACGCTTAACCAAGCTGTTACACCACTTCAACTTCACCACCATGAGTGACGTGCTGCGCAATCAGGGCGTGCTGGACTCGTCAATCGACAACAAGCTTGTAATGACAGCGGCATCCGGAGCGACGGTGTAATGCAGTTTCTGTTCTGGCTATCCCTGGCGTTGCTGTTTTATATCTACTTTGGCTATCCACTGCTGGCCAAAGTGGTTGCGAAAGTTACCGATTACCAAGTACAGAAAAGCGGGAGCTATGAACCTTCTGTGTCCATCCTCATCGCAGCTTATAACGAGGCAAACGACATTGAGGCAACCCTGCGAAACAAGCTTGCCCTGGACTATCCCACAGACAAAGTTGAAGTATTGGTGATTTCTGACGAATCAGAAGACGGCACGGACGATATCGTGCGTGAGGTGGCGGAAGATGCAGCTTTCCCAATCCGTTTGTTTCGGCAAGCACCCCGGCAGGGCAAAACTTCGGGCCTGAACACTCTGGTGCCGGAAGCAAACGGTGAGATCATCCTGTTCTCTGATGCAAATTCACATTGGGATACTCAAGCCCTCAAACACCTGTGCAGCAACTTTTCGGACCCGGCCGTAGGCTATGTCACCGGAAAAATGGTTTATGTAAATAAAGATGGCTCCCTCGTGGGGGACGGCTGCAGCGCCTACATGAAGTATGAAAACTGGCTGCGGGAGCAGGAAACACAAATTGGCTCTATTGTTGGCGTAGACGGCGGCATTGATGCAATGCGCAGGGAGCTATACAAACCACTCAGAGCGGACCAGTTACCGGACTTTGTTCAGCCGTTAAAAGTTGTGGAGCAGGGCTTCCGCGTAGTCTATGAGCCCGAAGCCTTGCTCAAAGAAGATGCGCTGAACGACAGTGACAGTGAGTTCAGCATGCGCGTGAGGGTGAGTCTACGTGCACTCTGGGCTTTGAAGGATATGAAGCAACTGATGAACCCGTTACGGGACCCTGTATTTGCGTGGCAGATGATTTCACACAAATTACTGCGATACGGGGCATTTGTGCCCTTGATCCTGCTCGCGATCACGGCATTAATGCTGGCGCCGATGAAAGCAATATATACCCTGGCGGCGCTAGGCTACATCGTGTTCATGACTTTGGCCTGGGCCGGGCACAAGCAGGAGAAAGAAGGAAAGTCGCTCTCCGCGCTACTGTCTATTCCCTACTATTTTGTGCTGCTGAATATGGCCTCCTACAAGGCATTTATGGCCTTTTTGCGGGGAGAGAAGAAGGTTATCTGGAATCCAAGGAAGGGGTGATCAGTGGTATTGCCAGGGCTTGAAACAATACTTCAATCGAAGAAACTTCCGGGTCTTGATGGCTTCCGGATGATAGCCGTTATGGCTGTGGTATTGGCCCACTCCGGCATTGGAACGCTGTTCTTTTCATCCCGACACGGCGTTGCCGGATTCTTTGTTCTAAGCGGTTTTCTGATTACATGGTTGTTGCTCAAAGAGCACGAAAAGCATGGTGAGATCTCTCTAAAGAACTTTTACATACGGCGCTCACTTCGCATCTTTCCAGCTTACTACGCGTTCATCGCCGTATCGATCAGTTGGGACCTGTATCGTGGTAACGACGACATTCGGGAGGTGATCTTTCCCGGCCTGTTTTATCTCATCAACTACCACAATGCACTGGAAGGACACAGCTCATCTTCCCTGGCTCATCTTTGGTCGTTGGCTATTGAAGAGCAGTTTTACCTTATCTGGCCTGCTGTCTTCTTGCTGTTGATGAAACGAGGCAAAAACACCGTACTGACTTTTCTATTATGTGCCAGCCTCATTGTCATGATTTGGCGAAGCATTACTTATTCTGTTCTCGACTGGGGTAGCTCCTACGCCTATAACGCTTTCGATACCCGGTTTGATAATCTGGCTATCGGATGTGCCTTGGCGTTTTTGATGGAGCGGCAGAGGGCAGTTGGGCTGCTAAATGCAGTAAGCAGTCAATTCTGGATGCCGATAGTAACCTTTGTTCTGTTATTCCTGTCTAGACAACTTTCAGATACGCATTACGCCTATGGCCCAGGCTTCACTATCGACGCGTTGCTTTTAGCTGTTTTACTGATGCAGCTTGTCCGTTTGAGCGCGGGTCGATTCTGGGGCTGGTTGAACCATCCCTATGTTGTCTATCTCGGAGTTATTTCCTACCCAATTTATCTTTGGCACATGTGGGGGGTACAGGCCGGCCAGAAACTGAATTTCCTTCCCGAATCTGTCCAATTGATGGCGGGCGTTGTCATCAGTTGTTGCTTGGCCGCAGGGTCTTATCATCTTCTTGAGAAGCGATTTCTGGCCTTGAAAGGTCGCTACGAGAGGCGTAGAGAGGGCGAAGCAACTGGGCCGACTGTAACGAAAACCATCGGAGTAGTGAAATGAAGGTTCTGCACCTGATTGATAGCGGTGGGCTTTATGGTGCGGAGAAGATGTTGCTCGCTCTGGTGAAGGCTCAACTGGATCAAGGGCTGGAACCGATGATACTGAGTGCAGGTGAGCCCAATATCGAGGAGAAACCGCTGGAAGCCGAAGCGAAGCGGTTGGGGTTGCCGATAATTAGCTGGCGAATGACCCCCGGAATTAACATTGTCGAAAGTTGGAAAATTCTGAAGTGGGCGCGTTCTAATGGCTTCCATCTCCTCCACTCCCATGGGTTCAAATTCAACGTTCTGATTGGCCTTATCCCGCGGTTTCTGCGTGAAATCCCAGTGATTTCTACGTTGCATGGCTATGTGCATGCAAAACGGTTTTCTAAGCTTTGGTTTTACGAATTATTAGACAGGGCAGCGATCAGATATGTGGATGGCATTGTGCTGGTTAGTGAAATGACGCGGAAAGAACTCCCAAAAAAAAATCGCCATTCCAAGAACGTAGAAGTAATAAGCAATGGGGTGGACTTATTTGAATTGAGTAAACGTGCGGGCGAAAGCATACCCGAAGATATACAGGCGTTTGTTAGTGGGGCGGTTCCGCTGCTTTTAGGTGTAGGTAGGTTGTCTAGGGAGAAAGGCTTTGATTTGTTGGTCGAATCCTTCGCCGAAGTGAAAAATGTGTACCCAGAAGCAGGTCTGTTGTTAGTCGGCGAGGGAAAGCAGCGCCCTGCGCTTGAAGCCAAAATCAACGCTCTTGAGCTAACTAAATCCGTACTTATGCCCGGATATATGGACTGTGTTCCGGCCCTGCTTCACCAGGCAGACGTACTTGCGATGCCATCCACCACAGAAGGGTTACCTATTACGTTGCTGGAGGCTGTCGGCTTGGGGTGTCCTGTTATTGCGAGTCCAGTAGGGGATATCCCTCTGGTTTTGAAGAAGGTAGATGCTGGCACATTACTCAAGGAACGGTCGCCAGGTGTCTTGGCTACAGAGATCTTGCGTACGCTGAGGCATTCAGAAGAGTCGAAACGGAGGGCAAAGGAGGCGACGCTCAGGATTCACAGTTTCTATTCCGCATCTGCGATGGCGGAGAGTTACCTCTCGGTATATACCCGGCGAACCTACAAGCGCCAAGTATGATGATAATTTATAAGAAATTTAGGTCCGTGATCACCAAGGCACTATATCGATTTTTGGGGTTGAATATTGATTATTGGTGTAGAGAGGTAGCGCGGCTATGGAGTTTGCCGAGCGAGCAACTGGTACTTGAGCGGGAAGCGGTGTTGGCCGAAACCGGGCCGCTGAACGCTAGCGGTCAACCGGTAAGAACGCTTGCGCAGCTTTCCTCATCCAGTGTGCTGTCAAAGGCGAGGCTAATCGATAGGTTTCAGAAAGCTAATGCCCAAAAATCACCCGGGAAGCGCTATTTCTCGAGGCATACCTCGGGCACTACGGGCCAGCCTACAGAAATCATTCTGAGTAGAGCGGAACTGTCTCGCCTTCTCGCCGTTCGCGACTATTGCTTTCGGCACCATGGCATCTCTTTGGGAGAGTCAGAAGGTCGACTCTGGTCGGAGCATAAGGGTATTAAAAGTCGGGTGATGAACTTTTTACTTAACAGGAGGGTTGTGTGCCCCACTGGAGCGGATGCTGTGACGAGGGTGCTCGAATTACTGCGTTGGAAGCCAACGTATCTTTATGGTTACTCATCGTTGTTACTGGAAGCCGCCCGCTTGATCAATGAATCGGGAGAGTCGTTTCCATCACCCAAACTTGTTGTTTGCACCGCAGAAACGATTCTCCCCGCACAGAAGGCGTTCATTAGTAAAGTGTTCAACGCGCCGGTAGCCGAGGAATATGGTTCCACCGAGTTTGATATCATTGGTTTTGAGTGTTCAAAGGGACATCGTCATCTGGTCAATCCGTGGCTTGTTGTTGAAGATGGCCCGGAAAGGTGTCTGGTGTCAGATGTATCTCGTAAAAGTCAGAGTTTGGTTAGATATGATCTCGGAGATTCTCTTGAGCTCTCTACATCTCAATGTGGCAGTCTTGGGTCTAAACAGGTAATCAAAAATCTGCAAGGACGAACAATTAATCGTTTTTTCTATGTCTCCCCTGACAAAAAAGTTCACTCGTCTATATTTTCCCGCATCATTGATGAATATTCTCACCAGTATAATGAAATGTTTTCCTTCTTGGCGACTCAAGAACATTATGGGGAGCTTGCTTTAAATATTGATGCGGTAAGGTTAACGAATGCTGACGATCTTTCCGAGTTTGTAAGGATTAGGTTTGAGAAAGAGTGTGGAACTACTATTCGTGTCACCGTTAATGCTGGGGCGGGCCAGATGCAAGCTGGAAAACGGAACTATTTTATTCAAAAATTGACGGAGTCTATTTAATGGAGGTTTCAGCAAGCAAGCTCTCAATCTCAGCGGTGGGAGATGTTTCGTTAGGGGATCATCCAGTCTGTGCCGGGATCGGTATGAGAAGCGCGTTCCGAAAACGAGGTGGTTCCATTCTGGCAAACGTCGCTGATAAATTCAGGGAGTCAGACCTAACGGTTGCAAATCTCGAAACGGTAACATCAAACAAGGGATTAAGACCCTTCTGGTTGCCGTCCTATGAAATGCGAGGGGATCCTCAATCCCTGACCTATCTGCGTGAAGCGGGAATTGACCTTGTCGGCGTCGCTAACAATCATGCTATGCAACATGGAGAAGCTGCCTTTCACGATATGGTCGAACGAGCCCGTGCCGCTGGAATGGAAGTGATTGGTACCGAGGAGTCCAAGGGACGAACGAAGGTCTTTGAGATCGTACATGAGGATGGACTTGTAAGCGCAATTGTTTCACTGTCGATCAGACCAGAGGAGTGGGCAGAGTCCAGTAATGGTTTGCCATATAGTTACCGGGATGGCGGTGACGAATTACTTAATGAAATAGCTCGACTACGTAGGGAATTTTCGGGGTTTCTTATTTGCTCTTTGCACTGGGGTCTTGAGTTTTTGGATTATCCATCCCCTGAACAAGTTGAGCTTGGGCACAAGTTGATCGACACAGGTGTCGATGTGGTATTGGGGCATCATTCTCACGTGCTACAGCCCGTTGAGCAATATGGAAAAGGGTTGATTTTTTATTCGCTGGGAAATTTTGTATTTGACCTTTGGCCGGAAGAAACCCGCTATACAGCCATTGCGCATGTTGACTTGGAAAAGGGCAAAGTACCGCAGTTTCAAATTACTCCTGTCAAAATCAACCCTGATTATTCGTTATCGATTGCTGGTGGCAGTGATGCAAGAACAGTCCAGGAGCTTTTATCCTGGGAGCGTTTTCAGGCTATGGGGAGCAAACCGGAATCAGAAAGCGAGTACCGTGGGCAGTACAATAACGCCCGTCGGAAATTTCGGTTTTCGAGCTATCGGTACTTTCTCAAAAACTGTTACCGATATCCTCCTTGGTTTTTCGCTCAGGCATTGGGGCGCACCGCAATCAGGAGATTAACCGGAACCTGAGTCCAGCAATGATATTGCTTGTGCCAGCCGGGCTTTATCATTCTCCCAATTATAGGTTTCAATGACGGCATTGTGCCCATTGCGCCCGAGCAACTGCCGGAGGTTTGGGTCTCTCAGCTGTTCGAGTTTTTCTGCAATATCAGCAGTATCCTGGTCTTTACAGACCAGGCCGCAATGCCTTTGCTTAACGATTCTGCGAATTGGGATGACTTCCGTCGTCAGGACGGGCAGGCCGGCCAGCATGTAATCGAATATTTTGTTTGGAATTGTATGGTTCCAATGCCCGCAGACTCTATACGTAAGTGAGCCGACGTTAGCTGCTGCCATCAGTTCATTGACTCTTTCATGACTGAGCCAGCCGTGAATAGTCACCGATTTTGCTACACCTAGCTCGGTAACTAAACGCTCCAGTTTTGGTTTGCTTGCTCCTTTGCCAACGATATCGACTCTGATGGAGTCAGCGGTGTTTCCTCTTTTAACGTATTGAGCAACAGCGTGGATTAACAGATCCAAGCCGCGAAGCTCGGTCAGGAAGCCCACATAAACAAGATGAAGGCTTGTTCCGGAGTGTTGATGCACTGATCCGCTGAATTTATCAACTGGTGGTGTGTTACTGACGATCGATATCTGCTGTTCCGGAATATCTTTTTTTAGCAGTCGATCGCGTGATTCTTCGATCATGACCAGGGTGTGATCTAGCTTTGGAAGAACTGAGGATTCGTATCGCTCAGCAACTTCCGGGCTTTTAACCAGCCTTTGAACTACTGATTTGTCAGAAAACTTAGCAGAGGAAGCGTACATTTCGGGGTACACCTCCGCCATGTCAAGAACCACTTTGGTGCCAAGGATGCGCTTCAGGATCAACGCACTTCTTACTAACGGAAGATCGCGGACAATGATTAAATCTACGTTGTCTTGGTGAACAGCCTGGAAAATTCTAAAAATCCAGAGCGGATTAAACCAGAGCGGGAGGTTCAGAAGTTTTCGGAGAAATAAAGGAAGTAGCCTTAAGCGGGGAAGCCTTAATAACTTAAGGTTATTGTCTGTTTCTCTTATCGGTCTTTGTTCGAGATTCCGACTGACGATAGTTACCGAATGGCCTTGCTCTATCAGTGCCAGCGCGAGTTTCTCAACCCTTACATCCCATGGGTAATCTTCTTTATACACGAGAATTATGTTCAACGAAGGGTCCTCCTTTACCTAAATTATTCACGTTGAAAATGTGCTGGGGTGGCTTGTGTTAGGCGACGTAGTCTATCATGTAGGTAGGTGGGCTGCCCGTCCTTGACTAGGTTTCCGGAGGGGCCGCTCGGTCTGGATTGGTCCGAATTTTGAGATCTGGTTCTCGTTTTATTTTAGGTAAAGTCCGGGCGTGTTTTGTGTCAGATCGGTAACGACATGTGGCGTTTGGTTGGGATGTGAACGGCAGCAAGCTAATGCTCTGTTTTGACGTTCATAGTCTGCCAATCGGCAACATGCATCCATTACGCAAAGCCTGCGTAATGGAATTTGATAGGAGTGAAAAAAATGATTCTCCATTACGCCCTTCTTGGAAGAATAAACCCTCTGATTTTTTTATTTGCAGCTGGATCGCTGTCGTTAATCGCATCCAGCACCAATGCAGAACCGTCTATTTCGGGAGTTCAGGTATCCGAAGATTTTAGGCACGGCTCTGCAATCACTATTAGCGGACAGGGGTTTGGGGATAAGCCGTCACCGGCCCCTGTATTCGTAGACTATGTGGACGAAACCTATGAATACGGCAAACGAAGAGCAGCATATTCTAACTTTAGGGATGGCGATATAATTCAGCCAGCATCTGAGAATCCGGAATCCCTATGGGGAGCTTCAACATCAATTCTGCCGGTAAGGTATGATAACGACGGTGAGAACGCGCGTCATCAGTTTGACGAAGCCCGATATCATTTTTTCGGTGAGAACTCCTGGCTCGGGCGCCCTGTTGTTTACGGCGGACCTGATGGGTGGAGCACTCCTGACAACAACCCACAAATTTACGTTAGTTGGTGGGTGAAGGTCGATTATAACTCTACGTACTATTGGCGGATCAATCCCATTGAACTCAACGGGCAGTTCCGAGCCGGAGAGCCAGTAACTTTAGATGGCGAGGTGGCGGGAGATTATGTGGGAACAGATGACGAAGGCCTCCTTAACTTTGTGTTTCCCGGGCATATCAATTCAAATAGACTACGAGGAAAGGTCATAGACGGTATCGAATCTAAAGCAAGCACAGTGTTTCCGGAGTCTTCAAGGTCGGGGTCCGGTTATGGTTTCGAGAGTCCCGGTACCAAATATATACGAATCTGGGATGAACCAAACTCGAAGGGAATACGCTCTAGTCTTTCTATGACGGATTATTATGTTTCATCAGCCGAAAACTTAAACTATGGTACTGGAAAAATATATCAGCGTCGCGAAATGGAGCCTAAGATTTGGCATCACTTCGAAGTTGAAATCGACACTGAAAGAGGTTTGATACGGTCCTGGTTTAATGGCGAAATGGGTGGGGTGGGTGAGTTTGATCCCCGGGCAGCTTTCGAAGAAGGGTTGAGCCCTACCATCGCGCTGATTGGCAACAATGCGAAGCAGGATAAGCTTCAAAACCTATATATTTCAGAGATCTATATGGATAGCAGTGTTCAACGAGTTGTCGTAGGTGATGCGCCACGCTACGAGGACCTGTCCCACTACGAAATACAGAGGCCCATCGGTTGGAATATTGGTCAAGTTGAGTTCGTTCTGAACCTTGGTTCACTTGATACTTCGTCAGGGTTATACGTTTACGTTTTTGATGAGAATGGCGTTCCAAATCAGGAGGGCTTTGCGTTGTGTGCGAGCGTAAATTGCCCCTCGCCACCTGAGCCCATTAAATTACAGGTAAACTGAGTCGCCTGAGTGGCGTCTTTTCCATCTCTCGACGCGAATCAATTCAACGGAGCTGTAGATGACAAGGAAGTTAAAGCGAGAGCTGTTTAACCTCGCTCGTGAATCAGATCTTGCAGGTTGGCGTTTTCTGATTCGTATGGTCTTGCGTCGTGTCGTCAAGGGTGCGGGAGGCGCACCCAGACTTGATCAGCTTACGGGGACGTTGGCTCACTTTCCTGGTAACCGCTTTCATAAACGTCAGCTATCTGAGTCGCTCGGCTTAGCCAGTTTGGTCAATCGTTCCGTGAGCGGAACGAAACCGGTCTCCCTCAGTTACTGCGCCTTATTGAAGGCTTACATCTCGGACTCAGAGAAGGGAATATTGCTGGTGTCTTTTGAGAACCAGTTGGCGCAGTTGCTCAAATCCGGTCGGATTGATGAGATTATTGTTCGGTATCATCTTGTATTTATACCCTCTTGGAGTGGATTGTACTCCAAAGAGTTATTCAGACTGGTTGCCGGAGCCCAGCAAGAGCCTGTTTTTGTTATGCCAGTTCATAGTCATGAAAGGGAGTTAATTCCAACGCTAGGTGCTAATTGTCACTCGCTCCCATTTAACGCCGCCAGTTGGGTTAATCCTGCGTTCTTCGAAGAGCCAGCTAAGGAAAGAGATATTGATTGCCTGATGGTTGCCAACTTTGCCAGTTTCAAAAGGCATTGGCTATTATTCAAGGCATTAAAGGGGCTGCCTGGGGATATCAAGGTAACCTGTGTGGGTGTCCCTTTGGGTTCTCGAACCGCTGAGAGCATTCGCCAGGAGGCATCGGAATACGGCGTATCGGATCAGGTAACGATCGTTGAGGATCCCAGCCAGGAACAGCTAAGGCGTTATTTTCGACGGGCGAAAATGTTCTGTGCGATGTCTTACCGAGAAGGGTCGTTTATTGCTGTTGCCGAGTCTCTGATGTCTGGCACCCCTGTACTCATGTTTCGCAATGCGCATATCGGTTCTAAAAGCCTTATCAACGAAAAGACTGGTGCGCTGGTGAAGTCTGTCAGGGAGTTACGGCAGAAAATACTGGAGTACAGGAACTTTCAAGGACACGATCAGGTTCGTCAGACTGCGATAGATAATATCAGTGCACTGGCTAATTCCCGTAAACTTAACGATATGCTCCGGGATTGGTCAATCAATAATGGCAAGGCCTGGACGGTTGATATAGAACCATTCTATAGCCAGCGGCTGGACTTTTATTATTTCAACGAAAATAGCCGTGATCGTCTGGCAGATGATTACAGGTATTTATCTGAATTAGGCATCCGGTTTCCGAGGTTCTCTTAAATACATGCCCTCCGAGAATAGTTTTGTGTCGCATTCGTCGAATGAACTCGTTTCCGTAATCATCCCTTCCTACAATCGTGCAGCCTATATTGAGGCGGCCATTAACTCTGCGCTTGACCAGACTTACGGTCCGGTTGAGGTTATTGTGGTCGATGATGGATCGACGGATGGCACTTATGAAAAGTTACAACAATGGGCAGAACGAGGAGAACTGGTGCTTCTGACTCACCCTGAGCGAAGGAACCGGGGCCAGTCTGCATCGATTAATCTGGGTATTCAGCAAGCAGCCGGTAGCTATATTGCAATCCTGGACAGTGATGACATGTTCGCCAAAGAAAAACTGGCAGATCAAATGGCGTTCCTGAAAGCTAACCCCGAAACAGGTATGGTTTATGGCCAAGGTCATGCAGTAGATGCTGATGGTAATTTCCTGTTCAAAGTGCCTGGTGATGGTCATCAGGAACTGAGTGATCCTAACCGGCTACTGCTGGATTGTTACATGGCGCTGCCAGGGGGATCGCTTGTTCGTCGTTCGGTATTTGAGAAGGCTGGCTTATTTGAGGAATCTTTTAGGGCCGGCCAGGATCACGATATGGCTATTCGGATCATGGAAGCGACTAAATGCGCTTATTTGCCGAAACTTGCTTTCTATTACCGCAAACACGACGACGCCATTAGTGTTAAAGGGCTCGAACGTCGCTGGCTAACTGGGCTGGAAATTCTTCGCCGAGCTAACGAACGTTATCCCTACACGAGAAGCACAATTCGAAAACGCAAGGCGGTGCTTCAATTCAGATTAGGACAGACCTATTGGCGAGAAAGGCGCAAGGCCAAGGCGTTACCGCATCTTATCTCTTCAGGTTTACTTGATCCCGCCCGTGCCTTAAAGGTTCTCATAGGGCGAGAGCAGGTTTAATGGATTCCGTACCGCAGCCCATTCTCTTTGTTATCGACCACTTCCGTAATCCCAATGCTGGTACTGAGGGCCAGCTCTTCCAGTTGGTTAAAGGCCTGGATCGAACCAGGTTCAAGCCCCACCTGCTGGTCTTCCGGGATTCGGAGTTTCTTCAGGTCGGCGGATTCCCTTGTGATTACTCGGTTTTGGGACAGCACCGTATTCTTTCTGTGGCTACCTGGTATTCCCTTTGGCAAACCGCCCGGCGGTTTCGGGCTTCTGGTGGCCGCTTGGCTCATGTGTTTTTTAATGATTCCTCGGTCGTCTGTCCGCCGATCTTCCGTTTGCTTGGCATCGAAACGATTATCTCCAGGCGGGATATGGGGTATTGGTACACCCGCAAGTATCTGGCTCTGTTGAACCTAAGTGGTCGATTTGTTGCCGCCGCGATCACCAACAGTCAGGCGGTTAAGGAAGTGACGCTTCGGCATGAGCCTGTTTCTTCAGATAATACCCACGTGATTTACAACGGATACGAATTTGAGGAGGTGCAACCCTCAATACCTTCGGATCTACAGGAGTTGCGAGCGGGGCATCCAGATGCAGTATTCGCTGGAATTGTCGCCAACATCCGGCCGATAAAACGGATGGAAGATGCGATACGAGCGGTAGGGTTGCTGTCAGGGCAAAGTCCGGCTTTGCATCTGGTTATCATTGGAGATGGGGAGCCCGGGGACCTCAAAGCAATGGCAAAAGAGCTGGGAATTGAAGGGCAGGTACACTTCCTGGGCGCGCGTAGGGATGTGAGGGGTTGTCTCGCCGGCCTGGATATCGGCTTGTTATGTTCTGAATCCGAAGGTTTCTCTAACGCCGTGGTAGAGTATATGCAGGCGGGATTGCCCGTGGTTTGTAGCGCCGTGGGGGGCAATCCGGAAGCGATTGCCCACGGAGAAACCGGTTTTTTGTATGGCTGTGGTAATGTGAGTGAGTTGGCGGAACGCCTCAGAGCATTGGCTTTTGATGGTGATCTCCGTGCCCGTTTGGGAGAAAATGCCAGCGTTAATGCAAGACAGCGCTTCAGTATGGAAACGATGGTTCGGCAGCATCAGGAAGTTTATGGCTCTCTGCTGAACAAGGAGTAAGGCAGTATGGGGTTGTTCTCGAAAACCATTCGCACGCTGGGCCCTTGGGGCGGCTATCAGCTAGCCAGGCAGATCTGCCGGAACCAGCCACGCATCCTTATGTATCACCGGTTTTCGGATCCGCCGGTCAAAGGGTGGGCAAGTCCACAGTTCTTCGAACAGCAGGTCCGACACATCAAGGATAACTACAATCCGTTTTCGCTGGTTGGGTTAATGCAGTATAAGCGTGAGCACGACCGCATGCCTTCTCACGCGGTTGTCATTACCGTGGATGACGGTTACCGCGATTTTTATCAGTATGCTTATCCGATCCTCAAGAAGTACCAGGTACCTGCCACGCTGTTTGTTACCACGGGGTTTATAGAACGTAAACTCTGGCTGTGGCCGGATAAGATTACCTGGCTGTTGAGCCAGGTCGACTATATTCAGGAAGCAGTAACGATCGATGCTCTACGGAGTGAGGCTGGGCCGGTGAATGCCGAAACACGTCAAGTCTATTGGCAGCAATGGAACGATCACGCTTTGTCGTTGCCTGATGATGAGAAACATTGGTTCATCGATGAGTTGGCCCGCCAGCTCGGGAAGATCTTTCCCGAGTCGATTCCCCCGGAGTTTGAGCCGTTAAGCTGGGATGAGCTTGCGGAGATGCAGCAGAATGGTGTTGAAATTGGAGGCCATACAGTTACCCACCCCTCGTTGGGGAGGGTCAGCGAATCTCAGGCTAAAGTAGAAATAGTCGGGTGTAGTAATGCATTGAACGAAAACCTGGGGCGGCGCTCGCGTACTTTTTGCTATCCAAATGGTCAGCCCTCTGATTTCCAGTATTTCCTGCCTGCGTTGGTTGAAGATTCAGGGTTCCTCGGGGCAGTGACGGCATTCCCTGATGCGAATGGAACAAAAGATCCGTTTTTAATGCGTCGTCACGTGAGTGGCGATGACATGTTTCAATTCTTCAAGGCTACATCTGGCGTTGAATTTCTGGGGCATAGGCTAAGGAGGGAAATAAGACTGCGGAGAGATTCTCATTTGGGCGCTACTGTTATCGCAAGCCCCAGAGGAAATGCGTAATGGTTCTGGCGGTTGGAGCGTTAACTCTCTCTAGGGCGAGACTTTCGACGCAGACTGTCAGCACCTTTACATTTTTATTCTATTTGTATTTTATCGTGGATTACTTCCTTCGGTTTCCAGCAAGGATTCCCGGCTACAGTAGTCTGAGGCCCACCTTAATAGGGATTCTGATTCTCTCAACATTATTGTTTGTTCAACGAGAGAAATTCAAAGGGCGTTTTGATGATCCAGTTTTTCGTGGTTTTTTCCTTCTGGTGGGGTACATTATTCTGACTTTGCCCTTGGTGGAGTGGCCTGGGAGCGTTATACGAGGTAATTGGGAAACCTTTCTGAAGGCCGTGGTTTTTCTGTTCTTTACGGCGCTAACTATAGATACCGAAAAACGTCTCAAGTGGTTTGTAGCTGTATTCGTATTTTGTCAGATATTTCGTGTTCTGGAACCATTGTATCTTAATATAACCCAGGGCTACTGGGGAAGCGCAACACACCTTCAGGGTGCTGAGTTTGCGAACAGGCTTTCAGGTGCGCCAGCGGATGTAATTAACCCGAATGAATTAGGGTTCGTTATAGCGACAGTCATTCCATTCCTACATTATCTGCTTTGGCCAAAGGGTTGGTTTAGTAAGGGAGTTTATTTTGTCCTGATTCCTTTGCTTCTCTATGCGTTGATACTTACTATGTCTCGCGGTGGATTTATTGCTTTGCTGGTAGTTGCCTTTTTTGTGTTTAAGGAGTCAAGGCGAAAAACTGGACTAATTGCGCTAGGTGTCATCGTTGTTGTTTGCGCGTTCAGCGTTATGACTCCGATCCAAAAGGATAGATATTTATCACTTATCGATAGAGATACTGCCGGTGGGGCTTCGGCAGAAGGCAGATTTCGTGGAATGGTTAATGAATTTAAAGTGGGGTTGAGCAGGCCAATTGTAGGTCATGGTTTGGGAACAACCCCCGAAGCCAAAACACATAAGCTTGGGTCACGACAGGCAAGCCATAACTTGTATGCTGAAGTTTTAATTGAGCTCGGATTTATTGGTTTTATCATATTTATGATGTTTTTGGTGAAAATCGCTAAAAAACTAAAGTCGGTTAGGGAGAAGATGGCCGACATTGTCTCAGATTCCGGGAACTATTTTTTGCGATTAAATAAGGTTCTTTTATGTGTTTTTTGGATGTACGTTGTATACAGTATTAATTATTGGGGGCTTTCTCAGTATTACTGGTACCTATTTGCGGGCCTTGTGATTGCTTTCGGAAGGCTAATCCCATCTCCAGATGAGATCGAAAGAAACGAGGGTTTGAATGGAGAGGATGCAGTAAATCACCGTTACAGGCTGGCTTCGAGTTTGCAAAATAGGAATCCCAGAGAAGCACGAGCATGGAAGTCATTGAATGAAAATCAGGAACGATGCTAATGAAGGTTTTAATGTCTGCTCTGCAGCCAGGCGGGGGGATAAAGACATTTCTCAGATACGTATATTCCCAACCTTGCTTTGATGACTGCGAGTTTGTCTTGTATGCGCCAGACAATGGCTTGTCATCATACCTTAATGCTGTGGTTGGGTATGATCGAATCGAGGTGATTCCTGCTCCTCAGAATTCGTGGGATTTCGCTGTTGCACTAAGAAGCGTCATGAGAACCAGGGAGCATGACCTGGTTCATTCCCATGGATTTGGCGCAGGCGTACTGACCGAAATTGTAAGAACCCTGTCCAGCCAGTCGCCGCACTTGATGACGGCTCATGATGTTTTTCTTAACTCACAATTTGCAGGGTTGAAAGGAAAGGTTCGCAAACTGGCTATGGCGCGGCTTTTTGGTCGAATAGACCGTATTCACACGGTAACAGAGGACGCGACCAGAAACTTCAGCGACTTTTTCCCCGGAGTTTGTACTGAGCGGCTAAAGCCAATCTTGCACGGTGTGGATACGGATTTTTTCAGTCAGGGTGAGCCAGCAGATCTTCGCTTTGAACTTGGTATATCAGCATCAACGCCCCTCATTGGTTTTTTCGGTCGGTTTATGGGTCAGAAAGGTTTTCGTACTCTTGTGCATGCAATGTTGGCAATAAAGCAAGAAGGTATTGAACCCTTGCCCCGTGTGCTGACTTTTGGTTGGGGTGGTTTTATCCGGGAAGACTACGAGTACCTGACAAGTCTGGGATTGGCTGACGAGTTCGTTCAAATGCCCGCAACAGACAATATGCCCTCGATGATAAAAGCGGTAGACATGGTCGTTATGCCCTCCCGTTGGGAGGCTTGTGGTTTGTTGGCTATGGAAGTGCTTTCTGCTGGTGTGCCGTTGCTTTCGACTGATTGCATCGGCCTTCGGGAAGTGGTTGCAGGTTCGCCCACAAGGATTTTTCCGCCCGGTAGCGCTGAAGATCTTTCTTGCGCTATAAAAGCAGAGATCGCTGCCCCGAGTAAAGATCGTTTTTCGGACTATCAGCAAACTGCCATCGCGCGTTTTCACATTGGTCGCCCAGCGAGTGAGCTGCGTGCACTCTATGATGAGTTGGCCGGTCAAACTTCATGATACGTACTTTGCTCGTTAATACTGGCTCAAACGTATTGGTCATGTTCGTAAAGCTGATCATTACTTTCATTATGACCCCCGTATTTGTCCACAACCTGGGCAAATACGACTACGGCCTTTGGGAAATGATTGGTGCGGTTATTGGCTACATGGGCATACTCGATCTTGGCCTTCGCCCCGCTATAAGCCGTTATGCCGCCAGGCATCTGGCAGAGAAGGATGAAGCCGCACTTCAGTCTGTCTATATGTCTGCGCTCGCCTTCATGGTGGTGGTCGGCCTACTGCTGTTTGTGTTCTTTTTCTCATGGGGATTTTGGTTTGGCGGTGCACTGGCTCCAGAGGGTGAGCCCCATCAAAAGTACACGTTGTTCCTGATTATTATCGGCGCCTATCTTCTGATTTCTTTTCCGGGATACGTGGCCGAAAGTTACCTTGAAGGCTTTCAGAAGTATTACCTGAAAAACAACATCACCATTGTGAACTCGGTGGTGGGATCTGTACTGCTATATAGCCTGATCACACCGGAGAACGGATTGGTGCTTCTCGCGGGCATTAATGCGATTGGGCTCACGGTTAAGTATCTGCTGTTCATGTGGATTCTCTCGCGCCCGGCCTACGGCGCCATTCGCGCCCAACGGGAGATGTTTTCCCGCGTAAGGCTTCGGGAGCTTATCGTGTTCGGATTCAAGTCGTTTGTTCAGGGTATCGCGACCCGTGTTGAGAATGCGACAGACGTTCTGGTTATTGGCTTGATCCTGGGGCCCGCTATGGTGCCGTTTTACAGCATACCCGCAAACCTGACGCAACATATTCGCGGACTGGGCTGGACGTTGACTCATGCCTTTATGCCCCTGTTCAGTGGGTTAAGTGTCAAGGCTGAAGACGAGATGATCCGTCGGGTATTCCTTGTGTCATCCCGATACGTGGTCAGCATTGTGTTTGCCATGGGTACGGGTGCGCTGCTGCTTGGCGTCCCGTTCATCAATATTTGGCTTGGGCCTGAGTTTGGTGAGAAGGCGAAGTATCTGATTATTTTTCTGGTTTTCTTCACCATTCTTCCCTTTATTAATCCATTTGCCAGCCGCTATCTCACGGCCATAAACAAGCATGGCATTTTTGCCAGGCTTACTCCTATAGCAGCGACCATGAATATCGGCCTTAGTCTGATTTTGGTACACCCTTTTGGTCTGGAGGGCGTGGCTTTCGCGTCGGTAGTGCCAGGGTTGATCTTTGTTCCTTTGTATCTCCGCTATACCTGTAGACATTTGGAGCTCCCAGTGTGGGATTACCTCCGTTGGTCTGTGCTACCTGCCTTCTTGCCGGCAGGGATTATGGCGTTGATTTTGTTGGCTATGGGAGATTATCTAATCTACGATTCCTACGCTGACATTGTCACCGGCGCGCTTCTGAGCAGTAGTGCCTGGCTGGTGGCGTTCTGGTTATTGGTATTAAACAGGGAAGAGCGAACATATCTGGGCGGCCGGATTGTTCGCATGGCGGGAAGGAAATAAGGGATGTGTGGTTTTGCCGGATTTGTTAGCACGAAACCCTTTGCAGGTGCGGAAGTCGTTCTAGAGCAGATGGGGCGTGCTATCGAACATAGAGGGCCCGATGCCGCCGGAGTATGGTTTGACCACAGTTTGTCCCTCGGTCTGAGTCATCGTCGCCTGTCGATTATTGATCTTTCGGAGTTTGGCGCCCAGCCGATGGCGTCGGAGTCCGGCCGTTTTGTAATTGCATTCAATGGTGAAATATATAACTTTCGCCTGCTGCGCAAAGAGCTGGAAGCCAAAGGTGCGATATTTCGAGGGCATTCAGATACTGAAGTCATGCTTGCAGCATTCGAGGCCTGGGGGGTCGAAGCGGCGCTCCAGCGACTTTCAGGGATGTTCGCCTTTGCGTTAGTGGACAATCGGTTCCGTAAGCTTTATTTGGCAAGAGACCGAATGGGGGAGAAGCCCCTGTACTATGGCTGGCAGGGTGAAAGCCTGCTTTTTGGTTCAGAGCTTCGGGCATTGCGCCAACATCCCGCTTGGCAAGGGGCTATTGATACATCAGTCCTGCCTGCGCTCCTGCGCCACAATGTGATTCCCGCACCCCGCACCATACACCAGGGCATATGCAAGCTACCGCCGGCTTCTTATGTGTGCCTCGACCTCGATCATCCTCAGTCCGGTCAACTGCCGGATCCCCAGCGTTACTGGATGCTGGAAACCAGCTTCAAGGAGCATTCTGGTTACACCCTTGAAAGTGCTGCCGATGAGCTCGAAAGGCTACTGAAGCAGTCAATCAGTGACCAAATGGTGTCTGATGTACCTTTAGGTGCGTTCCTGTCTGGTGGCATCGACTCTTCTACAGTCGTCGGGATTATGCAGAGCCTGGCCAGCCAGCCGGTACGTACCTTCAGTATTGGTTTTCATGAGAAAGGTTTCAATGAAGCGGAGCATGCAGCGGCCGTTGCTAAACATTTGGGCACGGAGCATACCGAGCTTTATGTGACGGAAAGAGAAGCAAGGAACCTGGTTCCAGAAATCCCTGCCATTTACGATGAACCCTTTGCAGATTCATCGCAGATACCAACGTATCTGGTTAGTCAGATGACGCGAAAGCATGTAACTGTGGCACTTTCGGGAGATGGGGGGGACGAGCTGTTTTGTGGCTATACCCGTTACCCGGGCATGCTGGGTGCCTGGAACAAACGTTCATCGATTATCAGCCACCTCAAGCGTATTGCTTGCAGTTTACCGCCCGGGCTTTCTGCCAGGCTTATCCGTGCAATAGTATCTTCCCAGAAGAGCCGAAGCCTGGAGGCAATCCAGTACCAGTTGCGCAGAATTCAATCGATAGCTGGCGCCCGCGACCTTTCGGACTTTTATAGGCGGTCTGTTTCCCTGTGGCCAGATCCTGCAATGGCGCTGAAGGATGCTGGCGAGTACAACTATGGATTGAACAGGACGCTCGCCGAGGGCATCCCGGATAACACCCTTAAGACACTGATGTGGCGGGATCTTAATTGGTACCTGCCGGATGATATCCTCACCAAAGTGGACCGGGCCGCCATGGCCTGCAGCCTGGAGACACGCATCCCGATGCTGGATCCGGCAATTGTTTCGTTTGCATTGGGGCTCCCTGAAGAACTCAACTTGCAAGGAGGTGTAGGCAAGCAGGTTCTGCGTACTGTGCTGTACCGTTACGTTCCCAAGCACCTGATTGACCGACCAAAACAGGGATTTGCAGTGCCGGTTGCCGCCTGGTTAAGGGGAGGGCTACTGGAGTGGGCTGAGGAACTGCTGGCGGAACACCGGCTAAATGATCAGGGTTACTGGCACACAAAGAGAATTCGCTGGTTGTGGGAGGAGCATCTTTCTGGAAGAGAAGACTACAGTTTTGAACTTTGGGGAATTTTGATGTTCCAGGCCTGGTTTGACCACAACCAATCATGAGGAGTTGCTTTGAATAGCCCGCCAGTTTATCTGATGGATTGCGAACAGCGTTGCGCCGAGGGCGTATTGTATTCGCTTGCGCGTAATGGCTGCCGGGTAATTGGACTTACCTCAGTCTCTTTCTTCCCTATGCGATTTTCCAGGTACCTGGCTTCCTGGTATTCCTCCCCAACGTTAAGTGAAGGTTTTGAAGAATATCTCCAGTTTCTTAAAAGCCTTCCTGAAGCCGGCGTTATCCTGCCTTCTGGGGACTTGAGTGTGAAATTTCTTGCCCGCTATTTCCGGGAGCTGACTGATGCCGGTTTTATGCTGAGTGTTCCCGAGACGGGTGATCTCGAAACGTTGTTCGACAAGCTCAGCTGCAATCGGGCATGTGCACATGCCGGAATTCCGGTCGCGAAGACCTGGTCTTTGTCTGAGCTGGAAGACGATCCCACGATTATCGAAAGATTGCGCTGGCCGGTTATTGTTAAACCTACAGCTCTTGCTGGAGGCAATTACCGCAAGGTTGAAGGGCCGGGGGAGTTGGAGCAGGCAATTGACTATATTTCCGGTATTGTCCAAAAGGAATCAGTAAGACTGAATGAATCCGGTGTTGTGATTCAGGAGTGGATTGACTCAGGAATGACAGACAACTGGAGTTGTGACGTGGTTTGTGACAGTCAGGGTCGGATTGTCGATCATGTGACCATTCAACGGGTCAGGACATCGCTCAATGAAAAGGGGACACCGACTAGCCGCATGTACAGTGGCGTATTCCGGTCAGAGCCTAGGCTCCTTGAACGCACCGAACAGTTGTTGAAAGCACATCGCTGGAAGGGGTTCGCTCATGTGGAATACATATATTGCAGTCGAGACAAAGAGTTCTATCTGACGGAGGTGAATCCTCGCCTGCCTGGGTACTCCTATCTGCTCAGTGCCACCGGCCATGAGCAGGGGTGGTACTACGTAGCCGATCTGATTGGGGTAGATTATGCCAGCCAGGGTAAGGATTCCGGCGTCGTTTATTTTGAGTCCTTGCGGTATCCCGGTGACCTGACTGATGGCGTTGTGAATGCCGTTCGTGGAAATCTCGATATTTCCAGTTTGCTTTCAAGTTACTGGCGAGCGCTGTCCAGTCCTGATCAGGTCATTATTGACCATTTTAACCGTAAGGATCTTGGGCTCACGTTTGGTCTTTTTTTGTTCAATGTCAGGACATTTCTTGAGAAGGCTGTCAGTTATGTTCGAAGGCGGATGTTGAAGCATGGCTTTGCCAGGAAAGCTTGAGCGACCAATTCTGCGTTATGGGATTCTGGGCGGGCTTTCCCATATCGGAAGAGAGGCGTTATCGCGTGTCCTCAAGATCCAGTTGGTTTACCGGGAGACCAGGCAGGTTAGGGCGGCACCATACGCTCTTAGGAGCCTGCTGGTGCGCTGTGAGTCTGAAGCCAACGATCATGCGCTGCTGGATGAACATTGCCCGGATTGGCGGGATCGTCTTCACCAGGGAAACTTCCTGATATGCGTGCTGGAAGAGGAGTGTATGGCGGGGTTTGGTTGGGGCCGGTGGCAGCGTGAATTGGGGTTCACTTACGTGGATTCTTGCCTGGGCTTGTCTCAGGAGATTTTCTATATCTATGACTGTTACACGATGGCTGAGCATCGTGGCAAGGGAATCTACCAGGTTGTTTTGACGTCGTTAGCAAAGGTTGCCAGGGAACATCCGGTTTATGTGGCGTGCAGATGGAACAACACTGGCTCTATCCGAGGAATAGGAAAGGCTGGATTTATGCTGGACAGGGTCTTTGTGTGCTTCGAAGTAATGGGGCTGCGTTTGAGATTTAACTACTGAAATGTCTGAGGACATTCAAGAATGACGAGGGAAGGAGCCATGGACGAGAATCCGTTTGTAACAATTATTACACCTACTTATAACCGCGCAGCCTTCCTGCCCCAGGCTATTGATGGCGTTCTTGCCCAGACTTACGGAAATTTTGAGCTGATCATTGTGGATGACGGCTCCACGGATAACTCTTCGGAAATCCTGTCGGAATATCAAAACAAAGATGAGAGGATTCGGGTCTATCGGCAGGAAAACCAAGGACAGAGCATCGCGAGGAATAAAGCGATCACAGAAGCCCGAGGTGAATTTATCTGTTTTCTTGACTCGGATAACTATTGGGTGCCGGACAAATTGGAGCAACAGCTCAACCTGTTCGAAACCAATCCTTCTGTGGATGTAATCTATGGGGATATTGTCACAGTTGATGAAAATAGCATCGAGCTTTCTCGTAAGAATATGAAGCGTTATTCCGGAAATATTTCCCGATGGATGCTGCGGGATAACTGCGTGAGTATGAATACTGCTATGGCTCGGCGGCGGTGTTTCGATGAAATGGGGGGAATGAGTGGACAGCGCCGTGTAGCCGATGATTACGATCTTTGGTTGAGGTTTTCTGCCCGCTATCGATTTCTGTATGTGCCAGAGTACTGGGCCTACTACAGGGTGATGGAGGATCAGATTTCATCCGACAAAACGGCACGTTTTGAATCCAATGAGGCAATCATTCGAGACTTCAGGAGAAAGTTTCCTGATGCCCTTACCGATAAGGAGTTCGATGTGGGGTTTGCCGTGTTTTACGTTCGAAAAGCACGTTATCTGGCATCCACCGGCCGTAAGAGGGAAGCCTTCGGAGAGCTTTTCAAGGCCCTTAGCTATCGCCCGTTGGAGAAGGTTGTTTGGCGGGGCGCCGCGGCAATAGTGCTCAAATAAATGGATTTATGATGGCTGATCAAAGACCTGTAGTTTCCGTTGTTACGCCAACGTTTAATCGCGCCGACTTCTTGCCCTATGCAGTTGAAAGCGTGTTGGCACAGACGTTCCGTGATTTTGAGCTTTTGGTTATCGATGACGGATCTACCGACAGCACACGGCATCTGATGGAAAGCTATACCAGGGATTTGAGAGTCAGATATTTCTACCAGCCCAACCAGGGGCAGAGCGTGGCAAGAAACAGGGGGCTTAAGGAGGCCCGCGGTGAGTTTATCTGTTTTCTTGACTCGGATAATGCCTGGTTCCCGGATAAGCTGCAAAAATCACTGGATGCATTCCGGGCACATCCCGACGTTGACGTGATCTATGGGGATTTCCTTGAGATTGATGAGGCTGGCGCTGAGCTTGGCATTAACAGGATGAAGCGACATACCGGCCACATAACTTCAGAACTCCTCAAAGATAACTTTGTCAGCATGAATACCACCATGTCGCGTCGTCAGTGCTTTTCAGAGATGGGCGGCTTCGATGCGGCTGATCGCTTGGCAGAGGACTATGGTTTGTGGTTGCGATTCTCCACCCGTTATCGGTTCTATTATTTGCCTGAAATACTTGGCTACTACCGTGTAATGGAGGATCAGATTTCTTCTGACAAAGTGCGCCGATTGAATGCAAACGAAAGGCTGCTGCTCTCCTTTCTAGATGCCTACGCAGGCTGTGTGACAGCAAAACAAAGAAGGCGTGGCCTGAGCCACTTTTACCTGAGGCGGGCCAGGTTGCTTGCAGCAGAAAAGCAGTTTGCAAATGCCTATAAAGATATCCTCAGAGCTGCAAAACAGGATCCGTTCTGGCAAGGACCATGGCGGGGTGCTGCGAAGGTTACTATAAGGGCGGTGAAACTGTGAATGGTGGCGCCGCCTTGCGTGTGGATCTGCTGGATGAAGATGCATTCGCAACCTTGCACTGTGACTGGGCGGAATTGTTGGCAAAGAGTAATGCCGACCCACTGTTTATGAGCTGGCCCTGGCTGTACAGTTGGTGGGAAACCTGGGGCGAAAGCCTTGGCCTTGAACTGGTGTTGTTGGGGGTTTACAAGGCAGGCGACAAGCTCGTCGGCATTGCGCCGATGTATCGGCACAGGATTCCGCTCAGCATCGGAATGACAGTCACTCGGATGCATTTTCTGGGTAATGCTTGGAGGGTGAGCCCGACGGTGCGTACCGAGTACGTGGGGCTGGTGGCGGATTCTGAGCTTGAATCTGACATTGCTTTGGCTGTTGGAGCCTACCTGAAGACCTTTGCATGGGATGAGTTGGTGATTCCCGATAGCCAAGAGGAAGGTGGGGGAGCACTGGGGCACGCTTTGGAAGCGGCTTGCAGAGCAACTCCAGTGGTACGGAGTGAATCCATAGGGGTTAGTATTGATACGGCCCTTCCCATTGACCCGTGGCTGGCTAGTCTCGGTCCCAATACACGCCGTAAAGCGTTTAACCGAAGATGCTTGTTCGAGAAGCGGTTGGGTGGGAATTGGCAACACTGTGAAAATAATGGTGCTTCTCAGGCAGTGTTCCTCGACCAGCTTAACCGATTTCACCTAAAGCGATGGGAGAAACCCTGTTTTGATGATAAAGCCTGTCAGTTTCATTTAAAGCTGCTTTCAAGGTTGTCTGATAAACAACAAGCGTTAATGTCCAGGCTCGTGGTCAACGGACAGGTGGTCTCGGTGCTTTATGACATACAGGCGGGATCCAGGGTTTACAATTTACAATCAGGTTATGATGAACATTTTCACCACAAGCTATCTTTAGGCACTTTGCACCTGGGATATGCCATTGAGCAAGCTTTTCAGGATCCTGGAATTAATGAGTATGATTTGTTGGCAGGTTCCGGTAAAAATACCTTCTATAAGGTAAGGTTTAATGGTCGACAGGTGAGGTTCCCAACGGTTGACCTTGTGCGGTCTCCGGTGTTGCGCACGGCCTACCGGCTCCGGTCCTGGCTGCCTGGCGGGCTGGTTTCTCGGATTAATCGTGTGTTCAGGCTTTAGAGGTTCTAAGGAAGACAGTAATGCCTAACGAAAGGACTCAATCAATCCATGTGTTGCGTAAAGCCATGCCATTTGCTCTGAGCCTTCTGGCGCTTGGCTGGCTGATCTTTCCCACGGTGCAGGGTATTGTTAGCCGCTGGTTCAAGTTTGATGAATCCTATTCCCATGGGCTCCTGCTGCTTGCGGTGTCCCTGTTTCTGACAGGCCGGACCTGCCTGAGATATCGGGTCAAGCCTGGCTTCTATCCTCTTTGGCTGATCCCGTTCCTGCTGGCTCTTATTGGCTATGGGCTCGGCGATATCCTGCGTATTCAGGCCGTCCAACAGATTGTTGTGGTGCCTTTGTTGCTTGGCGTGCTTGCAGTTTTCATGGGATGGCGCCAGGTGCGACATTTTATTGTGCCTGTTGGCCTTCTGATATTTACCGTGCCGGTCTGGGATTTTCTTTCCTGGACGCTTCAGGTCATAACGGTAGAGATCAACCGGGTGCTGCTGGGGCTTATGGATATAGAGTTCCGCGTGGAGGGTGTATTCGTCTACCTGATTGGGGTGGGCACCTTTGAGGTGGCTCACGGCTGTTCAGGGTTGCGTTATCTGCTGGTAGGGCAGTCATTGTCCGTTATCTATGGAGAACTGAACCTTCGGCGATTGCGCTCCAGGATCATTATGTTTTGTTGTGGCGTCCTGTTCGCTTTGATTGCTAACTGGATACGGGTATTCGTGATCATCTATATGGGTTACGAAACGAACATGGAAACCGGCTTGATTGATGACCACGACAATTTCGGCTGGTGGGTATTTGCGGCGACGCTGGTGCCGTTGTTCCTGATAGGACGGATGCTGGAGACGTCCGCCAGAGAACAAACGGGGGATCGGGGCGAGGATCAACCTGTTCCGGATCGGTCTGGCCGCACCCGAGTGGCTGTAGGTGCTGTCCTGATGGTAGCGCTTCCTTTAATGTTTTGGGTCGCACTGCCCTCCGCTGAACATAAAATACGCTCTGAGCCAGCCCAAATTAATCTCCGGCTTGATGGTGAGCAGTTTGGTTCGTTGTTTTCCAGTAATCTTGAGGGGTGGAGACCTCAGGTTCGCAATCCCGATAGAGTATATGTGCAGACGCTATTTGAACGAGGGCGGGTTGAGCCGGATCAAGGCTTGGCTGAACGGCTTTTAGTAAGTATCTATAGTTATGATTTTCAAAGGCACTCAGCGGAGTTGGTTCAGTACTCTAATCGCTTATATGACCGTGAGAGGTGGCATCCTGAAAACGTCTTTACAGTGGGCGCCCCTGGGGCAGTATCCTTGCGAGGCGTTACGTTACGCGACAGAGTTTCCGGTGAACGGCTACACTTGGCCTATACATACTATGTCGAAGGGCTTTGGGAAACTGATGACCTTAAGGCCAAGTTGGCCCAGATTCGGGGATTCGTCAATCCGCGAGAGGATGCGTCCTTGATAATCTATGGGGTTTCTTGCGAAGACTGTAACGGGCTAGAGCGACTGGAAGAATTGATCTTGGGCACATTCAGTCGTGTTGTCGAATCTATAGATCAACATTATGTTCCCTAACGAGAGTATTTATCGGCAGGTTGTTCGACCAAATCGCTGACAGCTACTCGGAGGTTTTCAATAAAAGCTTTGTGGTTTGAGGAATACCATTGTTCGGCATTGGCTGAAGTCCTCTCAAGAGTTTCCTGTGTTTCGTTTATGGCGGTGTTGATTGTCGTATCAAGGCTTTGTTCTGAAATCATGTACCTGGTTCCCAGCCGAAAGGTTCGGGTATTGTTTGGCTCTACCAGGTAGCCTCGGCTTTTGTCAATCAGTTCGTTCATTGGTGGTGCGTTTGTGGTGATGGTAACACAACCGTTTTCGAGAGCTTCCGCCAGTACCTGTCCGTAACCCTCTACCTCAGACGGTAGAATTGCAAATCCTGCTTCCTGCCAGAGTGCTTTCATTTCCTTGTCTGTGAGATTACTCCGGATCTCGATGTTCTGGTGGGGATAATCAGAGCTATCTACATGTTGTGAAACCACTACCAGTTTTGGCCATTCGGGGTGGCGCGACCAGCAAGATAATACTGCTGTGGTTCCTTTGAACTGACTGTTACCTGCTACATGCAGCGCAAGGCGATAATTTTTGTCGGAAGTACAAGGTCCGGATATCGCGGATCCGCCGGTAAAGCCAATATGCAACACGTCCGAATGGCAGCGCGAAAAGATCTCGGCAGCGTGTTGAGTCTTGCAAAGAATTCGGTCAATGCTCTGGAGATAGGGTATACGGGATTCAATAAACCACTCTTGGTTTGGAATCAGCCAATGGCGTTTACCTCGGCGTAGTTGAGATATTCGGGGGTTTTCAAGGTGGATTACCAGGTCTGATTTTGATTGTCCTGATATCGATTTGGCGATACCGTTTCGTAAAGCATAGTAAAGGCGCCTAAAGGGTTTAGGCAGATATTTACTAAGTAATTGGTACCGATAATGTGATAGTTGGTTTTGCCATTCCGGTGTTGGTGGTAATGGGTCTACTTGGCAATTATGCCCAAGAGAATTAAGTGCAGACTCAAGGATAAGAGCATCTTTTCTTAACCCACGCCCACTGCTGGCATAAACGATGAGGATGTCCATGGGTGACCACCAGAAAGAGAAAAGCCCTGCGAGGGCAGGGCTTTAAAGCGTAGCACAGAGTTGCATGTCAGGCTTTTTTACGACCCTTCATACGCACTGCGATACCGGCGAGGCCGAGGCCCAACAGAGCCAGGGTGCCGGGCTCAGGGACTTTGGAGGCTTTCACCATGACCAGCATATCGTCGTGGTTATCATCGACTTGGTTGTTGTCGTCCAGACTCAGGATGAACCAATCTTCTCCCACCTCAAAGATAGAGAAGTTGTAGCCACCGGCCAAGTTCCCTGCGCCTTGGTTAGACACCGAACCTGCAAATGCACCCCAAGCGTCTGAGGAGAAGCCAAAGTCAAGCTTGCCAAGTCCGCCACTGTAGATAACACTGAAAGTGTCTCCAAGTGGGCTGGTTGCGGTATTAAAGACTTCTGAACCCTCGTAGAGGAATGAGCCGGTATAACCCGCTTCCTTACCCAAATAGGTGAAAGTCAGCTTGAATGGATCTTCCGATACGGATGCCAGTGAGTGTGAGAGCAACACAGTATCAGTGGTGTCGTAATACTGGGGGCCAGTAAAAAGCCCACCGGGAATGCCTGTGCCATTCGCGTAATCGTTGTTTCCTGGGACGCCGACAGGGGCTTCAGCGGGGGCAGTGTTCGCCACCGTATCAATATAAGCCGCCTGTGCCAGTCCTGAAACACCCATGACGGCTGCCAGTGCGATGCCTTGCATAAGTTTGTTCATTTGAGTCACTCCTCCAGTGAGTGGTCGAATTTTTACAACACCCTTTGACCAAAGCAGATAGCGTGCCAGATTTTAACCCATTGATTTTAAGGAATTAATTCTTTCTTCAATCTGGACGATGTAAATTAATTCGACGATCTCTCTTTTACTGCACACTGTACTGAACTGGATCTGACGGTTCGCTACTCAGTCCGTTGGTGTCAATCACCCTTATAGTGAAGTACCAATCTCCCGAGGAGAGCCCTTCTATCCTTGCTTCAGTTGTGCCCGCTGGAACCTCCAGGATCTGGGGCATGTTTGTTGGCGCTTGGCCGTAGTTGATCAAATACCCGGAGATTTCGCTGAGTGAGATACTGCTGCCGTCTACGCGTGTAAGGGGCGGAGTCCAGGATAGCGTGACACTGCCCGCGCTGGCGCCATTATCAGATGGTTCGCTGGTTACCGGCGCATCCGGTTCAGATACGGTCTCAAGTGTGTACGGGTGAAGTCCTGACTGGTAAGCCTGCAACACGGTAATACCGCTGTCATTAAAGACTTGATCGGCGACAGGTTGTAGCAGCGGTAAGCCGAATCGGAGCTTGTACAGGTCGTCTATGCCGTCGTTGAGTGAGCTGTCGCTGGTGGGGCTATCAAGAGAGAGGGTTTGCACCACGTTTTCCGGGTTAAGGTTTTGCCCGGTCGCTGTATCGGATATCACCAGACTCGCAGAGGCATCCCATCCTGATTCGAAATATTCCATAGTTACCGCTACGGGAATCTCGGCCGGGAGGCTGGCTGTACTGGTATAGGTGGTGGCGGATTGGTTTTTCCACTGATTGATGACCAGGTTGCCATCAAGGAAAAGGCGAACACCGTCATCCGTTCTTGTGGCAAACGTGTATTCGCGCATGCCTTCCGTGTGCGGTGGAGTAAACCAGCCCTGCCACCGAATACTGAAATTATTATTGGGCATATTGGCAGACGGGCTGCCACTTCCCCAGTTGAAATTAATGGCAGTGTCTCGCTGAGTGTAAACAAAGCTGTCAAAGTTTACGCCTGTGAAATACTGGCCAACGTATCCTGGCTGGTAGGTTGCTTCAGGTGCAGGGAAATCCTCAGGATCCAGTGGGTTTGTGCCCGCCAGGTATTCCTTGAGCACAGAGTATCCATCTCCATCCAGGTCCCGTGACGCATCGGTTGGATCTGTGGGATCGAGGCCATAAGCGTATTCGTAACCGTCGGGGATACCATCACCGTCGGTATCTGCAAGGCTGGGGTCTGTGCGCGCCCAGAATTCGTCCAGTGCTGTGAGCAAATCTCCGTCGGTGTCTGACATCGCATCCGTTGGATCTGTCGGGTCCAGGCCGTAATAGATTTCCCAATTGTCGTAGAGTCCGTCGCCATCTTCATCCAGCGGTGGATATTGCGCGTTGTATGATAAGCCTTTTTCGCCATCGAAAAAGCCAATACGGTAGCCGAGTTCGTAGGCTTCTTCGGTGGTCAGTTTGGGTTGGGCGCCTGGGGTTGTTTGCGCAAAACTGTGCAGGTAAGGGCTGTCGATCACCTGTTGATTCAGTCCGGGCCCGGACCAGGCCACGGTAAAGTGGTCATCCCAGCCACCTTCTTTGTGTCTCAGCTCGAAGTAGTATTTTTGCCCGGCCTCAAGGTAATGAATGCCCGAAGTTTGCGAGCTGTAGCGGGTGAAGTTATCCAGGGGGGTCGCCATGGTTGAGGCGATTCGAACGATATCCTCAGGGGACTGGGAGGGGGAGAGCCAGAGCTGGGTTTCGTCGTCACCTGCAATGTAGAAGGTGTATCCACCCGTCGCGGGCGGTTCCACATAGCCGCGGATCAGGGTGCCGTAGTTGTTAGCCCGGCTCGCTGCGCGCATTAATTGATTCAGTTCGGTGATTTCATCAGGTGAGTCCGGAAATTTTTCGGCATCTACCATGCTTTGAACATAGTTGCCCGATATGCCGTCAAAATACCAGACATCCACCTTTCCCGGTTCGCTGACTTCCGGAATAGCAGCAGTAGGCGGTAACTTTTCAATGTCCCGAAACTGCCAACTCTGGCAACCACCGAGAAAAACCACCACCACACCCAGGCCGAGAATCTTCTTGGCAGCCATAACTCACCTTCCTTGCGCAACGATACATTGTGTAAAGTATTGTTGCAGTATGTTATGGCTGCCACTCGGTCTTAGGAACGTTTCGCTATCTGCCCTTTGCGCTTATAGCGTTACTCTCTGTCAGGCCTCGTTATCCAGTTTGGTCAGAATCCGCCGGGCGTCGTCATCCCTGCCGGCTGCGCGGTATGCTTCAACCAGATGCATCGCAATTTCCCGGGAGGCTGGGTCCAGCTCATGGGCCTTTTCAAGAATTCCAAGGCTTTGTTGGCGCTCACCGGATTCAAACAGTATCCAACCATAGGTATCCGCCACTGCTGCACTGTCTGGAACCAACTCGTAGGCCTTCTGGGCGGTATCCAAAGCGCGATTGTCACCAGCCTCGTAATACAACCACGCCAGATTGTTAAGCGCTACTGCATTGGTTGGGCTGAGTGATACCAGTTGTTCATAAGTTGCCTGGGCACTGTCTTGCTGGCCTTGCTGTTGGTGTGCCATGGCGAGGCTGAGCATGATGCGGGTGTTGCTCGGGAACTGCTGCATCGCGCTCTCAAGAGATGCCAGGGCGGCTGCGGACTGGCCGGCATTGCTGAGTGCTCTGGCCCGGGCCACTTGCAGTTCCGGTGTGTTCCGTTTGGTCAGCGCGAGCTGGTAAAGCTCGGCCGCCTGTTGGTGTTCTCCCTGGCTTTCGTAATAGCTGGCCTCAAGCTGATATGGCCCGGGGGATTCGGGGCTGTGTTGTTTTGCATCCTTGAGGGCGTCCCGTGCGGCGGCGGTGTTACCATTACGGAATTCGATAGATGCCACTTTCAGAGCCATGTCTTCGTTATCCGGGAACAGTGCGCGGCCACGATTCAGGATTTGCAGTGCCCGTTCGGTTTGTCCACGCTGTGCCATTTGCGTGGCTATACCGTCGTAAACGGTGGCCACCAATGGCTCGGCGGGGGAGGGCGCATCCTCTTGCTGCCGTTCCATCAGCTGGGCCGTGAGCTCATCCGCTTCTGAGGTGTTGTTCTCAATGAGCGCAGTCTCAAGAAGAATCAGGCGGGGTCCTGCGGCCTCCGGGTTATCCTCCCGTATGTCTCGCATCAGTTCGGTCAATTCGTCCCGGGGCAGCAGGTTAGCGATGGCCTGCAGCGCACCACGATTATCAGGCGACAGCCGTACTGCCTGTATGTAGAGTTCCCGGGCGGTTTCGTTGTCCTCGCGCAGCCGGGCCAAGTTGCCTAGCCCCACCAAGGGTGTCGGGTTATCGGGTGCCGCTTTATGTGCCTGCTCAAAAAACGTGCGGGCGTTGTCCATGTTTCCCGTGTTGCCGGCCAGGTTGCCTTTTGCAATCAGTGCGTTCACGTTGGCGGGCTCTCTGCGTAGCAGGTCGTCCAGGGCTTTATGTGCCGCATCGGGGTTACCCGACGCCATGTGTGCCTGGCTTAAGAGTATTGTGGCCTGAGTTGATTCCGCGGCCTCCGCTGGAATCTGGCGAGCCTGGCTGATGGCGGCGTCATAGTCTTCACGCTGGGCAAGGTAGGTGGCGTAGCGCAGCCGAAGGTTGCTGTTGTCTGGCTGCAGTTCCAGCGCCTTGTCGATGAGCTGGCGCCCACTCTGGTCATCGCCGCTGGCGAGAGAGGCGATGCCGACCAGAGCCAGAGTTTGCGGGTCGCTGTCGCGGTCCTTCAGATCATCAAGCAGCGATTTAGCGCCCTGGGGATCTCGCATGGAAATACGGGTGGCGGCCAGCAGTTTGCGCACACCGTCGGTGTCATTCATATCTGCGAGAGGTTCCAGAAGGTTAGAAGCTTCTTCAGTGCGCCCCTGGCGGAAACGGATAACACCCAACATCAGGGCACTTTGCTGGTGCCCGGGCGCCTGGTTCAGCACTTCTTGCAGGAATCGCGCAGCATTATCCAGGTCTCCCTCATTATAGGCGGCGGCAGCAGCTTCCAGGTTGCTCTTAAGGGTTCCAGGCCCGGATTTGGCCAGAATTTCCTCATAGACAAAAGCTTCTGACGACTTGCCTTGCTGGCGAAGCACGGTCACCAGGGCCGAGATGGTCTGGTACTTACGGTAGGTCATCACATCGTACTGACCGATGGTTTCCAAGGCGCGAATGTAGTTTTGCTCTGCCTCGGGCCATTGTTCCTGTGAGTGCGCGAGTTGCGCTTTCCAAAGCCACACGTCCTCATGGTCAGAATCAATGGAATCGGCCTGGCTCAGCAGTTCGCGAGCCTGAGCAATATCGCCACGGGCGGCGGCGATTCTGGATAACCCGACGGCAGCGGTGACATTCTGATCGTTGCGTTGAAGGGCATCGTTGTAGGCCGTCTCCGCCCGATCGAACTCTCCAGCGGCCAACCAGGCCTGGCCCCTCAGATTGTCCGCTTTAAGTTCCTGGTCGCGAGAGGGCGAGGTGATCTGATCCAGCGCCTGGATAGCCTCTGAGGTTTTGCCCTGCAATATCCTGGATTCCGCACGGATCAACGCGGCCTGGTTCATCTGGGACTGAGTAAGCGCGTCTTCAGAGCGGTTCTCCAGGAACTGATCAAGCTGGCGCTCGGCGTTTACCGCATCACCTGCGGTGAGCAGGTTGTTGATGATGACAAAGTAGGGATCAATGCGTTCGGGCTGCATCTGAATGGCACTGCGAGCCTCAATGGTACTCGCTCGCAGCTCCCCTTGGCGCTGGAAAAAACGCGCCTGGTCAAGATGGCTGATGTACTGGATGTCATCCTGTGACATATCCGGCTCACTGTTACAGCCAGCGAGGCTGAAAGCAATGGCAGCTGAAAGCAGCGACACTCTTACAACGTTACTGATTTTCATGCCCTGTTCCTTCCTTTTATCGGGGTCTTGTTCTGAATCCGTTGGGGTTGGTCACACACCGCTTGTCGCGGTGGAGGTCTCAATCCGGTATTTGTCTGTGAGGTTATAGAGCGTTGGGCGGGTGACCCCCAGCAGTCTCGAAGCCTGCGTCATATTAAAGTTGCTGGTAGTCAACGCCTGCATGATCGCTTTACGTTCCGCCGCTTCACGAACCTGGCGAAGGTTTAACTGGTAGTCAGCTTCACAGCCGTCGGCGGGGAGCACCAGGTCTTCTGCGGTAATCCGTTTGCCGTCAGCCATAATGATGGCCCGTTTCACTTTGTTGATCATCTCCCGCACGTTCCCTGGCCAGCCATAGGCATTAATGGCCTGTACAGCGTCTTCGGAGAAACACAGGTTGGGTCGGTCGAGCTGCTTGCCCAGGGTTTTCAGCAACGACTGGGCTATTACCAGAGCATCGCCTTCACGTTCCCGCAGGGCTGGCACATCCAGGGTGATTTCACTGATCCGGTAGTAAAGGTCTTCCCGGAACTCACCCTGACTGATTAGGTCCTGAACATTTCTATGGGTCGCGCAGACCACCCGGACGTCTACCGGTATGGGTTTGACTGAACCCACCCTGTCTACCACTCGTTCCTGCAGGAACCGCAACAGTTTTGCTTGCAGGGCCATGGGCATGTCCCCGATCTCATCGAGGAACAGGGTTCCCCCATTGGCGCTTTCAATTTTGCCTTTCTTCGATTGCGTCGCGCCGGTAAACGAGCCCTTTTCAAAGCCGAACAGCTCACTTTCCAGAAGGTTCTCCGGGATGGCGGCACAGTTGATGGCGGCAAAAGGTTTGTCAGCCCGGTGGCTGAGGTCGTGCAGTGCCCTGGCCAGCAGTTCCTTGCCAGTGCCGGTTTCTCCGGTAATTAGAGTAGTAACGTCTGCAGGGGCGACTTTTTCAACCGTACGGCAGATAGCGAGCATTTCAGGGCTGGCGGCAACAATGCCTTTGATACTGGTGCCGTTGCCCTGGCCGGCCAGTTCACGGTTCTCTCTCTCGAGCTCTGCGAGTCGGAACGCGCGGTTGACCACGAAAGTAAGGATGTCTGCGTCCAGCGGCTTCTGGTAGAAATCAGAGGCGCCCATGCCAATGGCTTTGACCGCGTTTTCTTTGTCTTCCCGGCCGGTCACGACGATCACTTTAGTCATGGGTGCCAGGCGTAAAATGTCTTCCAGCAAGGCAAAGCCTTCAGAGGCTCCGCCTGGGTCCGGTGGCAAGCCAAGGTCCAGGGTAACCACTTGGGGCTCAAGGCGTCGGAGGGCCGTGAGCGCGGCCTCACGATCTGAGGCAACAGATACGTCAATGTCGTCGCTGAAACACCAGCGCATCTGGCTCTGCAGGCCGGGGTCGTCTTCTACAATCAGTAGCTGCTTCACAACAACACTCAATCCTTTGGTCTGTGTACGGCGCGGCTGCCACCATTGGCTGAACCGGCATTTCCATGGTTATGATTCTTAACTGAAAATTGACACTTTGCAATGCTGATTCAGAAAAATACCTTCGGGTGACGATTAGTTGACGGTTTTCTGTGGGTGTACGGTTTCCTGAATTGGCACACTCGGGGCCGCAGCCCGTATTTTGGCTTCGGACGTGAGCAGAGGAATCCTGACGGAGAAGCAAGACCCAACGCCTGGCTCACTGGTGGCATCAATATTGCCGCCTAATTCCTGAATGTATTCTCTGGCCTGGTAGGCGCCAATTCCCATGCCGGTAAGGCCCTTTGTGCTCTCGAATGGTTTGAACAGCTGGCTGCGGATGAAGTCGTCGGTCATGCCAGTGCCAGTGTCCTGAATGAAGATCACAACATTGCCTTTGGCGGTTTTAAGATTGATGGATATGTCGCCGTTTGCCGGGGTTGCATCCTGGGCATTCTGCAACAGGTGGCTGAGCACGCTCCGCAGCTGTTCTTTATCCGCAGACACAAAAATGTTGTCTGGGCTGCCTTGCAGGGCAGGTGCCGGCGCCCGGTGGCTGTGATGGGCGATCAGCTCCTGGACCAATTCGGTCAGGTTTATCGGGCTCCGGTTTTCTTCCGCCGGGCTGGAAGGCTTGCGAATGTGGTCCACGAGGTTGGCCATTTTGCGTACTGCGTGGTCTGTGGTGGCGATCATGTCGTCGATAAACGCCGGGTTGTTTCGATGCTTGGGGGCGTTTTTAGCCAGCAGCGACAGCTGTGCAATCAGGGTTTTCAAGTCGTGCACCATAAATGCTGAGGCTTTACTCACAGCCTCGAACTGCATGGCCCGCGAGAGGCGGTTCTGGGCATCCATCTGGGCGAGCAGGTTACAGGTCTGTCGGGCTACCACTTTGATCAGGTCGAAGTTTTCCCAGTTCAACTCAACTTTCGAATAGGGGCGCCCCACCATGGCAACGCCGTAAAGCTCGTTGCCAAGGTACAGGGGAATAATCAGCCAGGCGTCTGGGGTGTTGGTGATGGGGTCAGGAATCTCGAGCAGGTTGTAGCTTATCGGGTCGGACCGGTATTCGTTCAGATCAATAATCCACTCCCGATCCGTGAAAAAACGGACCAGTTCGGAATCACTATCGATAATGGTGTATTTTGGCGTGGCGAGGTTCACGCTCGCATTCAGCAGGTAGTCGCCCTGGTCGCTGCGAAGCCAGATGGCGCCAGCGTTGCTCTCCACCAGGCCTGCGAGAATTCGGATTACGCGCTCGGGCAGGGGAGGATCATTGCTCAGATCGGCCAGTTCACGGGTCATTCTCAGCCATTCATTCCGGTAATCATACTTGTAGTCGAAAAAGTTCTGGCTGATGAACACCATTAGCTTGGCCCGGATTCGCCTCGACAATAACAGGGTGACCAGAAATGCCAGGGAAACGCTGATGAACAGCACCTGCATGGCTTCGCCCCACGCTCCCCCCAGGGCGCGAACGTAGTATCCACCTACGGCAAGGAACAACAGGTACCCGCCGGCGAACAGGAAGGTGCCCACGTGGAATACCGCGGAGCGCGAAAGCTGGAAATCCACCGGTTGTTTGCGGGTATTGATAATGTTGACGGCAAACAGCGGCATTAATGCAGCATTGACGAAGCCCCTGGCATTCCAGAACGAATCGGCGACTTTGCCGAACAGCAGGGCATCGGCGTACATGAAGAAGTCAAAGGTGAAGATGGTGGCAACACCAATGCAGAGGTACTTCATGGAGGACCGGCCAAAGCCGGGGGCGTTGCGCCAGATCTGTTCCACCAGTGACAGCCCGAGCAGGGCCAGGGCGATTTGGCCGATGACTTTGGTTTTGCCATCCAGCAGGGCGAGGCCAAGGATAAATTCAAGGCTGCCGAGGGTCAGCAGGGTTGCGATCAGTATGAAGAGGGAGGCGCCAAGCACTTTTTTGAGCTGGCTGGCGAGCTTGCCCTGGCGAAAAGCGTCCCGAAGCATGGCGAACAGCAGCAGGATCCAGGCCGTATCTCTGAGCAATTCAAGCAGGTAACGTACGAAAAAGCCGGGGTGCCCCCAAAGGCTCTGGGAGACCAGGGTGCTTGCCCACAAGGTGGTGACCAACGCCGCAAGGAAGAGGGCGCGGTCAAGATCCCTTCGCAGATAACGTGTAGCGATCAGCACAGACAGCACCGCGAACAATGCTGCCGCCGCACCGTAGCTGATCACGCTGATGTCCCTGAGCATTCGGCCTTTCCTTGAACCTGGATTCTGTACTTATTCTGTACAGGGTAGCTCTGAACTCCCGGTTCCGTCTACGGGTATCGGCGTTTTCCCGGCCTGGTTCACACTGGCCGTTTGTTGTCCCGATAGTAACGGAAAATATCTTTCAACTGACGTTTGGGGGTAAATCCGAACTCCCGGGCAAAGGCCCGGCCATCAATCACCACTGGGTACTTGAAGAACGCCATCAGATAAGTCGGGAAGCTCCTGAGGTTCAGAATTCTTGAAATCGCCTTGGGAACGACGGGGGGAATGGATGGCAGTGGAATGCGCTGGCATCCGCAAAGTTTCAGGGCCTGTTGATAGGCTACCCAATCCTGGGGGGCGACGTTGAACACGCCTTTTACGGGTTTGTTCCAGGCCAGTACGATGGCATCTGCCATGTCGTCTATGTGGATGAATTGCATCATCGGCGAGAAGCCGGCCAGCACCGGAGCCCGGGAGCTGCCCAGCAGTGAGCTCATGGAATTTCGCACACCGGGGCCCACGATGTTGCATGGCCGAAGAATGGTGATGTTCAGCTCTGGATAGCGCCAGAGGTAAATGTTGGCCAGGTTCTCCAGTTCCACGGAATCCACAAGATCCGCGCTCAGGCCCGCGCTTTTGAGAGGGGCGGATTCATCAATCAGGGCCGGGTTGTAGGCGACGGCGCCGTATACGTGGTAAGTGGAGAGAACAATCACCCGGCGAATGCCGTACTTCTGGGAAAGGTCCAGCAGCTTCTGGGTGCCCAGCACGTTGGCGTTATAACGGCGCATGCGCGTTAGCTGGCTGGACAGTATCCGGCCCAGGTGGATCACGCCGTCAAACTGATATCGCCTGAACAGGTCCTCGAAAACTCGCTTGTTGAAGTCGATGCAATAGCTGGGGATGTCATCTCCGAGGTACACCTGCTCACGGAAATCGACGGCGACCAGGTCGCAGGTTTCCTTGAGGCGGCTGATGACTTGTTGAGCCAGGGCGCCGGCGGCACCAGTCACGAGGATGTGGGGTCTGCGTTTGGTGGTCATCAGAACAGCCTTTTCCTTTCACTAAGCCCTTTGTCGATCAATCGGCTGATTTCAGCCTTGACGGCTTCCACCCGCTCGGTCACCTGTTCTTCCGGGATTTCGGTATTGTCGAAATGCATGGGTGGGCCGAAGTTCAGGTGTACCTTGGCCGGAAGAATCACCGGCAGTGCCACCGGAACGTAGGGCACGCCCAGTACGTTGGCCAGTGGCTTTATATTGGCAATGGCAGGGATGGTTTCCTCGCAACCCACCACACCTACCGGAACAATCGTCGCGTTGTATTTCATGGCCAAATGCATGAAGCCGTTACCGAAGCGCTTGAGCTGATAACGGTCACGGTACAGTTTGCCGGAGCCGCGAACCCCTTCGGGGAAGACGATCACCGCTTCATTGTTCTCCAGCATCTTGGCGCAATTGACCGGGTCCCCAAGAACGGCGCCCATCTCATTGAGCAGGTTGCCCAGCCAGGGCACGGTGGGAAAGAACCGCTCGATCATGGCCCGGGGAATGCGGGGGTTGTCTTTTCGTGATGCCAAAGCATAGCCGATAAGGAGGCCATCCAGGGGGAGCTGGCCGGAATGGTTGGCAATGATCAGAACCGGGCCTTCGGCGGGCACATTGTCAACGCCAGAGGCCTGAACACGGAAGTACTTCTCGTAGATCTGCCGGGTAAGGGAGAAGCCGTACTTGATGGCCTCGTTGTTATAACCCCAGGGGTCGTAACCCAGTGAGCCGATTGGCTTGCGTATTCGCTCTATCTGCTGGTCCAGTTCGGCTGGTACCAGCCTGGATTTGAGAAACGATGTCAGGCCCATGCCTGCTCCCTGTCTGATGGATTTGGATTTTCGGCGCCGTTAGATGCGGCCGATCAGTACACCCAGAGTGTGGCTCTGGCCCTCATTCAACACCCGATAATCGCCCGCGGCATTGGCTGTTTCGACACACAGCATTTTTTGCCAGCCATTGCTGGGGAAGTCCGAAAGCCGGGCAGATTTGTCCGGGCCGGGATTCCAAACCACGGTCGAATCACTGCCCACCGAGGTCAGCTTGCGTTTGCCAAGCGGTGTCACCACTGTAAGGGGCTCGCCGGATTCATAGATTCTGTCGGTTTCACCCTCGAAATAGACCGGGCCTTCCTGAGTGCAATAATCCCAGTCTTTCAGGGTGTCTATGTACTGACTGTTGCCAAGGCCAAGCACGCGGTTGCGGCTGATGTCAGCGGTTGGTAAATAGGTGTGCAGCGCCTGGCTGAACGCCAGTGGCTGGCGTGAGAGGTTGGTGGTGGTCAGTGCAACCTGGCAACCCCTGACCGAGAAACTGAACGTGGCCAGCACGAGTGCGTGGCCATCCCATTGCTCGGCGAAATCCTCGTTGGCATTCAGGGACAGACTGATCTCCACTTCATGGGCACTCTCGCGTACATCTTCCAGGCGCCACAGGGCGGTGCGGGCGAAACCGTGAGCAGTCGGTTCATGAACCCGCTTCCGGATTTCCGGCGGGTTTTTGGCTGGGTCGCCAAACCAGGGCCAGCAAATTGGAATGCCGCCCCGGATTGGCCGGCCTGGTTGGAATTTGGCCAGCTCACTCAGCCACAGCCAATTGTTCTGGTCCCGTGGGGAAAAGTGAGTCAGGTGTGCGCCTTGGAGGAAAATAGTGGCCTGAAACAGAGGATGGTGCACCTCTAGGGCCTCAAGCTGGCCGATGGTTTGCCAGCGGGTGAACGACCATTGTCCCGGTGTAACCGAGACCGGTGGTTTGTTACTGCTTTCAGACATGGCGTGCGACGACTTCCTTTGCGATGACTTCCTTAAGGGTATCTGCTTACCAAGAGAGTAAATTAAATCCGCCGCGCCGGCGAGTTTGATCATACAATAGCCTAAAATTCAGGGGGTGTATTGATGGATTCTGATAGCCAGAGCGCGGTTATTGTTCCACTGCCGGAGCCTCGGCTCGAACACGGCCAGGGACATTTCGATCGGGTAGTGGGCGAGGGCTCGCTGGCGGGCACTGCGGGCGCGCACGATGTTGATCGCGTTGACGCAAGGTGGCTGGATCAATTGGCGGATGGCTTGAGCGAGCACGCCTGGCTTGAGCTGGATCTTGCTGACCGCCTGCCGGAGGGCTTGGTGCCGGCCCTGCTCAATGAGGTGAAGATTCTCGAACGCACCGAAGCGATGAGCCGGGCTGGTATCGGGCGTGGAGCGGATCTGGTGAAGGATCGCAGCGTTCGGCGAGACAGTATTGCCTGGCTGGAAGGGTTCACCAAACCGCAGGCAAGTCTTTTCAGGTTTCTGGACCAGTTGATGGCTGGCCTCAATCAAAGGCTGTTTCTCGGGCTTAAACGGTATGAAGCGCATTATGCGACCTATCAGGCCGGCGACTTTTACAAGTGCCACCTCGACAGCTTTCGCGGGCGAGCGTCCCGGATGATCAGCCTGGTGCTTTACCTGAATGACGACTGGGGCCTTGAAGACGGCGGCGAATTGCAGGTGTTCAGCCCACGGGAAGAGGATAGGGCGATTGGCCTTGTGCGCCCGGAAGCTGGCCGTGCCGTACTCTTCCTGAGCGAGGAAGTGCCCCATGAGGTGCTGCCGGCAAGGCGAACCCGTTATAGCATTGCCTGCTGGTTTCGGCAGGATGAAGTGCTCTTGCCGCTCTAGGCCGTTGTAGTCCTTATATCCTTCTGATAACATGCGCGCCACTTTCGGGGTAAAAGTCCCGGAACGCCGTTATGGTGGCCCCATTGGTGCCCCCGCAACATGAAACCGTGAACCCGGTCAGGCCCGGAAGGGAGCAGCCGAAGCGGTGGATGTGTGTGCCGGGGGATTGCTGATGGGGTCACCCCCAGATTTCCCTCCCCTTTGTCCTTGAAACAGCGTTCCCTGAAACAACTTTTCTTCTTTAGAATCACGGTCCATGCTAAGGTTATGCTCGATTTTCTGAGTAGTTGAAGGATCATGAGCTATCAGGTTTTAGCCCGAAAATGGCGCCCCCGAACCTTTGAGGACATGGTGGGGCAGGAGCATGTGCTTCAGGCACTGGTGCATGCGCTTGAGCACCAGAGGCTGCATCACGCCTACCTGTTTACCGGCACCCGGGGCGTGGGTAAAACCACCATCGGTCGATTGCTGGCCCGTTGCCTTAATTGCGAAACAGGCATTACCGCCAATCCGTGTGGCAAGTGTGGCAGTTGCCAGGAAATCCTGGAAGGGCGGTTTGTTGACCTGATTGAGATCGATGCGGCCTCCCGCACCGGTGTTGACGACATGCGTGAACTGACAGACAACGTTCAGTACGCTCCCAGTCGCGGCCGCTACAAGGTATACCTCATCGATGAGGTACACATGCTCACCAACCAGTCCTTCAATGCCTTCCTGAAGACCCTGGAAGAGCCGCCCGAGCACGTAAAATTCCTTCTGGCTACGACCGATCCCCAGAAACTGCCGGTGACGGTGCTATCCCGTTGTTTGCAGTTCAACCTGAAGCGGATGACACCGGAACACATCGTAGGCCACCTCAAGCACGTACTGACCGAAGAGCAAATTCCCTTTGAAGAACCAGCGCTCTGGCTGCTTGCCCGGGCGGCGGACGGCAGTATGCGTGATGCCCTGAGTCTGACCGACCAGGCGATTGCCTTTGGCAACCAGAACCTGGCCGCCAGTGATGTCAGCAATATGCTGGGCACCATTGATCAGCGCGACATTGAGCGCATTGTTGCAACGCTGGTTGAGCGGGATGGCCCCGGTTTGCTGGCGGAGATCAGCCGCATTTCAGATTTTGCGCCGGATTACGCGGTCATTCTTGCGGATCTGCTATCAGTCTTTCACCGGGTCACCATGGAACAGGTGGTGCCGGGCAGCGCCGACAATGCCCTGGGGGATGCCGCCCAGGTTCAGTCACTGGCGAAACAGTTGAGCGCGGAAGACGCCCAGCTGTTCTATCAGGCGGCATTGATGGGCCGGAAAGATCTGGCGATCACACCCGATGCCCGTATGGGGTTTGAAATGACCCTGCTCCGGATGTTGGCTTTCCGGCCCGGGGCTGATCGCCGTGAGCCGCCAACCATTGCCTCTGGTGGCAATGAGGGCCAGGCGCGCGCCGAACCGGAACCAGACCCTGCGCCAGCTCAAAGCCAAAAGCCTGCACCGGTAACTGAGCAGGCGCCAATGCCCCCGCAGAATCCTGAGCCGGTGCAAGAGCCGCAGCCGATTCCAGAATCAGCGCAAGCACACCGTCCAGCCGAGGCTGACTCGGCAGAACCGGAACCCGCGCCGCCCATGATGGATGCTCCACCCTGGGATCCAGACCCCGGCGACCCGGCTCTGAGCGCGGAGGCTGAAGAGCCAGAGACTTTGGTGAGTAATATTGCACTTGAGCCCACCGAACCGCCGGTATTTGAGGAAGCCCAACCTCAAGGCCCGGTGGAACCGGAGGTTGAGCCGGTTGTCGAAAATCAGGAGCCGGTAACTGCGGACGGATTTGTATGGGAACGGGATTTTCGCCAATTGGACATTAATGGCATGCCCGGCAACCTCGCCAGTTACAGTGCCATGGCGATGGACGGGCAAACCGTGGTGTTAACCCTGGATGAAGGTCACGCCCGGCTGCTGAATGCGCGCCATGAAGAAAAAATACTGGCGGCCTTGAGATCGCGCTTCGGTGATGCCACTTCACTGAGAATAGAGCAGGGTGAGCCAGGGCTTCATACCCCGGCCGCCTGGGAAGAACGCCAGCGGGCTGCCAGGCAGAAAGCGGCAGAGCAAGCGATCCGTCAGGACCCGGTGGTAAAAAATATCGTTGAAAGATTTGAAGGGCGGGTGGTTGAAGAAAGTATCCGCCCCATAGAGACAGGCAGGAGATAAACACATGATGAATAACATGGGCGACCTGATGAAAAAGGCGCAGCAGATGCAGGAGCAGATGCAGAAGGCCCAGGAAGAGATTGCAAAGGCGGAAGTCACAGGCGAGTCCGGTGCCGGCCTGGTCAAAGTGACCATGAACGGTCGCCACGACGTTCGCAAGGTAGACATTGATCCGTCGCTGCTGTCTGAAGACAAAGAGATTCTTGAAGATCTGTTAGCAGCGGCCGTTAACGATGCCGTTCGCCGTGTTGAGGCAAATCAGAAAGAAAAGATGTCTGGCATGATGTCCGGAATGGGTGTGCCCCCCGGATTCAAGATGCCGTTCTGAACCTGGCCCCGGCCCGCCATAGTCTTTGAGGAGCGTTCATGGCATTCAGCCCCCTGGTTGATGAATTGGTTGAATCTCTCCGGTGCTTGCCCGGAGTTGGTCAGAAAACAGCACAGCGCATGGCATTTCATCTGCTGGAGCGGGGCCGCTCCGGTGGCACCCGGCTAGCCGGTGCTCTGAGCCAGGCCATGGACGGTGTTCGTCGTTGTAACAGCTGTCAGAATTTCTCCGACACCGAAATCTGCCATATCTGCGAGAAGCCTGAAAGGCGCACCGGCACCCTTTGCGTTGTGGAAAGTCCTTCCGACTTGCTTGCCATCGAACAGGCCGGCGATTATCGGGGCAGTTATTTCGTGCTGATGGGGCACTTGTCGCCGATTGATGGCGTGGGCCCGGAAGAAATCGGTATTGAACGGTTGCTACAGCGGGTGCGCGAAGAAGGCGTGACCGAACTGATCCTGGCGACCAATCCCACCGTCGAAGGCGAGGCAACTGCCCACTACATCGCCGACCGCCTGGATGGCCAGAATATCCTGATCACCCGTCTGGCCCATGGCATCCCGGTGGGTGGCGAGCTGGGCTATGTAGACGGCTTTACACTTACCCATGCATTCCGGGGCCGCAAGCCCCTGTCTGAATAACGTCTCAGGTTCCTTCATGACTCTTTCCGCACCGGCCGTTACCGTTCCCCCGGCCCCTGACACTGTTCGCTGGATTCGCGAGCCAGATACCCTGGACAATTGGCTGGACGCCCTCGAGCCCGGGGTACCGGTGGTGCTGGACACAGAATTTGAGCGGGTATCTACTTTCTATCCCATTCCCGGTCTGGTGCAGTTGGGCGGCGGCGGTGAGTTCTGGCTGATTGATCCGGATGTAGCCGAGGCCTCTGAACGGTTTCGGGCGATGCTGGCGGATAGCCAGCGACCAAAGCTGCTATACGCCATGAGCGAAGACCTTGAGCTGTTCCGGCACTGGCTGGATGTGATGCCTAAAGGTGTGTTGGACCTTCAGATTGGCGCGGCACTGGCCGGTGCCGGGTTTTCCGTGGGTTATGCCCGCCTGGTGGAAACCCTGTTCGGCGAAACCCTGGATAAATCTGTTACCCGGTCCGACTGGGTAGCCAGGCCATTGAGCCCGGAACAAGAGCGCTATGCTCTGGATGATATTCGTTTTTTGCAACCGGTGTATGAGTGGGTCTGCCATGGCTTGCGCCAGCGCGGGCTGGAACAGGCTATGGCCGACGAGTCACAGCGCTTTGCGGATGAAGCGGCCAGCCTGGAGGACGCGGGGCAACACTACCTGAAACTTCGCGGCGGTTGGACACTGAATCGGGAACAGCAGGCGGTTCTGCAGGCCCTGGTGGTGTGGCGGGAACAGGAGTGCAGGCGGTTGGACCGCCCCCGAAACCGGGTGTTGAATGATGGCTTGCTGATAGCCATTGCCGAGCGCTGCCCTGGTTCGCTCAGAGTCCTGAATGATGTCCAGGGCGTTCCGGGCGGCATTGTAAAGCGTTATGGTGAACACCTGCTGGAACTGGTTCGGGGTGCCAGAGAAGCCGACCACACCGATCTGAAGCCCATACCCAGGCCGCTGACCCGAGATCAGCAGGCGCTGTTCAAGAAAGTTAAGCGTTGCTTCAGAAAAGTGGCAGACGATACTGATATACCAATTGAATTGCTGGCGCCAAGAAAACGCCTTGAAGGCGTTATTGAAGATGGCACCATGGCAGGTAATCCGTTTTTTGAAGGCTGGCGCAGAGACATACTGGCGCCGGTCGTCCCGGAAATTGAGGAGCTTCTCGCACAATGAAAGACCGTGAATTTGTATCGGTGTTTCGCAGCAGTAAAAAAAGCGATACCTACATCTATGTTCGCCGCGGCCAGAATTGGGACGACCTGCCCGAGGCCTTGCGTTCGATCTTCGGGCAGCCGGTTCACGCCATGGATCTGCTGTTGAGCCCAGACAAAAAACTTGCCAGGACCACTGGCAAAGAAGTGCTGGAGGCATTGGCCGAGAAGGATTTCTTTTTGCAAATGCCGGAAGAGCAGGAAACCTACATTGTTGATTTTCGGAGTAAAATCGAGCGGCGTGGACAATGATCGCAGAGATTCCCTTCTGGCAGCGTAAGCGCCTCAACGAAATGACCAGGCCGGAGTGGGAATCTCTGTGTGATGGCTGCGGGCTTTGTTGCCTGCAGAAGCTTGAAGACGAAGACACCGGCGAGGTGTACCACACCGACCTGGTCTGCGGTTACATGGATACGCAAACCTGCCGTTGTACCGTGTATTCCGACCGGCTGAAAAAAGTTCCAGGTTGTACGGTTCTGACACCGGAAACGGTATCAGACTACCACTGGTTACCGTATACCTGTGCTTACCGAACGTTGGCGGAAGGCCGGCCCCTTGCGGACTGGCACCCCTTGCGATCCGGTGATCCGGATTCCGTGCATCGTGCCGGGGTATCCGTTCAGGGCAAAGTCGTCTCTGAGGACAGCGTGCCGGAAGAGGATTGGGAAGACCACATTATTCACTGGGTTCTGTAATGATCGATACTGATGCTTCACTAGCTTACGGAATTTTCTGGGCGGCCTATGCAGTTGCTTTCGTTGTGTTGTTCTACATGATGAAAGCGCTGTTTCGGATACTGCCATTCTATGGTGTGCGGACGCTGCTGTTGTCGGCTATGGTTGTTTTATTTCTGACGCCCGTAGAGTCTGCAGAGCTTGCAGGCTGGTGGATTCCCGCCTGGTTGTTCGCCGGTTACGAACTTATTCTGGGAGACGCCGACGCGGCGGGCAGGGCACTGCTGAATTTCAGCATTGCCGCTCTGGTGATGTTGTTGGTCTGGATTCTGGATCTCGTCCGGTATCGGCTGGTGCGCAAATAACTCCAAGAACGTGCGAAATGTCAAACAGGTAAGGGTAGATATGAAACGAGTTCAGGTAATCCTCATGCTGGTGCTGGCCAGTTTTGTGCCAGCGCAGTCCAGTGCCCAGGATTCAGGTCTGACATTACCCGAGCAGGCCGACGTGCGCATCATTGTTGATATCTCCGGCTCTATGAAAGAAACCGACCCGGAGAACCTTCGCCGGCCGGCGGTGCGCTTGTTGGCCCGGATGCTGCCAGCGGGTGCTGAAGCCGGTGTCTGGACCTTCGGCCAGTATGTCAACATGCTGGTACCCCACGCCACTGTTGATGATGCCTGGCGTAACAGGGTTATTGAGCGTTCCGAGCAGATCAATTCCGTCGCCCTCTATACCAATCTCGGGCTGGCTATGGAAAAGGCCAGCGACGACTGGTTGTCTGACGGAACCCTGGAAAACACCCACCTGATTCTTCTGAGTGACGGCAAGGTCGATATTCCGGGCGGAGAGGCTGCCAGCCGTGAAGAGGAGCGGCGCATCCTTGAAACCCTGCTGCCTTCCCTGAAAGCCAAAGGCGCCACTATCCATACCGTTGGCCTGTCGGAATTGGCAGACATCACCTTCCTGCAGCGCCTGGCCCGGGAAACAGGCGGCAGCTTTCAACTGGCCAAAACCGCTGAAGCACTCAATCTGGCGTTTGCGGATGCTCTGAACACGGCCGTACCGCAGGAGCAGATTCCCATTGAGGGCGATGGCTTCGCCGTAGATGCTGGCGTCCGGGAATTTACCGCTTTGATCCTCACGGGCGGCTCCGACTCCGAAGTGCGAAGCCTGGCCCTCTCTGAGCCGGATGGTGAGCCGTTCACGGCCAATAATCTGCCAGACAACGTGCGGTGGGCGGTAGAGCCGGGTTACGACCTGATTAGTGTAACTGAACCGGCCGCAGGGCGATGGCGTATTGTTGGAGACCTCGGCCAAGGTAGCCGGGTGACGGTTGTCAGTGACTTGCGCATGGCCGTGAGTGAGGTGCCGCCAGAATTTTCGGAAGAAACGCCGTTCAATCTGGAGGTCGTGTTTTTCGAGGAATCCGAGCAGATCAGGAATCCGGATTTTCTGGGCGTGATGCAGGTAAGCCTGTCGATCACCGCCAATGATGGCCGGCGGGGCACCAAGGTGCTGTCTGGTGATCAGCCACCGGAAGACGGCGTTTATCGGGACACGGTGACGCGTCTGCCTGCTCCCGGGCGGTACCAGATTGATGTGGTGGCTGACGGCGGTACGTTCTCCCGGAAATTCAGTGCAATGACCGCTTTCACTTTGCCGGGCGAGGAGCCTGAGCTGGCGGTGGTGTCTGAGCCTCTGGTGCCTGATCTCAGTGAACAGGTTGAACCCGAGGCGCCGGCTGAGCCAGAACCGGTCGAGGCGCCGGTGCCTGTCGAGGACCCGGAACCAATGCCTGTGCCTGAATCTGAGCCTGAACAGGCAGAAGCGCCCTCGGAGCCACAACCTGAACCGGTTCACGTACCGGAGAAAGGCACGTTGTGGGGAATACCGGTTTGGGCATTTGGGGCGGGTGCCGCCTTGCTGGTGGCCATTATCGGGCTGGGGCTTTTCGCCTGGCGCCAGAAGAAGTCCATTGCGGAGGCTGAGCAGGCCGCCGCAGCGGAGAGAGAGACCCTGGAGGATCTGCTGGAGGAAGAGCCGGAGATCCCTGTGGTGGCAGCGGCTGTGCCAGACAGCGAACCGGATGAAACGCCGGAGCCCGAGGATGTCCCGGAACTGACCGAATCGCTTGAAAGCGATGAGATTCTGGAAACGGAAGATGACCAGATTCCCGTTGCCGATGATGCGGTTAACGAAGAGCCGGAAGACGATGAGACTTTGGCCGAAACTGATCCAGAGCCAGAGCCAGAGCCAGAGCCAGAGCCAGAGCCAGAGCCAGAGCCAGAGCCAGAGGAAGACGACGATGATGAGTTCGGTCTTGAAGACTTTGACTTGTCGGAGTTTGATGATCTGCCGGAGCTGGACGAATCAGAAGCGGACGACGAGGCTACGGACAAGTCCGAAGCCGACGACACCGATAAAGACGACGAAGATCAGAAAAAGTAACCAACAGGAAACAGACACATGAAGTTTACCGGTACCGATAAATACGTAGCCACCGATGACCTGCAGATGGCTGTAAACGCAGCAATCGCGCTCCAGCGCCCGTTGCTGATCAAAGGCGAGCCCGGCACCGGAAAAACCCTGTTGGCGGAAGAAATGGCCGCGGCTCTGGGCATGCGCCTGATTCCCTGGCACATCAAATCCACCACCAAGGCCCAGCAAGGTCTGTACGAGTATGATGCGGTATCCCGCCTTCGTGATTCCCAACTGGGGGATGAAAAGGTCAAGGATATCCGCAACTACATCGTCAAGGGCAAGCTCTGGGAGGCCTTCGAGGCCGATGATCAGGTGGTGCTGTTGATCGATGAAATCGATAAGGCCGATATCGAGTTCCCGAACGATCTGCTGCTGGAACTCGACCGCATGGAGTTCTTCGTCTACGAAACCCAGGAGTTCGTGAAAGCGAAGAAGCGCCCGATTGTGGTTATTACCAGTAACAACGAAAAGGAGCTGCCAGACGCCTTCCTGCGCCGGTGCTTCTTCCACTACATCAGCTTCCCGGACCACGACACCATGAAAGACATCGTGGATGTGCATTTCCCGGGCCTTCAGCAACAGGTTGTGCGTGACGCCCTGGAAGTGTTCTTTGACGTGCGCAAGGTGCCGGGACTGAAGAAAAAGCCGTCAACTTCCGAGCTGATTGACTGGCTGAAACTGTTGATGGCCGATGAGCTGTCTGCCAAGGCGCTGCAAGAGAAAGACAGCAGTTCTGCACTGCCGCCCCTGTATGGCGCACTGGTGAAGAACGAGCAGGATGTCCACCTGCTGCAGAAGCTGGCGTTCATGGCACGTCGCCGCAACTGATCTCTGGCAAGAGTTTCGCTTTATGTTGATCGATTTTTTCCTCGAAGTGCGCCGGGCCAAGGTTCCGGCCAGTCTGCGAGAGTTCCTTGACCTGCTGGAAGCTATCCAGCAGCGCCTGGCGTTCGCAGACATGGAGGAGTTCTATTACCTGGCACGGGTGTGCCTGGTGAAAGACGAAAGGCACTTCGACAAGTTTGACCGGGCCTTCAAAGCGTATTTCGAAGGCATCGAGAACCTGGACGATCTGCTCGAAGCCCTGATCCCCGACGACTGGTTAAGGGCCGAGTTCGAGAAGCACCTCACCGAAGAAGAAAAAGCCAAGATTGAATCCCTGGGTGGCCTTGAGGAGTTGATTGAAACCTTCAAGAAGCGCATGGAAGAGCAGAACGAGCGCCATGCCGGCGGCAATAAATGGATTGGCACCGGCGGTACTTCACCCTTTGGTGCCAATGGCTATAACCCTGAAGGCTTCCGGATTGGCCAGAAGAACGGCCGCCACGGCCGGGCCGTCAAGGTCTGGGAAAAACGGGAATACCGTGATCTCGACGACAGCATCACCCTGGGGCTGCGCAACATCAAGGTGGCCCTGCGCCGGTTGCGTAAATTCGCTCGACAGGGGGCGGCAGATCAACTGGATATGGATGACACCATCCGTTCCACCGCCCGCAACGCCGGCTACCTGGATCTGAAAATGGTGCCAGAGAGGCACAACGCGGTGAAGGTTCTGATCTTCTTCGACGTCGGCGGCTCCATGGACCCACACGTCAAAGTATGTGAAGAGCTGTTCTCCGCCGCCAGGCTTGAGTTCAAGCACATGGAGTATTTCTACTTCCACAATTTTATCTATGAGAGTGTGTGGAAGAACAATATTCGCCGCATGAATGAGACCCTGAGCACCTGGGACATCCTGCACAAGTACACCCCGGACTATAAGATTATCTTTGTTGGGGATGCCACCATGGCACCTTACGAGATTACCCATCCCGGTGGGTCTATCGAGCACTGGAATGAAGAAGCAGGCGCCACCTGGTTCCAGCGGGTGTCGGAGCATTTCCGCAAGGTGGTTTGGCTGAACCCGCTACCGGAAAGTTACTGGGGTAGCGGTGGTTCGCTGGGCATAACCAAGCAATTGGTCAATAATCATATGTACCCACTGACCATTGAGGGGCTTGAATCCGCCATGAAACACCTGAGCAAGTAGTTCTGTTCGAGGTGGGTGGATCAAAAAAAAGCCGATGCGGTTGAGGGCATCGGCAAAGCTCGGCATATTCAAGCGGGGGTTGCCAGAAGGCGCTCCCGCCGCTTTCCCCGTAGCAAGCCTTGGGCCACTGGTAAATAGGCTTTAATTATCAACTGGTTACCTTTTTAGTTCGGCCATATCCACTGGCCCTCTTCGTTCCCGCCTTTTGTTCTGTCAAATAACTCGACACTTATTCCTACGCCACTGCCGGCGAAAGTTTCATTTGGTGAATTGGATACCGTTCTTGGTTGTTAGCGGGTGTTACTCTTTATTTCGAATTGTAACGGTGCCCGGTTTTGCCGGGGCCCGAGATCGCACGGCAGGAAAATTATGTTCGGCAAACAAAAATCACAACACTGCCGGATTGTCCCAGGGACCAAGGGGCTTTGGATATCCGGAATGATGGCCGCACTGGCATTCGGCTCTGTTTCAGCTTCATCGCTGGACGATGAAATCGACCGCCTGACAGCGGACGTTACCCGTCATTCGGCATCGGTGCATGCCCTTGAGCAACGCTTGCTGCACCCGGTGGATACCCGTGTCTCGGTATTCCTGACCCTGGGGAACCGGCAGGCACTCAATCTTGATTCTGTTGAACTCTTTATCAACGATCAGCCCGTAGCATCCCATCTATACAGCGCCACGGAACGAACGTCGTTGGAGCAGGGTGGGGTGCAGCAGCTATTCGTTGGCAATATGGCTGACGGCAACCACCAGCTGAAGACGGTGATCAACGCCCGGGCTGCCAACAAGCGCTTTGTCCGCCGTGAGGTGGTTCACCGGTTTGATAAACGTCCGGGTACTTTGCGGCTACAGATGAATCTCGATGCCCGGGCTCCGGACTACGAGCCGGAAGTCACGTTCCAGGAATGGAAGTAGCCGATCATGACGGGACCTGTTCGCACCGTTCATTGCGCTGCCCGGGCTTTGCTAGTGGTTTGTACGCTGGCGGTGCCTCAGGCAGGCGCATCTGAGTCTGTGCCGACAGAGCTGGCCACTGGTGTTGCCCGGTTTGCGCTGGATACCGGGAATATCGCACAGGCTATTCCTCTGGCCGGCCAGGTCAAAGGCGATTCCGCCGACTACCTTAACGCGCGAGTGTTGCTGGCCAGTGGCCGGACCAATGAGGCGAAACGGTTGCTGGAGCGTGTGTTCAACAGCAACGTTCATCGCGCCGAAGCCGCTCTGGAGCTTGCCCGACTGGCAGAGACGGGAGGGGACCAGGTCGAAGCTGACCGGTGGTATCAGGAGGTTGTCCGAGCCGGATTTGGCGAGGTTCGCCAAAGAGCACTGCTAAACCTTGCGGAAACACAGCGGCAGCAGGGAAAAACGGATCGTGCCGGCCAATACCTTGCCAGTATGGACGACGGTTACTGGGCCGCAGTGGGCTATATGAACCTGGCGGGCGATTTCGCCCGGGATGACCTGGATCCATCAAGGGCCCTGGTGTCTTTGAGGGTTGCCATGGCCATGGCTGCGAAAGACCCCGACAGTGCCCGTAGCGCGGATCTGCGCGATCAGCTTTATCTCCGGGCAGGCTATTTGTCTGTGCGCGACCAGGATTACGACAAGGCCACAGACTTCCTTGAGAAAGTCTCTCTGGAGAGCTATTACACCCCCCAGGCCCTGTACCTGCATGGTTTCGCCCTGTCCGAAAAGGGCAATCACCGAGCGGCGATGCAGAGCTGGCACCGTGCCAAGAAATTCCCGCTGGCGTTTCCCGGGGTGGCCGATGCCTGGATCGGAATGGGCCGTGGATACGATCTGGCGGGCTATCCGGGGCAGGCCGGGGAAGCCTGGCTTGCTGCCAACGCTGCTTACGAAGGGGAGCGGGTAACGCTTGGTAAGCTCGCAGAGCGAATCCGTGTTGAAGGTGCCTACAAGGCGCTGGTGGCAGACGCACGGGGCGTTGATACCCAATGGTTCCTTGCCGACAGCCGAACGTTGACCCAGCCCCGGCTGGCTTACCTTCTTCGCTTCCTTGAGAGCGCCGAGGGGCAGTCGGCGGTTGGTCGGGTAGCCCGGCTTGATGATCTGGCGTTCTCCCTGGAGAGCAGCAAGCATGATCTCGATGTATTTATCGGTGCCCTGGAAAACAACCATTATGGTGGTGGGGGCGGCCAACGGACCGCGTTGCAGGAGCAGCAAGACACGTTAACCCGGCAACTTGAACAGCTTGCGGATCGCCCATTGAGTGCAGATCACATCGCCCGGCTTCGGCAGCTGCAGCGTTTGCTTCAGTCTGGAGGGCAGCGTCTGTCGTCCTTGCCCCGTCGTGAAGCCGGCAGGCAAGAGCAGTTGCGGGACAACCTTGCCGAGGCCCGGCAATTGCGGGACGAGATCTCCAGCCTGCAGACCCGTGTGAGCAAAGCCCGCACCCGGGCTGCTGACTACCTTGATAAAAAAGCGCTGGCCCTGGTTGCCGCTGAAGAGCAGCGGATGGCCCACTCCCTGGGTAAAACCGAACAACAGATTGCGCACCTATACGAGTATCTTGCGCTGGAAAACATCGGGGAGGCTGCCCGATGAATCGTCAGTTTATGCGTCGGTTGTCGCTCGCTGTAATCCTGATATCTGCAGTTCCAGGTGGGAGCGTAGAGGCCCAGGAATCGTTCCGTGTGGAACTTGGCCGGGATGGCGAAACCCTGGGCGATATGCGCCCGGTGTTTCTCAAGTTTGAAAGCCGCCCCCTGCCTGCAATCTCGCCGAAAGAGGTGGCTCGTCGCTATCAGAAACTGTTCGAGAAGTCCGACGAACCTGAAGTCCGTATTGATGCGCTGAATCGCCTCAATAACATCCGAGACCGTGCCGGCCAGGATATTGGCTTCTCCGATCAGCAGCAGTCGGCGGTTTATGAAGAGGCTCTGGCCAGCTATGAGAGCATCCTGGCCCGCGGATCCTTCTCCGGCAAACTCGACGAGTTGCTCTATCAGATGGCCAAAGCCCATGCACTGACTGGACAACATGAAGAGTCCATCCAACGACTCAGACAGCTGGTGGGCCTGTACCCTCGCTCATCACTGGTGCCGGAAGCCCGGTTCCGGATTGCCGAAGCTGCCTATAACGCCGGCGAGTATCAGGAAGCGGAAACCGGGTATCGGCAGTTGATTGAAGGTGACGGTCACCAGGACCTGGTCATGAAAGCCCGTTACATGCTGGGTTGGAGCCAGTTCAAACAGGGGCCCGCGGCCTGGAACCGGTCGGCCGAGACGTTTATGGCATTGCTGGATCAACAGCTGCCCAGCGAAGCCACGTTGCTGGATCCGCCGCAGACTGGTTTGGACATGATTGAAGACAGTTTTCGAGTGCTGGCTTTGATGGCCGCCCGGACTGACAACTCTGCGACATTGGCCGCGTGGCTTGGCAACCGAGCGCCAGTGGCCTGGCCGCACCTGCTTTACGACCGGCTGGCTGATTTGCACGCCCTTGAAGGGCGTTTTGATCTGGCCGTTGGCATTAACCAGGCGTTCGCCGGGAACTATCCCGAGCATTCAGCCGCTCCGGATTTCCTGGCTCAGAGTGTGGATTACTGGCGGATGGAGGGCGACACCAGTAAGGCTCGTGAAGCGAGGGCAGATTATGTGGCCCGGTACCAGTCACAGCCGAAGTTTCAAGAGTTGAAGGGCCAACAGCAGGCTCTCTGGCGGGACTATGCACGCTTCCTGGGGGATTACCATTATGCTGCAGAGGATTGGACCAGTGCGGCTGGCTACTATGAAGTACTTGCAGGCCATTCCGGCGACACTGGCAAACTGTTGCACCTGGCCGGCGATGCCCGGTTACAGGCCGGCAACCGCAACAAGGCTCTGGAGAACTATCGCAGCGCCGCATACGGCGCCAGTGGGGGCGGCCAGCAGCGGTACCCCGATGCGGCCGAGGCGGGTTGGGCTGCTATCAAGGTGTTGAAATCGACCCTTGAGGAAAGCGCTGCCGGGGCAGCCAGAGGCGTCTTGGCGGAGTTATCCAGTGAGGAGCAACAATTCGGCAAAACCTTCACGCAGGACCCCAGGCTTTCAGGTTTGAGGGCTGACCTGGCAAACCGCTGGTACGAGGTTGGTGCCTATGATGAGGCACTGGCGTATGCCCGTTCGACACTGGTTCTTGAATCGGCAAAGACCGAAGAACGTTATGCCACCTGGCTGGTGACCGCCCGGGTACGCCAGAGAACCGGGGAGTTCGGGCTGGAAGAGCGGGCCTGGCGACAGGCGCTGTTGCTGGTGGACAGCGCGCCTGATCTGGCTACAACTCCGGACGAACCGGAACAGATTCGTGAGCAACTGGCAACAGCCATCTACCGGCAGGGTGAGAAAGCGGCGACCCGTGGCGACACTGCCGTGGCGGTCGCCCATTTCCAGCGTGTGAATTCCGTTGTGCCCAATACCGAGATTGCCATCCGGGCGCGCTTTGATGCCAGTAATGCATTGCTCAAGGCTTCTGAATGGCAAACGGCCATTAACGAGCTGAACCGTTTCCGGCTCGACTACCCGGCCCATGAGCTCACGGAAGAGGTCAGTGAAAAGCTGGTCTACGCCTACCACGAATCCCGCCAACCTCTGAAAGCAGCCGGTGAACTGATGGCTGCCTCTGAACGTGCGCAAGAACCCTGGCCGCTGAAGCTACGCGCTGCGGCGCTCTACCACCAGGCCGGTGAATCGCCCGAGCGCAATGCCCTGTATGTGGATTGGCTGGCGGTTGCTCCGGATCCGGATGCGGCGGCTGACCATGTGCAGCAGCAAACCATGCGCCAGAGGTTGATTGAATCCGGTGTTGATTCAGTGCGCCAGCAGAAAGCGATGGTCACCCGTGAAGCAGCGAGCCAGTGGCACTCGGAAGAAACCCTGCTGTGGGCCGGCAAGGCGGCGCTGGCCCTGGGTGCTTCGGTGGCTCAGGAATTTGCTGCCATCCGCCTGGAACATCCCCTGGAGCGGGCACTTGAACGCAAGCAAAAGGCAATGGAGCAGGCCCAGGCCTATTTCCTCGAAGCGGAATCCTTTGCCGGAGAAACTGTGGCATCAGAGGTGCTATACCGAAGGGCCGAGCTCTATCGCACCCTGGCGGCAGACCTAATGGCTTCTGAGGTACCGTCAGAACTCAATGAGCTGGAAGCCATGCAATACCAGATGCTTCTGGAAGAAGAAGCCTGGCCGCTGGAAGAGCGGGCAATGGAATTGCATTCCAGGAATCACGGGCGCATTGCCAGCCAGGGTTTTGATGAATGGATTGGTCAGAGCCTGGAGGCGCTGGCCGTCATGCACCCAGGGCGTTACGACCGTGAACTTCGCTGGATGAGCTGGAACATGGAGGAGAACGAAGGTGCATAGAGGTTTTCACTACGCGCAACGTGCCCTGATCATCTCAGTGCTGGCGGGTTTGACCGCTTGCGCTACTGGCCCCGGCAAAGCCCCCGAGCGGGCCGCGATGCAGCCTGTGCATTCACCGGAACAGGCGAGAGAGTGGGCCATAAAGGGGGTGAACGCCCATGAGAACGGCGACATCCCCGGGGCCATCAAGGCCTGGCAGACCTCGGTGGCCCTGGACCCCAGCGACGCGACAACGGTCAATAACCTGGCGCTTTTGCTGAAACAGCAAAACCGTTTCCGGGACGCGGCCAACCTGCTGGAGCAGGGCGTGGAGGCGGCTCCGGACGTTGCCCAGCTGCATTACAACCTGGCGGTGATCAGTGAGCTTTATCTACTGAATCTTGATAAGGCGCTGGTTCATTACCAGCGATACCGGGCGTTGACCGCTGAGGAAGACAAGCTGGTTGCCGGCTGGATCGCCGACCTTGAGCGGAGGCTGCAATGAGCATCGGCCGGAATCTTCTCCGCCTCTGCATTGTTGTGCTGGCCAGTGGTTTTTTCCAGGCGGCCACCGCCGAAGACCGGGAGCAATCGGCCCTGACAGTGAGCGGTTTGTCTGCCAGCGTGGGGTACGATGACCCCAGGGTGCTTTACATTCTGCCCTGGCAGAACCCGACGCTGCCCAGAAGGCCCAGGGCAGAGCTCAATAGCCAGGCGCCGGAGCTTAACCAACCCCTTTCCCCTCAGGTGCTGGAAAACCATCGCCAGTTCCGGGAATCCCTGAACCCATTGGTTCTGGAACCAGCCGCAACTGTGTCTGGCCCCAACCAACCGTGACCCTGCAGTAAACGGAGACGAAGACATGCTCGATACCATCATTCGATTTTTTCAGGACGGCGGTCCATTCATGTACCCCATTGCCATTGTGTTGGCGCTGGGGCTGGCAATAACCCTTGAACGGTTTCTTTACCTGGGGTCGGTGCGGCGGCGCAATCGCCTGGCGTTCGAGCGGGGTATTCTGCCTGCCCTGCAAAAACGGGATTACCAACGTGCCATGAAGGCGGCAACCAGCTCCGACAGTGCCATTGCCTCGGTGCTCGGGGCGGGCATTTCACGGTTGCTGAATAACAGCCGCCGCGAAGATATCGAATACGCCATGGAAGAAGGTTTGATGGAAGTATTGCCGCGCCTGGAAAAGCGCACTCAGTACCTGGCAACCCTGGCCAATGTGGCCACTCTTTTGGGCCTGCTTGGCACCATTATTGGCCTGATCGCGGCGTTCACCGCCGTTGCCGCAGCCGATCCTGCCCAGAAGGCCACCCTGTTGTCGGAAAGTATCTCGGTGGCCATGAACACCACCGCGTTTGGCCTGATATCCGCCATTCCCTTGCTGTTGTTCCATGCCCTGTTGCAAACCCGCACCAATGAAATCGTGGACAGCTTCGAGATGGCCGGGGTCAAGCTGTTGAATATGGTGTCAGATCCCGACGCCGGCAGGGTAGCCGCCTGATGCACTTCGTGTTTCAGCCAGTGTAAACAGGAGTATGGCGATATGAGACGCAGACATCGCAGGCTGACGGCTCAGGCGGATCTGGACATTACCGCGTTTCTGAACCTGATGATTGTGCTGGTACCGGTGTTGTTGCTGGGCATGGTATTCACCCAGATCCGCATGATCGAGCTGAATTTTCCCGGGATGGAAGCCGGGCAGGCGCCAGCCTCTGAAAATTTCCGGCTGGTGGTCACTGTTATTCCGGGTGGCCTGGAAGTGGCCGACAGTGAGCGTGGGCTGATTGAAGTGCTTCCGGTCAAGGATGGGGGCCAGGACTTTCAGGGGCTCAGCACTGTTCTTCAGCAGATCAAGGCCCGTATGCCCGAAAAGACCGACGTAACCCTGGAAGTAGGCCCGGATGTGGATTATCAGACACTGGTAACCGTTATGGACACAGTCCGCTCTTACCCGGCAGTCGTTGCCGCCAGCGTGGTGGAGGCTGAGTTGTTCCCCGATGTGTCCCTGATGGATGCAGGCGAAGATCGCTCCCTGGCTCAGCGTGCCCCGGCAGCAGACGGAGGTGGCGTATGAAGGCATCACGCCGCGCCCGTCTGCGCCAACGCCATTACGGCAGGATGCACAAGGCCGGTGGCCTGAACCTGGTGTCGCTGATGGATATCTTCACCATTCTGGTGTTCTTTCTGATGGTGAATTCCTCCGATGTGAAGGTCATGCAGAATACGGCAGACGTGCCTTTGCCCACCTCGACGGCGGAGAAAGAAGCCGTGGAGAATCTGACCGTGCAGATCAGTGGCCGGTCTATTCTGGTTCAGGGCCGGGAAGTGGCAAGGCTGGACGGTATTGAGGCCTCGGACACTCACATTGCGGGCCTGTCTGAGGAGCTGGCGTATCGCCGGGGCCGCTGGGCGGAAGTGCCAGATCAGGGACTGGAAGTCACCATCATGGCGGCGAAAGAGACCGACTACCGGTTACTGCGCAAGATCATGCAAACCTGCGTGGACGAGGATTTCCGACAGGTCCGGCTGGCGGTAGAGGCGGAGGTGCGCAATGGCTGAGCGCAGGCCAGGGTTGCACTCTACACGCCTGCCGTGGAGCAGGGATGGCAACGAGAGCGCGCGTTTCGGTGTGATACTGGCGGTCATGCTTGCGCTGTTTCTGGTGCCGGCGCTGATCATTCCCAACCTGCAGATCCCCAAACCGGAACGATCAGAAGCAGAACGCATTCCGCCGCGCCTGGCGCAACTGGTAGAAGCGCCCAGGCCCGTTGTGGTTGAAGTACCGGAACCTGAGCCCGCGCCTGAACAGGCAGAAACCGAACCAGCCGTGGCCGATCCAGAGCCTCGTCCGGAGCCCAGAGTTGCGGCGCCAACAGAGCAGACAACCGAGCAGGCCAGGGAGAACGCTGCGAGGTCTGGTTTGTTCGCCATGAAAGACCGGCTCGCGGCATTGAAGGCGCCCGAGCCAACGGCCCGGCCTGAGAACCGGACCGCCAACGTCGGTGCTGCCGTGGTCGATGGCCAGGAACCGGAGGACCGACGCTCTCGGGTACTGGCTGGAAGCGGCGGAGTCCAGAGCCGTGAGGGGCCGACTCGGGAGGTGGAGCTGGCGGAACAGAGCATGCAAACCGTCTCTGCGCCCAAGGAAGTGGCCGTCGCCCCGGCAACTCCTGCCAGGCCGTCGGTAGGTGAGCGGGCCATGAGCAATATCCGGCAGGTGTTCGATACCCAGAAAAGTGTGCTCTATGGCCTGTACCAGCGGGAGCTGCGACAGGACCCGACGCTGGAAGGCAAGGTCACCCTGGAGCTGGTAATAGAGCCGGACGGCTCGGTGTCCGCATGCCAGGTGGTCAGCTCAGAGCTGGGCAACCCGGCCCTGGAGCAGCGCATTGCCATGCGGGTACAGATGTTCAACTTTGGTGCTGACAATGTCGAAACCCGGAAGGTTCGGTTCCCGATTGATTTCCTCCCGGGCTGACAGAATCCGACCTCAGCTTTCGATAGTAATTTTCGGCAGGCGTGGCTTTTGCAGTAAGATTTTCTCGGTGGGGGCGATGACTTTCGCCTCGCCGGTAACCACCTGGCTGTCATTCTGATTGCGCACATCGCACTGGAGTACCACGCGATTCTTCGGTTCTTTGCGCAGTACGGTGAGGGTGACGGTCAGGGTGTCGTCCAGTTTGACCGGGCGCTTGAACGACAGGCTCTGCTCAAGGTAAATGGTGCCGGGGCCGGGCATGACCGTGGCCAGTGCGGCAGAAATCAGAGAGCCACTCCACATTCCATGGGCAATGCGCTCCTTGAACATGGACTCCGCGGCAAACTCGGAGTCCAGGTGTACCGGGTTCACATCGCCCGAAACCGCAGCAAACAATACCAGCTCATCTTCGGTCAGTGTCCGGGTGAAGGTGGCAGAATCGCCCTCGTTCAATTCGTCATAGGTAATATTTTCAAGGGTATCCAGGGTGTCGCTCATCACAGACTCCGGTGACGGAAGAAGTGTTTGAAAGGGTTGTACAGTTGTACCGGTTAACGCTTTGAAAACTACCTCATCGTTAACAAAACTGCTATTCTCTCCCGACTTTTTAAGGCTGAGACTTTTGTCGGGTTGATTTTTTGACCAGTTCGGCCTTGGCAGAACAGTACAATCAGGGAGTTTCTGAACCCATCCGGTTGCTCCCCAATAGCGCCAATCAGACAGGAGATGGTGATGGATTTTGAGCAGTTCTATCAAGACAAATACCCCGCCGGCATTCCACGTGAGGTAGATCTCAAGAAATACAAGAACATGGTGGATGTTTTTGACCAGGCTGTTAAGAAGTTTGCAGAAAAGCCTGCGTTCACTGCGGTTGGCGTCACCCTGACATACCGGGATCTTGATACTCAGAGCCGTAATTTTGCGGCCTGGCTGCAGAATAAAACCGATCTCAAACCGGGTGATCGCATTGCGGTGCAAATGCCCAACATTACCCAGTACCCGGTGATTGTCTTCGGTGCCATGCGCGCTGGCCTGATCGTTGTTAACACCAACCCGCTGTACACCACTCGTGAAATGGAGCACCAGTTCAACGATTCCGGTGCCAAGGCGCTGGTGGTGCTGGCCAACATGGCAGACAACGCGGAGAAAGTGCTGCCCCATACCGGCATTGAGCACGTGATCGTGACTGAAATTGCCGATATGCATTCACCCATCAAGCGTACCCTGATGAACGCTGTGGTGAAGCACGTCAAGAAGATGGTTCCGTCCTACAACCTGCCGACTGCCCACAAACTGCCGGCGGTGCTTAGTGCCGGTGCCCGTGAGAAGTTCACTCCGGTAGATATAAATCTGGACGACCTGGCTGTACTGCAGTACACCGGTGGCACCACGGGTGTCGCCAAGGGCGCGATGCTGACCCACGCTAACCTGGTGGCCAACCTGACCCAGGTGCGCCCGATGATGGAAGATCAGGTAGAAGAGGGCAAGGAAGTGGTGATTGCACCGCTGCCGCTGTACCACATCTACTCGTTCACCCTGAACTGCGGCATCATGCTGGAAGCCGGTGCCCACAACGTTCTGATCCCCAACCCGCGGGATATTCCGGGCTTCGTGAAGGAAATGCAGAAGCAGAAGTTCTCTGCTTTCATTGGCCTGAACACCCTGTTCGTTGCCCTGTGTAACAATGAGGACTTCCAAGACCTGGATTTCTCTGGCCTGAAGCTGACGGCTTCTGGTGGCATGGCGCTGACCAGCGATACCGCAAAAATGTGGGAGCGTGTGACCGGTTGTGAAATCAGTGAAGGTTACGGCATGACTGAAACCTCTCCGGTGGTGACCTTCAACCCCCGCAGCGCTATCCAGATTGGCACCATCGGCTTGCCGATCCCGTCCACCGTGGTGAAAACCATTGACGACGACGGCAACGAAACCCCCATCGGCGAGCCCGGCGAACTGTGTGTGAAAGGCCCGCAGGTGATGCGTGGTTACTGGCAGCGCCCGGAAGATACTCAGAAGTCTTTCACTGACGATGGCTTCCTGAAAACCGGTGACGTTGCACTGATCCAGGAAGACGGCTACATCCGCATCGTCGATCGCAAGAAAGACATGATCATTGTGTCTGGTTTCAACGTGTTCCCGAACGAGATTGAAGACGTGGTAACCAGCCATCCGAAAGTGGTTGAGTGTGCCGCTGTGGGTATTCCGGACGCCAAGAGTGGCGAGGCCGTGAAGGTCTATGTGGTGCCCACGAAAGAAGGCGTAACTGCAAATGAACTGAAAGAGTTCTGCCGCGAGCGCCTGACCGCCTACAAAGTGCCCAAGCACTTTGAGTTCCGGGATGAGCTGCCCAAGAGTAACGTGGGCAAGATTCTGCGCCGGGAACTGCGGGACGAAGCCAACGCCAAGTAAACGGCGCAACTGTCAGGTTGCACCGCTTCCCACAAAGACCCTGCTCAGGCAGGGTCTTTGTGTTTCTACCGTTCGGATTTCCCGCTAGACTGTGGCGCCTTGTGATGCATCCATCAATCCATGAGTCCGTTGCCGTTCAATGACTGACAAAACAACGCCCGATAACGACCAATCCACGGCTGCCAATCCTCAGGCGGCAGTGAAGGCCTTGATGAACCAGCTGGATATCTGCAACCAGCAGGAGGCGGCGCGCATTATCCGCAGGGTGGGCCGCACCAAGGGCAAGCCGGGCCAGAAAGACCTGGAACAGATGGCAAACTGGTTGGAGCAGGGGCTTGAGAAGGTGCGCCAGCGTCAGGCGCTGCACCGCCCTGCGAGCTTTCCGCCGGGACTACCGGTCAGTGATCGGGTGGACGACATCAGCGAGGCCATCCGCAACCATCAGGTGGTGATCATCGCCGGCGAAACCGGCTCCGGTAAAACCACTCAGATTCCAAAAATATGCCTGAACCATGGCCGTGGCGTTCGTGGGCTGATTGGCCACACCCAACCGCGCCGGATTGCCGCACGCAGTGTCGCCGCCCGCATCGCCGAAGAGCTTGGTGAACAGGTTGGCCAGCAGATCGGTTACCAGGTGCGCTTTACCGATAACACCTCGGAGGCGTCCCGGGTCAAGGTCATGACCGATGGTATTCTGCTGGCGGAAATTCAGCACGATCGCTTCCTGGATCGTTATGACACGCTGATTATCGATGAGGCCCATGAACGAAGCCTGAATATCGATTTCCTGCTCGGGTACCTCAAGCAACTGTTACCGAAACGGCCGGATCTGAAAGTCATCATTACCTCCGCCACCATTGAGGTTGATCGCTTCAGCGAGTTCTTCGATAAGGCACCGGTTATCGAGGTCAGCGGCCGAACCTATCCGGTGGATGTGCGCTACCGGCCCCTGACTGGGGATGAAGACGACCGGGACCAGGGCTGGACCGACGGTGTACTGTCGGCCATTGAGGAGATCGAACAGCACGAACGCAAGGAGAAGCAGCCCCCAGGAGATGTGCTGGTGTTCCTGCCGGGTGAGCGGGAAATACGGGCCCTCAGTAAAGTGCTGCGGCATGCGGAGCTGCGACACACCGAAGTATTGCCGTTATATTCCCGGCTTAGTAACCAGGAACAGAACCGGGTTTTTCAGGCCCATAAAGGCCGGCGGCTTGTGTTGTCCACCAACGTGGCGGAAACCTCGCTGACGGTACCCGGCATTCGTTACGTGATCGATACCGGGGTTGCCCGTATCAGCCGTTACAGCGTTCGCTCCAAGATTCAGCGCTTGCCGATCGAACCAATCTCCCAGGCCAGCGCCAACCAGCGGGCGGGCCGTTGCGGGCGGGTGGCGCCGGGTATCTGTTTCCGGCTCTATGATGAAACCGACTTTCTCAACCGGCCCGAGTACACGGATCCGGAAATCCTCAGAACCAATCTGGCGTCGGTTATCCTGCAAATGGCCACCTCTGGCCTCGGCGATATCCAGAATTTCCCGTTTCTGGAAGCTCCGGATCGCCGCCAGGTTAACGATGGCTACAAGTTACTCGAAGAGCTGAGTGCGGTCGACGACAAACGCCGGGTTAGCCGCCTTGGCCGCACTATGGCCCGCCTGCCACTGGACCCGCGCCTGGCCCGGATGCTGGTGACGGCCGCGGAGCAGGGCAGCCTGAGCGAAGTGCTGGTTGTCATTGCCGGCCTCAGTGTCCAGGACCCGAGAGAGCGGCCCCAGGATAAACAGCAGGCGGCTGATCAGGCCCATGCGCCGTTCAATGACAAGGAATCAGACTTTGCCACCTTGTTGAATATCTGGAACTGGTTTGAGGAGCAGCGCCAGGAGCAATCCCAGAACCAGCTGAAACGGCTGTGCCAGAAAACCTTTCTGAGCTGGATGCGAATGCGCGAGTGGCGGGATATTCACCGGCAGCTGACGTTAATCTGCCGGGAGCAAAAGCTGGCTCTGAACAAGCAGCCGGCAAGCTATGAGTCCATGCATAAGGCGATTCTTGCGGGTTTGCTGGGCCACGTTGCGGTCAAGGTAGAGAAACGGGAGTACCTGGCAACCCGGAACCGGAAAGTGATGATTTTCCCTGGTTCAAAGGTGGCCAAGTCCGGGCCCAAGTGGATTGTGGCGGCGGAAATTGTGGAAACCAGCAAGGTATTCGCCCGCATGGTTGCGGCCATTCAGCCGGAATGGGTGGAGCCCTTGGCGGGCCATGTGGTGAAACATCACTTTTTCGAACCCCATTGGGAGCAGAAACGAGCCCAGGTGATGGGTTACGAGAAGGTGACTCTGTATGGGCTGGATATTGTCGCCAAGCGGCGCATTCCCTACGCCAAGGTGGACCCGGAGGAATGCCGTAATCTGTTTATCCGGCGAGCGTTGGTGGAAGGCGATTACCATTCCAAAGCGCCGTTTATCGCCCGCAACCGGGAGATGCTCGATACCGTCGAGAATCTGGAAAAGAAAACCCGCCGTCGTGATCTGTTAGTGGATGACGAAGTGCTGGTGGCCTTTTACGACCAGCGCCTGCCGAAAGAGATTGTTGGCGGCCGCCACTTTGAAAGTTGGTGGAAAGGTTTGTCTGCCGACGAACTTCGCAAACTGGAGCTGACCGAGGCCGATGTCTTGCAGCGCCCGCTGGACCAGGGTGCCGCGGAGCAATACCCGGATTATCTGGAATGGGAAGGCGTCAAGTACCCGCTCAGTTACGAATTCGAGCCCACCAGCGAGCGGGACGGGGTAACGTTACAAGTGCCCCTCATGGCGCTCAAGCAGATTCCCTCTCGCCGGCTGGAATGGCTGGTGCCAGGACTGTTGCGAGAAAAATGCATCGCCCTGGTGAAAGGGTTGCCCAAATCCCTGCGCCGAAACTTTGTTCCGGTTCCGGATTTCGTGGATGCGGCCCTGGCCAACATGCAGCCTGGCAACGAACCCCTGGCCCTGAAGCTGGGGGATCAACTGCGCCGGATGACGGGTGTGCAGATTGATCCGGAAGCCTGGCCGGAGGACGAACTGCCCCGCCACCTGCGGATGAACCTTCGGGTAACCGGTGACAAAGGCAAAGTGGTGGCAGAGAGCCGGGATACCGACGATTTGCAGGCCAAGCTGGAGGGCCGGGCGGAAGCTGCGCTGGCCTCGGCCACGAGCGATGAAAGTAGCTCGAAAGCACCTAAAGAATTCAGTGACTGGCAGTTCGGCAAGATGCCAGTGCAGGTGCAGACTGAAAAAGGCGGTATGCAGGTAACGGTCTATCCCGCCCTTGAGGACCTGGGCAAGCAGGTGCGGTCTATTCGCTGCCTGGACCGGTTAACCGCTGAGGACACCATGCGCCAGGGTATTGCCCGGCTGATCATCAACCGGTTTGGCAACAGCCTGGCGGACCTTGAGCGCAAGCTGCCCCGGTTCAAACAGTCGGCACTGATGTTTGCCCCGGTGGGGCAGGCGAAAGTGCTGCTGGACGATCTGTTGTTGTCTGCGGTGATGCAACACTTCCTGCCCGGAACCCTGCCCAGAGACGAACAAAGCTTTGTCAGGGTATTCGATGCCCACCGCGGGGATTTTATTCCGGCGTTGGAGCAGGCCGACGAACGCCTTTATCAGGCTATTGCCGGTTACCAGAAAGTCGCCAAGCAGCTCAAGGGCAAAATCAATCTGGCGCTGGCGCAAGGCATGGCAGATCTCAAATTCCAGCTTCAGCACCTGGTCTATCCGGGCTTCCTGGTGGCCACGCCATCCCAGTGGCTGGAACGCTTCGGGGTGTATTTCGAGGCAGCCTTGATTCGCCTGGAAAAAATGCCCAGGGAGATGGGCCGCGAGCGCGAATTCCTGCACACCATAGAGCCACTGTGGGCCCGCTACGCCACCAAGCTCGAACAGCAGAAACGCCAGGGCGTGCAGGATCCTGAACTGGAGCTGTATCGCTGGATGCTGGAAGAATACCGGGTCTCATTCTTTGCCCAACAACTGGGCACGGCGATGACCGTATCGGCCAAGCGACTCGACAAACAGTGGCAGAATACACGGGTGTAGGAGCTGAACAGGGTGCTTCTCGGGCCAGTATGGGGGAAGGCTGCACCGTTCTGGTGCTACTGGACTTTGGTCAGGCGGGCAATTCCGGCCGTGTGTGTTAGTATTTCTGACAGCATAGTGTCTTATTACAACCATGACGTGGGGTTATTGTGATTAAAGCCGTCATCAGCGGAACCGGCCTGTATACGCCACCCGCCATTATTGAAAACGATCAACTGGTTGAAGCCTTCAATCAATACGTAGAGCTGTATAACGATGAACACGCGGAAGAGATAGCCCGCGGTGAACTGACGGCTCTGCAACCTTCGTCATCTGCCTTTATTGAAAAGGCATCGGGCATCAAGCGACGTCATGTGATTGACCGTGACGGTATTCTGGACCCGAGGCGCATGACACCGAATATTCCGGACCGGGATAACGAAGAACCGTCAGTCCAGTGCGAGATGGCCATTGTGGCCTGCAAGGAAGCACTTGAGCAGGCGGGCAAAACCACGGCGGATGTGGATGCGGTGATTGTTGCCTGTTCCAACCTGCAGCGGGCCTATCCGGCCATTTCCATTGAAGTCCAGCAAGCCATGGGCATCGACGGTTTTGCCTATGACATGAATGTGGCCTGCAGCTCCGCCACCTTTGGTATCCAGGCTGCGGTGAACGCGGTGGAAAACCGCAGCGCCAGAGCCGTTTTGGTGGTCAGCCCGGAAATCTGCTCCGGGCATCTGAACTTCCGGGACCGGGACAGCCACTTCATTTTTGGAGACGCCTGCACGGCGATTCTGGTGGAAAGGGAAGAGAACACCCAGGCTGGCCAAGGTTTTGAAATTCTCGGTACCCGCCTGAAGACTCAGTTTTCCAACAATATCCGGAATAACTTCGGCTTCCTGAACCGGGCGGACGAATCGGGTATTGGCAAGCCGGACAAGTTGTTCATCCAGCAGGGGCGCAAAGTGTTCAAAGAGGTGTCACCGCTGGTGGCAGACACCATTCAGGGCCATCTGGCATCCCTGCAGCTGACGCCGGAAGACCTCAAGCGCATGTGGTTGCACCAGGCCAACCTGAACATGAACCAGCTGATTGCCCGTAAGGTTCTTGGCCGGGATGCAACGGTCGAAGAAGCGCCGGTGATTCTGGACGAATACGCCAACACCAGTTCGGCCGGTTCAATCATTGCCTTCCACAAACACAAAGATGACCTGAAAACCGGCGACCTGGGCGTGATCTGCTCCTTCGGCGCCGGCTATTCCATCGGTAGCGTGGTCGTTCGCCACCGTTGAGGCCTGTTACCTCGCTGCCAGTGCCCTGAGGGTGTCCGGCAGCGAGGTAGACTTGCGGGTTTCCCGATCCATCCAGACTATTTTTGCATAGCCTTCCGCGTACACCACTCCCGTATCCGAATCTTTCAGCAAGTGGTAGGTATCCAGACTGGTATTTCCCGCCTTGTCCGCGTATGTTTCAACCACAACGTTGGCGGGGTGAGTCAATTCCTTCAGAAATGTGGCACTGGTCTTTATAATAACCGGTCCGGTTGGCTCTTCCGCGCCACCCAGTTCCAGTGACGACAGCCAGACAATCCGGGCTTCTTCAAAGAAGCGGAAGTAAACCGTGTTATTGGCGTGGCCGTATGCATCCATATCGCCCCATCGCAGCGACATGGTCAGGGAACTGACGGGATTTCCCGGTACTGACATCTGATTTCCTCCGGATGACTCACATAATAAAAATCGCGTGCTGGTATTGTCGACGAACTGAAACAGATTAAACAAGCCAAGAGAGCAAAATGAGAAACCTTTTATCCCGGCGCCTGGCCCTGCTGGCCGCTCTGCTCCTTCTCACGTTTGCGGGTGGCCAGTTACACGCCCAGAACATGCAGGAGCCGGTTCCCGAGGGTTCTATCCCGGTGAATACTGAGGATCCCTACGAGAACTGGAACCGGAAGGTGTTTTCGTTCAACGATGCCATTGACCGGTGGTTCCTTCGGCCCGTCGCGCAAGCCTATCGCACCGTAACGCCCACCATCGTTGACCGGGGTATCACCAACTTTTTCAATAACCTCACCGAAATCCGGAACTTCAGTAACAGCCTGCTGCAGCTGAAAGGGGAGTCAGCAGTGGTGGCCGCCGGGCGTTTCACCTACAACACGGTATTTGGCCTTGGGGGCATTTTCGATGTGGCCACCGCCTTTGACCTGCCCGAACGCCCGGAAGACTTTGGCCAAACGCTGGGATACTGGGGTGTTGGCTCTGGCCCGTATCTGGTTATGCCGTTTCTCGGTCCGGCCACCCCGCGTTATTTCACCGGCATGGCCACGGACGGTTTCGTTTTGCCATCCGCCTGGGATGAGGTCAGCAGTCCGGAATGGTATTACCTGCGGACCCTGCAGATCGTAGACAGACGCGCCGACCTGATACCGGCAGAAAGTTTTATTTCTGGTGACCGGTACTCGTTTGTGCGCAATGCGTTCCTGCAGCGTCGTGAATTTCTGATTAACGATGGTAAGATCACACAAGACCCCTTCGCAGATGATGACGACTTTATGCTCGACGATTTCTGAGCGTTCACGCCGGGAGGCCGCAGGTGATCAAGGACCCCAGGATAGCCCGATTCCGCAAGTTGTTGGCGGAAGCTCCCAATTATGAACAGTGGAAGGCCGCCGCGCTGGAGCTGGATTTTTTGGAAGGCAATGCGGAGTGGAAGGAGGACTTTGCGTCTGACCTTTACCACTATGAGCTGATCTATGATCGGCTCAGTAATATCAAACAGTATCGTCAGCAGAACGACTTCGAGCGTTTGAAGCGAGCGCTCCGGGAAGGCCTCCACCATGATCTTGGCAACATGGGCAATCCCGCGCTTTACACACGTTCCCGGGTTGGCACCAAGCACCTGATCGAGGAATACATCACCCAGGTGTGCGAGGCCCTGGATTACCTGTGTGATCATCCGGTGCCGGGCTTCCCCGTCTATGACAAACTTCAGTTTTTCCGAGACACCCTGACCAGTTATGGCCGGCCAACGCTGCTGCTCAGCGGTGGCGCCAGTCTGGGTATGTTCCATTTTGGGGTGATCAAGGCGCTCTGGGAAAAAGGCCTGCTGCCGCAGGTGATTGCGGGTTCCAGCATTGGCGCCATCATTTCCGGTATTCTCGGCGTGCATACTGACGCGGAAATCCCCGAAATGCTGGTGCCCGAGAACCACAACCTCAACGCCTGGAAGTGGCGGGGGATCATGAGCGCCATGCGGGGTGATGGCCTGATGGATCAGGAAACCCTGAAAAACTGCCTGCGGGCAAACATCGGCGACTATACCTTTGAAGAGGCCTACCAGCGCACCGGGCGAAGCATCAATATCAGTGTGTCGCCGGTTCAGACGCACCAGAAAGCACGGTTGATGTGCGGTTACACCTCGCCTTATATCCAGATGTGGAGTGCGGCTCTTGCCAGTGCCGCGGTGCCAGGCATTTTCCCGCCCGTTACTCTGATGAAGAAAGACCTTTACGGTAATTCGCTACCCTACATGCCCCGGTTGAAGTTTGTGGATGGCTCGGTGGTCAGCGATCTTCCTATTGAACGGTTGATGCATTTATACGATGTGAACTTCACTATTGTCAGTCAGACCAATCCCCATGTTGTGCCGTTCCTCAGCCAGCAGAGCCGCGATGAAAAGCTGTCCCTGGGCCGGCTGCCGGTGCATCTGGTGAAGTCCGAGATCCAGTTCCACGGCCAGGGTGTGTTCGATTATCTGAGAAAGCGGGTACGCCCGGAACTGATGCGGCAGATGGCTGGTCAGATGTACACCATCATGGCCCAGCGCTACTCCGGTGATGTGACGATTGCGCCCACCTATGCATTCCGGGACTTCCGTCGTATGCTGTCCAACCCCAGTCCGGAGTATGTTCGTGAGATGATTCTGGCCGGTGAGCGAGCAACCTGGCCGAAAATTTCGATGATTCGCTCCCATGCACGCATTTCGAAAACGCTTGAACGGTGCGTTCGTCGTTTGAAACAACAGAACCGCAAGGCCGCTGAATTACGCCTGGTCAGCGGAGCCGATAAGGCTAAACCCTGATCCTGAGGAACCATGTACTACGATTTTTTCGGCTTTAGGGAACCTCCGTTTTCCATCGCACCGGACCCTCGCTACCTGTATCTGAGTGATCGCCATAAAGAAGCGCTGGCGCACCTGATGTACGGCGTGCAGGGGCAGGGCGGGTTCATTGTCATTACCGGTGAGGTGGGAACCGGTAAAACCACCGTGTGCCGCTGTTTTATCGAGAATGCCCCCGAACATGTCGATATTGCGCTGATTCTCAACCCGCGGCTGTCTGCCCGGGAGCTGTTGTCGTCCATCTGCGACGAGCTGGAAATCGACCACGCGCCGGAAGCCACCATCAAGCAGCTGGTGGATGGCATCAATCAGGACCTGCTCAAGGCCCACGCTGCTGGCCGCCATAAAGTTCTGATTATTGATGAGGCCCAGAATCTGTCCGCCGACGTGCTGGAACAGCTGCGCCTGCTCACCAACCTGGAAACCGCTGAGAAGAAGCTGCTGCAGATTGTGCTGTTGGGGCAGCCGGAATTACAGGACATGTTGGCGCTGCCTGAATTGCGCCAGCTCAACCAGCGTGTGACCGCTCGGTACCACCTCGATGCCATCGAGCAGGCAGACCTGCCGGCCTATCTGCGTTACCGGTTGAGTGTGGCCGGGCTGCGTGGCGATATCTTTAGCCCGGCAGCTGTCCGGAAACTCTATCGCCAGAGCCAGGGGATTCCCCGATTGATCAACCTGATCAGCGATCGCGCGCTGCTGGGAGCCTATGCGGAGGGTGAACATCAGATCACGGCAGACCACATCCGTCATGCCGCTCGGGAAGTGCACGGTAACAGTCGCCTGAATATCACCGGCGGGGGCAGGGACGTTTCCCGTGCCGGTCACCTGTTGCTGTTATCGGCGTCGGTCCTTGTGGCAATTATCGGCACCATCTGGTTGTTCCAGCTGCCAGTAACCGAACAGACTCTCGCTGACGACCTCGAAGCACCCGCCATCTCTGGCGTCATCGAGCGTGTCACTGAGCCGGTGATGGCGGAGCCTGAACCGGCCGCAGCGGAGCCGACAACGCCCCCGGCACTCGTGGAACCCGATGTGATGGCCTTCGAATTTGAACGCCACACCCAGACCCTGACTGATGCATTTGGGGAACTCTTCGGCATCTGGGGCGAAGAGTATGACGCCCGGCAGTTTCCGGTTGCCTGCGATTACGCCCGCAGCGTCCGCCTTGGCTGCCTGGAACGGCAGGGCAGCCGACGCAGCCTGGAGTTTCTGGATCGCCCGGCGATTCTGCGCCTGCGCAACGGAACAGGCGACACCAGCTATGTGGTGCTGCGATCTCTGGAGGAGGATACCGCCCGTATTGAGTTGGCGGATGAAACCCGCGAAGTTCCGTTTCGTCAGATAGAGCAGTATTGGTACGGTGATTTCCGGGTGCTGTGGCGAATGCCCGAGTATATGTCGGGTGATGGTTTTTTTGCTGGCACTTCCGGGGCGCAGCTATGGATGGGCGCGCGGATGATGGAACTGGCAGACCGGATATCGCCGAACCAGGCAGAGAGCGCCCGGGTAAAGCGGCTGACTACCGAAGAACAGGTGCGCTGGTATCAGGAGACCAAAGGGCTGACGGTGGATGGGATTGCCGGGCCGATGACCATTATCCAGATCAATAATGACCTGGGCACGAATATACCCCGGCTGGTAGCGGCCCGTGTGGGCAATAGCGGGTAGGCTATGTCATATATACTTGATGCGTTGAGAAAATCTGAAGCCGAGCGGCGACAGGGCAAGGCACCAGACCTGGGGCAGCAGGTACAGATGGTCTACAGGCCCAAAAAGAAGCCGTTATCACCCGTTGTCTGGGTGGTTCTGGCGCTGTTGCTCAATGCTGCTGTCATGGCTTACCTGTTCTGGCCAGCGCAGCCTTCAGTTCAGCGCCCGGTGGAGGACGCACCGACAGTGGCGCAGCCAGCGCTAACCGCTGCAGATCCGGATGACGTGGTCACCGAACAGCAGTCGGTGGCCCCGGAAACTGCTACGGTCGAGGCGACGCCACAGGTTGAGCCAATCCGGGAAGTGGTTCCGGTGTTTGAGGTGGCGGACGAGCCCCTGTTTGAATCCGGCAATGAAGCTCCCCTGGTGATTGTTCCGGACCAGTCTGTTAGGGAAAGGGTGTTGACGCCGGCAGACTCTCAGGGCAGAGTGCCGCACCTGGTAGAACTGCCGCTGTCGTTTCAAAAGAGCGTTCCTGATTTGACCTTCAATAGCCATATCTATTCGTCCGACCCCATGGCCAGCCGGGTAATGATCAACAATCAGTATCTTCGCCCTGGCGACACCTTTGCCAGCCTGGTGGTTGAGCGTATCACTGAGGATGGCGTGATTCTCAGCAAATCTGGCCAACGTTTCCGGGTAGGCACGGTACGAGACTGGGTGAGCCCGCGATAATGGCGCTGACCGACGACGTCAAACAACAGATACAGCAGGCTTATCGAGATGTCTTGGCCGGTAAGGACGTTCGCGCCCGTTACGGCCAACGGCTGATGATCGCGGAGATTGCCCGTTACATGGGTGAAATCACCGACAACGATGGCCAGCGTACCTCGCCACCGGCAGCCTGTGTGGTGGAAGCCGGCACCGGTACCGGCAAAACCCTGGCGTACCTGATCGCAGCGATACCCGTAGCCAAAGCCCTGGGTAAAACGCTGGTGATCTCCACGGCAACAGTGGCGTTGCAGGATCAGATTGTTCTGAAGGACCTTCCCGACCTTCGCAAACACAGCAAACTGGATTTCAGCTGGACCCTCGCTAAGGGGCGGGGTCGATATCTGTGCATGTCCCGCCTGGAGGCCCGGTTACACGACGAGGGCCATGGTGACAGCGACACCATGCCCCTGTTCCTTCTTGATCAGCCCATGGATGACGAGGCTGCAAGCCGAATCACCTTTGAGAAGATGCTTGCCACCTACGGTTCCCGTGAATGGGACGGCGACCGGGACCATTGGCCGGAGCAGATTCCCGATGAGATCTGGCGCCAGGTGACCACCGACCACCGCCAGTGTACCAATCGCCATTGTGCTTACTTCGACAGTTGCGCGTTTTTCGATGCCCGCAAAGACCTGGACGACGCCGATGTGGTGGTGGCCAACCACGACCTGGTGTTGGCCGACCTTGCCTTGGGCGGCGGTGCCATTTTGTCGGAGCCGGAAAATGCCCTGTTCATATTTGACGAAGCACACCACCTGCCAGACAAGGCGCTGAATCATTTTGCTGCGTCGGTGCCGTTGAACTCCACACGGCAATGGCTGAAACAGTTATCCCAAGCCCTGGTGAAAATGCAGTCATGGTTACCTGGCGGCTCCCAGGCCGCCAAGGCGGTTGAGAAAATCAGTACGTCTGGCCGTGACCTGGATCTTGCCCTTGGTAAGGTTTACGAAGAGGTTGAGCAGAACACTGATTGGGAATTCAATGACGAACGGCGCAGTGCCCAGTGGCGTTACCCGGATGGTGAGCTGCCGGACGCCGTTGCGGAGCTGGCGGCGGAGACCCGGATTGTCACGGCGGGCCTGGTTCGGCATCTCGGCACCTTGGTGGATGAACTGCAAAGCGCCTTCGATGAGCGAAAAGACCCGGAACTGGACCGGGACACTGCCGACTCCTGGTATCCGGTGATTGGCGCTTTCCATAGCCGGGCAGAGGAGCAGCTACGCCTGTGGGCAGCCTGGTGTGAATCCGGGCCGGTCATTCCACAAAACGAAGAGCAGGTGGAAGCGGCACCGGTCATTCGTAAAGGGCCGCCGCCTGCCCGCTGGGCCGTGCGCCAACGTTGGGACCATGCAGAAGATATTGCCCTGTTCAGCTCACCGGTGCTGGCGGACAACCTGTTGTATTCCCGGCTGTGGTCGCGGGTCTATGGCGCCGTTCTGACCAGTGCCACACTGACGGCCCTGGGCCGTTTCGACCGTTTGCGTTCCCGTTCGGGATTGCCAGAGGCCAGCCGTTATCTGGTGGTGCCCAGTTCCTTCCGTTATGGCGAGATGGCCACGGTGGAAGTGCCGGCTATGGCTGCAATGCCAACCGATGATGGCTTTGCCGAGGCGCTGATCAAGCGACTACCGGATCTCTGGGCAGGTGAGAAGGCCACTCTGGTTCTGTTTACTTCCCGCCGGCAGATGCAACAGGTGAGGGATGCTCTGGCGCCGGACTACCCTGAGTTGATTCTGACGCAGGATGACATGGCGAAGAATGAGGTGTTGCGCACGCACTGCTCTCGTGTTGATGAAGGGCGCCCCAGTGTTCTGTTCGGAGTGGCCAGCTTTGCTGAGGGAATCGACCTGCCCGGAAAATATCTGCACCACGTGGTGATCACTCGCCTGCCTTTCTCTGTGCCGGACGACCCGATCGAGGCCAGTCTGGCTGAGTGGGTGACCCAGCGGGGTGGCAACCCGTTTATGGAAATCACCGTGCCGGATGCCTCCGTAAAGCTGGTCCAGGCGGTGGGGCGGTTGTTGCGCACCGAGCAGGATACCGGGAGGGTAACCATTCTGGACCGCCGTATAGTGGCGCGCCGATACGGCCAGTTGCTGCTGGACGCGCTGCCGCCGTTCCGGCGAATCATCGAGCATTAATTCGGGCCGTGCCCATAAAAAAAGAGCCAACCCGAAAGGGGATGGCTCTTATCGAAAGGGGTTCAAACGAACCCGGGCGTCGAAACAACGCGGAACAAGAAGTCTGAAGGCCTGAAGTTCAGAATTCCCGGCAAGGCGTTAACCTCACCATGGTTGAATAATAGGGCTTAACGGGGCGTAAACGGATCGTCCAAAGGGCGTAGTGAGGAGGCTTAATTCTCGAAAAGTGTGACCTGCATCACACTTTTATTCGCGGAGCACTTTCAGTTCCCGTGCCCGGGCCAGAGCTTCGGTGCGCCGGCTAACGCCGAGCTTTCCGTACAGGTTCCGGATGTGTGCTTTGACGGTGGCGGGCGCCACCGCCATCCTGATGGCGATGTCCTTGTTGGCCAGCCCCTGATTAATCAGCAGCAGTACTTCCTGTTCTCTCTGGCTCAGGGGTTCGGCCAGCCCGTCAGTTGTTTCAGAAGGCTGGTCCGATTGGGGCTTGGATATGGCAATGTCGGCGTTTCCGGATAGCTGGTCTTTTAGCATGGTCAGCAGTTCACGGTTCCAGCGCCCAGGCGTTCGTAGCCGGGGGCAGTCCAGCAGCATGGCCCGGAGACTGGGGCTTTCTTCCGCAAACAGCTTCAAAAAACCTGCGTTTTCGGCTCTATCCAGCGCCCTCTCCAGCATGACGGCGGCTTCCTCAGTGCGATCTTCCTGCGCAAGGGCATCGGCATACACCAACAGGATCTCCACCAGATGTCGGTTATGGGCGTTGCGTTCCGCCACCGGAACCAGTGCCGACAGGGTTTTCTGCGCTTTCTGGTAATCCTTTTGCGCTACCTGCACCCGGGCCAGCGCGATCTGGTTCTGTTCCCGGTTCAGGGGGTTGGTGGCTGGTGTTTCCAGGGCCGCCTTCAGGGTGGTCATGGCTTTATCAGAGAGGCCCAGCGCAAGGTAACAACGAGCCAGAAGGGCCGAAGCGGCAGGTGGCTCAAACAGGATGTGGTCACGGCGCTTGCTGCCAACGGCGACAGCGTCATCCAGCAATTCAATGGCCTCTTCGAGTTTGCCTTGGCTGAACGCAAGGTGGCCGCGTACGTACTGGATGACCACGTGCTGTCCGGGCTCCGTACCTTTCTCCACATGCTCTAGCAGCGGAGACAGGTAACTGGCGGCCAACTCCGGTTCATTGCGTTCACGGTAGATTTCGGTCAGCGCGCTGTTCTGCCAGCAGGAAATAAGGCGTGGCTGGCTTGGGTCTGCAAAATGCTCATCCACCCAGTTGCGTACGCGGGTGGTGGTTTTCAGGGCCAGCTCGGTGTCACCACGATTGTACTGAATCCACGCCAACAGGCCGCCGGAGGACAGCGCGGTGCTGGCCTTGCGCTCTATCTGGCCATAGTGAACGGCTGATTCCAGCGCTTCCTCGGCATCGTTGAGTTCACCCTTACCAAAGTAGTCGAGGCCGAGGCCGTAATAGGTGACGGATTTCAGCGGAATCTGGATCTGATCGATGTCCTTGAGTACCTGGCGGGTCAGGTCTGACGCATTCTTTTCGTCATTCCTGCTTCGGGCCAGGTAAGAACGCACCAGGGATATTTCACTGTGGATAGCCAGCGCGCCCTCAGCATCCGGATGGGAATCGGCTACCCGACGGTCGAGCAGATCTTCGACTTCAGTCAGCAGGGGCGCCAGGCCCTCAACGCGGTTGGCAAAGAACAACCCCCAGATTCTGAGCATCTGCAACTGAGGGCTTTCAGCCAGTTGCCTTGGCGGTATCGTGTCCAGCCAGGCCAGTACCGGCAGGTGGTAGCCACCGTGAATCAGGTTGTTACCATGCTCGGCAAGTACCCGGGCCAGGCGGTCAGTGTCATTCTGGCTGACGATCTGGGCAATCCCTTCCTGTACCTGGCCGTGGCTAAGCAACCAGTCAATGGTGCGGGATTGGAGCTCCGCCGCCCGTTGTGGATCAATCGATTCTATCCGTTGGAGCAGAGCTTCGCGGAACAGGTCATGGTAGCGGAACCACTGGTTGTGTTTGTCCAGGGGAATCAGGAACAGGTTCAGGGAAAGCAGGCGAGTGAGGATGTCCTGGCTGTCATCCCGCTGGCGAACGGCATTGCACAGTGAGCTCGACAGACGAGGGCAGTAAGCAGTATCCAACAAGAATCCGGTGAGTTCGTCCGGGAGCTGGTGAAGAACTTCGGCAAGAACATAGTCACTAATCAGCGCACCATCTGGTGTGCCGATACGCTCATGGCCGGAGTGGCCGGACTCCAGGGCTTCGGTTTTACCTGCCAGGGCGGAGAGCTGCATGGCGGCAACCCAGCCCTCGGTACGCCGGCAAATGGTGCGGATCTCCTGTTCAGAAAGGTTCATTGCCATGGTGTCCTGGAAGAAGGCTCTGCATTCGTCTTCCGAAAATGCCATCAGTCCCAGATGAATATCCTGAACCTGGCGCCTGACCCGCCATCGTGCCAATGGCAGTGGGGGTTCAGTGCGGGAGGCGATGGTTATCAGGATGCCCGGGGGAAGGTAGTCCATGCACCAGGCTAACTGACGGTGGATGCCGTCGTTACTGATCACATGGTAATCGTCGAGAACCAGATGCCAGGGATTGCGGTCTTCGGCCAGGGTATTGACCAGCCCGGTAATGGCGGCAGTCAGGTCGTCACCCTGTTGCCGGGATATCTGCTTCTCGCAGTCTTCAAGCCCCATGAGACCGGCATGCTTGAATGCGCCAATCACGTACTGCCAGAACTGCCCCGGCTGATCGTCATGCTCATCCAGTGACAGCCAGGCGGTGCTGGTACTGTTGCGGGCGCACCACTGGCTGACCAGGGTGGTCTTGCCAAAGCCTGCCGGTGCCACGATCAGGTTCAGCCTTTTACCTTGCTCCGGTTCCAACAGGGCGTCCAGCCGGTGCCTGCGCACAGCTCTGGAATCGGGTGTTGGCCTGAGAAATTTTGTGGTCAGTAGCATGATTTCCCGGGGTCAAGGCATGGTAGTAACCGGATTGTGTGCTTTGTCGCACACAAGTCAAGTGTTGCGGTGACGCAAAGCGTTGGTGGGGCAGCGAATCCTGGTAATTGGTCTACACTGAATACAGATAAAATTGTATATCCAAAAAGAATGAAAAAATAAATTCTTATGCGTATTATCGGGTAAAAGACTCATCCAGGGAGCGACAGACTCAATGAAATTACAGCAGCTGCGTTATATCTGGGAAGTGGCGCACCACGATCTGAATGTCTCCGCCACCGCCCAGAGCCTTTTCACTTCCCAGCCGGGTATCTCAAAGCAGATTCGGTTACTGGAAGATGAGTTGGGCCTGGAGGTGTTTGCCCGCAGTGGTAAGCACCTGACTCGCATCACCCCCGGTGGCGAGATTATCATCCGGGAAGCCGGTGAAATACTGCGCCGGGTGGAGGGCATCAAAAAGATTGCCCAGGAGTTCAGTAATCAGCGCAAGGGTGACCTGAGTATTGCCACGACCCATACCCAGGCCCGTTACGCCTTGCCACCGGTGATCAGTGGTTTCATTGAAGAATATCCGGACGTGTCTCTGCATATGCATCAAGGCACGCCGATGCAGATTTCGGAGATGGCTGCCAATGGCGCTGTGGACTTCGCCATCGCCACTGAGGGCATGGAGCTGTTTAATGATCTGATCATGATGCCTTGTTATAAGTGGAATCGCTGCGTGATTGTGCCCAAGGATCATCCGCTGGCAAAAGGGCAGGAGCTGACCCTGGAAGAGCTGGCGGAGTATTCCCTGGTGACCTACGTCTTTGGTTTTACCGGCCGGTCCAAGTTGGATGAGGCCTTCCAGTCACGTGGTCTGACACCAAAAGTGGTGTTTACCGCTGCCGATGCCGACGTGATAAAAACCTACGTAAGGCTGGGGCTCGGGGTCGGGATTATCGCCAGCATGGCGTTTGATCCAAAAGTGGATACCGATCTGGTATCGCTGGATGCCAGTAAACTGTTTCGGCCTTCCGTCACCCGAATCGGGTTTCGAAAAGGGACCTTCCTGCGTGGTTACATGTACGATTTCATGCACAGGTTTGCGCCACACCTGACCAAAGACAGGATCGATAACGTGGTCGCGCATCAGGGCAGTCGCACAGAAATCCAGGATTTGTTCAAGGATATTGAGCTGCCGGTTTATTGAAGTTCTGAATAACAAAAAAGCCCGCCGTCCGTGATGACGTGCGGGCTTTTTTTGCGGGTGTGAAATGGGGTTAGCCTGATTTGCCGATCAGGTTGCCCGCATGCAGGCCACATTCCTTATGGGTGGCCTCTTCCCACCACCAGCGGCCTTCCCGCTCGTGCTGACCCGGCAGAACCGGCCTGGTGCAGGGCTGGCAGCCGATGCTGACGAAGCCTTTTTCGTGCAGTGTGTTGTAGGGCACCTCAGACATCCGGATGTAATCCCAGACCTCTTTCGAGCTCCAGTTCGCCAGCGGGTTGAATTTCACCAGAGTCTTGTTGTCGCTGGAGAAAGCTGAATCAACCTGAACGACCGGTACGTCGTTTCGGGTACCGGGGCTCTGATCCCTGCGTTGCCCGGTAATCCAGGCATCAACGGTCGCCAGTTTCTTGCGCAGAGGATTGACCTTGCGAATGCCGCAACATTCGGAATGACCATCTTCGTAGAAGCTGAACAATCCTTTGCGGTTCACCATGTCCTGAACTTCACCGGCATCCGGGAACAGCACTTCGATCTCGATTCCGTAATGCTTTCGCACTCGCTCGATGAAGTCGTAGGTCTCCGGGTGCAGCCGGCCTGTGTCGAGGGTAAACACCTGCAGGTTTTCGGTTAGCTTGTGGGCCATTTCGATCAGCACCACGTCTTCGGCGCCGCTGAATGAAATGGCGATGTTGTCATAGCGCGCCAGCGCCGCCTTGAGGATAGCCCGGGGGCTTTGGCCGTCGAGTTCAGCGCGGAGAGTTTCAATATCAGTCATGTTGCTCCAGGGGGCTTTTCCACTGTGCGATCAACGGAGTGAATAAAGGCGTGATCTAACCTGAAATAAAGGCTACCACCAAATGCCTCATAGCTTGAAGGAATGAGCATCTATATCTTTATGCCTCGCTGATAAGGTGATCCATGGGATTCACGATGCATTCCGGCCAGGATTTTCATATCATACGCCCCAGACATCCTGGGCCTTGTTGGCCCGGCCAATTATGACTTTTTCAGGAGACCGTTGTGGAACTCGCATGTCTTGACCTTGAGGGCGTACTGATCCCGGAAATCTGGATCGCATTTGCAGAAAAAACCGGCATAGAGGAGCTCAAGGCAACCACTCGGGATATTCCTGACTATGATGTGCTGATGAAGCAGCGCCTGCGGATTCTGGACGAGCACGGTTACGGGCTGCCGGAGATCCAGGAAGTGATCAGCACCCTGGACCCACTGCCTGGCGCCCGTGAATTTCTGGATTGGCTGCGTGAGCGGTTCCAGGTGGTGATCCTGTCGGATACCTTCTATGAATTCGCCATGCCCCTGATGAAAAAACTGGGCTATCCGGCTCTGCTTTGCCATAAACTCGAAGTGGCGGAGAATGGGCAGATCACCAACTATCTGCTGCGTCAGCGTGATCCCAAGCGCCAGTCAGTTCGTGCTTTTCAGTTGCTGAATTACCGGGTGATTGCGGCCGGTGATTCCTACAATGACACCACCATGCTGGGCCAGGCAGAGGCCGGCATTCTGTTCCATGCTCCGCAGAATGTTATTGACGAGTTCCCGCAGTTCCCGGCGGTGCACAACTTTGATGACCTGCGGCAGGAATTTCTCAAGGCCAGCGCTGTTCATACGGCCTGATTATTCGAGACTCTGAGCCGCGTTACCGTTACCCGGTAGCGCGGCTCAGGGTTTCAGTTCCTCCAGAAATCGCATCAATGGTTGCACCTTGGCCAGCGTTTCCTGGTATTCGGCTTCCGGCTCGGAGTCGGCGACGATTCCACCTCCCCCCCAACATCTGACGGTTCCGTCCGCTTCGCACAGCAGCGTTCGGATCGCAATACTGCTGTCCAGACTGCCATCAAGTCCGTAGTAGAACACGGATCCACAGTAGGGGCCGCGCCAGTGGGGCTCCAGCTCCGCAATGATTTCCATGGCCCGGATTTTCGGGGCGCCGGTAATGGAGCCACCGGGGAACGCATCAAACAACGCCTGCAGCGGGCTGACGCCGGGTTTCAGGGTGGCCCGAATGTGGCTGACCAGGTGATGCACGTTACGGTAGGACTCAAGGGCGAACAGCTCGTCCACCTTGACCGAGCCGGGCAGGGCATGGACGCTGAGGTCGTTACGGAGCAGGTCGACGATCATCAAGTTTTCGGCCCGGTCTTTCTCCGAGGCGAGCAGTTCACGGGCCAGGGCTTCATCCTGTTCGGGATTATGCCCCCTGGCACGGGTGCCCTTGATGGGACTGGTTTCAATCACACCCCCGCGAATGGCAAGGAATCGTTCCGGCGATATCGATACCACCGCATCACCACGGCAGCGGAGAAAGGCTGCATAAGGCGTTGGGTTGGCATGGCTGAGCGCGTTGAAGGCATCCCAGGGACTGCCTTGATAACGCCCCTCAAAGGACTGGGACAGATTGGCCTGGTAGCAGTCACCAGACTGAATGTACTGTCGTACCTGATCTACCCGCCGCCGAAAACGCTCGGGCGCCTGCGTTGGGTTGAAGGGGTGGGGCATCCGCCAGGGTTCATGATCAGCGTTAACGGGCTGGTCAAGCCAATCGACGAGTCTGGTTTTCGTCGGGGCTGGCAGTTGGGGGTGGACCCACAAATAACACTCGCCGCTTTCCAGATCCTCACTGGCCATCCACAGGTACAGCCCGGAGAAAAACAGGGGGTAACGGTGTTCTTTCGCCAATCTGTTCAGCTTTGGCTCCCGGGCGTAGCCGAACTCGTAGGCAATACTGCCAATCCAACCTCCCTTTAGCGGGCAGGGCACTTCGTCATCAATGATGCCGGGCTGCCGGCAGGCGTCTGCCAGTGCCTCCAGTTGAGTGGCCAACGCTGGCGTATCGATTCGGTTACCGGGGCTTCTCTCGATGACGACCTGTTCCACAGCAAGACAACTGAAGCCCCGGGCCCCACCACGGCCCCCCGATGACGCCTGGCTGCCGAGAAAAACAAAGTCCGGTTGCTGCGAGGCATGGGTGCATAGTTGGTTGTACTGTTGCCGAGTAACCGGTTGGCAGAGAGGAAAGGCCAAGATACCTCCGTTAAAAATTGGAAGAATGATACACGATGCACAAAACGGCCGTTGTCGGATTAGGACAGGCGCTGATCTAATGGTTATACGGCACTGATCCACCCGGAGCGCATTTTACCGGGTTTTGACGCCCATGAACTGAAAATCCATAAAACAAGAACGGAAGTTGTCCTATGTCCCGCTTCAGAAAACACGCACTTGCCGCCACGTTCAGTCTGTTTGCCCTGGGTGCGACGCATTCGCTTGCGGAGGGTTTGCCGCAAGACGGTCCCTTGTCTGATGGAAAAATTTCGGAGAATGAGTTGGGTGTGGTTATTCTCAGCGCGCAGCAGCAGCTGATTCGGTTGTCGGAGGCGGCAACGAAAGAATATCAGTCAGCCATCTTGGAACCGGGTGCAAATACGCCGAAGGCCTGGATGCTGATGAAGGATGGTGAAACCGTAAAGCGGATCAATATTGATGCTAAGGCTGTTGGCATGCCTGCGGTCGCACAATTAAAGATGTATCGGGCAGCTATTAAGTCGATTGCCCAGCGAGGACAGATAAACGCTGCGGCGATCCTCTACACCGGTAGGGTGAGTGAGGGGAATGAGACGGAAGTTCTGGTGATAGAGCATGAGCATCGCTTGGGCGTGTCCTCAAACAAGGTGATTGGCTACGAGATTCGTAATGAAGCGATTTCCTGGGCTGAGCCGGTCTCTCAGGAGAAACCGTTTGAATGGTTTTACGAGGGTAAAGGCGGTAAGTCCTGAGCAAAATGAGAACTCATCGATACTTGTTTCCAATTGTAAATGTAACGTAAAAGACTGTGAATGGAGTCACGGACTAGGACTGTAAAACAATCTTAAATGGACCTGTGGAGTAAAGGACTTCACTTAAAAAACTCACACAAGAATAAAATGAGTTTCACAAGGAGATAATAATGAAAGGCCTGAAGAAAATTGCTCTGGCAACTGCCGTTGCCGCTATGCCATTCGCTGCTCACGCTGACATGAAAGCTCTTGACGATACCGCAATGGGTAACGTTACTGGCCAGGCTGGTGTGACCATCGAACTGGAAACCAAAGTCAGCATCGGTCAGTTCGTGTACACCGATGAAGGTAGCTTCACCGTGAACGATATCGTTCTGGGTGGTTCTGGTGTTGCTGGCGGTCCTGGCTCCGATCTGCTGGACGACCTGTACATCGATATCGATGTAGAGGCTGACGGCGACGCAGTCATCTCCGTTCACTCCATCTCCGGCGCCCCGATCGACTGGGGTATGACAGCCAGCTCCATGGAACTGGTTGCAGCTGATGGCAGCGAGAGCACCACACTGGTTTCCAACCTGAGTGGCTACGGTGCGTTGGGTCAGCTGGACATTCGTGTTGATACCGCGACTGACACCCTGAACCTGGACGTTGCATTCAACGTGCAGCAGATGGACTTCGATGTTGACTTCCTGGGTGTTGGTATCCGTGACATGGCTATCATGGGTGGTAACTTCTTTGAAGAAGTTGCAGCTAACGGCCAGCCAGTTAGCGCAGCCGGTCTTTTCGCTGTTGCTAACGTAGATGTTTACAAAGGCGATGGTCTTGGTGCATCCACTATGACTGACGTCCTGCGTATCGACATCAACGAAATCACCATGGACATGTCCATCGGTGCGATCGAGATTGGCGGCGCTTCCATCGGCTCTATCGCCATGGATAACCTGACCATCTCCGACACTCGTCTGGCTGTTTACGGTCACTAATCTGACCTGAACACCTGTGTAGGTGATGAGCGCCCCGCATTGCGGGGCGTTTTTAGTTAGTCAGAAAAAATCTGGCCAAAACAAAACGGCGACCCGAAGAAGGTCGCCGTTTTACTTTTTTTAAAGATGAGGGCTCTGAATCAGCGGTCGGGCACCTGAATGGACAGGTCGAATCCGCCACCGGGTCTTGGGGTTAGTTGGATTGGCCCCTCATTGATCCCGTGGGGAATATCAATGCGATCAATGCCCGGCGGATTACCGATACTGAAGTTCAGGTTCTGCCCGTCGAATCCAATTCCCAGTTGGTCGTTAAGAAACGTCTGGGTAAAAGGTTCGTCGGGTATCTGTGGTTGCTGGCCGAAAATGAGTTGTGGAAGGGTATCGGCAAAATTGGCCGGGGGTTGTGCCCGGGCCAGTTCCTCGGTTGGCAGCAGGAGAGCCCTGCGCAGGAATTCCTCCTCGGCGCTGCTCAGAGCGTCGGACTTGCCATCTTCCATATAGCGCTGGAGCGCTTCGCGGTAGGCTTCCTCTTCGGCTTCACTCAGAACCGGCTCGCCGGGCGAGATGGTCAGCGCCCTGATAATGCGCTGGCGATCCGCTTCGTTTCTTTGCTGGTCCCTTGGCACAACTATGACTGCGGAATCCTGAACATAGGTTTCCACCATCTCATCCGATGTCATCGTCTGAACGCCGGCCATGGCCGGAGCGGAGAGAGTGACGGTGATGGCCGTTGCAAGCAGTGTTGGGCGTGTCATGGCATAGCCTCTTGCGTTACCGGATCAGTTGAGGGGCGCGGCTGAGACTACTCTATTCAGTCAATACGCTTCCTTATCGGAGTATTCGGTTTGTCAGACAGTTTTTCAACCGGAAAGTGCCTGGTCTGTGATCAGAATCCGCAGTTTGGCAGTAAAGCTTTATGAGCGGCCGGATAATATGGTTTGATGCGTGCCGGTAACGGGTGAACTTTTGAGGAAGAATGCGGCCTGATGGGCATGATAACGCGAAAACTCCGGCAACGATGGCAGCACTGGATTAACCGTAGGGTTCCCCGCGGAGACAGCCAGACGTTCAGCCAGAAAAATATCTTCATCCTGCCAACCGGTGCTGGGGTGGTTTTTGGTGTTCTGCTGCTGATCATGCTGATCACCGGTATCAATTACCAGAACAGCCTTGTTTACCTGCTGACCTTCATTCTCGGGGCCCTGTTCGTCGGTGCCATGCATCAGACCCATCGCAATCTCTCGGGGCTGACGCTCGCCCTTATTCAGCCCGGCGAGGGCGAGGCCGGGGATGATGTACCGTTTCGATTCCGGGTCACCGCTGGAAAGGATAGCGGGCTTGCCATTGCGCTGTCGGTTGTGGATTCAAAGCTGGAAGGTGTCCATGTGCCGGCTGGCCAGGCCCGGGACGTTATTTTGCCCATCCCCTCAGCCGATCGTGGGTACCTTCGGCCAGACAAGGTTCGGATTGAAACCCGTTTTCCATTCGGGTTGCTCAAGGCCTGGTCCTGGTTGCGCCCGAGTTCGGCCGGCATTGCCTATCCCAGGCCACTGGTTGCTCCGGAGGTAATCAGCCAGGTGGATGACGGCAGTGAAGCCCGTTCTTCCGCGCCGGTGGCCGGTCAGGACAATGCCGACCTTCGGCCCTGGCGTGAAGGGGATCTGAGCCAGCGGGTGATGTGGAAACGGTTTGCCCGCTCCGGGCAGATGGTGGTTGCCGATTGGGAAGGGGAGCAAGGAAGCCCCCACTGGCTGGATTTCAACGCTTTCCCGGGCGCGGATACTGAGCTCAGGCTCAGTTACCTGGCCTGGCTGGTGGCCGACCGGCTACAGAAAGGTGCAAAGTTCGGTTTGAACCTGCCGGGGGAGGTCATCGAACCCGACACCGGCGCAATCCATGGAGACCGGTGCCTGCGGGCGCTGGCGGTCTGGGGCGAAAAGCCGCCGAGAGAGCAGGATGCATTGCCGTTTGGTACCCGTAAAACCGTGGACGGCGCTACGGCGGGAGGCAGCGTATGAGCCGCCTGGTCGATGTACTTCTTGGTAGAAACCGCCGTTCCGATGTACCGTTAGATGCCATTCCTGGCACTGCGCTACTCTGGCTGATTGGCAGTTTTGCACTGTTACTGTTGCCGCAGTGGAACCGGTTACCCTGGTGGCTGATTGCCGCCTGCGTGGTGCTGGCCGGTTGGCGCTGGCTAGCCCAGAGTGGTCGGGTGCGATTGCCGGGGCGCTGGTTGCGTACGGGCATTATGCTGGTGTTGATCGGAGTCTACCTGGGCACTGTTCAGGGCCGCTTTACCGTTGATACTGCTGCGTCGTTCTTCGTATTGGCGGTGGGGCTCAAATGGCTGGAAACCCGCTCCGCCCGGGACTTCTATGTACTGTTTTTTATTCTGGTGTACCTGGCGGCTGTAAACTTCCTGTTCCAGCAGGACATCCTGTGGGCCCTGCTGACGTTTGCGGCCATTGCCTGCCTGCTGGTGGGCCTGCAGATTCTCAATGCCCCGGATTTGCCCGGTTCATTGAAGGCGGGCTGGAAGCGGCTGGGCCTTTTGATGGTGAAAACCCTGCCGGTAGTCGTCCTGTTATTTGTGTTCTTTCCGCGTATGGCGCCGCTGTGGAGCGTCCCGCTGGTTTCCGGCGAGGCTCGCAGCGGTATCTCCGATACCATGCGCCCCGGCGATATCTCCAATCTGGCCCAGAGCAGTGAGCGGGCGTTCCGCGTGAGTTTTGGTGGTCCGATTCCGGAGTATCGGGATCGCTATTGGCGAGGGCTGATTCTCGATTATCTTGACGGGGAGACCTGGCGGCAGCGCGACCGGGAGCCATTTCAACGCCCGGGCAGGGTGGCGGTGGATGGCGGCATTGGGGCGCTGGCGAGCAACCAGTACGATGTACTGATGGAGCCGACGGACCAACGATGGGCCTTCTCTCTGGAAAATTCCATTGCGGTGTCGGACAACGTGTTTGAAGCAGGGGAAGACCTGTTCCGTTTCCGTCGCCCCGCGGACAGCCCGGTGCGCTACCGGTTGGCAATGGCTCCCGGGCAAACCCGGCCGGAGGGCGAGCTTTCCCGGGAGGCTCGTCAGCGCTACCTGCAACTGCCCGGCGACGGTAACCCCCGGGCCCGGGCGTTGGCCATTGAACTGGCAGGCCGGTATGCCCCGGCCGAGGTCGTCAACGAACTGATGCAGCGGTTCCGTAACGAGGAATACTATTACACCCTGCGGCCGCCGGCGATGCCGAACGATGGTGTGGATACTCTGTTGTTTGAGGCGCAAAGGGGGTTCTGTGCCCATTACGCGGGCGCTGCCACCTTTGTGTTCCGGGCGGCCGGAATTCCATCCCGTGTGGTAGTGGGGTACCAGGGCGGGGATGCCGGTGCCGGGGGCGATTATCTGATTGTGCGCCAGTATGATGCCCATGCCTGGGTGGAAGTGTGGCTGGAGGGCCGGGGCTGGGTCCGGGTTGATCCTACCGCCGCGATAGCGCCTGATCGCATTGAATTTGGCCTGCGTGAGGCGATGGCTGAAGAGGGCTCCTTCCTGGAGAATAACCTGACCTCTCCCCAGCGGTATGGCGATCTGGCGGTTTTGCAGTGGGCGTCGTTGCAGCTCGACCGAATAAACTACCACTGGCAGCGTTGGGTGGTGGGCTATCAGGGCCAGAGCCAGATGAACCTGATGTCCCGGCTGCCAGGCGGCATTGGCATGAAGGAGCTTGGCTACATTACCGCCGGGCTGGTTGGCTTTGCCCTGCTTGTGGCCGGGTTGGTGTCGGCGCTTTCAATGACCCGGGGAGCCCGTCAGGATGGCTTCAGGCGCGTGGTCGGATCATGGCACCGGCTGTGTGAACAGGCCGGTGTGCCTGTGCGCAGTGGCGAAACTCCGGTGGTGCTGGCGGAGCGGATGGCCGAGGCCCGGCCATCGGTGGCGGAGTCTGCCCGGATCTTTGCCCGGACAGTGAACAGCCATTACTATAGCTCTGCCTCAACCCGTCAGGCTGATGACGATACACGGCGGCTGAGGCGGCTACTGAAAACCATGAAGCGTCAACTCAAACGCAATCAGGAAACCGGATCCCGGATGCCGAAACATGACTGACATCGCACAGGAAATGCCCTGGCTGGCCCGCGCCTGGTCGGCAGTGCAAAGCCGACTGGCACAGGATCGTTTGCCCCACGCATTGCTGGTAGTGGGTGAGCGTGGCGTAGGAAAGCGCGCCTGGGCCCAGGCAGTGGCCGGATTGCTGTTGTGTGAAACACCGGCCAAATCAGAATCCGGCGCGGCGGTGGCGTGTGGCCATTGCAAGCAGTGTGAGCTGATGGCTGCAGGCAGTCATCCGGATCTGCGGGTTTATACCCCGGAAAAATCGCGCATGGTGAAGGTTGACCAGATACGGGCACTCTCCACGTTTGCTGTTGCTTCGCCCCAGGTTGGTCACCACAAGGTCGCGATTGTTGACCGGGCAGATCAATTAAACATCAATGCCGCCAATGCGTTGCTGAAAACCCTGGAAGAGCCGTTGCCGGACGTGACTTTGCTGCTGTTGCAGGAGAGCGGTCGGCCGGTCCTGCCGACCATTCGCTCCCGTTGTCAGGCGCTGACCATACCCTTGCCGACAGCAGAGCAGGGCGGGCAATGGCTGGCTGCCCGCGTGGCTGAGCTGGACGAGGCAAGCCGGCCGGGGGCGGAGACCTTAGCCAAAAGCCTGATGCTGGCGGGCAATGCACCGCGGTTGGCGCTGGACTATGCCCTCGGAGATTTTTTGCCCCTTCGGGACAAGGCCTTTGAAGCATTCCGGCAGTTTATGAAAGGGCAGATCCCGGTTGGCGAAGCGGCTAAATCCTTCAAGGCCCTTGGCCTGGACAATTCGCTCTGGTTATTTGAAAGCTGGGCCGCGGATCTGGCGCGGGCCAGTGTGGGGGGGGCAGTATCTGACCCGGAAGCGGCGGACATGCTTGGTTATCTGGCAAACAACAATCCGCCGTGGCGGGCTCATCAGCTCCTGGACCTGGTCAGGGAAAGTCGCAGTGCCGCGGTATATAATGCCAGCCCGGAACTGGAGGCCAGCCAGCTTCTGATTGCCTGGCGGGAACTGATGCCAAGGAAGCGGAAAGCAAGCTGAGCTTTCTTCAATTTCAGCTGCTATGATTGTGAAATGTCAGGAAATTCCTGAAGCATTGTGGCAATGTTTAACGACACAAGAACTTCCAGCGTAAAAGGTATGTGATATGGGCCCAGGATTTGGCGCACGCAGCGGCATTCTCACCCTGACCATCAAGGACAAAGCGGTTCTGTATGCCGCCTATATGCCCTACATTCGGCAAGGTGGTTTGTTCATTCCTACCCAGAAGCAATATCAACTCGGAGACGAGGTGTTTTTGCTGCTCAACCTGATGGACGAGGCGGAAAAGATACCCGTAGCCGGTAAAGTGGTGTGGATTACCCCTAAAGGGGCGCAAGGTAACCGTGCAGCAGGTATCGGTGTCCAGTTTAACGGTGACGATGAATCCGCAAGGACCAAGATCGAGTCTTACCTGGCAGGCTCGCTGAGCTCTGATCGCCCAACGCACACCATGTAGGACTCGCCTTGCATGACTGACACTGTGTTACCCGGCAGTGGGCACGACATTCCGGCCGGCTGCCGGGAGGCACGCTGGCCGCTCGATAACCTGACCCTTGCCGGCCTGACCTGGCATACGGACCCCTCGCACGAAGTTCGCTCCCCCATACTTATGGTGCACGGCTGGCTTGATAACGCCATGACATTCGCCCGGTTGGCGCCAGCGCTGGCCTCCGATGCCAGTGTTCACGCAATCGACATGGCTGGTCATGGCCACTCGGGGCATCGACCACCGGGCTATGGTTACTGGCTGATGGAGTATGTGGCAGACCTCAGTGAATTGATTGACCATCATTTCCCGGAAAGCGAACGGTACCCCCTTGATCTGGTGGGCCATTCGCTCGGTGGTATCGTTTGTGCTCTTTATGCGGCAGCTTTCCCTGAGCGGGTGAGGCGGCTGGTGATGATTGACAGCCTGGGTGCCCTGAGCCGTCCCGCCAAGGAAACCATCCCCCAGTTGCGCCGGGCCTTGCAAAAAAAGCGGAACGGATCTGCACCTCCGGCGGTCTATCCCGATGTGGCGACGGCGGCGAGGATCCGTGAGGGCGGGCTTAGCCCATTGAGCGCCGAGGCTGCAGCATTGCTGGTGCCCAGAAACATGCGGGCTGAAGGAGATGGCTTTGTCTGGCGCACCGATGCACGGTTAAGGCATCCCACGCCTTTAATGATGACCGAAGAGCAGGTTCATGCCTCGCTGGCCGCCATCCAGACGCCAACCCTGTTCGTAAGGGCGTCGGAAGGGTTGTTGGTCAGCCGTGGCGGATTGGACAAGCGTGCAGAGCTGATACCCGACCTGACGACAGTGGACGTTCCCGGGGGGCATCATTGTCACCTGGATGGTGACACCACGCCGGTTGCACATGCTATAAAAAGGTTTCTATTCAATGAATAATCGTGCTGTTGTAATGAAACTCCGGAGCCTGTTGGCGTTTGCTGTGTTGGCTTTCGGTTCCGTGGTGTCAGCTTCGGAGCTCGGCGAGCCGTTGGATGCGTTCGCCCAGTCGAGCCTTCAGTCGGCGCTGGACATTCGGTCGTCCGGGCACCTCGTGCTTATGAGCCCGGTTCGTGAGATACGCGGAGAGATCCGCTCGGATGTCATGGCCAGGCTGCCGGTAAACGGCAAGGGCCAGTTATTCGAAATCAACCGGGATGCGAGCCGTAGGGCCGCACAGGAACACTATCGGGGCGAGCTTCAGGCGCTAGGCGGCCAGATCCTTTTCGAATGTTCCGGAGTGGCCTGTGGTCGAAGCAACGTCTGGGCAAACCAGATTTTTGAGCAACCCAGGCTCCTTGGCCGGGATCAGGACCAGGACTACTTCGTCGGTGCCGTGGCGGATGTTGATGGCAACCGATGGTTGACCCTGGTGTACACCGTCACCCGTGGCAATCAGCGTGAATATGTTTGGGTTGAACATCTACAGGTAGCAACCGGAGCGGACATTCCCGGCTTTCAGGCCTCTGCTGCACGGTTGCTGGGTCCCATAATTGTGCCCTGGCAGGGCGGTGTTACCCATCGGTTTGATTTGTCGACTACCGATCGCCGGCGGTTGGGAGAGTGGGCGGCGGAGGAGGGCGCCGAGGTGGTGCTCGCCGCGTTTTCTTCACTGGAAAATGATGAAAGCCTGAATGATTCGATCGTAAGGGCGGAAAGGGCTGCGGGCGCCCTGGCCGACGTACTGGCGAAATCCGGCGTCTCCCGGGAGCAGGTCCGCACTCTGGCCATCGGGCCTGGGGTGCAGGTAGCGGACCCAAACCGCACGGGTGACCGCATCGAAATTCTGGTAATCAAGAGGTAAGGGAATGTCCGGGGACACTAAGCCAGACGACCAACCGGTCGGCAGTGAGCAAGCAGCTGCGGAGGATGGCGTCAGCAAAGTATTGGCAAGTTCTGACGTATCGCCGGCCGAAGCTCCGGCCAATTCTGCACGCAAGCCCTCGCAAACCGGAAACGGCAAAACGGTCGCCTTGACCCTGGGTAGTGGCGGTGCCCGGGGTTACGCCCACATTGGCGCCATTGAGGTACTGCAGGAACGGGGTTACAACATTATCGCGATCTCCGGCTGTTCCATGGGCGCCCTTATCGGCGGTATGTACGCGGCTGGCAAGATGAAGGAATACAAGGACTGGGTGACCGGGCTGGGCCAGTTCGATGTCCTGAAACTGCTGGACGTTACCTTCACTTCGGTCGGCGCGATTCGGGGAGAGAAGGTCTTCTCGGTGGTCCGTGACATTCTGGGCGACACCCGGATCGAAGACTTGCCCATTGCGTTTACTGCGGTTGCCACCGATCTCCTTGCCCATAAGGAAATCTGGTTTCAGGAAGGGCCGCTGGATCGCGCCATCCGTGCATCCATTGCCATCCCGAGTGTTGTGACGCCTCTGGTGCTGGATGGCAGGGTGTTGGTAGACGGTGCATTGCTGAATCCCCTGCCGATTATCCCGACGATCTCTGCCCACGCTGATTTGATCATGGCCGTCAACCTGAGTGGCGAGGATGAACAGCCAAGGCGAATTCCCGATGCGGCATTTGCCGATGAAGACTCCGGCAGCGATATGGATGAATGGGTCGACGCCATCCGGGATAAAGCCTCCCGGTGGTTTGACTGGGATGCCATTAAATCCCTGACTTCCAGGAAACTCGATACCGGGGAATCTCCCGAAGAAAAAATCACCCGGGAGATGGCGAAGAAGCATAAAGAGAAGGATTTGAAAGCCCGGCACGAGGAGCCCGAGAAGGCCGCTCATCACCAGAAACGGGATGACCACGAGACCATTGACTGGGACAAGCTGGGCATTGGCAAATTTGATGTGATGAACCTGACCATCGAAACCATGCAGAGTGCTTTGGTTCAATACAAGATTGCCGGGTATCCGCCTGATCTCCTGGTTAATATCCCCAAGAATGCCAGCCGAAGTTACGATTATCACAAGGCACCGGAACTGATTCAGCTGGGCCGGGAGCGTATGGCTGCCGCACTGGACCGGTTTGAGCAAAGCCGAAGCAGTTCCGGTCCGTTGGCCCTTTAATCTGTATGCGGGCTGCAGGCCTGTGCTTAATAGGCGTATAATGCCGCGCTACATTAGCCTGACCAGGAAGACGTTTTTGTGACCAGTCCAGTTGACGATCTACACACCATACGGGACTTTCTGCGCTATGCCGCGTCACGGTTTGCGGCATCGCCATTGTATTTCGGGCATGGTACCGACAACGTGTGGGATGAAGCCGTGCAGCTGGTGTTACGCAGTGTCCACCTGCCATTGGAGAACAACAATGTGTTTCTGGATGCGCGCCTGGTGCGCACAGAGCGCGAACTGATTGTTGAGCGCATTGAGCGCCGCATTAATGAACGAGTACCAATCGCCTATCTTCTGGGCGAAGGCTGGTTTATGGGTATGCCGTTCAATATTGATGAGCGGGTGCTGGTTCCCCGGTCGCCGATTGGCGAGCTGCTGGAGAATGGCCTTCAGCCCTGGTTGGGCAGTCAGCCCGTGCAGCGAGTGCTGGATTTGTGCACGGGCAGTGGTTGTATTGGTATTGGTGCTGCCACTGTCTTTGATGAGGCGGAGGTTGATCTGTCTGACATCTCCGAGGCGGCTCTTGAGGTGGCTGATTCAAACATCGAGTTGCACGGCCTGGAAGGGCGGGTTCAGACTATCCGGTCTGACGTGTTCGAGAAGATTGAAGGCCGCTACGATGTGATTCTCAGTAATCCGCCCTATGTAGATGCTGAAGACATGGCGGACATGCCGGAAGAGTATCGCCACGAGCCGGAGTTGGGGCTCGCCGCAGGCGACGATGGTCTTGATATTGCTCACCGTATTATCGCCGGGGCAGCAGAGCACCTTACTGAGACCGGGTTGCTAATCGTGGAAGTGGGCAACTCCTGGGGTGCCATGGATGACGCCTATCCGGATTTGCCCCTTACCTGGCTGGAGTTTGAAAGCGGTGGCGACGGGGTGTTCCTGGTAACGGCTGCTGATCTCCGCGAATGGCAAGCCAGAAAAAGTTAATTAATATTTTATAAAACCTTTATAAAGTGCTGAATTATGTCGGGAAATACATTTGGTAAACTGTTCACCGTAACCACATTCGGTGAGAGCCACGGGGCCGCTCTGGGGTGCATTATTGATGGCTGCCCTCCGGGTCTGGAACTGTCAGAAGCCGATATGCAGAAAGATCTGGACCGCCGTAAGCCCGGTACTTCCCGTCATACCACGCAGCGGCGAGAGGCGGATGAAGTGCGCATCCTCTCCGGCGTGTTCGAGGGCAAAACCACCGGGACGCCGATTGGCCTGATCATCGAGAATACCGACCAGCGCTCCAAGGATTACTCCAAGATTTCCGAACAGTTCCGGCCGGCTCACGCCGACTACACCTACATGCACAAGTATGGTGTCCGGGATTATCGGGGCGGTGGCCGTTCATCGGCCCGTGAAACGGCCATGCGTGTTGCTGCTGGCGCGGTTGCCCGCAAGTTTCTCGAGCAGCGTCTGGGTATTCGCGTTCGTGGCTATCTGTCCCAGCTTGGGCCGATCAAGGCAGTAAAACACGATTGGGACCAGGTGCACGAGAACCCGTTCTTCTGTCCGGACGCCGATAAGGTGCCCGAAATGGAAGCCTACATGGACGCCCTGCGTAAAGAGGGCGACTCCATTGGTGCCCGAATCAACGTGGTCGCTGAAGGTGTGCCGCCAGGACTGGGTGAACCGATTTTCGATCGCCTGGACGCCGACCTGGCCCACGCACTGATGAGCATCAACGCGGTAAAGGGTGTTGAGATCGGCGCCGGGTTCGGTTGCATTGATCAGAAAGGTACTGAGCATCGCGACGAAATGACGCCGGAAGGTTTTTTGTCCAATCACGCAGGCGGCGTGCTCGGCGGGATTTCCTCCGGCCAGCCGATTGTTGCCAGTATTGCGCTGAAGCCGACATCCAGCCTGCGTTTGCCGGGCCGGAGCATTGACGTGCATGGCAACCCGGTTGAAGTGATTACCACCGGTCGCCACGATCCCTGTGTTGGCATTCGCGCCACGCCTATCGCCGAGGCCATGATGGCCATCGTGCTGATGGACCATTATCTGCGCCACCGGGGGCAGAATGGCGATGTGGAAGTGAGCACTCCGGTCATCGGCCAGCTTTGATCACAGGGAGGCGACACCATCTACTGGCGGCTGTCTAACCTCTACTTCTGGTTCTTCGCCCTCCTTGGAGGGCTTTTGCCTTACTGGTCTCTGTATCTTGAAGGCCAGGGTTTTTCCTATCTGCAAATCGCCACTCTGATGGCGACTATTCAGCTCACCAAGATCGTCGCGCCTAGTGTTTGGGGCTGGCTGGGGGATCGCTCCGGTCAGCGGGTGCGGTTGGTCAGGTTTGGCGCCATTACCGGGTCACTGTTCTTTGCCGGCGTGTTCATGGAACCTGGGTTCTATGGCCTGCTTCTGGTGATGCTGGCCTTCACCTTCTTCTGGAACGCGATCCTGCCGTTGTATGAGGTGATTACCCTACGAACACTTGGAGCCAGAAAAGACAAGTACGGTAAGGTGCGGCTCTGGGGCTCGGTGGGTTTCATCGGAGCCGTGGCCGTTGTCGGTGGAATCCTGGAGTGGGTTCCGGTCAGTTATCTGCCCTGGTTGCTGTTGCCGGTGTTTGCAGGCATAGCCGTATCGGCGTTTCTGGTGCCTTCAGAGCGAGGCGAGCGCAAACCACCGGCTCCGAAGGGTAGTCTGAAAGCCATCGTCACCCATCCTGCCGTTGTTGCGTTTTTCCTGATGAACTTCCTGTTGCAGGTATCCCACGGTGCCTACTACACGTTCTTCAGTATTCATCTGGAACAACATGGCTATGGTAAGTTGTCGATAGGGTTGCTTTGGTCCCTGGGTGTGCTGGCGGAAATCGGCCTGTTCCTGGTGATGCACCGGTTGTCGCATCGGTTCAGCGTGCGCCAGATTGTCATCGGGGCGCTGTTCCTGACGATGATTCGCTGGATGCTAATTGCCGAGCTGACCACGGTCGTGCCCGTACTGATCTTCGCCCAGTTGCTACATGCGGCCTCCTACGGTGCGCTGCATGCGATCTCCGTCCAATACATTCAGGGGTTTTTCGGCAAGCACCATCATGGCCAGGGGCAGGCGCTTTACAGCGGCCTGACGTTTGGTGCCGGCGGCGCTCTTGGCGCCTGGATGTCCGGCTTTCTGGTGGAGGGCATCAGTACCTCCGCAGCGTTCTGGGGCGGCGCTGTCGCCATGGCTGTAGCAATCGTAATCACCTGGCGTGGTTTGCAGCCGATGCCAAAGGTTGAAGAAGTCGATTAGCTCCTGATTTCTTCATCTTCCACAATTTCCAGCAAAGCACGGGCACCATTGCTCAGTTGCCGGCCAGTCAGTGCGACGGCGCCAAGTACCCGGGAAACCGGGTGTCCAACTTCAAGCACCCGAAGGCTGTTATCCAGCATGCTCACCGGCAGCACGCTCCATCCCAGGCCAACGCTGGTCATCATCTTGATGGTTTCCAGGTAGTTGGTGGGCATCAGCGGTTTTAACGGCTGATTCGCTTCCAGAAACAGCCGGCTGACCACCCGATAAGTGGCAGTGCTGGTGTCCGGCAGCAGGGCCGGGTGTTGGGCCAGGTCTTCAAGCCGTGGGTGTTTCAGTTGTGCCAGCGGATGCTCCGCGCCAATGACAAAGGCCATCGGGTCTGGCCATTGCACCAAAATCCGGAACTCCGGGTTCATGCTGTCGCTGAGAGTGACGAACGCGATCTCGGCATTACGCTTATTCATCTGGTGGTAGGCGGCGTCGGATTCCATAAACTGGAGATCCAGTGTTACCTGTGGGTATTCGCGGCGGTAGCGGCTTAGCCAGTTTGGCAGGTGGTGCAGGCCGATGTGGTGGCTGGCGATGAGCTGGAGTTCGCCTTCTATGGTGTCGGCGTTCGGGTTGAGGGCAAGGCGGGCGTTGTGTATTTCATCGAGGATTTTGCGTGCGTGGGGCAGGAGTCTGGCGCCGGCCTCGGTGACGCGGATTTCGCGGTTGCTTCGGTCGATGAGTTTGGTGCCAAGCTGGGTTTCGAGGGCAGCGAGGCGTTTGCTGATGGCCGGTTGTGTCAGGTGCAGGGTTTCTGCGGCTTCTGAGAAGGAGCCCTGGTCGACTATGGTCAAGAAGGCTTTTAAGGCGTTTGCGTCCATTTTGGTTCTTCTCTTGCCGCTTTGTTTGGAGTTGGGAGCAGCTTCACTGAGCCCCTCCCAAAAAACGCTACGAGCACATCCATGTGCGCTTCGCTCCGGCCATCCATGGCCTACGAGATTTTTGGGAGGGGCTCAGTGAAGCTGCTCCGTTAACTATTGAGCGTGCCGTCAGGGTGCGATTTACGCAGAATCCACGAAAAAGTTATGGGGCGCGACTGGGTCGGTCAGGCTTTTCAAAACCGTTGAGGGCCATGGACGGCCCGAAACGAGCCCACATGGACGTGCTTGTAGGCGTGTTTTGAAAAGCCTGACCGATCCAGTTGCGTCTTGCACTAAACACCGGGAATATTAGACTAATAACCTTGTGGAATGCAAAGAATGAAAAACATGAATTGAGGTTATTCGGGTGCAAAGAATAAGATAGGCTAACTGAGAGCATAAACAGAAACCCCCAGAGAGTGAGAGAGCAACCATGGCGGGCAAGACTTTATACGACAAGTTGTGGGACGACCATTTGGTCAAACAGCGGGACGATGGTTCCGCGTTGATCTACATCGACCGGCAGTTGCTGCACGAAGTGACATCTCCCCAGGCATTTGAAGGCCTGCGTCTGGCCAACCGCAAGCCCTGGCGGATTGATGCCAACATCGCCACGCCGGATCATAACGTGCCGACCACCGATCGTGCCAAAGGTATCGACGGTATTGTTGACCCGGTGTCACGCACCCAGGTGGAGACTCTGGACAAGAACTGCGACGAGTTCGGGATTCTGGAATTCAAGATCAAAGACCAGCGCCAGGGTATCGTTCACGTGATCGGGCCGGAGCAGGGGGCAACCTTGCCGGGTATGAGCATTGTCTGTGGTGATTCCCACACCTCAACCCACGGCGCCTTTGGCTGCCTGGCTCATGGTATTGGAACGTCTGAAGTTGAGCACGTGCTGGCGACGCAGTGCCTGGTTCAGAAGAAGATGAAGAACATGCTGGTGAAGGTGAACGGCAAGCTTGGCGCGGGTGTGACCGGCAAGGATGTGGTTCTGGCTATCATCGGCAAGATCGGCACCGCAGGTGGTACCGGTTACGCCATCGAGTTCGGTGGTGAGGCGATTCGTGGCCTGAGCATGGAAGGCCGGATGACCATCTGCAACATGGCCATCGAAGGCGGTGCCCGTGTGGGGATGGTGGCGGTGGATGACATCACTATTGACTACGTGAAAGGCCGTCCGTTCTCGCCAAAAGGCGAAACCTGGGACAAGGCGGTTGAGTACTGGCGTACCCTGCACAGCGATGACGATGCGGTATTCGATAAGGTAGTTGAGCTGGACGGTTCCGCTATCAAGCCGCAAGTAAGCTGGGGTACGTCTCCGGAGATGGTGACCGGTGTTGATGGCAGTGTGCCGGACCCGGCGAAGGAAGAAGACCCGATCAAGCGTGAGGGCATTGTTCGTGCGCTTAAATACATGGGGCTGCAGCCGAACCAGAAGATTACCGACATCCAGCTGGACCGCGTGTTTATCGGTTCCTGCACCAACAGCCGCATTGAAGACTTGCGCGAAGCTGCGGCCGTAGTGAAAGGCCGCAAGGTGGCCGCCAGTCTGAAGCAGGCGATGGTGGTGCCGGGTTCTGGTCTGGTGAAAGCCCAGGCAGAGCAGGAAGGTCTGGATAAGATCTTCATCGAGGCGGGTCTGGAATGGCGTGATCCCGGTTGTTCCATGTGTCTGGCCATGAACGCCGACAAATTGGGGCAGGGCGAGCATTGTGCGTCCACGTCCAATCGGAACTTTGAGGGCCGTCAGGGCTTTGGTGGGCGTACCCACCTGGTGAGCCCGGCGATGGCGGCGGCAGCAGCCGTGTCTGGCCATTTTGTTGATGTTCGTGAGTTGCTGAACTGATCCACAGGAGAGAGACCATGCGCGCATTTACGCAACACCAGGGTATTGTTGCCCCCATGGACCGGTCCAATGTGGATACGGACATGATCATTCCCAAGCAGTTTCTGAAGTCGATCAAGCGCACGGGCTTTGGCCCGAACCTGTTTGATGAGTTGCGGTATCTGGATGAAGGCAAGCCGGATCAGGACTGTTCCAATCGCCCCGTGAACCCGGATTTCGTTCTGAACCAGGATCGATACAAAAGCGCCAGTGTGCTGTTGGCTCGCAGGAACTTCGGTTGCGGTTCCAGTCGGGAGCATGCCCCGTGGGCGCTGGATGATTTCGGCTTCCGGGTGATTATTGCCCCGAGCTTTGCCGATATTTTCTACAATAACTGCTTTAAGAATGGCCTGTTACCCATTGTTCTGGATGAAGAAATAGTTGATAAGCTGTTTCAGGAGACCGAGGCTAACGTAGGCTATGAATTAACGGTGGACTTGGAAGCTCAGACAGTAACGACCCCCTCTGGTGAGTCTTACAGTTTTGATGTCGATAATTTCCGTCGTCACTGTCTGCTCAATGGGCTCGATGATATCGGTGTGACGCTTGAAGACGCCGATGCCATTAGCGCCTACGAAGATGCTCGCCGCCAGACTGCCCCCTGGTTGTTTAACGCTGGAAACTGATAAACAAGGATTCTGATATGTCCCGTAATGTGTTGCTTCTGCCTGGTGACGGCATTGGTCCGGAAATCGTCGCTGAAGCGGAGAAGGTTCTGAACAAGGTTAATGACCAGTTCAATCTTGGCCTGACCTTTGACAAGGCCCTGGTAGGTGGTGCGGCTATCGACGCCACGGACTCACCGTTGCCGGACGAAACCCTGGAAAAAGCGCGCAATGCCGACGCCATTCTGCTGGGTGCCGTCGGTGGCCCCCAGTGGGACAGCCTGCCGATGGCCAAGCGCCCGGAGAAGGGGCTGCTGGGTCTGCGTTCGAACCTGCAGCTGTTTGCCAACCTGCGCCCAGCCATTCTGTACCCGCAACTGGCGTCTGCGTCTTCCCTGAAGCCGGAAGTGGTTTCTGGCCTGGATATCCTGATCGTGCGCGAGCTGACCGGCGGTATCTATTTTGGACAGCCCCGTGGTGTGCGCGAGCTGGAGAATGGTGAGCGCCAGGGCTACAACACCTATCAGTACACTGAGTCTGAGATTCGCCGAATCGGCCGCGTCGCCTTTGAAGCGGCCCAGCAACGCGGCAAGAAGCTGTGCTCTGTCGACAAGGCAAACGTACTGGAAGTGACCGTGCTGTGGCGCGAGATCATGGAAGACCTGAAGCGTGAATACCCGGATGTCGAGTTGTCCCATATGTACGTCGACAACGCCGCCATGCAGCTGGTTCGGGCTCCCAAGCAATTCGATGTGATTGTGACTGGCAACATGTTTGGTGATATTCTTTCTGACGAAGCGGCTATGCTCACCGGCTCCATCGGCATGTTGCCGTCGGCGTCGCTGAACTCTGAAAAGCAGGGTATGTACGAGCCTTGCCACGGTTCGGCGCCGGATATTGCCGGGCAGGGCATTGCCAACCCGTTGGCCACCATCATCAGTGCAGCCATGATGCTGCGTTACAGCCTGAATGAGGAAAAAGCCGCAGAAGCGATTGAAGCGGCGGTCAGCATGGTACTGGATCAGGGGCTGCGCACCGCAGACATCATGTCAGACGGTGGTAAGAAGGTTTCAACCCGGGAAATGGGTGAAGCTGTTCTCAATGCGCTTTGAGTCAGCCCTGATTCGCTAAACCGAGACCCGACAGTGGCGCGATGCTGCCACTGCGGGATCATCCATCCTGTCCCTGCCAGCGATAACGGTAGCGGGCGGGCATAATGTGAGGTTCAAAGGTCGCACATGAAGCGAGTTGGACTTGTAGGTTGGCGTGGCATGGTAGGCTCAGTCCTCATGCAGCGCATGCGTGAAGAAAACGATTTTGCCGACATCGACTCGGTATTTTTCACCACTTCTCAGGCGGGTAAGCCGGCCCCGGACATTGGCAAAGAGGGTGTTCCGCCACTTCAGGATGCATTTGATATCGACATTCTGAAAGGCATGGACGTGGTCCTGACCTGTCAGGGTGGCGATTACACCTCAGCCGTTTACCAGAAACTGCGGGATGCAGGCTGGGATGGCTACTGGATTGATGCGGCATCGTCGCTGCGGATGGTGGATCACTCCGTAATCGTGCTGGACCCGGTTAACCGCAATGTGATCGATGCGGCTCTGGACAAGGGCGTAAAAGATTACATTGGCGGTAACTGCACCGTGAGCCTGATGATGCTGGCTCTGGGTGGTCTGCTGGAGCAGGATCTGATCGAATGGGTCTCTCCGATGACCTATCAGGCGGCTTCCGGTTCTGGTGCCCAGAACATGCGGGAACTGCTGAACCAGATGGGCGCGCTGAACGAGAGCGTCAAGTCCGAGCTGGCCGATCCGTCCTCGGCTATCCTTGAAATCGATCGCAAGGTGACTGACACCATGCGTTCCGGTGATTTCCCCACCGAGCACTTCGGTGTGCCCCTGGCGGGCAGCCTGATTCCGTTTATCGACAAGCAGCTCGATAACGGCATGAGCAAGGAAGAGTGGAAGGCGGGCGTTGAGACCAACAAGATTCTTGGCCGCAGCGACAATCCGATTCCTATCGACGGCATCTGTGTTCGAATTGGCGCTATGCGCTCTCACAGCCAGGCGCTGACTATCAAGCTCAAGAAAGACCTGTCGGTTGCGGAAATCGAGGGTATCCTTGCCAAGGCCAACGACTGGGTGAAAGTCATCCCGAATGATCGTGATGCCACCATGCAGGAACTCACGCCGGCTAAAGTGACCGGCACCCTGAGTATCCCCATCGGGCGGATTCGCAAATTGTCCATGGGGCCGGAATACATTTCTGCGTTTACCGTGGGTGACCAGTTGCTGTGGGGGGCCGCTGAGCCTCTGCGCCGCATGCTGCGGATTCTGCAGGAACGTTAAATAGTGTTACACAGTGGTAATTAATGCCAACTGTGTCCGGTTTTTCGTATGCCGGAGTGGGGCGGAGGCTGATTTCAGCGTCCGCCCCTGTTATTTTCAGGGCTGTTAAGGAGTTCCGCCCGATTGGTAAAAAAACGGTGCAAGGATTGCGGCTGATTGATTGATAAAAGAGGCTTTATCAACAATACTTGCCAAACTGAACGGTATAATTGCGATATAACAACGAGAACTAAAAAGACGGAAGTCATCCAACCTCGTCCGATTCTGTTGAGATACAGCAGTAAAGAATAACGGAGACTGGAAAGGAAAAAGCATGAAGGTACGCAAGCTTGCGGTTGCCATGGCGCTGGCGGGAGGGCTCGGTTCCGGTGTCGTTCAGGCGTTGGGGCTGGGGGAAATTGAACTGCAGTCCTGGCTGAATGAGCCCCTGGATGCGGAAATATCACTCCGTGAAAGTCGTGGGGTGGATCCCGGTGATGTATTTGTAAATGTTGCGCCGGAAGCCGCTTATCAGCGGATTGGCATTGATCGCCACCAGTTTCTGAGCAGGCTGAGGTTTGAGGTGGTAACCGCTTCGGACGGTAGTCTCGTTGTTAATGTTTCATCCCGGGAACCACTCCGGGAACCCTATCTTAATTTCCTGCTTGAGCTGACATGGCCCAACGGCCGTCTGATGCGTGAGTACTCGGTGCTGGTAGATCCGCCAGTGTATGCCGAGGATTCCGGTGTTCAGGAGCAGGTGAGCGCGCCTTCGGCAGCGCCAGCCACCTCAGCGCAGCCAGCCCCACGTAGTCAGGAGTCTGTGCGTCGCCAGGCCCAGGCCGAGAGTTCATTTGCCCGGGGCTATCAGGCTGACACGTTCGGCCCAACCCGTCCATCAGACACGCTCTGGACTATCGCCCAGCGTGTCCGCCCGGACAGCTCTGTGTCTATGCAGCAGGTTATGCTGGCCCTTCAGGACCAGAACCCCAATGCCTTTATTGGCGGCAACATCAATCGGTTGAAGCGCGGTGAGGTGCTGAGAGTTCCAACCACGGAACAGATCCGCAGTCGGAGCCAGGCAGAAGCTAACCGCGTTGTTGCACAGCAAAACGAGGCGTTCCAGTCTCGTACCGTCGATGCTACTCGTACCGCAGAGGCTGAATCCGCTCCGGCGCCTACCCAGGCGGGCGCAGCCGGTGACGAATTGCGCTTGCTGGTAGCGGATGGCGAATCTCGCGATGTTACCGAGGGTGGTTCCGCTGGCGGTGATGGCGATTTGCCGGGCGGCAGCGACGTAGGTTCAGCGGTAGCGATGGAAGAGCTGGAAGCCACGCGTCGCGAAAACGAAGAATTGAACAGTCGCCTGGCTGATCTTCAGGATCAGGTTTCCACCCTGCAGCGTCTGCTAGAGCTCAAGAACAGCCAGCTTGCAGATTTGCAGGGTATGACGGCTGAAGAGGCAGCGGCGGCGGGTCAACTCCCGGACGACGAGGCCGAAGTGCCGACCGGAGAACTGGCGGAAGCTGATGGTGCTGATGACGTCGCAGAGGACGATTCAGAAGCACTCGAAGGTATGCCCGCAGCTGAGGGTAGCGAGCAGGCCGTATCGGATGAGCTGACAGACGACAGTGGCGTTGATGGCGCCGGTGAGGAAATCGCTACTACCGAATCCGCGCAACCCGTCGACGAAGCGGCAGAGCAGGGAGCTGATGAGGCAGACGTGGCCGCCGCTCCGGCAGCGGAGCAGCCCCGCGAACAGCCTCGCCAGCCATCGCCGGCTGCCCCTCCCGCCGCGGAGAAGGGTTTCCCCGGTAATGTGATTGACGCCATTTCAAACAATCCGATGTACCAGATTGCCCTGGGTGGCGGCCTGGTTCTGCTCTTGCTGTTGCTTCTGCTGGTTGCACGCCGGAACGCCAATCGTGAAAAGGCATTCTACGACCAGCTCAACAGCGAGGACGGTAGCGAAAGCGATTCGTTTGATCTGAGCCTGGAAGACGAAGCTGTTGATCAGCAGGAAGGCGCTGACGCCCTGGCCGAAGCCGACACCTACATTGCCTATGGTCGTCATGATCAGGCAGCACAGGTGCTTGAAACCGCCATTTCCCGGGAGCCGAGCCGCACTGATCTCCGGTTGAAGCTGCTTGGGGTATACGCGGACAGCCAGGATCGTAATTCGTTCGAGAAACAGTACGGGGAAATTGAGGCCCTGGAAGACGAAGCCGCTATTGAGCAGGCAACCGTTCTTCGCGAGCGTCTTGAAGAAGCCGAGTCTATGCCAAGTATCGACGACCTTGAGTCGCAACTGCGGTCTGATTCCTTCAGTACTTCGGTGGCGACAGAGGAAGAGCTTGGTCAGGAAGACGAGTTACCGTCTGATGATGACTGGCAGCTGTCCGATGACCTGAAAGCTGACGAGTTTGAGGCCAGTCCCGAGCCTGAGCAGGAGAACGAGTTCGGAGAGTTGGAATCAGACGTCGAGAAGGAGGCTGATTCTCCCGACGATCTGATTGAATACGACCTCTCGATTCTTGAGGCCTCTGACAAAGGCGAACCCGACGATCTCGAACTCTCAGAAGAGCAGGATTTCTCTTCTCTCGAAATGGATCTTGAAGATTCGGGCGAGGGCAAAGCCGACGAAGAGGATCTGAGTTTCGATTTCGAGTCCGCACTTGAAGACGAAGCCACCGAGGAGCCGGCGGTTGAGACAGCGGAAGAGGATACTCTGGATTTCGGACTGGAAGATGAGTCTGATAAAGCAGAACAGGTTGGAGACGCGGAAACCGTTGAGGATGAATTGTCGGGCGACGTGGATGCCCTGGATGAGTCCTTCCTGGACGAGCTTGATGCCGAACTGGACAAGGTTGCTGAGGAAGAAGGCGAGCCGGAAGGGCTGGACCTTGACGAGTCTACGTTGGACGACCTGGAACTTGATGTGTCGGACGAGGATCTCGCCCTGATGGAAGAGTTCTCTGAGTCTGACGAGCAGCCCGCAGGTCCGGAACAGGAAGCGGCATCCCTGGATGAAGAGCTTGGTCTGGAAGACGCGTTCAGCAGCGAAGAGCCGGCTGACTCAGAACCAACAAGTGAGCAGGCTCAGGAAGGTGAGTCTGAGGCCACTGAGCAGGAGGCTGATGCCATGGATGACGATCTGGTTCCGCTGGCGTCCGAATCGCTGGATGGCAAGCAGGAGCAGAGTTCCGCGCTTGATATCGATGAGGAGTCATTGGGCGAGGACGATGATTTCGATTTCCTTGCCGGGACTGACGAAGCGGCCACCAAACTCGATCTGGCCCGGGCCTACATCGAGATGGGGGACAGCGACGGAGCCCGTGATATCCTGGAAGAGGTCGCTCTGGAAGGAAACGACGAGCAGAAGGCGGAAGCGCAGGAGCTCCTTAAAAATCTTTCCTGATCCGTTATAATCTCGTGATATCGGTAACAGCGCCGGCCATAAGGCCGGCGCTTTGTTTTTCAGTGAACTCTTTTCGACGGACCAATCCTTGTTTCTCAATTCTCAGCCTTTGACCACAGATAATGCGATCGGAAACGGTCGGGTAGCCATTGCGTTTGAATACGATGGTCGCGGGTTTCATGGCTGGCAACTCCAGAAAAGCGGTGTCCGGTCAGTGGAGAGCGAGCTGGCCAGGGCCGTGTCCAGCGTTGCTGATCACCCGGTTGACCTGGTGTGCGCGGGGCGTACGGATGCCCGCGTTCATGCCAGCTTTCAGGTGGCTCATTTTGATACTCCCTCAGTGAGGAATCTCCGCTCCTGGGTCATGGGCATGAATACCGCCTTGCCGGATGATATTTCCGTGCACTGGGCGGGCAATGGTGTGGCAGATTTTCATGCACGGTTCTCGGCGGTTTATCGGCGCTACCGGTATGTTATTCTGAATCGTCCGGTAAGGCCCGGGATTCAGCGGGGGCAGGTGAGCTGGACCTTTCGGCCGCTTGACGTTGCCAGTATGCACAGGGCGGCTCAGGTGCTTGTCGGTGAACACGACTTCAGTTCGTTCCGGGCAGCCGGTTGTCAGTCCAGAACGCCGGTTCGCTATCTGGAGCGGATTTCGGTAACCCGAAAGGGCGACTATGTCGTAATAGATGTTCAGGCCAACGCTTTTCTGCACCATATGGTGCGCAACATTTCTGGCGCCTTGATGGCCGTGGGGGCAGGCAAGGAGCCTGAACCATGGGTTGGTGAGGTGTTGGCCAGCAAAGATCGCAAGTTGGCGGGTGTGACCGCACCACCGGACGGACTCTATCTTGTGGATGTTGGCTACCCGGATCAGTACGGAATACCGAGGGCTCTGTGCGGCCCCGGTTTCGTAAGTCCCTGGTTCACCGACGGTGAGAACGGACCTATTGAGCCAACGCACATTCACCCCAAACAACCGGTGTCAGAAACATGATCACCCGTGTGAAAGTTTGCGGCTTGACCCGGCCGGAAGATATTGACGTCGCGGTAAGGTGCGGCGCAGACGCCATCGGTCTGGTTTTCTATGAGCCGAGCCCACGCTCGGTTACGGTTGAGCACGCCAGGGCGCTGGCGGATCGAATACCTGCCTTCGTCACGCTGACTGGTTTGTTTGTGAATCCGGATGCCCGGTTTGTCGAGAGTGTGCTGGATCAGGTCCCGCTGGATCTGTTGCAGTTCCACGGCGATGAATCCTCGGACTTCTGTGACAGCTTCGGACGCCGCTGGATCAAAGCGGTCAGGGTTCGCGAAGAGGGTCAGATAGAGAAGGCCTTTTATGACTATCGCAAGGCCTCCGGCCTTCTGGTCGATGCCTGGGATCCGAATCGTTATGGGGGAACCGGGCAGTCCTTCAACTGGGCATTGATTCCTGAACACCGGCCGTTACCCCTGATATTGGCCGGTGGGTTGTCTTCTGCTAACGTAGCCCGCGCCATTGAAGAAGTCAGGCCCTGGGCTGTCGACGTAAGCGGAGGGGTGGAGCAGAGCAAGGGCAAGAAAGACGCCACCAAACTATCCGATTTTATGAAAGAGGTTCACCGTGTCTGTAAAACTGACTGAAGAGATGTTGAAGGCGCTTCCGGATGCGAAAGGTCACTTCGGTGCCTTCGGTGGCCGGTTTGTTTCCGAAACCCTGATGGACTCGTTGATGACGCTGGAGAAAGAGTATCTCCGGCTGAAAGATGATGCCGAATTCCAGGCCACTTTCGATAAAGACCTGGCGGACTATGTGGGGCGTCCCAGCCCATTGTATTTTGCCGAGCGACTGACGCGGGAAACCGGTGGTGCCCAGATCTGGCTGAAGCGTGAAGACCTCAACCATACCGGTGCTCACAAGGTGAACAACACCATTGGCCAGGCGCTTCTGGCCAGTTTCCTGGGCAAGAAACGAATTATTGCTGAAACCGGGGCCGGACAGCATGGTGTGGCAACCGCAACGGTGTGCGCGCGGCTTGGGCTTGAGTGCCATGTGTTCATGGGGGCGGAAGACGTCAAACGTCAGTCCCTCAACGTCTACCGCATGAAGCTACTCGGGGCCACCGTGCATGCGGTCCAGAGCGGCACCAAAACCCTGAAAGATGCCATGAACGACGCCATGCGTGACTGGGTGGCCAATGTTGATGAAACCTTTTATATCATCGGTACCGTGGCTGGCCCGCATCCCTATCCACTGCTGGTTCGCGATTTCCAGTCGGTGATTGGTCGGGAAACCCGTCGCCAGGCCCTTGAGCAGGCAGGTAAACTGCCGGATGCGCTGGTAGCCTGTGTTGGTGGCGGCTCCAATGCCATCGGCATGTTCTATCCGTTCCTGTCTGATGAGAATGTTGAGCTTTACGGTGTTGAAGCAGGCGGCCTGGGTATCGAAACCGGTCAGCATGCCGCACCTTTGTGTGCCGGGCGCCCGGGGGTTCTTCACGGAAACCGTACGTACCTGATGGAAGACGAAAACGGCCAGATCGCAGCGACCCATTCGGTCAGCGCTGGCCTGGATTATCCGGGAGTAGGCCCAGAGCACTCCTGGTTGAAAGACATCGGTCGCGCCAATTATGTCTCGGTCACCGATGACGAAGCGCTGGACGGTTTCCGTAAGCTGACCCGTGTTGAAGGTATTATGCCTGCGCTGGAAACCGCTCATGCGGTTGCCTACGCGCTAAAGCTGGCAGCAACCATGGACAAGGACAAGATGATCGTGATCAATGTCTCCGGCCGTGGCGACAAGGATATTCACACCATTGCCCAGTTGGATGGCATTGAGATCTGAAGGTATCAGGAGCAGGCATGAGCCGAATTGAAGGCGTACTGAAATCATTGAAAGAGCAGGGTCGAAAGGCGCTGATCCCGTACATCACCGCCGGTGACCCAGAGCCGGGGCAGACGGTCAGCCTGATGCACACCCTGGTGGATGCTGGCTCAGACATCATTGAGTTGGGCGTGCCGTTTTCCGATCCCATGGCGGACGGGCCTGTTATCCAGCTTGCGTGTGAGCGAGCCCTGGTGCATGGCACGTCCCTGCGCCAGGTAATCGGAATGGTCAAGGAATTCCGGAAGACCAACACCACCACACCGGTGGTACTGATGGGGTATCTGAACCCGATGGAAGCCATGGGTTACGAGACGTTTGCGGATGCTGCGGCCGATGCGGGTGTAGACGGTATCCTCACCGTTGACTTGCCACCGGAAGAGGCCGAAGACGTCGCTCCATTGTTTTCCGCCCGTAACATGGACCCAATCTTCCTGCTGGCGCCCACCACCACGGATGAACGCATCAAGGCAATCAGCGAACACTCATCCGGTTATGTGTACTATGTTTCAATCAAGGGCGTGACTGGGTCGGCAACCATCAATGTTGGTGAAGTGGCGAAAAAAGTGGCCCATGTGCATGAACTGACGGCGCTGCCGGTCGGTGTCGGATTCGGAATCCGGGATGCGGAGACAGCGGCTGCCGTTGGCAAAGTATCCGATGGTGTAATTGTCGGAAGCGTGCTGGTCGATACAATAGCCCGACACCAGACAGATCCCGAAGCCCTGGCCAAGGCGCTGACGGATCTGTTGCACCCGATGCGTGAAGCCCTGGATAGTCTGGCATCCTGAGGGGCCGGCCTCCAGGCATCAAAGGACAGGATGAAAGCATGAGTAACTGGCTGGATAAGATCATGCCGAGCAAGATTCGCTCGGAATCGCGGCAACGTACCGGGGTGCCGGAAGGGCTGTGGAAGAAGTGCCCCAAGTGCGGGGCGTTTTTATACAAGCCTGAACTCGAGAAAAACCTGGACGTCTGCCCGAAGTGTAACCACCACCTGCGTGTGTCTGCCCGGCGCCGGCTGGACATCTTCCTCGACAAGGACGGCCGTAAAGAAATAGCCGCAGAACTGGAGCCTTCTGATCGGCTCAAGTTCAAGGACAGCAAGCGCTACAAGGACCGGCTTTCAGCAGCCCAGAAAGCAACCGGCGAAAAAGACGCCCTGGTCGCTATTAAGGGTTCAACGATGGGCGTTCCCCTGGTGGCTTGTGCTTTCGAGTTCAACTTCCTGGGCGGTTCCATGGGCCAGGTGGTTGGTGAGAAATTCGTACAGGCGGCCAATGTTTCCCTTGAGCACCGTATTCCCCTGGTCTGCTTTTCTGCCAGCGGTGGCGCCCGTATGCAGGAGGCCATTCTGTCGTTGATGCAGATGGCAAAGACCGCTGCAGTGCTAGAGAAGCTCAAGCAGGAAGGCATTCCCTACATTTCGATCATGACCGATCCGGTGTTCGGCGGTGTGTCTGCCAGCCTCGCGATGCTGGGCGACCTCAATATAGCCGAGCCTTATGCGCTGATCGGTTTTGCGGGCCCCCGGGTGATCGAGCAGACCGTCCGTGAGAAGCTGCCGGAAGGTTTCCAGCGCAGTGAATTCCTGCTGGAACACGGTGCTATCGATATGATTCTGCACCGGCACCAGATGCGCGAGCGGGTAGCCCACGTTCTTGCCAAGTTCACCGGCCAGGAAAAGCCAGGCACGGAAGATCCCATCGAGTTCGAGATCACGGAAAAACCCGACACAGATGAACCCTCCCAGCACTGACGCAAGGCCCGTACCGGTCCCTCCCGGGGCCGGTGCGTCTGTTGAAAGGTGGCTTCAGTATCTGGAAGCCATTCATCCCACCGAAATTGACCTTGGCCTGGATCGGGTTCTGGTGGTTTTGCGCCGCCTGTTTCCGCGAAAGCCAGCAGCGCGAATCATCACTGTAGCGGGCACCAACGGCAAAGGCACGACCGTGGCGGCCCTGGAGTCGCTTTTGCGGGCCGCCGGGCGAACCACCGGAGCTTATACTTCTCCCCATCTTCAGCGTTATAACGAGCGGGTGCGGATTAACGGTCAGGATATCAGCGATGCCGCGTTGATATCCGCCTTCGAACAAGTGGAGGCGGCACGGGGTAAGGTTTCCCTGACCTACTTTGAATTCGGTACCCTGGCAGCCTTCGTGGCGCTCGCCGACGCGGGTGTCGAAGACTGGATTCTGGAGGTCGGCCTTGGTGGACGCCTGGATGCCGTTAATGTGCTGGACGCTGACTTCGCGGTGATCACCTCTATTGATATCGACCATATCAGCTTTCTGGGCGATAACCGGGAAGTGATCGGCTTCGAAAAGGCCGGTGTTCTGCGGCCCGGGATTACTGCGGTCTGTGCAGATCCGGAGCCTCCCGCCTCTGTGCTTCAGCAGGCCGCCGCGCAGAAGGTCAATCTTAAGGTGACCGGGCGTGATTACCGGCTCAGGCCGGTTGGCGATTCCGTTGAGCTGACGATCGAGGGGCTCAGTATAACCCTGCCGGCCGGCCCGCTACCTGTTGAAAGTGTTGCGGCAGCGGTGGTGTTGGCGCGGGTGTTGGCGCCAACCATGACTGTCAGCCTGTTAGCGGATACAGCCAGGTCTGTAACGGTGCCGGGGCGTTTTGAGCGGTTGAGAACAAGGCCGGATGTGATCGTGGATGTTGGTCACAATCCCCATGCCGCACGCTGGTTGGCTCAGCGGCTTGAGTTGCAGCGGTCAGGGCAGGGCAAGGTGTTCGGTGTTTATGCCGCTCTGGCGGATAAAGACGTGGAGGGGGTAATGCGGGCCATGGCGCCAGTTGTCGAACGCTGGTGGTTCGCCGGGCTCGATGTACCGCGCGGGCTGGAGGTGCAGACTCTGGTGGAGCGGGCACGGGCTTGCGGAATTGCCGGTTGCACGGCGTCTGAGTCTGTGGCTGATGCCATCTCTTCGGCACTGGCGGATGCCGGCGAGAACGACACCATCGCGGTATTCGGTTCGTTCTACACCGTTGCGGAGGCCCGGGCCCGACTTGCCGGCGAAGTCTCTTAAACTTTGTCCATGGCAGGCGCCGGAGCTTTGTGTTAACGGCACTCGGCGGTTAGTATCAGTACCAAACTGTTAGGTTAAGGGAGCCCTTTCTCGTGAACGGATTGAAACAAAGAATCATTGGTGCGCTGGTTCTGGTCTCCCTGGCTGTGATTTTTGTGCCGATGATATTTGACGAGCCCCATTCCGAGCGGCAGTCCCGGCCTGTCACCATCCCCGAGGAGCCGCCGTTCCCTGAAGTGGACGTTCCCCCGGAGCCGGCCCTTGGCGGCAGCGACTACGGCATGAATTCAGCGCCTCAGGACACTCCCGCTACGGAATCAGCTCCCGGTTATCGACTGATTGAAGGCGTTGAGGAGTCTGCGCCAGAATCGTCCAGCGCCCGCGAGCCCGCGGCCGAGGCCGAGGTAGCAGAGCCGGTTACCCGTACGACGGATAGCCGTGCAGCCAGTTCAGAACCTCAGCCACAGGTTTCGCAATCCTCTGAGCCGGCCACTTCTGCCGGCTCGGCGGAGGAATCCGCTGAGTTCACCCGGTCACTTGAAGGTGCCTGGGTTGTCCAGCTTGGCAGCTTTGGTAATGCCGACAATGCCCGCCGGCTGCGCGACAATGTTCGCGACATGGGGTACGGCGCCCACCTACAGCAAGTGGAGCGCGGCGACACCACGTTGACCCGGGTGTTCAGCGGGCCGTTTGTCAACAAGTCCGAGGCCGAGGCCGCCAAGAAAGCCCTGGATGATGCCTTCTCACTGAACAGCCTGGTTACCTCCGGCGGAAAGTGACCAGGTGACTTGCAATTTATGAGCCTCAGGCGGTTTGGTGACGCCCGGTTTCCTGTTAGAATTCGCGCTTCCTCTTCTCCATCGGGTTTTTCATGGACGCGCTGATCTGGATTGACTGGGTCATCATAGCTCTGATTGCTGTTTCCACGCTTATCAGTCTGAAGCGGGGCTTTGTTCGCGAAGCCCTGTCGCTGGTGACCTGGGTTGGGGCATTCATCATAGCCCGCACGTTCCACCCCCAAATGCAGTCTTTGCTTGAATCCACCGTGGAAACCCCGCTGGTGCGTTTAATTGCAGCTTTTGCGATCCTGTTTTTCGGTACCCTGATTGTGGGCGCCATTATCAATAATATGATTGGCCATCTGGTACGGGCCACGGGCTTGTCTGCCACTGACCGCGTTCTTGGCATGGGGTTCGGGTTGCTGCGGGGTGTGGTAGTGGTCATCGTCGGTATTGCGTTCACCCGTTACACGCCGCTTGCAGAGGATACCTGGTGGCGAACGTCAGTGATGATCGACCGCCTGGCGGTGGTCGAAGACTGGTCCCGTCGAACCTTGGGCGATGAATTTGCCCGGTTCCTGGGCCCTGAGGCAGGGGCCGGGAACAGCACCGAATCCTCAACAGAGCAGGAAGGCGTGGAACCTGCGCCTGCATCCCGTTAACATTCAGATTTAACACTCGGAGAGTTTCCCAGCCATGTGCGGCATTGTCGGTATTGTCAGTACTTCAAACGTCAACCAGCTTCTTTACGATGCACTGACTGTTCTTCAGCACCGTGGCCAGGATGCGGCGGGTATTGTGACTTTTCAGGATAACCGGTTTTTTCTGCGCAAGGACAATGGCCTGGTCCGGGACGTATTCCATACCCGGCATATGCGCAGGCTGGTAGGCAATGTGGGGATCGGTCACGTCCGTTACCCCACCGCTGGCAGTTCAAGCTCTGCCGAGGCCCAGCCGTTTTACGTGAACAGCCCCTATGGCATTACTCTGGCACACAACGGCAACCTGACCAATGCCGATGACCTGAGCAGCGATTTGTTCCGCACCGATCTGCGCCACATCAACACCAATTCCGATTCCGAGGTGTTGCTCAACGTATTTGCCCATGAGCTGCAGAAGCTTGGGAAACTGAACCCGACCAAAGACGAGATCTTTGCCGCTGTCCGCGCCGTGCACAAGCGGTGCCGGGGTGCCTATGCCGTTATCGCGATGATTACCGGCTACGGCATTGTCGGTTTCCGCGACCCCAATGGCATTCGCCCGGCCTGTTACGGTGTGCGGGAAAGCGACGATGGCCAGAAAGAATATATGATCGCCTCGGAGAGCGTGGCTCTGAACGCCGCCGGCTTCGAGATCGTTCGGGATATCGCACCGGGTGAAGCGGTTTACATCGAAACAGACGGTACCCTCTACACCGAGCAATGTGCGGAATCCCCCAAGCTGTATCCATGCATCTTCGAGCACGTCTATTTTGCTCGCCCCGACTCCATCATGGACCGGGTGTCGGTATACAAGGCACGTCTGCGCATGGGCGAAACTCTGGCAGACAAGGTGCTCAGGGAGCGGCCGGACCATGACATTGATGTGGTGATCCCGATTCCGGACACCAGCCGGACGTCGGCCATGCAGATGGCCTATCAGTTGGGCGTCAAATACCGGGAAGGCTTTATCAAGAACCGCTATATCGGGCGGACGTTCATCATGCCCGGCCAGAAAATGCGGAAGAAGTCGGTGCGCCAGAAGCTCAATCCCATAGACCTGGAGTTCCGGGGCAAGAACGTCATGCTGGTTGATGATTCCATCGTCCGGGGAACCACCTGTAAGGAAATCGTTCAGATGGCCCGTGACGCCGGTGCCCGGAACGTCTACTTCGCCTCGGCAGCGCCGCCTGTGCGTTATCCCAACGTATACGGCATTGATATGCCCTCGGCCAGTGAGCTGATTGCCCACGACCGTTCGGTGGAGGAGGTTCGGGAGCAGATCGGTGCTGACTGGCTGGTATACCAGGACCTGGAAGACCTGATTACCTGCGTCAACGATGTCAACGACGATATCGATGGTTGGGAGTGCTCGGTGTTTACCGGTGATTACGTAACCGGTGACGTAGACGAGGCCTACCTGCGCCGGCTCGAGGACCTGCGTAAAGACGAGAAGCGTCCCGGTGGGCAGATCATCGATGGTGATAATGCCATTATCGACCTCCATAATGACGAAGACTGAACCCCTAACGCCCGTGCCAGGAGAACACTATGACAATCGGCCGTGAAGAACATCTCTGGATTCCTGAATCGGATCTGGACGGTATGTCAGTGGATACCCTGGCAGTGAGGGCAGGGCAGGTCCGGACCGGTCAGTTGGAGCACAGCGACGCCATCTTTCCGACCTCCAGTTTCGTCTATGGCAGTGCGGCCCAGGCGGCAGCCCGTTTTGGTGGTGAGGAGCCCGGCAACATCTATTCCCGCTTTACCAATCCAACCGTTCAGGGTTTTGAGGCCCGCATCGCTGCCATGGAAGGTGGAGAAAAGGCCGTTGCCACTGCCTCGGGCATGGCGGCCATCCTGAGTACCTGTATGGCGCTGCTGCAGTCCGGGGATCACGTTATCTGTTCCCGTGGCGTGTTTGGCACCACCAACGTGTTGTTCCAGAAGTATATGGCGCGTTTCGGGGTTGAGACCACGTTCGTTAGCCTGACGGATGCAGACGGCTGGGAGGCAGCAGTCCGGCCGGAAACCCGGATGCTGTTTATTGAAACGCCATCCAACCCGCTTTGTGAAATCGCTGACATGGACGCATTGTCGGCGCTGGCCAGGGCCAACGATGCCCTGTTTGTGGTGGATAACTGTTTCTGCACGCCGGTATTGCAGCGACCCCTTGAACAGGGGGCGGATCTGGTGATCCATTCAGCCACAAAGTACCTGGATGGCCAGGGCCGCTGTGTTGGCGGAGTGGTGGTAGGGCCTGCCAGGTATCTGGATGAGATCTACGGGTTCCTGCGATCTGCCGGGCCCACCATGAGCCCGTTCAATGCCTGGGTGTTCCAGAAGGGGCTGGAAACCTTACCGATTCGTATGCGAGCCCACTGCAACAATGCGTTAGAGTTGGCGAACTGGCTCGAACGCCAGCCAAGCGTGGAGAGAGTGTTCTACGCGGGTCTTGAAAGCCATCCCCAGCATCAGCTGGCGAAGAAGCAACAGGACGGGTTTGGCGGAATTGTGTCGTTTCTGGTCAAAGGGGGCAGAGAAGAAGCCTGGCGCTTTATTGATGCCACCCGAATGATTTCAATCACAGCGAATCTGGGTGATGTGAAAACCACCATTACCCACCCGGCGACGACAACCCATGGCCGGTTATCTCCTGAGGATAAAGACAAGGCGGGCATCACCGAGAATCTGATCCGGTTGTCTGTTGGCATTGAAGCCATTGATGACCTGAAAACCGATCTGACACGGGGTTTTCAGGCGCTGAAAGACTAAACTCACTGACGGTTTGAGCATTCATGGCGGAATCCGCTAAAGCGAAACAAGCAGCATCGACGGAACTGACAGAAAAACAACAGCGCTTTCGCCGCCTGATGGCCCAAGGGGCCAGAGAGGGTGCGGTTATCGGCATGATTGTGCTGTGCATCTATCTGGCGATGGCGCTGTTTACCTTCAGTGCGTCTGACCCCGGGTGGGCGAGTATCGGCCACGATACTCGCGTGGATAACGCCGCCGGGCGCTCCGGCGCCTGGCTCGCAAGCCTGCTGGTGGACTTCTTCGGGCAGGTTTCCTGGCTGTTCCCGGTGATGATTGCCGGTTATGCCGTCATGCTGATCCGTCGCAGGCATGAGTCACTGGACCTCCATTGGCCACTGTTCATGGTTCGCTTTGGCGGGTTTCTGCTGATTCTGTTGTCAGCCACCAGCCTGCTTTCCCTTTATTCGGTATTCGGCCTTGGTGCCTCCTCCGGCGGTGTACTGGGAACAGCGGTTTCAGAAGCCATGGTGCGCTTCTTCAATCTGCCAGCCACCACGCTGTTGCTGATCGCGATCTTCCTGTTCGCCCTGACCGTGACCGTCGGCCTGTCCTGGTTCCGCTTGATGGACCATGTTGGTGGGTTGACACTCAGAAACGGACGTTGGCTTCAGTCGCTGTTCAAGGGCAGCGAGCGCAAGGTCAAAAGCCCTGGTGTGCCTCCTGCTGCCCGCCCTGAGCCAGAGCCTCCGGTTATCAAGGACCGGGTGGCGCAGACCAATCCGGTAGCAGAGAAAGCACCTCAGAAAGACTCCTGGTGGCGCCGTTTATTCCGCCGAAAACCAAAAGCGGCCGATAAGGGTACACAGAAGGACAGAAGCAAAGCTCGTAAGGAACCGGCGATTGACGGGCTTCCTGAAATTGAACCAGAACCCGCAAGACTGGAAAGTTTCAGCTCGGGGGATAGGGATGAAACGCCTCGCAAGGCGGCCGCGCCCCAGCAGCCCAAGCCCGCGAACCGGGCACTGAAAATTGCCCCGTTCAAGAAGGATGATCAGGGGCCTGCCGACAAGAAAGCCAACAGCAAGCAGGGCTCTTTGCTGGAAGACATTGAGAGCCTGATCCCGCCGATTTCCTTGCTGGACCCGCCTGAGGAACATAAAGAAAAGGGTTACTCGGAAGAATCACTGGAGCACATGTCGCGCCTGCTCGAAGAGAAGCTGGCGGATTTCGGTGTCACGGTAGAGGTGGTCGAGGTCAATCCTGGCCCGGTTATCACCCGATTTGAGATCAAGCCCGCCGCCGGGGTGAAAGTCAGCAAGATTTCCAACCTGGCCAAGGATCTCGCCCGTTCATTGGCGGTGTTGAGTGTACGGGTGGTGGAAGTCATACCCGGAAAGTCCGTGGTGGGCATCGAGATTCCCAATGAGGAGCGGGAAATCGTTCGTCTGAGCGAAGTTCTTGGGGCCCGGGTGTTTACCGAGTCGTCATCGCCGCTGACACTGGCACTGGGTAACGATATTGGCGGTAATCCGATGGTGGCCAATCTGGCCAAGATGCCGCACCTGCTGGTGGCCGGTACGACCGGTTCGGGTAAATCGGTCGGGGTTAACGCCATGCTGCTGAGCATGCTGCTCAAAGCCAGTCCCGATGAAGTGCGCTTTATCATGGTGGACCCGAAGATGCTGGAACTGAGCATCTACGACGGCATCCCGCACCTGCTGGCACCGGTTGTGACGGACATGAAAGAAGCCGCCAATGCACTGCGCTGGTGTGTGGCGGAGATGGAGCGGCGCTACCGTTTGATGGCCAGCCTGGGCGTGCGCAACATCGCCGGCTACAACAAAAAGGTGAAGGACGCCAGGGCTGAGGGCGAGCCGTTACTGGACCCTCTCTGGAAACCGGATGAATACCTGGCCAACGACGAACAGGAGCGGCCAGAACTGGAAACCCTGCCGTTCATCGTTGTCGTAATCGACGAATTCGCTGACATGATGATGATTGTCGGCAAAAAGGTGGAAGAGCTGATCGCCCGCATTGCCCAGAAGGCCCGTGCCGCCGGTATCCATCTTATTCTTGCTACCCAGCGGCCATCCGTGGATGTGATCACAGGCCTGATCAAGGCCAATATCCCGACCCGGATGTCGTTCCAGGTATCGTCCAAGATCGACTCCCGTACCGTGCTTGATCAGGGTGGCGCCGAACAGCTGCTGGGCCACGGCGACATGCTATATCTGCCGCCGGGTTCTGGCCTGCCGGTTCGGGTACACGGAGCCTTCGTTGACGATGACGAAGTACACCGGGTGGTCAGCGCCTGGAAAGCCCGGGGTGAACCGGAATACGTGGATGATGTGCTTAACGGCGCCGAAGGTGAGCACCTGCCGGGCGTGCCAACCCTAAGCGAAGGCGGTGTCGGCGGTGGTGACGAAGGAGACGCGCTGTTCGATGAAGCGGTGGCCTTTGTGACCGAGAACCGACGGGTGTCGATCTCCTCCGTTCAACGTAAATTCAAGATCGGCTACAACCGTGCTGCGAACCTGGTGGACGCCATGGAAGCCTCGGGAGTGGTCAGTCCGGCGGGTCATAATGGTGCCAGGGAAGTTCTGGCGCCGCCGCCCCCAAGAGACTAGGAGCAGCATACTTATGATCAGATCTGTCTACACGATGATAGCGGCGCTGTGCATGATGGTCGTTGCGGCAACGGCCTCTGCGGAACAGGGTAACAGCTCTCGTGATGCCGCTGAAGAGCTTGCCTCTATGTTGCGCAGTTACCAAACCTACCAGGCCGATTTCATCCAGATTGTGGTCAATGAAAATGGCAACCGGGTTCAGGAAACCCGTGGGTCTCTGAAGGCCAAGCGACCGGGTCTGTTCTACTGGGAAACCGGTGCGCCTTTGTCCCAGTTTATTGTCAGTGACGGCGACACGGTGGAGGTTTACGACCCGGATCTGGAACAGGTCACCATCCACACCCTGGATGATCGGGTGCAGACAACACCGGCGCTGCTTCTGAGTGGCGAAGTGGATAATCTTGAGGAAACCTACGATGTGAGTGAGCGCCGGATGGGTGACAATACCCGCGAGTTCACTTTGGTTCCCAGGGGCGCCGATTCCCTGTTTACATCCTTGCGCTTGAGCTTCTACAACGGTGAACTTCAGGAAATGAGAATGGAAGATTCGCTGTCTCAACTGAGTATTCTCAGCTTTGACCGGATAACACTGAATCAGGAACTGGACAACAGTGCGTTCCGCCTGGAATACCCCGAGGAGGTGGATATTATTCGGGACGGTGCCTGATGCAGGACAACCTGTTTGAGCCCGAGGCCGGATTCCAGCCCTTGGCGGCCCGAATGCGGCCGGCCAACCTGGACGAGTACGTTGGCCAGTCTCATCTGGTCGGCCCCGGAAAACCGCTCAGGCGCGCCGTAGAGCAGGGCCAACTGCATTCGATGATTCTCTGGGGGCCACCCGGAGTGGGTAAAACCACCTTTGCCCGGCTGTTGGCCAATGTGGGTGACTTGTCCTATGAAACGCTCTCTGCGGTGCTCAGCGGCGTCAAGGATATCCGGGATGTGGTCGAGCGGGCCCGCAACCGCAAGCAGTCCCAGGGCAGGGACACGCTGCTTTTCGTTGACGAGGTGCACCGGTTCAACAAAAGCCAACAGGATGCCTTTCTCCCTCATATTGAAGATGGCACCTTCATTTTTGTGGGTGCTACCACGGAAAACCCCTCTTTTGAACTGAACAGCGCGCTCTTGTCGCGGACCCGCGTATATGTGCTCAAAAACCTGGACAAGCCGGACATCCTTGAACTCCTGAATCGAGCATTGGTTTCGCCAGCGGGCTTCGGCGGCACCCTTCAGGTGCCAGCCGGGGTGCTGGATAACATGGCCGAAGCCTCTGGAGGCGATGCCCGGCGTGCTCTGAACATTCTCGAGGTGGCCGCTGACCTGGCCGAGCCGGATGACAACGGGCAGAACGCCATCACCGCCCAGACACTGGAACAGGTACTGCAAACCAGCCTGCGCCGGTTCGACAAAGGCGGCGACGTGTTCTATGACCAGATCTCCGCGTTGCACAAATCCGTGCGGGGCTCCAGCCCCGATGGTTCCCTGTACTGGCTTTGCCGTATGCTGGACGGTGGCTGTGACCCTCTGTATGTGGCCCGGCGCCTGGTGCGGATCGCCAGCGAAGACATCGGCAACGCCGACCCCCGTGCCCTGCAAATTACCATGCAGGCCTGGGATGCCCAGGAGCGGTTGGGATCACCGGAAGGGGAGCTGGCGCTAGCCCAGGCTGTCACCTACCTGGCGCTGGCACCAAAGAGTAATGCCGTGTACAAGGCGTTCAACGAGTGCATGGCGGACATCCGAAAGGATCCTGATTACGAAGTGCCGGTGCACTTGCGTAATGCTCCTACCAGGCTGATGAAAAGCCTGGGCCACGGTGATGAATATCGCTACGCCCATGACGAACCGGACGCTTACGCGGCCGGAGAGTCTTACCTGCCTGAAGCTATCCACCAACGCCGTTACTATCAGCCTGTCATGCGTGGGCTGGAGATCAAACTGGCTGAAAAGCGCCAGCGTCTGGATGATCTCGATGGCCGAAGCGGCAAAAAGCGTTATTGATGTAACGCTCATGCCGCAAATTACCTGGCCTTCGCCCGGGGATGGTGGTCAGCAGAACAACGGCAGGTATAATGGCGTGATATCCATACTATTCGTTAACCGGAAAATTCAGGAAGATCATGCTCGATCCGAAACGTGTCCGTTCACAGACTGAAGAAATTGCCCGTCGGCTGGCTATCAAAAACTTCGAGTTTGACGTTGCCACCTTCGAACGCCTTGAGGAACGCCGTCGAGCCATTCAGGTTCGTGCGGAAACGCTGCAGAGCGAGCAGAACAAACGGTCGAAATCCATTGGTAAGGCCAAAGCGGCGGGTGAAGACATCAAACCGCTGCTGGAAGAGGTGGACAATCTCAAGCAGCAGAAGGCCGAGGCTGAGGAGGAGTTGCGCTCAGTACAGGAATCCCTGAACGCGTTTTTTGCCGGTATTCCTAATCTGCCGGACGAAGACGTACCGCCGGGAGCGAACGAAGACGACAACGTGGAGACCCGTGTTTGGGGCACGCCGCGCCGCTTTGATTTCGAGCCCAGGGACCACGTTGCCCTGGGCGAACAGCTCAAGGGTCTGGACTTCGAGAAGGCCACCCAGTTGGCCCATTCCCGCTTTGCCGTCATGCGCGGTCAACTGGCGAAGCTACATCGGGCACTGGCTCAGTTCATGCTCGACCTGCACACAGAAGAGCATGGCTATACCGAAGCCTATGTGCCGTACCTGGTCAATGCCAACGCGCTGTTCGGTACCGGCCAGCTACCCAAGTTTGAAGAGGATCTGTTCCGTACCGCCGGTGACAACCCGCTATACCTGATCCCGACGGCCGAAGTACCGGCGACCAACCTGGTGGCCGACAGTATTCTGGAAGCCAGCGAAATGCCACTGCGGATGGTTTGCCATACCCCCTGTTTCCGCAGCGAAGCGGGCTCCTACGGGCGGGATGTGCGTGGCATGATCCGTCAGCACCAGTTCGACAAGGTTGAACTGGTGCATGTTGTGCGCCCCGAGGACTCCACCGAGGCGCTTGAGCAGCTCACTGGCCATGCCGAGAAGGTGCTGCAGTTGCTGGAGCTGCCGTATCGGGTGGTTACCCTGTGTGGCGGCGACATGGGCTTCTCCGCAGCGAAGACCTACGATCTGGAAGTGTGGCTGCCAGGGCAGGGTAAATACCGGGAGATTTCATCCTGCTCCAACACCCGCGATTTTCAGGCACGGCGTATGCAAGCACGTTGGCGCAACTCGGAAACCGGAAAGCCGGAGCCTGTTCATACCCTGAATGGCTCGGGCCTGGCCGTAGGCCGTGCGATGATCGCGGTGATGGAGAACTACCAGCAGGAGGACGGCAGTATTCTGGTTCCGGACGTTCTCAAACCCTATATGAAAGGCATTGATCGGATCCAATGAGCGAACCATTCACGGATGTACCAGGGAGGGGCGTCAAGGAAGGGTCTGCACCAGTTCGGTACAGGCCCAACCCGGTAACCGAAAACCCGAATAATTCTGCGGGCGAGGTCGCCCTGGTGGGCGCCGGCCCCGGTGATCCTGAACTTCTGACCCTCAAGGCCTGGCGCCTGATCCAGTCGGCTGACGTTATTCTCTACGATCGGCTGGTTTCTCCGGAAATACTCTCCCTGATCCCCGCTAACGTTGAAATGGTTCATGTCGGCAAGCAGCGCTCAAATCACACGTTGCCGCAGGATCAGATTAACCAGCGCTTGGTGGAGCTGGCCCGGGAGGGCCACAAAGTGGTGCGCCTCAAGGGTGGTGACCCGTTCATCTTCGGCCGCGGCGGCGAAGAGATTGAAACGCTGGCAGCTGCCGGTGTTCGCTTTCAGGTGGTTCCCGGCATAACCGCAGCGTCCGGCTGTGCGGCCTATGCGGGCATTCCGCTGACTCACCGGGACCACGCCCAGTCGGTGCGCTTTATTACCGGGCATTTGAAAAACGATACCTGCGATTTGCCCTGGTCAGACTTTGTGCAGAATAATCAGACACTGGTGTTCTACATGGGCTTGGTCGGTTTGCCGATTATCTGCCGGCAATTGATTGGGCATGGCATGACACCAGACATGCAGGTGGCGCTGGTGTCCAAGGGCACAACGGCCGACCAGAAAGTCGTGGTGGGAACGCTCAGTGATATTGTTGGAAAGGTCGAGAACAGTGGTGTCCAGGCTCCCACTCTGGTGATTATCGGTCACGTGGTCGCGCTCAGAAGTCGCCTGGACTGGCGGGGAGCTGTAGAGAGCGCCTGAGGGTGGAGAAGCAGGGCGGGCCCGCGTATCGGTCTCCCGGGGCGCCGAAGCTGATCGGCTACCCCGTGAATCCTGTCAGCGCGCTCAGGCGTTACGCTTGGGCAGCACGTCTTTGAGCTTTTCGCGCATATCCCGAATGGCTTTCTCGGTGGTTTCCCAGTCAATACAGGCGTCGGTTACCGACACGCCGTATTTCAGGTCTGCCAGGTTTTCCGGGATGGACTGGTTACCCCAGTTAATGTGGCTTTCCACCATCAGGCTCTGGATAGACTGGTTGCCCTCCAGGATCTGATGGGTCACATCCTGCATGACCAGAGGCTGAATGGCCGGGTCTTTGCTGGAGTTGGCGTGGCTGCAATCCACCATGATCGACTTGCGCAGATTGGCTTTGTCCAGCGCCTGCTCGCACAGTGCAACACTCACGGAATCATAGTTCGGTTTGCCACCGCCGCCGCGCAACACCACGTGGCCGTAGTTGTTGCCCTTGGTGCGGATGATGGCCACCTTGCCTTGCTGATCGATACCCAGGAAGCTGTGGGGGTAAGAAACCGATTTCATGGCGTTAACGGCTACGTCCAGGCTGCCATCAGTACCATTCTTGAAGCCAATGGCCATGGACAGGCCGCTGCTCATTTCCCGGTGGGTTTGAGACTCGGTGGTGCGGGCGCCAATGGCAGACCAGGCAATGGTGTCTTGCAGGTACTGGGGGGAGATGGGGTCAAGGGCCTCGGTGGCGGTTGGCAGGCCCATCTCGTTAATATCCAGCAGCAAGCGACGGCCGATGTGCAGGCCCTGTTCAATATCGAAGGTATCGTTCAGGTGAGGGTCGTTGATCAGGCCTTTCCAGCCAACGGTGGTGCGCGGCTTCTCGAAATATACCCGCATCACCAGCAGCAGGGTATCGCTGACTTCGTCGGCGAGTTTTTTCAGTCGGGCAGCGTAATCGCGGGCTGCCTCCACATCGTGAATAGAGCAGGGGCCAACCACGATAAACAGGCGGTGGTCTTTGCCATCCATGATGTCGTAAATGGCCTGACGGCCAGAAGCTACGGTTTCGGCAGCTTCATCTGACAGCGGCATTTCATTTTTCAGCGCTTCAGGAGTGATCAGTGGTTCCTGGCTGGCCACGTTCAGGTTTTCCAGTTTCTTGCCCGACATCTTGTTGTGCTTCCCCGAATCAGATCGTTACATCACCGGGTAACGCTGTCATTATGGGCCCGGTGTTTAATGATTAACGCGAATGGTGCCGGTCTGCAGTTGCTGTAAACCCCGGCGAGTTGGTTATACTGCGTTATTTGAAGACCCTTTTCAACGCTTCCAGTCAACAGGTAACGGATGTCGCCGCCAGCCAGGAAACCACGAGCAGACTTTTCCCCCCGAAAGGTGGTTTCAGAGAGGATTACGCAGGTTCTTTCGGGTATCCGGGTGCCGGATTTACCCTATCCGGCCGGAAAATCGTCACCTGAGTCCAATGCCGATTGGCGCCCGCTGTTGTTTTCCTGTTGGACCGAACAACGGGACGAGCGGGTAACGGACGTTCTGCGGTCGGTGCAGATCGAATGGACCGTGCGCCAGGTCAATGCAGCCTATCTGTCTGACCGGATAATGGACGTGTTCCTGAAAACCAGTGGGTTGCATCGTGCCCTGGTCAGTCGTATTGCCAGATTGCGGTTCTGGCTGGCGTGGCAGCTCGATACCCGCGGAGCCAGTGTGTTCGGCAACGTTGTACTTGACTGGTTGGACAACCTGCAGGAATGGCGGGGTTGGAGTGATACCGGGGGGCGATCATCCAGGGTGTTGCTGGACCAGTTGGATAGCCTGGTTATCGCTGTGTCCGGCAGCTTTGAAAGTGGCCAGCCCGAACTGGTGGAAAGCTATTGTAAACAATGGCTTGACGACCGGGAGAAAAGTGAGCAACAGGTCAGCCGGTTGCGTGAACGCCTGCTCGAGACCGAGCGTGGTGCTTCGCGGCAGCGGCTTGCCGACCAGGTTTCCCGCGCGCTGATCGGCAGGGCGCTGACCGGGCGGGAGTTACCGGTGGTCATCAGTCGATTCATCATCGAAGACTGGTACAAGGTTCTCAAACAGAGCGTCTGGTCCGAGGGCACAGACAGTGAGCTGTATCGACATGCCAACAAACTGCTCGAGTGGTTGGTATGGCTCGGTGATCCTGCACTGTCGGACAGAGACAGGAACCGGCTTTACCATGTAGGCGAGCAGATAGGAGACCGGATTCAGGATGTGTGGACCCGGGCCCTCGGCCAGGGATTGCCGGAGAACGCTTTGGCGGATATTCAGACGGTTATCGTAGCGCGTATCCGCGGCGAGGTGCCGGAACTCAAGCCTGCCCTGGGTAGCGGCAGCAGCCTGACCTGGGACAGCCGGTGGCTATCGCTGGCTCCGGTAGACCCGCAACAGGCCGAGGGCTTTATCGGCCGGTGGTTTGTCGAAGGTGAGGGTGCTGCTGAGCAAAGGCGTTATCTGTTCGCGTTGCTCGAAGATAGTGGGGAAGTGCTCTGGACCAACGGCGCCGGGGTCAAACTCGGCCTGCAGGACTGGGCGTTGTTCCTGGCAGATCTTGAAGCCGACACCCTGAGGCCCTTGCCGGCTCCGACACCGTTTGGTGAGGTGCTCTCGGAAACCGTGAATCTGTTGTTCAAAGTGTGCGAGAAACAACAGAAGCAACGTGAAGAGGCGGCTCGGGAAGCGAGGGCTCGGGCAGAGGCACTGCGAAAGGAGAAGGAGGCCGCCGAGCGCGCAAGAAAGGCCGAAGAAGAGGCAAGACAGGCAGCCCTGGAGAAACAGAGGGCAGAAGCGGAACGGCAGCGCCAGGAAGATGAGAAAGCGGAGCAGGAACGTCTCCAGAAAGAACGTGAGCTGGCGGCGGCCAAACAAGTGGATGGTATTGCTCTGGGAGGCTGGATTGTACTGGCCGCCCAGAAGGATGATGAGGAACCGACCAGGCTGAAACTGGCGGTCAAGATTTCTGCATCCCGGAAGTTCGTGTTCGTGGACCGTCTGGGGCTTAATCGCCGTGAGTTTCTACACGATGAGCTGGTATCCGGGGTCGTATCAGGCCGTATCAGGGTATTGGGGAGTGCAGCAGAGTTCGACGACACCCTGAGCCGGGTTGTTGGCCGGATCCGGGTTGGCCGTAACTGAGGATGGCTTATGGTTGATGATAACTACGAGTTCGGAAGCTCCCAGGGTTTCCCCAGTGGGCAGGACAATCGCGAGGAATATCGTTTAACCGCCAGGGCTCGAGCATGGCTGTGGCTTGAGTCACCTGAACCGGATGTTGAGGTACAGGATGCCGCTCCTCTTGAGTGCCAGATTCGCGATATTTCGGCGAGAGGCCTGAGCCTTGTCTCGTCAGAGCCACTGGTGCTCAATTCGTTACTGATGGCAGAGATCAGTCTTGGGCACAAAACGCAGCGGTTTCGGTTAATGGTGGAGGTTGTCTGGTGCCGTGAAACGGGCCAGGAATACCTGGTGGGCGTCCAGATTCTGGAATCGGATGAGACGGATTATCTGGAATGGATGGATGCGGTTGCCACAGCGCTCACTGAATCCTGAATAGAAAAAAGCCGGCATGGAGCCGGCTTTTCTGATGAGGTCACCGGATGGCAATCAGGATTCCAGTTCGCTCATCCCGGTGATGTTAAAGCCGCCATCCACATAGAGAATCTCACCAGTAATACCAGAGGCAAGATCGGACGACATGAACGCGGCGGCGTTACCGACTTCTTCAGTGGTGACGTTGCGGCGCAGGGGAGCCTGCTTGGCGTTCTCGGCCAGCATTCGGCGGAAACTCTTGATGCCGGAAGCAGCCAGAGTCTTGATCGGGCCTGCGGAAATACCGTTTACCCGAATACCTTCCCGGCCAAGGCTGGCGGCCATGTAGCGCACGTTGGCTTCCAGTGATGCCTTGGCAATCCCCATGACGTTGTAGTTCTGCAGAACCCTTTCCGCACCGAGATAGCTCAAGGTCAGCAGGCTGCTGCCCTCATGCATCATCTCGCGGGCGCCCTTGGCCAGTGCGACAAAGCTGTAGGAGCTGATGTCGTGGGCGATACGGAAACCGTCACGGGTGGTTACATCCACATAGTTACCGTCGAGTTCATGCGCTGGCGCGTAACCAACAGCGTGGATAATAATGTCGATGTTATCCCAGTGTTTGTTGAGCTCGGTGAATACAGCGTCAATCTGCTCGTCACTGGCCACATCGCAGGGGAACGTCAGCTGACTGCCCCACTGATCCGCGAATTTTTCAACCCGGGACTGAAGCTTTTCATTCTGGTAAGTGAAGGCCAGTTCAGCGCCTTCACGGGCGAATGCCTCGGCGATGCCGTAGGCGATGGAATGTTTGCTGGCTACACCAACAATCAGTGCTTTCTTGCCACTGAGGATTCCCATGGGTATCTGCTCCCTGTGTTCCTTGGTTTCAGCGCATTATCCCCGACATGTGTCGGCGGGGGTAACGGTCAATTGGTCGTAGGCTGATAAAAGAAAGCCGCGGTCAGCAATTCGCGGGTGTAGTCCTGTTTCGGCGCCCGGAAAATAGCCTCAGCGGCCCCGTACTCCACTATCTGGCCGTTCTTCAACACCAGCAATTTGTGGCTGAGTGCCCGAACGACAGCCAGATCATGACTGATAAAGATGTAGCTTAGCTTATATCTGGCCTGAATTTCCCGTAAAAGCTCAATCACTTGCTTCTGGACGGTGCGGTCCAGGGCGGAGGTAGGCTCATCGAGAATGATCAGTTCCGGCTGTAACACCAGTGCGCGTGCGATGGCAATGCGCTGTCGCTGCCCGCCCGAAAACTCGTGAGGGTAACGGTGCCTGGCGTCTGGGTCCAGACCCACATCCCTCAGTGCCTGAATCACTCTGGCGTCGTGTTGCCCGGCATCGTTGGTGTCGTGTATCTCTAACCCTTCGCGGACAATTTCAGCCACCGACATCCGGGGGCTCAGACTACCGAAGGGGTCCTGAAAGACAATCTGGACCCGCTTGCGCCAGGGGCGGAACTGTTTCTGGGACAGGGGCCCAAGCTCGGTTCCCGCCAACCGGATACTCCCGGTGCTGGCGGTTAACTTCAGTAGTGCATGTCCGATGGTGGTTTTGCCACTGCCGCTTTCACCGACAATACCCAGCGTCTCGCCTGGTTGCAGGGCAAAACTCACGTCCTGAACCGCGTGGAAACTCTCCTTGACCTTGCCCAGCAGGTTCTTGCGAATGGGGAACTGAACATTCAGCCCCGTGACTTCCATCAGCGTTTTACCACCATCAATCGATGGGAGAGGGTTTTCTGGCGGTTCCGCATCAATGAGCTTCCGGGTATAGGGGTGCGCAGGTGCGGTAAACAGATACTCGGTGGCGGCTTCCTCAACGCACTTACCCTGTTCCATTACCACCACTCTATCCGCATAGCGGCGGACAATGCTCAGGTCATGGGTGATCATCAGAATGGCCATGCCGAGTTTCTGCTTCAGTGATTCCAGCAACTCCAGCACTTGCTTCTGTACGGTCACATCCAGTGCGGTGGTGGGTTCGTCTGCGATCAGCAGATCCGGTTCGTTGGCCAGGGCCATGGCGATCATGATCCTCTGTTTCTGGCCACCGGAAAGCTGGTGTGGGTAGCTGTTCAAGCGCCGCTCCGGCTCGGGGATGCCCACCAGTTCGAGCAGTTCAATACAGCGCTTTCGGGCCTGGGGGCCGCGCATGCCCTTGTGTAGCTCCAGGGTTTCGGTGATCTGCTTTTCAACCGTATGTAAGGGGTTGAGTGAGGTCATGGGCTCCTGGAAGATCATGCTGATTTCCCGGCCGCGGATTTGTCGCAACCGGCTATCCGCAGCCGTCAGCAAATCTTCGCCACGATAGAGAATCTTGCCAGAGGGATAACGGGCGTGCCGGGCATCCAGTAACCTGAGAACAGACAGGGCCGACACCGATTTACCAGAGCCGCTTTCGCCCACCAGCGCCAGGGTTTCGCCGAGACCAACCCGCAGCGACAGGTTGTCGACGACCAACGGGCCGTTATCAAAATGGATGGACAGGTCCGAGATGGTCAGGAGGTCGCTCATATCAGTTCTTTCTCGGGTCAAAGGCATCGCGCACCGCTTCGCCAACAAACACCAGCAGCGTCAGCATCACCGACAGGGACACAAACGCAGAAATGCCCAGCCAGGGGGCATGAAGGTTGGCCTTGCCCTGGGCGATCAGCTCCCCCAGGGACGGAGAACCGGAGGGCAGGCCAAAGCCCAGGAAATCCAGCGAGGTTAGCCCGGTAATCGCGCCAGTCAGGATAAACGGCAGAAAGGTGAGGGTGGCCACCATGGCGTTCGGCAGAATGTGCCGGAACATGATGTGCCGGTTACCCAACCCGAGCGCCCGAGCCGCTTTAACGTATTCGAAGTTTCTCGCCCGCAGGAATTCAGCACGAACGACATCCACCAGCCCCATCCAGCTGAACAGCAACATAATGCCAAGCAACCACCAAAAGTTTGGCTGAACAATGGCGGAGAGGATAATCAGCAGATACAGCATTGGCAGGCCCGACCAGATCTCGATAAAGCGCTGGCCGAACAGGTCCACCTTGCCTCCGTAAAAGCCCTGAATGGCGCCGACAATCACGCCTACAATGCAGCTGGCGATGGTCAGGGTCAGACCAAAAATCACAGAAATACGGAAACCGTAGATGACCCGGGCAGCCACGTCCCGGCCCTGGTCGTCGGTCCCCAGCCAGTGTTCGGCGCTGGGTGGCGCGGGCGAGGGTACGCTCAGTTCATAGTTGATGGTGTCGTAGCTGAACTTGATCGGCGGCCAGAGTATCCAGCCGTTGGCCTCTATTTCGTCCCGGATGAAGCGATCCCGGTAGTCGGTTTCCGTGGGCAGAAAGCCGCCAAAGGTTTCCTCCGGCACCATCTGGACCACCGGGAAATAGACATCGCCCTGATAGGAGACCACCAGTGGCTTGTCGTTGGCGATCAGCTCTGCCACCAGGGAAAGACCGAACAGGGCCAGGAAAAGCCACAGAGACCAGAAACCACGGCGATTATTCCTGAAATTCCGCAGTCGGCGCTGCTGGATGGGAGTCAGTCGGGGCATGGTTATGCGCCCTCCCGGCTTTCAAAATCGATGCGCGGATCTACCAGCACATAGGTGATGTCGCTGATCAGCTTCAGAATCAAACCCATCAGCGTAAAGATGTAGAGAGTGCCGAAAATCACCGGGTAATCCCGGTTAAGAGCCGCCTCGAAGCCAAGTAGGCCAAGGCCGTCCAGGGAGAAAATCACTTCGATCAGCAAAGACCCGGTAAAGAACAGGGACACCAGAACACCCGGCATGCTGGCGATCACAATCAACATGGCGTTGCGGAACACGTGGCCGTAGAGCACCTGTTTTTCTTCAAGCCCCTTGGCTCGCGCTGTCACCACGTATTGTTTACCGATTTCATCCAGGAACGAGTTTTTGGTGAGCAAGGTGAGGGTGGCAAAGCCGCCAATCACATTGGCGGTGACCGGCAAGGCCAGGTGCCAGAAGTAATCGCCGATCTTCTGATACCAGTTGAGCTCATCAAAATTCGGAGAGGTCAGGCCCCGCAGGGGGAACCAGTCGAAATAGCTGCCGCCGGCAAATAATACAATCAATAGAATGGCAAACAGGAACCCGGGGATGGCATAGCCCACCACAATGGCGGAACTGGTCCAGACATCGAACCGGGAGCCATCAGACACCGCTTTTCGAATGCCCAGGGGGATAGAAATCAGGTAGATAATCAGGGTGGACCAGAGCCCAAGGGAAATGGACACGGGCATTTTGTCGATGATCAGCTCAACCACGGTACGGTCCCGGAAAAAGGATTCGCCGAAATTGAAGGTCGCGTAATCCTTGAGCATCTTCAGGAAGCGTTCATGGGCGGGCTTGTCGAAACCGTACATCACCTCGATTTCTTTCAGCAATTCCGGTGGCAGGCCCCGGGAACCCCGGCTGTCGCCGGAGCTGGTGACGACTTCGCCACCGGTATCACCACCGCCCGCCCGTGCCAGGGCACTGCTGCCGTGGCCTTCCATCTGGGCAATAAGCTGGTCAACCGGGCCGCCCGGTGCGGCCTGAACAATGATGAAATTGAGGAGCATAATCCCCACCAGTGTGGGGATGATCAGAGCAAGCCGCCGGAGAATGTAGATGCCCATTTAGGGGAGGAATCCTTTCATTACAGCGTTGGTGACAGTCGGTGGATCAGCGGTTGATCCACCAGTTGTTAAGGTCGATACCATTTTTCGGTGTGACCTCAGGTCGCTGTAAATGGTTCCAGTAGGCTACCCGGTCTTTGGTCAGGTGCCAGTGCGGAATCACATAGTGACTGTGCAGCAGTACCCGGTCGAGGACGCGCACACGGTGCACCAGTTGTTCCCGATCCGGTGCCTGGATCACCATGTCGACTAACTGGTCTACCACGGGGTCGTTAACACCCATGAAGTTTCGGGAGCCGGATACGTCCGCGGTGCTGGAGTGCCAGTATCCCCTCTGCTCATTGCCCGGGGAGTCGGATTGCGGAAGCACCTGGGTGATCATGTCGAAGTCAAAGCTGCGTACTCGCTGGATGTACTGGTTGCTGTCAACAAGCCGCACGGTGACGTCTATGCCCAGACGTTCCAGGTTGCGGGTAAAAGGCAGTACCACACGTTCAAAACTCTTCTGGAACAGCAGCACTTCAAAGCTCAGTTGCTTGCCGCTTTCCTCGTGCACCATTTTACCGCCACGGATGTTGTAGCCGGCCTCGTTCAGCAGTTCCATGGCTGCCCGCAGATTGTCGCGCATGGACCGGCTGTCGCTGGTGTCAGGCGGAGTGTATTCGCGGGTAAAGATCTCCGGGTTCAGCTGATCGCGGAAGCGTTCAAGGATGTCCAGTTCAGGGCCTTGAGGTAGACCGGATGAGGCCAGTTCACTGTTTTCGAAATAGCTGTTGGTCCGGGTGTACTGGTCAAAGAACAAGTTACGGTTAGCCCACTGGAAGTCAAAGCCGTAAGCCAGGGCCTGGCGGACTTTCGGATCGCTGAATACCGGCTTTCGGGTGTTGAAGATAAAACCCTGCATACCGCTGGGGCGTTGATGAGGGATGGCCTCGCGAACGATTCTGCCATCTTCGAAACGGCGGCCGGTGTAGGCGGTTGCCCAGTTCTTCGCGGAGGTTTCCTGGCGGAAGTCGAAATTGCCCGCTTTGAAGGCTTCCAGCGCTACCGTATCATCGTTGTAGTATTCGTACTGAATGCGCTGGAAATTGAAACGTCCTACACGTACGGGCAGGTCTTTTGCCCAGTAGTCTTCAACCAGCTCATAGGTAACAGAGCGCCCAGCATCGAAAGAACCAATACGATAGGGTCCGCTGCCCACAGGAATGTCCAGACCGTTCCGTGCGAACTCCCGCTCTTCCCAGTAATGGGCCGGGAGGATGGGCATCTGCCCCAGGATCAGAGGCAGCTCACGGTTTTCGGTGTCACCGAAATCGAATCGGATACGATGGCTATCTTCAACGGTGACCTTGCTCACGTCCGCATAGTAGTTGCGGTAGAAGGGGTGTCCTTCGGTGGTCAGGATACGGTGCGAGAATTCGACGTCTTTGGCGGTGATCGGGGTGCCATCCTGAAACCTGGCTTCTTCCCGCAAATTGAAGATCACATACCGGCGATCCTCGGGAAACTCCACGCTTTCGGCAATCAATCCATACTCTGAAAAAGGCTCGTCAGCGGAGGACTCCATTAGCGTGTCGTAGACGTAGGTGCTGACGCCTGCAGCTGCCACGCCCCGAATTACAAACGGATTGAAGCTATCGAAGCCATTGGATACCACAGACAGCTTCAGGGTGCCGCCCTTGGGGGCTTCAGGATTGACGTAATCAAAGTGGCTGAACCCTTCCGGGTATTTCAGCTCACCGTGCATGGCGATCCCATGAACGGGTGTTGGCCCGTTGGCATGGTGATCGTCAGCAGATGAAAAAAGTGGGGTGGCCATCAGGGCCAGGGACGTGATCAGTCCAGACAGGGTCAGATGTGGTGCTTTCCGTGTTTTTGTCATGGTTCTCGCACGTTATGGGCTGTTTCTTATGTCCACGTAGAGTACCAGACTTTGGCCGGGTTGCAGATAACGGTTGGTATTAAGATCGTTCCATGATGCGATATCCCGCACATTCACCGAAAAACGGCTGGCGATTGCCGACAGCGAGTCGCCCTGGCGCACGCGATATCCCACCTTCCGGACCATGGCGCTGTCCCGCTGGCTGCTGGCAACGTTTGTTGGTTGCGCGGTTTTGGACCAGATCACCAGTTGCTTGCCTGGAATCAGAGGGTCGCCCGGCGCCATGCCGTTCCAGGCTGCCACTTCCCGCACTGAAACCCGATGCTCGCGGGCAATGTCCCAGAAGGTATCACCCCGGCGGACGGTGTAGTTCACCCTGTTGCCGTCGCGCTGCCGTTCCTGGGTGCGCTGCAGACGCTGGTTCTGGCTGAGCGCATAGGTTTCCGAACCCTTGCTTGCTGATGGAATAAGCAGTTGCTGGCCAATCCGGATAAGGTCGCTGTTCAGCTTGTTGACCTGCTGGATGACCGAGGGAGTGGTCGAAAACTTTCGGGCGATGGTGTTCAGGCTGTCGCCTTTCTGCACCCGGTAATTCTGCCATGACACCCGCTGTTCGGTCGGGAAATCGGCAAGCGCTGTTCGGAAGCCCTCGGCTTTCTCGATCGGAACCAGCAGCCGGTGAGGGCCATCCGGATTGGTAGCCCAACGGTTATAGGAGGGGTTCAGCAAATAGATTTCATTGATTTCGACGCCAGCAAGTTCTGCGGCCTGAGCGATATCCAGCTGAGAACCTGTATCAACCACCTCGAAAAACGGCTCGTTCTTCAGGGCTGGCAACTCGATGCCATAGGCTTCGGGGTCGTCAAAGATTTTTGCCAGCGCAATCAGCTTGGGTACATAGTGCCGGGTTTCGGTGGGCAGGCTCAGTGACCAGTAATCCGTCGACTTGCCGGCGTTGCGATTACGGCGCATGGAGCTGGATACCGTGCCGCCGCCAGCATTGTAGGCTGCCAGCGCCAGGGTATAGTCGCCGTCAAACCGATTGGCCAGGCGATCAAGGTAAGTGAGGGCCGCGTCGGTTGCTGCAATCACATCCCGGCGGTCATCGTGCCACCAGCTTTGGGTCAGCCCGAAGTATTTGCCGGTTGACGGGATGAACTGCCACAAGCCTGCCGCCCGCCCGTGAGAATAGGCGAAAGGGTCGAAGGCACTTTCAACAATAGGCAGGAGTGCCAGTTCGTTTGGCAGCCCCCGCTTTTCGGTTTCTTCCAGGATGTGGTACAGGTACCGGGAGCCGCGCTCGACTACCCGATCGATATAGCGGGGGTGTCGGGCATACCAGTCGAGCTGTGCCTGAACCCGGGCATTGTCAACGGAGTGGTCCATCTGGAAGCCGGCCCGGAGCCTATCCCACAAATCCGAATCGGATGCTGCAACGTCCTGGCCGTCGCGGGGGTTATCAAGTTTCTCCCTGGCTTTCCGGGCCTGCTGGCGCAGTTCTGGGGCAATGGCGTCGTCCAGGGGGGCTTCGCTGGCACGGTCACCGTTTCCGGAAGCTACCGATTTCTTCAGGCCTTCATCGCCCTGTGCAACCACGACTTCATCGGAATCCAGGGGGTTGGTGTCTGCGGTGTTGCTGTCTTCGCCGAACCAGGCTGAGGGTGTGTGCCAGTTTTCCAGAACCTGGCTGGTGCTGCAGCCTGAGAAGAGGGTGCTGGCAATCAGCACATAAGACAATCGTTTCACCGACATAAACACTGCTTCCGGATGTTGGCCGGGTATGGACAGAAACCCGGCACATTAATGAGTTACGGTAACAAACAGGCTTGGATTCTATGGGAGCCCTTTTCCAGGGGTCAATACAGCTGATGTTACGGCTGTGAGAAGAAATGTTAAGAACTCAACCATCTGCCGGTCAGAAATGGTCTTTGCCGTGCCTTATGGCCGCGAACACCGCATCGGCTGAATCGCATGGCAAACCCGCGCTTGCAGCATATTGCCGAGCGCTCTCGATGACCTCGGGCTGGTCCCAGCGCATAAATGGGTTGAGGGTTTTCTCTGCACCAATACTGGAGGGTACGGTTGGCTCTCCGCGGTCCCTCCTGGCCAGGCAGTCCTGTTCAAACTGCTCGAGAGCTTTATCTTCTGGTAACCAGCTGCGAGCAAACCGGAGATTGGCCAGGGTGTATTCGTGGGCACAGTAAACCCCGGTCTGGTCGGGCAGGGCACGCAGGGATTCCAGGGACTGTCGCATCTGTTCGGGTTTACCTTCGAACAGCCTGCCGCAGCCGCAAACAAACAGCGTGTCGCCGCAGAACAGAACAGGGCGACCGTTGACTTCGGTATCCGAGTAGTAGGCAACATGGTCCAGGGTATGGCCGGGCACCGCCATGACCTGGAAGGTCAGCCCTTGCCAGACCACTTCGTCACCCGGATGGATCGCGTTGGTGGTGCCCTTGAAGGGCGAGTCTGCGGGGCCGGTTATTCGGACATCGGGAAAGGTCTTTGCCAAACTGGCAATGCCGCCCGTGTGGTCTGGGTGGTGATGGGTCACCAGTATGGTATCCAGAACCAGCTGCTGGCTTTCGATGTAGTCTTCCACCGGCTGGGCCTGCCCCGGGTCGACCACCAGCGCTTTGCCGGATGACCGGTCGCAGAGGCACCAGATATAGTTATCGGAAAACGCAGGAATGGCCTGGATATCGAACATACATGACCCCATGTGCTCATTGAGTGTGGCTGTTATGATAGAGCAACGCCGTTTCTATCCCAAGGTTCGTTCGTGAACCGGGAACAAAAGGCGGTGCAGGGGAATCCGGTTAATGCAGAGATTCAGATTGGGCGCCTCAGGGGCGTTGGACTACTCACAAAGGCATGAGAGTTTCGAACGCTGGTTCCAGACTCCGCTTGGCAGATCGTTGCTGGCCAGCCAGCGCCGGGTACTTGATCATGCATTCGAAGACCTGGCCGGGGCCCGGCAACTGCAGGTTGGGCTAAGCCACAGGCTGCCGCTTGCCAGTGGCGCCGATTTCGTCCAGAAAATCATAACCACGCCTGGCTGGCACCCGCAAATGCCGGATGGAGTAGCGGTTTGTGATGCTGACGAACTGCCGTTTCCTGGGGACTCCATGGACCTGGTGATACTTCACCACACAGCGGATTTCTCCCCGGATCCCCACGAGGTATTGCGGGAATCGGCCCGGGTGCTGAGGGGCGAGGGGCGTATTGCGCTGATTGGATTCAATCCACTGAGCCTTTGGGGTGTCAGGCGTCTGCTTTCAAGGCACCATCAAGGGCCCTGGGGAGGACGCTTCTTGATGCGATCACGGATGGAGGATTGGCTCCGGCTACTCGGCTTTGAGCTTGAAACTTCCTGCACCCATTTCTGCACCCTGCCGGTTCAGAGAAAGGAAGGCTACTCCACCAGGAATCACCGCACCCTGAATGAGAACGGTCATTTCCTGCCGGTCGGCGCATATTACTGTATCCTTGCCCGCAAGCGCGTTTACGCCCCCATCCGCAGGCGGGCGCCCTGGCGCAAGAGCAAAGTGATCTCAATGCCCGGCACCGTGGGCGCCTCGCGGGGGTGTTCGAACCAGAGCGCTGGCGCGACAGAGAATCAATGAACGATTGGGAGAGTAAATGGCTGGCAAGGTGGTTATGTACACCGATGGTGCCTGTAAAGGCAATCCTGGTCCCGGTGGGTGGGGTGTGGTTCTGCGATACGGGGATGCCTGCAAGACCCTGCATGGTGGTGAGCGCCAGACCACGAACAACCGCATGGAGCTCATGGCCGCTATTTGCGGCCTGAGGGCACTGACCCGTGCCTGTGAGGTTGAGCTGTATACAGACTCCCAGTATGTCCGTAAGGGCATCACAGAATGGATGGCGGGCTGGAAGCGAAACGGCTGGAAGAATTCGGCGAAGAAGCCAGTCAAGAATGCCGACTTATGGCAAGTGCTGGACACCGAAACGGCCCGACATAAGGTGAACTGGCACTGGGTCAAGGGCCATTCCGGTAACCCCGACAACGAGCTTGCGGATGAACTGGCCAACCGTGGCGTTGATGAGCTGACCAGCGCCTGACGCAGCCTGTGGCGCGGGCGACGACGGAAACAGAGAGCACAGAGACATGAGACAGATCGTACTGGATACCGAAACCACGGGTATCGACCCGAACGACGGACACCGCATTATCGAGATTGGCTGCGTTGAAGTCATTGAGCGTGAGCTGACGGGCCGCAATTACCACGTCTACATCAATCCAGAACGGGAAGTCGAGGCCGAAGCTATCACCGTTCACGGCATCACCAACGAGTTTCTGACCGACAAGCCCAGGTTTGCTGAAATCGCCGACGAATTTTTCGAGTTTATCAAGGGTGCGGAACTGGTTATCCATAACGCGGCTTTTGACGTCGGGTTCATGGACGCAGAGTTTGCTCGTCTCAAGCCGGTCCGGAAAACCGCTGACCACTGCGGCATCGTCGACTCGCTGGCCATCGCCCGGGCCAAGCATCCGGGCCAGAAGAACAACCTGGATGCCCTGTGCAAACGCTACGGAGTAGACAACAGCAACCGGGAACTGCACGGCGCGTTGCTGGATGCGGAGATTCTGGCGGACGTTTATCTGTTGATGACCGGCGGGCAAACCGCGTTATCCCTGGATGCCGGGGCTGGCGATGATGGATCTGCCGGTGGCATCCGCCGCCTGACTGGCAGCCGACCGGCTTTGACGGTGATCCGTGCTGATGACGCCGAGGCCTCGGCCCATGAAGAATTTCTGGCGATGATGGAGAAGCAGGCCGGCCACACGGTCTGGAGCAAATTACAGCAATCGGAATGAGAACCACGTCAGGGTGTACCATTTGTTACATTCCGCCTTTCTTGAGGTACTTGAGTTTTATGTTATAAGTAATGATAAGTTCGCCAGTTTTCTGCGAGCTGAATGTTGGCCGGCAGGGTGCATGGCCCATAACAAACGCCGGCTCCATGTCCCCGGCATTAGTTCACAAACAGGATGCGGTAGTCTCCGCAAAGTAACAGGAAGCGTTTATGGTTCAATCGTCTCTGGCGACGAAATCGCAGTCGTTTGATTTGGTCAAAAGCGAAATCGAACAGACCATCAAACAGGCAGAATCCAGCCTTGAGCGCTTTCAGGAAAATCGTGAGAGTGGGGAAGACCTGCAGAACTGTGTTGATTATCTCAATCAGTTGCGGGGCATCTTCATTCTGGTGGAGTTGCGTGGTGGAACCCTGCTGTGTCAGGAGGCAGTGAACCTGGCCAACGACGTGCCCGTTGGCGCCAACGACGACAAGAACATTCTGCTGACGACCCTCAACAGCGCCCTGTTTATCCTGCGTCGCTACGTTGAATATTACCACCAGCAACGAGAAGATCATCCGGAATTGCTGCTGCCGGTTATCAATGATCTGCGCGAGGCGCGGCGCGAGAAACCCTATCCCGAATCCTGTTTCTTTGATGTGGATGTGAAAGAGCGTCCGGATTTTTGTTCCGGGCTCTCGCTTCAGCCGCTTGAAGGCGGCGATGCCGAATACGAAATTCTCGCCCGGCGTATGCGCCTGACCCTCCAGGTCGCTCTGCTTGGCATTCTTCGTGAGTGTAATGAGGTGGTCAGCAAAAAGCTGGTGGCCAGGGCTTCCCGTGGCTTTGCCAGGCTTTGCCAGGGAGCGCCAATGGAGCAGATGTGGTGCTTGCTGTCTTTGGTTGCAGACACCATGCTGGACCGGGCCATGGGCTTCAATAAAGCCCGCAAACGCCTGCTTATGCGAATAGAGAAGTACGCCCGCGAAGTGGTGTATGTTGGCAAAGTGGCCACCACTAAAGATGCCCCGGACTCGGTCATCAAAGACCTTGTCTACCTTTTGTATCGCAGCGGGTCCGCTAACCCTGAGGTGGCGAGCGTTCTTTCCGCCTACCGGCTGGCGCCCTCTGAGTTTCCTGATGCGATCCTTGAAGCCCATTCGCGCCGGCTGTACGGCCCGGGTTCGGATGTACTGAAATCCTTGTCTGAAGCGCTGCAGGAAGAGCTCAATCAGTTGAAGGATAAGCTGGACATCATCGAACGGGGTATTGAGCCAGACCTGGCCGAGCTGGCGTCCATCGCTGACGCCCTCGAGCGCCTGGCTAACACCCTGGTGATGCTCGATCTCAATCGGCTGGCCGGCATTGCCCGTGATGAAGCGACAAAACTCCGTCAGTGGGAGGAGGAGAAGCGCCTGCCGGCAGAGGAAGAACTCTATCGCCTGGCCGATTCGGTGCTGGGGGTGGAGGATGCCGTCATGCAAATCGTTATTCGGGGTATTACCTCGGAGACCGATGCGTTGGCAGGCAGTGAGCGCAAGCGGGAGGAGTCGGTCTACCTGCAGGAAGCGATCTGGGTGGTAGCAGACGAGGCGCGTAGCGCCCTGACCCTGGCCAAGCGGGCCATTACCGCGTTTATCGAATCCGACTACGACAAGTTGCACCTGGCCAACTTGCCGGGCACTCTGCGCAGTATCTGGGGTGGTTTGCAGATGGTGAACGACCCCCATGCTGCCAGTGTCATTGCGCGGGTGGCGGCATCCATTCAGGAGCAGTTGCTGGATGCCAGGGAAGCGCCGGCACCTCAGGTACTGGAGGCGCTGGCGGACGCGCTTACGTCGCTGGAGTACTACATTGAAAGCATTGGCCGCCGCGAAGAGAGCAACAGCGACCTGCTGAAGCTGGCGGAATCGTCGTTGGGTGACGTCGGGCTGTAATAACAGCTTCGGTGTCATTGTAGCGACCAAAAAAAACCTGCGACTTGCGCAGGTTTTTTTATGGTCTGTTAAGCGGGGCTTAGCCCATCTTGAACAGTTCACCCAGCTTGGTTGCCAGCATCATGTCGCCTTCGGCGCGCAGCTGACCAGCCATGAATGCCTGCATGCCGTCGGTCTCGCCGGAAACGATACCCTGCAGGGTGTCGGAGTTCATGATCAGGGTAACGGAAGGATCGTCGTTCGCGCCTTCGTGCAGCTTGCAAGTGCCGTCGTTGATCACCAGGTGGTAGGTTTTGTCATCTTCGATGTCGAACTGGAACACCAGATCCAGGCCTTGTGCCGCGTCTGCGTTGAAATTCTGTTCGAGTTTTTCAAATACCTGAGCTACAGACATTGTTTTACCCTTTTGAGTGGTTGTCTTGTCATGGTGACGGCTTGGATTCCCTGGCCTCAGAAGCCTGTGTGATAGCCCGGGTAGCGCCGACCTCGCCATCCGACTTTATGGTTAGAACGAGGTTGTGTCAAGCTTGATCGAACGCTTGTTTTAATTTTCTTTTGGACTTATCACGCCCCCTGTGAGGGGTTACACTCATGGCTTTGCAACGACGTCTGGAGACTGCATTTTGGAATTTCTGACTGAATACGGACTTTTCCTCGCTAAAGTGGTGACCTTCGTGGTGGCCGCCATCATTCTGGCCTCGGTAATATTCTCCGCCACACAGCGGGACCGGAGTGATCATGAAGGAGAGGGTGAGCTCAAAATTCGCAAACTGAACGACCAGTACCGGAAACTGAAAGAATCCATCCAGTCCCGGTTGATGTCAGACGCGGAACACAAGGCCTGGCAGAAACAAAAGAAAAAAGAAGAGAAAGCCGAAAAAAAATCGGCCAAACAGGATAGAACCGCTGAGGATGAAAAGGCCTCCAAACCACGCATCTATGTCATCGACTTCGATGGCGACATCAAGGCCAGCGATACCGACACGCTCAGGCGGTCGGTATCTGCGGTGCTCAGTGTCGCCAACCCGGAGACAGACGAGGTGGTTGTCCGCCTGGAAAGCGGTGGAGGCCTCGTGCACGCCTATGGTCTGGCAGCCGCACAGCTTGACCGGATTCGCAGTAAAGGGGTTCCCCTGACGGCCTGCGTAGACAAGGTGGCGGCCAGCGGTGGTTACATGATGGCCTGCGTTGCCGACAAGATCATTGCATCCCCTTTTGCAGTTCTGGGTTCGATTGGTGTGGTCGCCCAGCTACCGAACTTCCATCGTTTCCTGCAGAAGAACGATGTGGATTTTGAAGTCCTGACCGCCGGTGAGCACAAGCGTACGCTGACCGTGTTCGGAGAGAACACCGAAAAGGGCCGGCAGAAATTTCTTGCGGACCTTGAAGATACCCACGGCCTGTTCAAGGAATACGTCAGTGAGCGGCGCCCTGCGCTGGATATCCAGGCGGTGGCCAATGGCGACATCTGGTTTGGCAAGCGTGCCCTTGAGGTCAAGCTCATTGACGACATCAAGACGTCGGACGAGTATCTGATAGAGGCCTGCGATCGGGGTGAGGTGGTCTCGGTGTCATTCCAGCGTAAGAGAACCCTGCCGGAACGGCTTGGCCTGGCCACCAGTGCGGCGCTTGAGCATACAGTTTGGCGGGTGCTCAGTGCTTTCCGTAATCAGAAGATTCAGTAGGTCAGGGCGGGGCGCAGAGAGTTTAAAGCTCTGCGCCCCGCCGTGATTGCTCAGGACGCCCTGCGACGGAACAGGGGCTGGTCGGTATCGGTGGCGGCCTGGTAGGCCTGGCTGAAGAAGTTCAGGCAGCGAGCTGCCTTGTTGATGTCCTTGTCGGCCCGCAGCACGTAGGAATCGAAGCCGCACCGCTTCATGAACTGCAACTGGTCCAGAAGTACATCTCCGATGGCTCTCAGCTCTCCCTGGTAGCCAAACCTTTCCCGCAGCAGGCGGGCAATACTGTAACCTCGGCCATCCACAAAGCGTGGAAAGTTCACCGCAATCAACGGTAATTCCTTAACCTTTTCCCCGAGCATTTCGGGCTCGTCATGGCTGTCGAACCAGACTCCGATATCATCCCGACCTGCATAGTGCTCGTAGCCAGCAAGCCACAGATCCGCGGGAATCAGCGCAGGCTGGCCTGCGGCTACATTGAGGGATTCACCCTCGGCAGGGCGCTCTACGACCACCCAGCTGTCGTTACGGATGCTGCCGTCAGCAGCGATTACATCAGGCATAGACCCGCTCCTTGAATGGTTCAATACCAACACGGCGATAGGTATCCAGGAAGGTTTCTTCCTCGCTCCGCTTGTCGACATATACATCAATGATCTTGGCGATCACTTCGGGCATTTGGTCCCTTGCGAACGAGGGCCCCAGGATCTTGCCAATGGCGGCGTCGTGATGGGAGTCGCCACCGAGACTGATCTGGTAGAACTCTTCGCCTTTCTTGTCAACGCCCAGCACGCCAATGTTTCCAACGTGGTGGTGGCCACAGGCATTCATGCAGCCGGAGATGTTGAGGTCGATGGGGCCGAGGTCGTAAAGGTAGTCCAGATTATCAAAGCGACGCTGGATAGCCTCTGCAACGGGAATCGACTTGGCGTTGGCCAGGGCGCAGAAATCGCCGCCCGGGCAGCAGATGACGTCGGTCAGCGTGTTCAGGTTGGCAGTGGCAAAGCCCAGGGGTACGAGGCGCTGCCAGAGCTCGAGCAGCTGATCCTGGCGAACATCGGCCAGAACCACATTCTGCTCGTGTGTCGCGCGGGCCTCACCAAAGCTGAACTGGTCTGCCAGGTCAGCAATCTGCTCAAGCTGATAATCGGTCACGTCACCCGGCGGGGTCCCGGTTTTTTTCAGGGTCAGGGTGACACTGGCGTAGCCGGGCTTCTTGTGCTCGCTGACGTTGTGAGTCAGCCACTTATCGAACTCGCGGTTCTCAAACCGTTGCTCACTCAGCAGGGCAGTGGCGTTTTCCAGTGTCTCGTAGTCAGGCTCGGTGAAATAGCCCTGGAATTTGCGGATCGCTTCCGGGGTCAGGCGAGTCGGGGAGTCTTTGATGTGTGCCCATTCAGCTTCGACTTTCTCGGCGAAACCTTCCGGGGTCAGTGCCTTTACCAGAATCTTGATGCGTGCCTTGAACTTGTTGTCGCGCCGGCCGTAACGGTTATAGACCCGCAGGACCGCCTCCAGGTAAGTCAGCAGGTCGAGTTCCGGCAGGAATTCCCGAATAACTGGGCCCACCATGGGCGTGCGGCCAAGGCCGCCACCGACGTGTACGCGGAAGCCCAGCTCACCCTGATCATTCCGGACCAGTTGCAGGCCGATGTCGTGCACCTGAATGGCCGCCCGGTCTGTCTTCTCGGAGGCATTTACCGCCACCTTGAATTTGCGGGGCAGGAAAGCAAACTCCGGGTGGAAGGTAGACCATTGCCGGATAATCTCGCAGTAAGGGCGAGGGTCGGCGATTTCGTCGGCCTGAACACCGGAGAACTGGTCTGTGGTGGTGTTACGGATGCAGTTACCGCTGGTCTGGTTGGCATGCATTTCCACTTCGGCCAGTTCGGCCAGGATATCCGGAACGTCTTCCAGGTTTGGCCAGTTCAGCTGGATGTTGGTACGGGTTGTAAAATGCGCATAACCCTTGTCGTAATCACGGGTGATGCGGGCCAGGCGGCGGATCTGGTCTGAACGCAGCATGCCATAGGGCACACAGATACGCAGCATGGGTGCAAGACGCTGAACGTAGAGACCGTTCTGGAGACGAAGTGGAAGAAACTCTTCTTCCGCCAGCTCGCCCGCCAGGGCCCGCTCGGTTTGGTCCCGAAACTGTGCGACACGTTCCGCGGCGATTTGCCGGTCGTGCTCATCATAAACGTACATAGGGTGACGTCCTGCCTGGTAACTTCTGAAATGCGGTTGGTGAATGGCGCCAAAATGATATTGGGCCTTATTCCTGAAGCGGAGGATATCACCGGTTTTTTATTCTTAAAATGATTATTTCAAAATATCATTATCGATTCAGGTGATAAGCAGGGAAATCAGTAGTGGCTGGCGGAACTGGACGAATATCAATTTCCTGCTTTAATAAAATCCGGGAATTGAAATAACAACAAGACTGAACCACTGAGGAGTAAGCTATGAAAAAGACAGCTGAATCAGACAGCCAAGCAGATGCCGTAGCCGCGGTGTTGTTGGTGTTGCTGGCGGTTGCCTTTGCGGTGGTGTGGGTTGCCGGCCAGTAGCGTTACTGGCCCGCCAGCACAACCTGTACAACCAGTATCAGCCCACCCACAAACGCAGCCCCGAACAGCAGCCCGGCTATGATGTAGGGCACCGGGCTGTGACTGGAGAAATCCTCCTGTCGGCGTTTTTCAGACTGCACCCCGAGGGCGCCGGCGAGGATGCTTTGCATAATTTTGAGAACGCCCGGCGAACCGGGCTTTTTCTTGCTGTTATTATTGTTGTTATCAGCCAGGTCGTTCATTGAGTCACCTTGAGTTATTCTGCCGGATCGTAGGCAAGGCTGGGCATCAGCCAGCGCTCTGCTTCCGCCTTGGAAAGCCCTTTACGTTCAGCATAGTCCTCAACCTGGTCAGCGCCAATCTTGCCCACGGCAAAGTACTTGGCTTCCGGGTGCGCAAAGTACCAGCCAGAGACCGCTGCTGTCGGATACATGGCGAAATGTTCCGTTAGCTGGAGGCTGGTGTTCGCGGTGGCGTCCAGTAGCTTGAACAGAGTGGCCTTTTCCGTGTGATCCGGACAAGCCGGGTAGCCCGGGGCCGGGCGGATACCCCGATAGCGTTCCTTGATCAGATCTTCGTTGGCCATCTGTTCATCGGTGGCATAGCCCCAGAACTCTTTGCGCACTCGCTCATGCATACGTTCGGCAAAGGCTTCCGCAAGCCGGTCTGCCAGCGCCTGAACCATAATAGCGCTGTAATCGTCGTGGGCGTCTTTGAATTCTGCGGTGAGTTCGTCCACACCAATGCCCGTGGTGACCGCAAAACCGCCCACGTAATCACCCAGGTGCATGCTCTCAGGAGCCACAAAATCAGACAGCGCCATCATGGGTTTGCCGGGCGCTTTCTCATCCTGCTGGCGAAGATGGTGCAGGGTAGTCAGCTCCTCGGTACGGTTTTCATCTGTGTAAACAACAATGTCGTCACCCCGACGATTAGCCGGCCAGAAGCCAATAACGCCTCTCGCAGTAATGCGTTTTTCTTCGATCATCTTCTTGAGCAGCTTCTGGGCGTCGTCAAACAGGGTACGTGCGGCCTCACCCCGCTTTGGATCGTCGAAGATCGCCGGGTATTTGCCGGCAATGTCCCAGGAAATAAAGAACGGTGTCCAGTCGATGTAGTCCACCAGTTCGTTCAAGTCGTAGTCGTTGAATGCACGAACCCCTGTGAAGGCCGGCTTGGGTGGCTGGTAGCTGTCGAAATCGATTTCCGGCGCTCGCGCCCGGGCTTCTTTCATAGACACCAGCTTGGTGCGATCGCCGCGGTTTTTGCGGCGCTCACGGATTTCGTCGTATTCGGTACGGGCGGCTTCCACAAAAGCCGGCTTGGCGGTCTTGCTCAGTAGCTGAGACGCCACGTTCACGCACCGGGACGCATCGGAGACATACAGAGCAATATCGTTTTTATACTGGGGCTCAATCTTAACCGCGGTGTGGGCTTTGGAGGTGGTGGCACCGCCAATCATCAGCGGGATATTGAAACCCAGTCGCTGCATTTCCCGGGCTACATGGACCATTTCATCCAGTGACGGTGTGATCAGGCCGCTCAGGCCGATCATGTCGACGTTCTCTTTCCTGGCAACCTCCAGAATCCTCTCGCAAGGCACCATCACGCCAAGGTCGATGACTTCGTAGTTGTTACACTGCAGGACGACGCCAACGATGTTCTTGCCGATGTCGTGAACGTCACCTTTGACGGTGGCCATCAGAATCTTGCCCTTGGCCTGCTGATCTTCTGTTTTTTCCGCCTCGATAAACGGTATAAGGTGGGCAACGGCCTGCTTCATTACCCGGGCGCTTTTAACCACCTGGGGCAGGAACATCTTGCCATCACCGAACAGATCACCCACCACGTTCATGCCCGCCATCAACGGGCCTTCGATCACTTCAATGGGGTGGCTGGCGTTCTGCCGGCAGGCTTCGGTGTCGTCAATAATATAACTGGTGATGCCTTTCACCAGGGCATGCTCAAGGCGCTTCTCGACGGGCCATTCACGCCAGGCAAGGTCTTCTTCTTTGGTCTGGCCGCCTTTGCCTTTAAATTTTTCAGCTGCCTCAAGCAGGCGATCTGTTGAGTCATCGCGGCGGTTCAGGACTACATCTTCCACCAGTTCCTTCAGGTCTGGCTCGATCTCATCATAGATCACCAACTGGCCAGGGTTCACAATCCCCATGTTCATGCCGGCCTTGACCGCGTGATACAGGAAAACGGAATGAATGGCCTCACGCACCGCATCGTTTCCGCGGAAAGAAAACGAGACGTTACTCACGCCACCGGAAATGGACGCGTGGGGCAGGTTTTCCCTGATCCAGCGGGTGGCATTGATGAAGTCCACTGCATAGTTGTTGTGCTCTTCGATGCCGGTGGCGATGGCGAAGATGTTCGGATCAAAAATAATGTCGGCCGGGTTAAAGCCGATGCCGGTCAGCACGTCATAGGAGCGTTTGCAGATCTCGGTTTTGCGCTCGAAGGTGTCGGCCTGGCCATCTTCGTCAAAGGCCATGACCACAACAGCCGCACCGTAGCGCATGCAGTCTTTTGCCCGCTTGATGAACTCATCCTCGCCTTCCTTGAGGCTGATGGAGTTCACGACGGCCTTACCCTGAATGCACCGAAGACCGGCCTCGATCACTTCCCACTTGGAAGAATCGATCATGATCGGCACGCGGGAAATGTCAGGCTCGGATGCCACCAGTTTCAGGAAGGTCTCCATAACCTCCCTGGAATCCAGCATGCCCTCGTCCATGTTGATGTCGATGATCTGGGCGCCGTTTTCCACCTGATCCCGGGCCACGCTCAGGGCTTCCTCGTACTGTTCTTCCTTGATCAGTCTCAGAAAGCGCTTGGAGCCGGTCACGTTGGTGCGTTCGCCCACGTTAATGAACAGCGTGTTTTCGTCACCGGTAAAGGGCTCGAGGCCTGACAGGCGCAGTGCCTTGGGGCGGTCGGGAATCTTCCGGGGCAGATACTTGGATACCGCCTTGGCAATGGCTTCGATATGATCCGGTCGTGAACCGCAACAACCGCCGATGATGTTCAGGAACCCGTCCTTGGCGAAGCCCTCAATGATGTCGGCCATTTCTTCGGGGGTCTGGTCGTATTCGCCAAATTCGTTGGGCAGCCCGGCGTTGGGGTGGGCCGACACATAGGTTTCTGCCTTGTTGGCCAGCTCTTCCACATAGGGGCGCAGCGCATCCGCGCCCAGGGCGCAGTTAAGACCCACTGAGATGGGTTTTGCATGGGCAATGGAGTTGTAGAAGGCCTCGGTGGTCTGGCCAGACAGGGTTCTGCCGGAAGCATCGGTAATGGTGCCGGAGATCATGATCGGCAGTTCAAAACCGTTGTCCTCAAAGAACTGCTGGGTCGCATAAATGGCGGCCTTGGCGTTCAGGGTGTCGAAAATGGTTTCGATCAGGATCAGATCGGAGCCGCCTTCCACCAGCCCGGAGACCGCTTCATAGTAGTTATCCACCAGGGTCTGGAAATCCACGTTCCGGTAACCCGGGTTGTTGACGTCTGGTGATATGGAGGCGGTGCGTGAGGTGGGGCCCACGGCGCCGGCAACAAACCGCGGTTTGTCCGGATTGCGGGCGGTGAACTCATCAGCGATTTCCCGGGCGATCCTGGCCGCTTCCACGTTCAGTTCACGGGCCAGATCTTCCATGCCGTAGTCCGCCTGGGAAAGGCGGGTGGAATTGAAAGTGTTGGTTTCGATGATGTCTGCGCCGGCATCCAGGTAGTCTGCGTGGATGTTGCGGAGCAGGGCGGGCTGGGTCAGGTTGAGGAGATCGTTGTTGCCCTGAACGTCCCGGTCGAAATCCTTGAATCGGTCGCCCCGGAATGCGGCTTCGTCCAGCTTCTGGTTCTGGATCATGGTGCCCATGCCACCATCGAGGATGATGATGCGTTCCTTGAGGGCCTTATGAAGCTGTTCCAGGCGGGTAGTACGATCGGTCATAGGGAATTCTTCCGGGGTCATTAATAACGTCGTGTTTGTTCGGGCGGCGCGAGATCATAGCAAAATTGTACGTATACGTCTTAATACAGATGATCATTATCAAGCACTGACCACAAAGTTCCTGGCGGGAGGTTATACGTGCAATTCTTTATCCTGTTAAAGCCCGACTATTTTACTTGGTCTTTTAAGTTCCTGCGAACTCTCCTAAAATAGAAACTACATTTGAAAACAGGTAGGAAGCATGGCTTTGGTAACTGTCACTGATTCCGCAAGGGACTATCTTGCGCAACTGATTGAAAAGCAGGATGTCGAGGGCATGGGCGTTCGTATTTTCGTCACCCAGCCGGGTACCCGCAATGCCGAGACCTGTCTGGCCTATTGCCCGCCAAACGAAGTCGTCCCTACAGACGAGCAGGTTGATCTGCAGAAATTCACCCTGTTCCTGGACCATAATTCGGTACCGTTTCTGGAAGACGCCTACGTGGACTACTCCAAAGACCAGATGGGTGGCCAGTTGACCATCAAGGCGCCGAACGCCAAAGTGCCCCAGGTGTCTGATGACGCGCCCCTTCCTGAGCGGGTGAACTATGTGCTGGCGTCTGAGATCAACCCCAATCTGGCGGCCCACGGCGGTGATGTATCGCTGGTTGAGATCGTTGAGGAGTCGGTGGCAGTGCTGCGTTTCGGTGGCGGGTGCCAAGGCTGTTCCGCCGTCAGTCTGACCCTTAAGCAGGGTGTTGAGAAAACCCTCAAGGAGCGGGTTCCGGAGATCACTGCGGTTCGTGATGTGACCGACCACTCGAACACTGAAAACGCCTACTATCAGTAATTTCTGCATTACCTCTGCCAAGCCGCCGTTCACTTCGGCGGCTGCCGCAGACGCCTGTCTTTCGTGGCTACACGGCCAATGTCCTGATATCTGCAATACTCCATCATCCTGTTGACTAACAGAACCGTGCACGGTTGCTGTATCGTGCCATAAAAAACAGTGATATCAGCGGCGCCATCGCCGCCAGACTTGAAACCGGGGTAACACTTGCTCGACCTTGCTCTCTTATCCGTACCTGTGATGGCTGCTGTCGTCGGCTGGTTTACCAACTGGCTTGCGATACAGATGTCATTTCACCCGGTGCGCTTTATCGGCATTGGCGTTATTGGTTGGCAGGGTGTGATCCCCCGTAAAGCCGAGAAGATGGCGCACATCTGTATCGACCGGACGCTGCAGCAGTTTGGCGATCTGAATACTGTCTATCAGAAGCTGGAGCCCCAGCGCATTGTTCAGCAGGTGGTGGCCCAGGTTTCACCGCGGATGGATGAATACATTGACGAAGTCATGTACGAAGTGCAGCCGGTGTTGTGGGATAACCTACCACTGTTTGTCCGCGCGAGAATCTACCAGTGGGCCAGGCAGCAGCTGCCGGACAGGATTGAAGAGCTGGTTGAGGATTTCGGTGACGACCTCAATGAGCTGGTGGATCTCAAAGCACTGCTCAGCCGTGAACTGCAGAATCATCCTGATCTGATGAATCGCATCTTCCGGGAAGCCGGTTCCGTTGAATTGCAATCGGTGATTAACCGTGGTGCCATCATTGGCGGTTTGCTGGGTGCTATTCTGGCGCCGCTGTGGCTGGCCTATCCGGAGCCATGGTTGCTGCCGGTGGGTGGTTTTGCCATAGGCTTTATCACCAACTGGATCGCAATTAACCTGATTTTCGCACCGCTTCGCCCTCGCCGGGTTCTGTTTTGGCGGATTCAGGGGTTGTTCTTGCGCCGTCAGGAGCAGATCAGTGATACCTGGGCACGTCTGGTGGCCGAGGAACTGATCACCGTTGAGAAGGTGGCAGACGCCATGATCAATGGCCAGCACGGAGCGAGAACCCGAGCCATTATCCAGAAACACCTGCGGCCGATGCTGGATAACTCCATGGTTATGAAGCTGGCGGCACAGGTGACGGTTGGTATGACCGGCTACACTGATCTCAAGCGGGTGATGAACCAGAAGGCGGTGATTGCCACCCGGGATGTGTTCAACGACCCGGCCTTTAACAGGGAACGGGCACCCATCGTGGCAGGCGTGCTGGCGGGCCAGATGAAATCGCTCCGTCCGGAGGAGTTCCAGGACATATTGCGGCCGGCGTTCAGAGAAGAGGAGCTCCAGCTTATGTTTGTTGGGGGTTTGTTCGGCGCAGTGGCGGGCCTGATTCAGTTTATCGCGATGAATCAGCTGCCGATGCCGCCACTGGGTGTCTAACAAGGGAGGCAGATAATGTCTGTGTGGGCTCTGATGATTGTTCAGGTGCTGTTGACCGCCGGTACGGTGGCGGCGGTTCTGTTTGCGTTCTGGTACCTCGTGGTTCGGCCCTGGCTGGCTGAACGTATGCGGGAGTTGGTGGAAGCCGCTGACCAGATCGAGCCCAAGGTGGCCAAGGGTGTCAACAAAGGCGTCGCCGATGCCGTCCGGCAGCTCCCGCAAAATGCATGGGAAGGCGCGACCAAGGAATCGACCAAGCAATTCCTGAAGTTTGGCTCCAATCTGTTCGAGAATGGGCTCAGCAGTTTTCTGGGCTCGACTGCCGAAATGCAGAAATCCCAATCCGGCAGTGGTAGCCGGCCACCAGGGCAGGGCGATCGCTGATCAAAGGCAGTTGGTTGGTCTGGGCAGCCCGGCAATCCGGCAGGCGGTTTTGGCGGGTGTGCCGGGGAAGAGCTGCATCAGGTAAATACTGTTGCCCTTGTCGTCCCCGAACGCCTCGTTCACCGCCTTGACAAATAACCGGTTTGACGGCGGAGACATTTCATGTTGTTTGTAAAAACCCCTCAGGAACTCGATGATCTCCCAGTGATTTTCATTTAGCTGTATGCTGTCCTCCGCGGCAATCTCTTCCGCTACCTTAGGGGTCCAGCTGTCCGCGTCTTCCAGAAAACCCTCGTTATTGCGCAACGGCAAAGTTGTCATTGTATTACCAGCTCACGGTGCGTGAATGTTCGGCGGTCAGGCGTACCAGCTCCCCATAGCTGATGATTTGTACCTTGGGGTTGCCTGCCAGGCCTCTGGCCTCAAGGTCTGCGCCAATGGCAACACAGTTCCGGGGCAGGCTAGTGGTGCTGTCTGTTACCGCCAGTACCCCATTTTCCGCCAGTGCCAGCGTGTCTCCCTCGTGAAGGGCTGCCAGACAGGTTACGAACCTTGGGTGACCGGGTGATTTGTTCAGGATATGAAGTGTCGGCTGAATCGTTTGTTCCTGTGTCATCCCGTGGTCCTCAGCCTGCAAAAACGATGTGTTCAAAGCGATCAAGGGCGTCTCTGACCGATGGAATCAGTACCACGCCACTCAGCCTGTCTTCCTCACCAAGCCGAAAACGCTCGCAGGCGGATTGTTCCGCGAGAATCTGTTCGACTCCAAACACCGGTGCGGCGGCAAGGTTCTTTTCAACCGTTTTCTGGCCGATGCCTCCGGCAGCCTGGGATTTGCGCAGCCAGTTAACACCGGCGCTGATAAAGAGCAATGCCGCTGGTTGATCGAAGGCTGCCAGGGAAAACACCATATCCAGCGCTTCGCGACCGGTCCAGGAGCCATACGGAGCTTGATCAATTACAATCAATGTGGTCACGTTATTGGCTCCCATGGAAATAGATCACGCGGTCAGACTTCAGGTTGCCGTCCACCCATTCGCCCAAGCCCGCTATCTGGTACGGATGGCGAAGGTTGTTGGCGCTGAGTTCATACCTTGCCTGTTCGCCCTGGTCGACGATTCCCCGACGCAATGCCGAGGCAATGCACGCGACGCCTGGCGTCTGGTTTTCGGCAAGGAAATCTGACCACTGGCCGGGCCAGTCGGGTTCATCGGAGGGTGGTGTACTCAGGGCTGATGCAAGGTGCACGCCTTCGCCATAAAGAAACACCCGGTCTATGTGGTGGCCGGCTGCAATCAGCGCCTGTGCGAATGCCAGTGCCGTCTGTGGTGCCTGGCTGGACCAGGGAGCGCCGGTAATAACCAGGGTGTAGGAAAGGCCAGGAGACATGACAATAGGTCACCGGTCAGGAATGGATCGGGTTTCAGTTTACCGAAAGCAAGAACCCCGGCAAAGGCCGGGGTTCCTGTTCAACGCTTTGCTTTGGCGAATCAATCGTCGCCGCTGAATGCCGCCAGCAGGTGCAGCAGGCTGACAAACAGGTTGTAGATGGCCACGTACAGACCAACGGTTGCGATCACGTAGTTACGCTCGCCACCTTTGATGATCCGGCTGGTTTCAAACAGGATCATAATGGAAGCGAAAATGGTGAAGCCAGCAGATACCGCTAGGTGCAGGGCAGAGCTCTGCATGAAGAAGGCCAGCAGCATGGCACCGATCAGCACGAACGCACCGGCCGTCAGGAAGCTGGACATGAAGCTGAAGTCTTTCTTGGTGATCAGCGCGGTGGCCGACAGGCCAACAAAGGCAACGGCGGTCAGGGTCAGTGCCTGGGCGACAATCTGAGAGGCACCCGCGGCCACGAACGCGCCGATGATCGGGCCCAGGGTGTACCCCATGAAGCCGGTCAGGGCGAAGGTGGTTACAATGCCCCAGGGGCTGTTCTTGAGCTTATAGGTCGCGAACAGCAGGCCAATATAGCCAACGATGGTGATCAGGAAGCCCGGATGCGTACCGTTCATGTTCAGGAACGCAGTCAGGGCCGAGAAGGCCAGGGTCATGCCCAGCAGCATGTAGGTGTTGCGCAGTACCTTCAGCGCATCTCCATCAATGCCCGCTGTTACGCCGGTGGCTTGACCGGACTGCGGGTAGGCAGCCTGGTTGTTCTGAACGCCGAAACGTCTGTCTTCCATTGTCATCTCCGTTTATTGCAACTGGATACTGAGTCCCATGATAATGTCGAATCCGCAACTTTCAATCATTTACGACAGAAAATGCCCCAATGGATTCCATTAAACTGGTGTAATCTTGTTCGCGCCGTGACCAGAATCAGTGGAATTTCCAACGTTTTTTCTTCAAGGCGTTGACAGTAATGGCAAATCCGGTATGATCTCACCCGCTGTCGCAACGGCAGCAACGAAGAGGCACCTTCGGGTGTTTTTTCGGTAAGACGGTGGGCTGGCAGAGTGGCTGAATGCAGCGGTCTTGAAAACCGCCGACGGTTAATAGCCGTCCCGGGGTTCGAATCCCTGGCCCACCGCCATTTTTCTTCCTGACACCAGTCTTGATACTCCCCAATCGCTGCGTTCCACTGCCTACGTAATTTCCTACGTACCCATCTTCTTTCTGAATCCAGTACACTGGTTTTAAACCAAATGCCCGTTGTCAGCAGGTGCCTCTATGGATCAGAACCAGATTCCGGAAACCGAGCAGGATCGTAAGAACCGGCGCTATGCCGTCTCTGCCAATCGTGGGAGCGCCAGCCATCGGGTACGTTACGTGGAAACCGGCGGTGCTGCAGTGGATACTGAGGAGTGCACCTTTTGCCAGACGGTTCCCGACCTTGGCCATGCCAGTGGCATCAGAGCCACTCAAGTTCCTGGCCGGTCTGACGCCAGCGAGTGTTCTGGTAATGAAGCTCAAAAAGGCGACGCTGATTCTGCGCCGTAGCCAGGTCACACAATTCAAACCGGACCCTGGCACCACGCAGCTGTTGGGCCAGAAGGCCGCAATCCATGGTGGGAACGACGCCGGGCTTCGGGTAGCCACCAATGGTCTGGCAATCGTTCAGCAAGACAATAGGTTGTCCATCACCGGGAATCTGTACGGACCCCAGGGCGATGCCTTCGGAAATAATTCCGGGTGGCGGGGCGCTCAGGGGTGTTCCCTGGAGCCGAAAGCCCATGCGGTCGGATTGGTCACCAACAGTATAGCGGCTGGTTGTTAGCCGGATGATATCCGCTCGCTGAAACTGAGGGTATTGATAGCCCGGTATCAGCCGGATAACCGCCTCTCCATCAAGGTCCGGGCGCTGTTGATCTGGTACTTTCCGTTCTGGCACTTGCCGCTCCGGCTGCAACGGCATCAATCGGTCTCCCGCCTTTACCGGAACCAGGCCTTCGAGCTTTTCCCGGACAACCACCGAACGGCTCCCGAATTGCTCCGGCGAATCCAGCCCACCCGCCATGGCCAGGTAGACAAGCCGATGGTGCTTTGAATGGTCAATGGCCAGCTCGTCGCCGTCATTCAGGTTCAGGGTTTGCCATTGTTCGACGGGTTGTCCGTTTATCGTTACGCAGGTTGCGGCACCGGTGATGGCAATTTGAAGCGAGCCGCGGGCAATCCCATGGAAGCCTCCCATCACGATCTCCAGACAGGCCGCATTGCGAGGGTTGTCCAGCAGCTTGTTGGCCCAGGTATAGCTGATCAGATCCAGTGCGCCGCCTGCCGTCAGCCCATGGTGGCGATAACCTCGACGACCGCTGTCTTGAATGGTGCTTCGTACGCCGGGGCGGACGACTTCCAGAAAGTTCATGGGGTCAGCTCCCCGCCCGCGGCCAAAAACGCCTCCCGGCTTATGGCTTTGAATCTCACCCGGTCGCCGACCCTGAGCAGCGACAGGTTGTTTTGGTCGAACAAGGGTGTCGGGCACCGGCCAATCAATTGCCAGCCGCCAGGGGACGCCTGCGGGTATACCGCGGTCTGCCGGTTGGCAATGCCAACACTGCCAGCCGGCACCCGTTTGCGGGGGCTGGTCTTTCGGGGCGCGGCGATGGTGGGGTCCACTTGCCCCATAAAGGCAAATCCGGGAGCAAACCCAAGGGCATGGACCCGGTACTCAACGGCGCTGTGTTTGCGGATGATGTCCTCGCACTCCAGGTCGCACTCTGAGGCCAGCCATTGCAGGTCAGGCCCGGTCTCGGTGCTGTAGTATACCGGCAGCTCAACCAGTCGGTCCTTCAAATCCGGCGCGGGCTTGAGGGTGCCTTCGAAGGTAACCAGAGGCCTTAGCTCAGACACAGCCTGCCGAAAGTCGATCTTCAATGGATCGTAGACCACCATCAGCGTGGTGTATGAGGGAACTATATCGACTAACCAGGGGGAACCGGCACTGCGAATGTTGTCGGCGAGTCCGGCGATGCGGGCGGGCAGGCTCTCGTCGATGGCCTCGGCCAGGGTAATCAGGATGGTATCTTCCGAAACCGCTTCAATCATTGCCCGGGTTTGCCAAGAGCCTTGCGGATGGCCTTGACCGCCTCAAGCGCGGCGTCGTTGTCGCCATGAACGCACAGGCTGTCTGCCGGAAGTTCAAGCCAGTTACCGGTGGCACTGAATACGCCACCTTTTTCGGCAAAGTGCCGGGCCTGGCGCACAATGATTTCAGGGTCTTCATGCACCGCCCCAGCCTGGCGTCTGGACACCAGTTGGCCTTCGTCGTCGTAGGCTCGGTCGGCAAAGGCTTCCAGCAGCAGCGGAACGCCGACATCGACGGCCATTTGTTGATGCTCCCGGTATTTCCGGGTGACCGGAATCATCAGGGGCAGATCCTGCCGGAAGGTTCGGGTGGCAACCATGACCGCGTGCAACAGGGCTGGGTCTCGCAGCATGTCGTTGTTCAAGGCGCCGTGGGGCTTCACGTAACTCACGGTCAGCCCCTCTTTGCGACACATCCCCTCCAAGGCCCCTAGCTGATACAGAAGCAGGGCTTCGATCTCTTCCGGGGTGTGGTGGATAGATCGCCGGCCAAATCCGCTGAGGTCGTGGTACGAAGGGTGAGCGCCAATCGCCACGTGGTAACGCGATGCCAGCGCCAGCGTGTTGCGGATGACCATGGGATCTGCGGCGTGGAATCCGCAGGCCACATTAGCCATGTCGATCAGGGGCATGACCAGATCGTCCTGACCCATCTGCCAGGCGCCGTAACTCTCGCCGAGATCGCAATTCAGTTTCATAGCGTACCGGTCGTCTCAGATATCCGTCCGGCCGGGAAACGTCGCCTGTTTCCGGGCTTCTGCGCATTTCTGCCTGGCAGCCAGATTGTTCGGGCTGTTGTCAGGCCCGGCCCACCCTTTCAGGTTGTCTTCTACCAATTGCACCAATGCGTCGATATGGCCGGGTGTGGCGTTCAGGCAAGGGATGTAGCCAAAGCCTTCACCGCCGGACTCCATGAAGTATTCCCGGTTCTCTTCGTTGATCTCCTCGATGGTTTCGAGACAGTCCGAAGAGAACCCTGGGCAGAAGACATCTACAGATCTTACACCTTTTTCCGGTAGGGATTTAAGTGTTTCGTCGGTGTAGGGTTGCAGCCATTCTTCCCGCCCAAAGCGCGATTGGAAGGTCGTCAGGTAGTCGTCCTGGCCAAGGCCAAGCCGTTCGGCCAGCAAGCGCGAGGTTTTATGGCATTCACAGTGATAAGGATCGCCCTTGAGCAGGTATTTCAGGGGGACGCCATGGTACGACAGGATGAGTTTTTCGTGCCGGCCATGATTGGCCCAGTGCGCCTCAATATGGCGTGCCATGGCCTCAATGTAGGGTGGGTAGTCGTGATAGTGAGACACAAACCGGAAATCCGGCAGCCAGCGGCGGCGGGTAAAGTCCGCGGAGATGGCATCAAAGGTAGACGCAGTGGTGGATGCCGAATACTGGGGGTACAGCGGCAGGACAAGCAGCTTGCGAACACCTTGTTGCTGCATGTCTTCCAATACCCGGGAAATTGACGGGTTGCCGTAGCGCATGGCAAAACCCACCACCACGTTGCTGCCATACTTTTTCTTCAGCGCTTCCCGAATGCCTTCCGCCTGTTTGGCCGTGTGTATCAGTAGGGGAGAGCCCTCTGGTTGCCAGACACTGGCATAGGCCTGGGCGCTCTTCCTTGGCCGTATTCTCAGGATGATGCCATGGAGGATCAACCACCAGATGGGGCGGGGTACTTCCACCACCCTTGGGTCCCACAGGAATTCGGCAAGATACTTTCTCAGTGCTGGTGTGGTGGGGGCGTCTGGTGTGCCAAGGTTGGTCACAAGTACCCCCAGGCGTTCAGGCTCGTTATGGCTGAACTGATCCGTCCCTTTATATGGCATTGATGCTATCCGATGGTGGTGGGTTAATGCTTGCCAGCCTGCTGTGCCAGTCGCGGTATAAGGCCAGTGATGTCATATCCGGCGCGATGAGCTTTGGACAGAATCTCTTCCGGCTGGGTTTCACGTGCGGCACTGAGGGCCCACAGCACGGTACAGCGGGTTCCAGACCGACAGAAGGCCAGTACGGGTTTCTCGGCATTCCGGATCATCGGCGCAAACCGGTCAACGTCCTGATCGGTGATATTGCCAGACTCCACCGGAAGAAATGCCCACTCCAGGCCATGCTCCCGGGCGGCGGCTTCGATGTCTGCCATGGCAGGCTGGCCGGGCTCTTCCCGATCCGGCCGGTTGGCAACCAGGGTCCGGAAACCGAGTTTGGCAATTTCGGCGACATCCTGAACCGAAATCTGGGGGGCTACCGAGAGGGTGTCATCAATTTTTCTGATATCCACTTAGGGCTCCAATGGTTTAATGGCCGGGCGCTTAAAGCCGGGCGCGTATGGCCCGCCCCGGCAAGCTTATCAGGTTGCGTGGTTTCAGCTTTGGGCGTTACTACCGGATGATGCCCGCATACGCTCGGCAATTTCAAACAGAATCATACCTGCGACCATCGATACAACAAAGGCCACGCCTTTGATTTCACCGGCACCAAAGGCTATAAGCGCAGGGCCGGGACAGAAACCGGCAATACCCCAGCCAAGCCCGAACATCATGCTGCCGATGATCAGGCGTTTATCGATGTGCTGGCTGGTGGGGAGTTTCATGCTGAAGCCCAGAAACGACAAGGTGCGTTTACGGGCGACGGTGAAGGCAACCAGGCCAACAATGACGGCACCGCCCATAACAAAGGCCAGGGAGGGGTCCCAGGCGCCGGCGATATCGAGAAAGCCGAGCACTTTTTCCGGGTTGGCCATGCCGGAGACTATCAAACCAAGACCGAAAACCAGGCCAGCAAAAAGAGAAGCAATATGATATTTCATGGCTTCAGGCTCCGATCAGGTGGCGAATTACGTAAACGGTGACAAACCCCATGCCCATAAAGCTGAGGGTGGCGGCCAGTGAACGCAGAGACAGGCGGGACAATCCACACACACCGTGACCGCTGGTACAGCCGGACGCGTATCGGGTGCCAATACCAACCAGCAGGCCTGCAACAATCAGGGCAGGGTAACCGGCGTTGATCTCGATGGGTGGTAACTGGCTGGCCAGGGACCACAGCACCGGTGCCCCGATCAGGCCTGCGAGAAAGGCGACTCGCCACAGAATGTCAGTTCTGGTAGGGGTCAGAAGCCCGCCAAGTATGCCGCTGATACCGGCAATACGGCCGTTTAGCAACAGGAAACTGGCCGCAGCCAGGCCAATCAGGATACCGCCAGTTAATGCAGTGCCAGGGGTAAACTGGCTCCAGGCAATCTCAATCATTTAAATACTCCAGGTTTCGCTTGAGGGAATAAGCTTATAAGTGGGGGCGATAATACCAAAAAAAAGCCCGGCAAGGGATGCCGGGCAGAGGCGTGCGAGTAGTATCCATGAAAGACTTCCAGACAAACCGACATCAACTGGGATGCCGGTAACGGGAAGTATTGACCATAATATGAACAGTTCAAGTGAGAGACGCTTTCGTTTGAAAACATTTTTTCATATGCCTTGGGTGTTTATACTGCGGCCCTCCGTTATGCGGGTTTCAGGCAGGTGAGGATGAACACTGAAATCCCCGGATGGCTGTAATACAATAGGCCTGGAACGTTCCCGCTTTGTTGCCAAGAGGTATTCATGTCTGAGCACGACGATAAAAACCCGGAGAATGATCCGCAGCTGGCGGACAAAATCAAGGATTCCGCCCGCCAGATCTGGCTTGCGGGTCTGGGTGCATACACCAAGGCAGAGGAAGACGCGGGAAAGTTTTTTGATCGCCTGGTGCAAGAAGGCGAGCAACTGGAAACCAGAACCCGGGGCGTGGTGGAAAAGCAGATCAAGACCGTAGAGGGTCGCGTTGGCGAGGTCAAGGAAAAGGCTACCGGAACCTGGGACAAGCTTGAGCACATGTTCGACCAGCGCGTGTCGGGTGCTTTGCGTCGCCTTGGTATTCACCGGCGCGAGGAAATTGAAGCGATGGAGCGCAGGATTGATGCCCTGGAAAGCGAATTGGCCAGATTGCGGGGTGATTCGCCTGCCTCGGATGAAGAAGAATAACCCTCAAAGGTAGCTGCGGCTGGTCAGCTGAATCTCCTGTTGCTCCTGTTCCGCCAGGTACGGAAGGATCAGGTGCAGCATTTGATACACTCCCTTGCCCGGATCTACCGATTCCCGGTCATCCAGATGCGACAGCGTGTCAAAACTGCTCCAATAGCAGGCCGTCAGGGTGAGCTGTTCGCACAGTGAGAGCAGCTCGTCTTCACTGATGGTCATCACCCCTTGGCTTTGAAAGCTCTCACACAGAACCCGAAACGCATTTTTTTTCTTCGCCAGAATCCGTTTAAACCGCACTTGCAGCTGGCTGTAGCGAGACAGCACGTTCACCAGATCCTGATACAGAAAACGATATCGGGCGACAGCCTCGAACAGCAAATGCAGGAAAAAGCTGAACTGGTCCAGTGAAATGTCGGCGTCGTCTGGTACACCGAGCAAGTCCACCATTTCCGCTTCAAAGCTGTCGAACAGCTCATCCACAATGTCGCTCTTGCTTTTGAAGTGGTAATAGAGGTTGCCCGGGCTGATATCCAGCTCGTCTGAGATCAGCAAGGTGGTGACATTCGGCTCGCCCAGGCTGTTGAACAGCGCCAGGCTGGTGCCGAGAATCCTGTCCCTGGTTTTGATTTTTTTCATAATCGCCCGATCAATCCATCAGAGGTCAAACCGTGCCCATACCGGGCAGTGGTCTGATGGCCGTTCCATACCGCGGATATCATAGGATACGCCGGCCTCTTTGGCTTTGGGCAGCAGGCTGTCGCTGGCCATGATCAGATCAATGCGCAGGCCCCTTTTGGGTTCCCGTTCAAAGCCTTTACTGCGGTAGTCAAACCAGCTGAAGGTGTTGGCTTCCTCCGGGTGGAGATACCGAAAAACATCGGTATAGCCCCGGCTTTCAACCTGCGCCAGCCATTCACGCTCCTCGGGCAGGAAACTGCATTTGCCGGTGCGCAACCAGCGCTTGGCGTTGTCGGCACCGATGCCGATGTCCTTGTCGGTGGGGGAAATGTTCATGTCACCCATGACAACCACATGGCCTGGCTGGCTTTTCAGATCGTCCAGGTAGGCCATCAAGTCGCCGTAGAACTTTTGCTTGGCCGGGAATTTGACCGGATGATCCCTGCTTTCGCCCTGAGGAAAGTAGCCGTTGATCACTGTCAGCGGCTCTCCGTTCACGGTAAAACGCCCGGTAATCAGCCGTCGCTGGGCATCGTCGTCATCGGTGCTGTAGCCCTTCTGGACCGACTCGGGCTCGGCCCGGGAGAGCAGGGCGACGCCATAATGGGTTTTCTGGCCATGGAAGTGCACGTGGTAGCCAAGCTCGCGGATCGCCTCTACCGGGAATTCGTTATCGGTGACCTTGGTTTCCTGAAGCCCGATGATATCCGGGTTCAGTTGCTCTATCACGGCTTCAAGTTGGTGCAGACGGGTGCGGATACTGTTGACGTTAAACGACACAAACATCATGGGGGTGGAGTCTCCGGTACGTTTTGCCCGAGAGTTTACCACACCGTGACCGGTTATCAGTTTGGCGGCCGGGCCGGGTTCAGGGCGTCAGTTCACAATCCGGATATTGTTCCACCTCGTAGCGGATGTGCGCGGTGAAGTTGGTGTCTGCGTTCTCCCGGATGTTGGTCAGGCCCAGATACTCGGTCAGTGCACCATCTTTGTTGTACCCCAGCACAATGGGATCAACCAGAAACCTCAGGACAAGGCTGGTGGGACGGATCCGCAGCACGACATCAGAGTTCAGCTGATCATTGCTGGTGGGCTCCAGTACAAACCCATAATGCTCGCCACGTGTGGGACCGAGAAAACGAAACTCTACGGATTCACCGCGAGTAACCTTGTCCCAGTTGGCCCGGACCAGGTGATCAAAACCGGCATCCACCACCAGGCGTTCATCAAAGCTTACCCGGTATTTCTCCACCTTGCCCGAGGGCGTTTGCCACTCAATGTTCAGCCGGTCGGATTCCGGATAAGTGATTCTCATCACTTCGCTGAAATCTGGCTGCCGAAAATCCACATCCGGGCGCAGCGAAGAGTTTTCGTAACTCATCTGTTTGGTTGCAAATGGACTCTCACCGGGACCTTTCCGGTAGTTAACCGAGTGGGACCTGGGTTCAAACGCGCCCTCCGCACAGTGGCCATCGACCCGGTGAACTTCCTGGTACAGCAGGGTGTCACCGTTGCCCTTGGCTGTTCCGGTAAAGGCGAACTGGTTGGCACTGGCCGGCAATGCCAGCACGGCAAGGGCGCTGAGGGTAATGGCGCGGCGAATCATGTTTGCAACTCCGAGTAAAGACTGTTCCGGATGTAAAGCAGCAAAGGGAACAGCACGAACCAGCCGGCGGCCATGGCGGCGAGCGACACGCTGAGGTTCGGCAGGGTGACAATTCCGAGCTTGCTAGCGGACCAGTAAGCAAAGGGCCCACCAATCGGCGCGAACACGTACGGCAGCCACTTGCGTTGGGCGATCCAGCTCAGGGAGTGGCACAGTGTGGTCATGAAGATGGCCCAGATTGCGACCAGCCACGGCGGCGCAATCAGCACATCATCGGCGCCGTTGATGCCCAGCACTCCGGTCCTGAACCAGAGCGTGTCCATCAGGCTGCCCAGCACCACCCCAAAACCGATGAACTGAAGTTCGGCGAACCGTTTCTGGCTGACCAACGCAAAGTGAACGGCCAGAAATATCAGTACCAGCCCGGCTGCGGCCAGACCCGGAAACAGAACACATACCAGCCAGCCGATCTGGAACAGAACAAAATTCAACACATTCCGAGCGGTGTCTGAGATGATCATAAGCTGAGTAAATTGGCGCGTTTGTTGGCAGGTTTGGCCAGAACCAGGTGTGCTACGCCGATGGCGCGCTCGCTGAAACCCGCTTCGCAGTACGCAAAGTAGAAGTGCCACAGGCGCTGGAAGGCCTCGTCGTAGCCACGTTCAAGCAGGGTGTTTCTGCTTGCCATAAAACGGTCACACCAGTCACGAAGGGTTCGCGCGTAATGGAAACCGAAGTCTTCCGAGTGGGTGAGTACCAGGTCGGAACCGCGCCGCATCGAAGTAATGATCGCACCAAACGAGGGAATGAAGCTGCCCGGGAAAATGTACCGCTGAATAAAGTCTACGTTCTTCAGGGCGCGATCATAACGCTGCTCAGGCATGTTGATGGCCTGCACCAGGGCAAGGCCGTCGGGTTTGAGCAAGGTGCTGATCTGTGAGAGGTAGCTGTCCAGGAACTGCGGCCCAACGGCTTCAATCATTTCGATCGAAACGAGCTTGTCGTATTGTCCGGCCAGGTCCCGGTAGTCATCAAACAGCAGGGTAATCCGGTCTTCCAACCCCTCCGCCTTTACCCGCTCCTTCGCCAGCTCAAGCTGCTCTCGGGAAATAGTGGTGGTGGTTACGTGACAGCCGTAATGCTTGGCGGCGTGTATAGCAAAACCGCCCCAGCCAGTGCCTATCTCGATGACCCGGTCTTCCGGCTGCAGGTCGAGCTTTTTGCAGATGGTGTCAAGCTTGTAGACTGCGGCTTCTTCGAGTGTTGAATCCGCGCTCGGGTAGATGGCGGATGAATACATCATGGTCGGGTCAAGGAAGAGCTGGAACAGGTCGTTACCCAGGTCGTAGTGGGCGCTGATGTTTTTGCGGGAACCGGCAGGCGTGTTGCGGTTCAGCCAATGAAGAGCTTTCAGCGTTGGCTTGCTCACCCAACTGAACTTGTCCTCAAACGCGTTCATGGTGTCCAGGTTCCTGCTGAAAAAACGCAGCAGTGCGGTCAGGTCGGGAGAGCTCCAGTCGCCTGCAACAAAAGACTCTGCAGCACCGACACTGCCGCCAGTGACCAGATCCCGCCAGGTGGTGTGATCATGAATAACCAGCTCTGCTACCGGATATTGCTGGTCGTTATCTCCGTAGACCAGGTCTTCCTCGCCTTGCTCCTTGACCACCAGTTTACCGTGGCCCAGTTGTGATAACTGCTGGCAGACAAGCTGCTTTGCAATCCGGCTTACCAGGGGCGTGTTGCTGGTGCGCTGGCTGTCGACAGAGGTGTTCAGGTTCTCCATGAGCTTACCCTTCCTGCAATATCCGAATCTGAGTGCGTAGGTGCCGGCGCTAACGTTATATCTACGCCTTTATCATCAACCCCCTGGCGGTATTGGCTGTCCGTTGTGTCCAGCTTGTCCGGGTGGGTGTAGAAAGGCGCGCCCTTGAGCTTGAGCTTCAGGGCATTCCAGTAGATGCCGGCAGTGCCTTTGAGGGTTTCCAGTGGAAAACGTCTCAGGCTTCTGTGCAGGGTTTTACGATCAAATGGGTGGCGTTGGACTACCAGGGTGGCATCAAAATGTTTCTCCTGGCCCTGTTGAACATTCATGTGGACCCTCAGTTCAGGACCCTTGAAGCTGAACAGCCACTGATACTCTTGATCCATGCCGTTAAACGGAGACACATGAAAGCGTTTGCTGAAGGCAAAACGTTCCGTGTGCCACGCATCCGACTGAGAAGCACCGGGTTGGCGGCATTCCAGGCAGTATACGTGCCGCTGCTTCCAGGGCGTGTTAGTAATCTGGGCGAGGATGACCCTGGGTACATCACCGTTTCGCGGGCTTTCGCCGTGGTTATAGCAGAGATAGAAGCTTACCGGATTGAAAATGTAGCCCAGGTAGCGGGGGTGAGTGATCAGCTCGATGGGGCCGTCTGGTGCCCAGCCAGTGGCGCTCTTAACGCGGTTGAACACAGCCTGGCGCAGGCTGGGTATCTCTGGGTCCAGGTAATCCGGCCGGTGCAGAGACATCCAGTTGAACCGCTCCAGGGAAAATAACGGGCTGGCGGTGGTGATGGACGCCCATTCGTCCAGGTCCAATGCCAGCATGCCGATATTATATTGAAACTCATGTAATACCGGAATCTTACGCCGATGTCTTATAGTGCCTTCTAGCCACTGGCTGGCCATGTTCAGAGCTCCACCCCGAACGCATGGGTCACTCGCAATGCGCTGCGTACACCGTCTTCATGGAAGCCGTTGAACCAGTAGGCGCCACAGTAGTGGGTCCGGTTCCGATTGCCGATCTCGTCATAGCGCTCCTGGGCGGCAACGGCTTCGAGGGTAAACACCGGATGGTCGTATTCGAATCGCTTGATGACCCTGGCGGGGTCGATGTCGTGGCTGCGGTTGAGCGTAACGCAGAAGGTTTCAGGCGCATCGTCGAAGTTCTGCAAGGTGTTCATGTTGTAGGTCACCGACACCGGCTGGGTGCTGTGTTCCGGAATCATATAGTTCCAGGCAGCCCAGGCCAGTCGAGTGGAGGGCAAAACACGGTCATCTGTATGCAGGACCACGTCATTCTTCTGGTACCCGATGGCACCGAGGATGTCCCGCTCCTGGTCGGTTGGATCATCCAGCATCGCCAGCGCCTGGTTGCTGTGGCAGGCCAGCACAACCTGATCGAACCGGTGCTGTTGGCCGTTCACAACAATGGTGACGCCTTCTTCGTCCCGAGTAATCGCCGTTACCGGACTGTTCAGGTGAGTGCGGTCGCCCAGCCGCGCCATCATTTTGTTCACGTAGGTGGCGGAACCGCCGGAAATCACCCGCCAGGTTGGGCGGTCGTCCACCGACAGCATGCCGTGATTGTTAAAAAACTGGAGGAAAAACCGGATCGGGAACTGTTCCAATACGATTTCCGGGGCAGACCAGATAGCAGCACCCATCGGAACAATGTAGTTGTTCCGGAAATATCGGCTGTAGCGGTTGCGGTTCAGGTATTCGCCCAGGGTTTCACCCTCTGGAATCTGGCCGGCAGCGAGATCGGCGCGAGTTTCCTTGTTGAACCGGAGGATTTCCCGGATCATCTTCAGAAAGTTCAGATTAAGAAGGTTCTTGCGCTGGGCAAACAGCGTATTGAGGCTGGTCCCGTTGTATTGCAGGCCGGAAACATGGCAGTCCACGCTGAAGCTCATGTTACTGACTTCCGACTTTACGTCCAGGCGGTCCATCAGTTTGATGAAGTTCGGGTAGGTCCAGTCGTTGAAAACAATGAAACCGGTGTTCACCGGCCAGACACGCCCACCCACTTCTACCTGTTCGGTGTTGGTGTGGCCCCCCGCATAATCGCCAGCCTCGAACAGTTGAACGTCGTGTTGTTCGCTAAGCAGCCAGGCCGCCGTCAAGCCGGATACACCGGCACCAATCACAGCAATACGCTGACGATTCGGGTTCATGCAATCTTTTCCTGTTACCAAAGTGTTCAAGAGTGGTTGTTACGGGCCATGGATGCGGCCATGCGATCCACAAGGCCTTGAGGCAAGGCGCCCAGCGCTTTGAGCAGCCAGGTAAAACGCCGGGGAAAGGCGATTTCCGTTTTACCCTTTTCAAGCCCTTTAACAATGCGGTTGGCTGCATCTTCCGAGCTGATGATGAAGGGCATGGGGAAGTCGTTACGGTCCGTCAGAGGTGTTTTCACAAAGCCAGGTGAAACTACCACGACCTCGATGCCTTCGGCCGCCAAATCGGCACGCAGCGCGTGAGCAAAGTAGGTCAGGGCAGCCTTTGAGGCGCCGTAACCTTCTGCCCGGCCAAATGGAAACCACCAGGCCGACGAGCTGACGATCACCAGTGTCGCTGGTTTACCTTTGGTCCGCGTGGCCCTGAGGGCTGGAAGCGCAATGTCCAGGCTGCGGGCAGTGCCAACAACATTGGTCATCATGTTGGCCTCAATAACGCGGCTGTCGTACTCGGCGATTTCCAGGTATTCGCAGGTACCGGCATTCAGTATCGCCATATCCAGATCACCAAAGTGGCCCAGAGAACCCTTTAAAGCCTCAAGGTCACTCTTACTGGTAGTGTCGGCGGGGGCGGCCAGCAACTGTTCGGGATGCTGATTCACCAGCGCATCCAGTGCCTCCTTCCGGCGCCCGGTGACAATCAGCCGGTGCCCATGGGTGGTAAGTTGTTTCGCCAGTGCCTCGCCAATACCAGACGACGCGCCGGTGAGCCAGATGTTGCTGGCGGTTTCCAGGCGTTTGCTCATCCTGCCTGCTCCTTGACCCAGCGGATCACGCCGCCCACCACCGGAAGATTTTCATAGAGTAACTGGCCGGCATCGAAGTAATCCCGGTGGTACCGTACCCGACCGTCCAGAATCCGGAGGTGGCTGATACCCTCAACCTCTACGGTTTTTCCCCCTTTGATGCGCTTGTGTTGCAACTCCATTACCCAGGGAATCGTGCACCAGGAGTCCTGGATAACTGGACTGTTGAAGCGGAACTGACAACGGATAACGTTGCCGTAGGCGTCGGCAAAGTAATTCGTCAGTTCATCCAGGCCGTTCACCCTTCCGAATGGATCCTGGAACTCAATGTCTTCACCATAAACCTGCTGTAGTTTGTGCAGATTGCCCTTGTCCAGTTGATTGAACAGGGCGCAGAACTGGTCGAGCACAGCTGGCAGGGCGGGGTTCGGTGACCCGACCTCAATGGCAGAAGCAGTTGTCATTTGCGCTTCCTCCTCTGTTCGTCCAATTCACGTGTTTCTTTCTGGATATGTGCCGGGATTGGGTTCAAATCCCACACTATCCCGAGCTTGGACAACGCCCAGAGCCCGTACCAGGTAATGTCTATTTCATACCACCGGAACCCCTGACGTACGGTTTGTGGCCAACGGTGATGGTTGTTGTGCCAGCCTTCGCCCAGCGTAATGAGCGCGAGCCAGAAATTATTCCGGCTGTCGTCGTCGGTTTCGAACCTACGCTTTCCCCACACGTGTGACAGGGAGTTGATGGATACAGTAGCGTGGAACAAGCACACCGTTGAGATGAAAAATCCCCAAACCAGCAGTTGCAAACCATTGGTGCCCAGCCCCGGTGCCCACACTGCCAGGGCTTCACCAACGAGGTAAATCAGCACGGCTGCCGCCACCGGGATCAATGAATCAAAACGGTTGATAAACTTGAGTTCCGGAAATTTCAACCAGTCTCGTACCCGGCGTTCATCCATACTGAAGCCGGCATCACAGGTAAACCAGCCGGCGTGAGACCACCAGAATCCGCCATGGTGGGGTGAGTGCAGGTCTTCCGCATTATCGGAGTGCTGGTGATGGTGCCGGTGGTGAGCGGCCCACCACAATGGGCCTCGCTGAGCCGAGCTGGCGCCCAGTACCGCGAATACGAACTGGGCAGTGCGACTGGTCTTAAATGTCTTGTGGGAAAAGTAGCGATGATAAAAGCCAGTGATGGCAAACATCCGGATGACGAAAAAGGCTAGGGCGAACACGACAGCAAACGTGCTGACACCAGTGAAAAATGCGAGCAGGCAAGCAAGATGCAATGCGATAAAAGGCAGCACTCTCACCCAGTTAAAGGATCTGGAACTGGAGTCCAGGTGATCTGAACCGGCTTCGGAATCGAACCATCTCAGAATGTTTGTTAACCAGTAATTCAATCGGGCCATATACAACCATGCTTAAAGTGACATCAGACATTACATCAATACGCAGCGTAGCGGTTATCGGTTCAGGTCTGGCAGGCCTCACGGCTGCAATTTTACTTGGCCAACTGGGCCATAGTGTCACGGTGTTTGAGAAAAGTCGCGGGCCGGGTGGTCGTATGGCCTCCAAGAGAGTTGGTCGTGGCTCTGCCGATGTCGGTGCTCAATATTTTACCGCCCGCAATCCCGAGTTTCTTTCGTTCTTGCAGCGCTGGGCCGGAAGCGATGCTTTCCTCGAATGGCCGGCCAGATTTCGTTTTCAGGACGACACCCTGAACTGGCAGCCGTTTCCGGAAGAAAAGCGTTATGTTGGCGTACCGAGAATGACCGCCATCACCCGTGCATTGTCTGCTCACGTTGAAGTAACTGCCCAGGTGAGAATTGAACGGTTGGAGCGTTCCGGTAACCAGTGGCAACTGGTGTGTACAGAAGGGCTGAACCACGGCGTTTTCGACCAGTTGATCATCACCGCGCCCCCGGCCCAGGCCCGGGAGCTGTTACTGGCGAGCCAGCTTGACGAGCTGGCGGAAGAGCTGGAAAAGCCGGTTGATCAGATTCTCCCATGTTGGGCAGTGGCGGCTCACTATCCGGAGCCACCGGAGGTGAACGCAGACGCCATGCGCCCGCACTCTGATGTGCTCTACTGGATTGCCAACAATTCCTCGAAGCCGGGCCGGGATGATTCCGGCCAATGGTGGGTACTGCATGCCACCCCGGAGTGGACCAAGGCCCATGTGGATTCAGAGCCAGGCCATGTCAGTAACGCATTGGTGGGCGAATTCGCGGCGTTAACCGGTACCAATGCCCGACCCGATGAGACGGTGGCCCACCGCTGGCTTTATGCCAGGTCGGCCTGGAGTAGTCAGCCAGGCTACCGGTACGATGCAAACAATGGGATTGGGCTGGCGGGCGACTGGCTGGCTGGCGGCCGGGTGGAAGGCGCGTGGGAAAGCGCCACCCGTTTGGTTGCCGCGATTCAGTAGCGTACCGGCCTATTCCAGCAGGTCGGGAGGCGCCATTCTGGAAACTTCCGGCCGGCTGTAGAAATGAGTGATGGTGCCGTCACCAAACTTCGAGAAAAACGCGCTGACCTCGGTAATCTTGCGCAATGAGCGCTCCCGGGAGATCGGATTCTTCACCAATACTTTTATGCCGTTGAAATTGTCCTGGATATTTGAGAAACGGGCGCGCATGGAGCAGGTCACCACGTTGCCCGGGTCCATGGCCAGCTCGCCGGCCAGCCAGTGGCTGTGGTCGGCGATCTGCTGTTTGTCGAGATTTTCCCGGGTATCCAGGTGGTGCAGCTTCACCCGGTTTACTATGCAGAATGAGTAACTTTTCGGATGCTTTCGGGCGACTTTCCGGAAGGCTTCCCAGAAAAAGTTATCGGTCAGCTCGGCAAAGTACCTCATATCGCTCAGGCAGGTATCGATCCAGTCGAAGCTTTCCGCGTCTTCCAGTACTTCGTTGATGGCTTCCCGCAGCAGCCAGTCGAAACCCAGGGCTGTTTTGTGAGCGTAGACTTTCCGGTACATCTGATACCGGCTGTAAACGAAATCTTCCAGGGCACCCAGGCCTTTCTGGGTAATCGCCAGGCCCATCCAGGGTTCGGACACATCCCAGCCAAACCTCAGGTTGCTTAGCAGGTGGTCCAGGTTGAACCCGCCGATGGTAACGGAACTGTGGAAACCATCCCTAAGCATGTAATCTGCCCGGTCAGCATCGATCTCACCGGACACGATGGACGACAGCAACCCCATGACCAGGGCCGGCACGTCCTGTTCACCGATGGTGCCTGCGACCGCATCTTCTCCGGCAATGAATTCCCAGAAGGTGCGGGCGTGGCGGCAGAAGGTGTCGCTTGGGGTTACGTCGGTGGTCTCCATGATGCCAATCACATCAACGGCGTTCAGCCCAGCGTTCTCCAGATCGACCGATGAAAGCACGTCATGGGCAACCCGGACGGAATAATGTTCATGTTCCAGTTCTCCTGGCTCCTCCGGGTGATAACGGGTGAAATCGACCCCTCGCCACAGGTCCCGGAAACGCTGGGGTCGCGACATGAGTTCCCGGATGCGGCGGGCCTGGGTGAACTGGTGCGAAAAACTGGAGTGGCCGCTGTCGTGTAGCAGGCAGCCAAGGCGAATGGTTTTGGCCAGGTAATCGATGGCGTCCAGCTGGCTCAGGCTCAGATCTGTGCGCTCGCTGAGTTGCCTTTCCCGCAGGTAGGCATCGATCATCGAACGAAACATACGGGTGCCCACATGCATTACGCCAATGCTGTGCAGGAAACGGGAGTGGGTCGCGCCGGGGAACACCAGGCTCAGGATGTCGTTCTGGCAGATGTTTCTCAGGCGCTGGAACAGGGGATGGTCAATCACCTGGATTTCATGCCGATACAAGGGGATGCCGCCGTGCACGGGGTCCATGATGAGCTTGTCGTAGGCTCCGAGCAGGTCGTTGACGGCACGTCGCATGGTTACAAATCTCCCAATTTAATGACACGGCCCTTGTTATATCACAGGGGCATGCCAGAATAGGCGTTATGAAGCCAATTTCTCTTTTATCGCTGGTAGTTTAAGGCAATCAACATGACCTCGCGCACCGAGCGCATTCTGATTATTGACGCCAACGAACAGGCTAGATCGGATTTGTCCCGCTACCTTGAAGCGAGAGGCTTCTACGTGACTGGATTTCCCGATGTCAGCGCCGCCCGAAGCCTCTTCGAAGATAACATTCCCGATGTCATCTTTGCAGATTTGCCCCCCGAGGCCATCCGGGAGCTGTTAAAGCGGCTGGATGAAGCCGACAGCTTTACCCCCATCGTTGCCTGTACCTGCAGTGAGTCCAGTGCAGAGATTGTCCAGGCCCTCAGAGCAGGTGCAGCGGATGTTGTTCTGAAACCCTGCAACGACGACAAGGGGGCCCTGGACGACGTTATCGGCAAACTGTTTGACCGGGTAAGGGTGAATCGCCTGAACCAGTTGTACCGGCAGGAGCTTGAAGAAGCCAACCGCGAACTGCGCACCGGTATTGCGGAACTGAGGGCTGACCAGAATGCCGGGCGCAAGGTCCAGCTCAAGATGTTACCTGACCACGAGCTGCGTCTGTCCGGTTTACAGGTGGACCACCTGATCAAGCCTTCGCTCTACCTGAGCGGCGATTTCCTGGACTACTTCCGCATCACCGAAGACAAGGTGCTGGTCTATATTGCCGATGTATCGGGACATGGCGCCAGCTCGGCGTTTGTCACGGTGTTGCTCAAGAACCTGACCAATCGCCTGCAGCGCAATATGCGCCGCCAATCCAGCGACGATATCCTGTACCCGGAACGGTTTCTGGAACGGATCAATTCGGAGCTTCTGGATACTGGTCTCGGTAAGCACGTAACCGTATTTGTTGGCATTATCTCGATTTCCACCCGTACATTAAGTTATGCGGTTGGTGCACACTTCCCGATGCCGATTTTGTCGTTCGAGGGCGGCGAAACCCGTTTTCTGGAAGGCAGTGGGCTCCCGGTAGGGTTGTTTGAGGCACCAGAGTGGGAGGTATACGAGGTCAAGCTGGACAAGCCGTTCCGGCTGTTGCTGTTTTCAGACGGGATTCTGGAAGTGATTCCTGCCAAATCCCTGGATGAAAAGGAGAAGACACTACTTGAACTCGTATCAGGAGGTAGTCACACTATCGCATCGCTGAGCGACGCTCTGGGGCTTGGTAAGATCTCGGAGCTGCCGGATGATATCGCGATAGTATCGGTAACTGATACCATAGATGATTCAGACAACACGTCGTCGACTTAGTGGCAGTGTGAAAATGGCTGGTTATAAAATCCTGCAAGCTGAAAAGCAGGGAATCTATGTCCTGAAGTTTATTGGGGAAATCCGGCTGAACCTGTGTTCGACGCTGGATAATCTGGTTGAGTCCATCACCCGCGATCCCCAGTTTAAAACGGTTGTGGTTGATCTCACGGAAACGGAAATCATCGACAGCACTACCCTGGGCCTGCTGGCCAAGATAGCCCTGGCGGCGCAAAAACAAAGTCAATTCTTGCCAACTCTGATCTCTACCAACCCCGACATTACCCGCATTATCGCCTCTATGGGCTTCGACAAGATTTTCATCATTGTCCGGGAGCCTGCCTCCAGAATTGAAGAGCTCGAAGAAATCCCCGTACTGAAGGCCAGTGAACAGCAGGTCAGAGATAAAGTGCTCGACGCCCACAAAGTGTTGATGGGTATGAACAGCAAAAACAGGGAAGAATTCAAGAACCTGGTGCGCGCACTGGAGTGCGAAGAACCGGGCTGAACGTTCGGTTACGCGTTCCCTGCGGTGCCCCCGAAGCAACAAAACGGAACAGATATGTCTGAAAACGCAACCTACCGCACCGCTGGCGCGGGCCCTCGTGACGTCGCCGTTCTGGGTGGCGGCAGTTTCGGCACTGCCATGGCCAAGGTACTTGGCGAGAATGGCCACACGGTCCACTTCTGGATGCGTGATGAAGAGCAGGCCGAAGATATTCGTCAGAACCGTATTAATAAACGCTATATGCCAGGTATCACCCTGGAGGGCGATATCCAGCCCACGACTGATCTCGCAGATGCCGTTCGCAAAGCGGAGGTGGTGCTGGTCGCCATTCCTTCCAAGGCATTTCGTGCCGTTATCCGGGAAAACAGCCAGGTATTCCGGGACGGCCAGATTGTTGTCAGCCTGACCAAGGGCATCGAAGAACACGGCTTCAAGCTGATGAGCGAGATTCTTCAGGAAGAAATTCCCCGTTGCCGCACCGGTGTACTCAGTGGCCCCAACCTGGCAGGCGAGATTGTTAACCGGGAGCTGACGGCCACCGTGATTGCCGCCAAAGATCCGGATGTGCGCCGGGCCATTCAGGAGCTGCTTGGTTGCGAGTACTTCCGGGTTTACGCAAACGTCGACGTGTACGGGGTGGAGCTGGCCGGAGCACTGAAGAATATTTACGCGATCGTAGCCGGCCTGGCCAACGCCCTGGACATGGGTGAGAACGCAAAGGCGATGCTGATTACACGTGGCCTGGCGGAAATGAGCCGTTTTGCGGTCAGCCTGGGCGCCAACCCGATGACCTTCATGGGATTGGCTGGTGTTGGTGATCTCATTGCCACTTGTACCTCCAACAAAAGCCGGAACTTCCGGGTGGGGTATGCGGTCGGTAAAGGCAAGAAGCTTGACGAAGCCGCACAGGAGCTGGGGCAGGTAGCTGAGGGTATCTATACCCTGAAGCTGGTCCGGGAGAAATCAGAGGCCATTGGTATTTATATGCCTCTGGTGAGGGGGCTCTATGAAATCCTGTACGAAGGCGCGTCCATCAACGCGGTAATCAACAGCCTGATGATGGCTGTCCAGAATTCCGACGTTGAGTTTATTCTGCCCCGAACCATCAGCCAGTAAGCCCGTGCCGGGCAGGGAGGATTACCTTGCATCTGATCATCATGCGCCATGGTGAGGCCGGCTGGCACACCCTGGACCAGGAACGGGAGCTGACGGAAGCCGGCCGGGCCGGAGTCGCCTCTGTGGCTGCACAGATCGCCAAATCTCCCAGGCGGCCGGAGCGAATCTGGGCCAGTCCATTTACGCGCGCTCGCCAGACTGCGGCGATTGTGTCTGAAGTGCTCAATTGCCCGGTTGAAGAATGTCCGGTCATCACCCCGGATGACGACCCCGGAAAGTGCTTCGATCTGCTGCTGGAGAACAAGGCCTCGCCGCTGATGCTGGTGTCTCACATGCCGTTCGTTGGCTGTCTGTCCACCCTGTTGGTGGATGGCCACCGCAAAGGCATACCGTTCATGACTGCGCAGGCGGTGTTGCTCGACATGCCAGTGGTGGGACCCGGCTGCGCAGACTTGAAAGCCCAGTTTTTGCCATGATCTTACCCATACCCAACTTCCCTGAATTGTTGCTGAGACGCCATGTACAGCTTTCCCATCGAATACGTTGAGCCGGTGTTCCGGCCACCGAGTGAAGCCAAATCGCTGATACTGCCGGTCACCAACGGGTGCTCCTGGAACCAGTGCACCTTCTGTGAAATGTACACCCAGCCCCAGAAAAAATTCCGCGCGCGCAAACCCGAAGATATTCGCCGTGATATTGCCCGGGCCGCTGAGGCCTTCGAATCCGTACCAAGGGTGTTTCTCGCAGATGGCGACGCCATGGTTCTGCCAACCCGGCGCTTACTGGAAATTCTGGCCGACCTGAAGCAGGCTTTCCCTGGTCTGCGCAGGGTGTCGAGTTACTGTTTGCCCCGCAACCTGGCCAGAAAATCCGTGCAAGAACTTGTCAAGTTGCGGGAAGCCGGTTTGGGCATTCTGTACGTCGGTATGGAATCGGGTGATGACGAAGTGCTTCGCCGGATCAACAAGGGCGAAACCTGGGAGTCTACCCGGTCGGCTCTGGAGAAAATAAAGCAGGCGGGGCTGACCAGCTCTGTGATGGTGCTCAACGGTCTGGGGGGCGAGGTGCTCTCCCGGCAGCATGCCATCAACACGGCCACTCTTTGCAACGAGACTCAGCCCGACTACCTGTCCACGCTGGTGGTGAGCTTTCCCCAGGGTGAGGAGCGCTTTCGCGCCGGTTTCGGCGACGACTTCGTTCCCCTGAGCCAGCAGGGACTGTTCGAAGAGATTCGGATGTTTCTCGAGCACCTGGAACTGGAGAGCACCATATTCCGTAGTGATCACGCATCCAATTACCTGGTCCTCAAGGGCACCCTTGGGCGCGATAAGCAGCGACTTCTCGGCGAGGTTGACCTTGCTATTCGTGACCCTGGCGCCGCGCCGCTGCGTGCCGAATGGATGCGCGGCCTGTAACCTGGGAGTTTCCGCCAATGAACATGAAGCCTGATGATATCGAACGATCGGTACAGCAACACAGTAGTGCAAAGGGCCTTCCGCCACTGCACCAGTGGCATCCGGAGTTGTCCGGCGACATGGACCTGGTGATAACCCGCGACGGCCAGTGGCTTTACCAGGGAGCGCCAATCGCGCGGGAAGCCACGGTTAAATTGTTCTCAACCATTTTGCGCCGGGAAGACGACGGGCATCATTACCTGGTCACACCTGTCGAGAAATGGCGCATACAGGTAGAAGATGCCCCCTTGTTGGCACACTCCCTGGCACGCAAAGGAGAGGGCGCCGGGCAAGTGCTCTCACTAACCACCAACGTGGGTGAAGTTCTTGAAATAGGGCCAGAGCATCCACTGGCGGTGAGCCAGTACCCGAACAGCGATGAGCCCCGCCCAGTGGTTTACGTCCGCCACGGTATTGAGGCCCGATTGGTGACGGCGGCATTCTACGAGCTGGCTGACCTGGTCGAAGAACAGCAAGACAATGGGGAAACCCAGTATGGTGTGCTTAGTCACGGAAAATTCTGGAAAATCGGGCAGGGCGGTTGAAAAGCGCAAGTTCGCCTCTATGAATAGGGTAGAAAACGCAGTCTGTCACTTGTTAAACTGTGTTTTCTTACTTGTTACCGAGCCTGGCTCTCTAACGAGGCCCGGTGGTCGTTAGTCCCTCTGTGCAGTATGGCTGTTCACGAACACTTTCGATTGCCTACAATCTAAATACACAGTCATTGCGACACGCAAGGAGATCACATGGCCCAACCTCGTGTTGTCACCATCCATTACACGCTCACTAACGACCAGGGAGAGCAACTCGATTCCTCCCGTGTAGAAGGCCGTGAGCCGCTGTCTTACCTGGAAGGTGCACAAAACATTATCGGTGGACTGGAAAGTGCGCTGAACGAAAAGAACGCAGGCGATCAGGTGAAAGTATCCGTTGCTCCCGCCGAAGGCTATGGCGAAGTCAACGAAGAGCTGATTCAGCCGGTTCCGCGCTCGGCCTTTGAAGGCGTAGACACCATCGAGCCGGGCATGCAGTTCCAGGCTCAGACTCCGGGCGGTCCCCAGATCGTTCGTGTTGTGGAAGTCAGCGACGAAACCGTCACAATTGATGCCAACCACCCGCTTGCGGGCCAGACTCTGCACTTCGACGTAGAAGTGGTAGAAGCTCGCGAAGCAACTGACGAAGAGCAGGAGCACGGCCACGTGCACTGATCTCTTCCGAAAGGTTGATCAGAAAACGGCTCCTGCGGGAGCCGTTTTTTTTTGGATTTTTGGTGCAAACACAAAAAAGCCGGAGATGAGCTCCGGCTTTTCTGGTTAGTGCACCCAATTACATGTTCGGATAGTTCGGGCCACCGCCGCCTTCCGGCGTTACCCAGGTAATGTTCTGAGAAGGGTCCTTGATATCACAGGTCTTGCAGTGAACACAGTTCTGGGCGTTGATCTGGAACTTCTTGCCGCTGCCGTCGTCTTTCTCGACCACTTCGTATACGCCGGCCGGGCAGTAACGCTGCGCAGGCTCGTCGTACTTGGGCAGGTTATCCTTCAGCGGAATGTCCGGATCAGTCAGTTTCAGGTGAACCGGCTGGTCTTCCTCATGGTTGGTGTTGGAAATGAACACCGAGGACAGGCGATCGAAGGTCAGCTTGTTATCCGGCTTCGGATAGCTGATCTTCTTGCACTCAGACGCCGGCTTCAGGGTGGCGTAGTCCGGAGTGGTGTCGCGGAAGGTGATCGGCAGGCTGCCACGCAGAATGTTCTGCTCGAAGAAGGCAATGGCGCCACCTACGATGTTGCCGAACTTGTGCATGGCCGGGCCGAAGTTACGCTCGGCGTAAAGCTCTTTGTACAGCCAGCTGTCTTCAAAGCGTTGCTGAAAGCTGGTGATCTCTTCGCCAGACTTGCCTTCCTTCAGTGCCTCAAACACGGCTTCTGCGCCCAGCAGGCCAGACTTCATGGCGGTATGGGAGCCTTTGATCTTGGAGCTGTTCAGGGTTCCGGCGTCACAGCCAAGCAACAGACCGCCCGGGAAGCTCATCTTGGGCAGGGCGTTGTAGCCACCCTTGGAAATGGCGCGTGCGCCATAAGCGACGCGCTTGCCGCCTTCCAGATACTTCTTGATTTCCGGATGGTGCTTAAGGCGCTGGAATTCCTCGAAGGGGCTCAGATGCGGGTTGCTGTAAGACAGGTCTGTGATCAGGCCGACATAAACCTGGCCGTTTTCCAGGTGATACAGGAAGGACCCACCGGTGGAGCCGGACTCGTTGAGCGGCCAGCCAGTAGTATGAACTACCAAGCCGGGCTCGTGTTTGGACGGGTCAATGTCCCACAGTTCCTTGATACCGATGCCGTAGTGTTGCGGGTCTTTGCCTTCGTCCAGCTTGAAATCGTTGATCAGGCGCTTGCCCAGGTGACCGCGACAGCCTTCGGTAAACAGGGTGTACTTGGCGCGTAGTTCCATGCCCGGCATGTAGCCGTCTTTCTCGGAACCGTCACGGGCCACGCCCATGTCGCCGGTGATGATGCCTTTAACCTGGCCATCTTCAATAATGGTCTCGGACGCGGCAAACCCGGGGTAAACCTCTACGCCCAGCTGTTCAGCCTGTTCAGCCAGCCAACGGCACAGGTTGCCGAGGCTGATGATGTAGTTGCCGTGGTTGTGCATGTTCTTGGGCACAAAGGCGTTGGGAATCTTGGTCGCTTTTTCCTGGTTCTTGAGCAGGAAAATGTCATCCCGGGTAACCGGCGTGTTCAGCGGCGCGCCTTTTTCTTTCCAGTCCGGAAACAGTTCGTTCAGGGCTGTGGGCTCAAATACGGTACCGGCGAGGATGTGCGCGCCGATTTCGGAACCTTTCTCAACCACACAAACAGTCAGTTCTTCGCCAGCTTCCTGCGCCAGTTGCATCATGCGGCAGGCTGCAGACAGGCCAGCAGGGCCGCCGCCGACGATCAGAACATCAAATTCCATCGATTCGCGTTCCACGTTGGTCTCCTCAAACAGCTTTTTTAGTGAGTGTTGTTTGCCCGCAGGCCTAACTCAATTCATTCAGGGGCGACATCATACCGGTAAAAATGCCTATAGACGACAGCCCCGAGCCCTGAATATGGGCCCTTTGTCCCGAAAGGATAACGCATTTCAGGAATCAAACAAACGTTTGTTTGAAATTTGCGTTTACCTTTGGCATTGTACGTATACACCGAAATGTCGTGTGTTTTGAGTCGATTTTTAGTATCGTCTCATTGCCAGGCCGGGTCAACCCGGTCTATTGGCTGTGAAGGCAGTCCTGATGCGTCGAATGGGGCTATTGACCCTGTAGACTGTAGCCTGCAGTATTACTGCGCACTATCCAGCAGGCTCCCCGTTAAGGATTGCGAGTCATTAAACCCATCGTAGAAGAACGAGGAATCTATGAAGGTTCTGGTCGCTGTAAAACGAGTTATCGACTACAACGTGAAGGTGCGCGTCAAGCCGGACAACACCGGTGTTGACCTCGCCAACGTCAAGATGGCAATGAACCCATTCTGCGAAATCGCTGTTGAAGAAGCGGTTCGTCTGAAAGAGAAGGGCGTTGCCAGTGAAATCGTTGTTGTATCCATTGGACCGAAAGCTGCTCAGGAGCAAATCCGTACTGCTCTGGCTCTGGGTGCTGACCGTGGTATCCACATCGAGACTGACGAAGAAGTTCAGTCCCTCGAAGCGGCCAAGCTGCTGAAGGCTGTCGTTGAGAAAGAAGAGCCGAAGCTGGTTATTCTAGGCAAGCAGTCCATCGATTCCGACAACAACCAGACCGGCCAGATGCTGGCTGCTCTGACTGGCATGGGCCAGGGCACTTTCGCTTCCGAAGTGGTTGTTGATGGCGAAAAGGTTAACGTAACCCGTGAAGTAGACGGCGGTCTGATGACTGTTGCTCTGAACCTGCCTGCGGTTGTCACCACTGACCTGCGCCTGAACGAGCCGCGTTACGCTTCTCTGCCGAACATCATGAAGGCCAAGAAGAAGCCGCTGGAAGCCGTTAGCCCCGCCGATCTGGGTGTTGAAATCGCCCCGCGCCTGTCCACCCTGAAGGTCGAAGCCCCGGCTGCACGCCAGGCTGGTATCAAGGTGGCTGACGTAGCTGAGCTGGTGGACAAACTGAAGAACGAAGCGAAGGTGATCTAAATGAGCATCCTGGTAATTGCTGAACACGACAACAGCAGCCTCAAGCAGGCTACCCTGAATGTTGTAGCGGCTGCCAAGGCCATCGGTGGTGACATCGACGTGCTGGTTGCCGGTGAGAACGTAGGCGCCGTCGCTGAAGCCGCTGCCAAGGCAGAAGGCGTGAACAAAGTACTGGTTGCCGACAACGCAGCTTACGGCCACTTCCTGGGCGAAAACCTGGGCGAGCTAGTTGCCGAAGTTGGTAAGGGCTACAGCCACATTCTGGCTGCTGCCGGTACTACCGGTAAAGACTTCATGCCGCGCGTTGCAGCGCTGCTGGACGTTGCTCAGGTTTCTGACATCATCCGCGTGGAATCCGAGGACACCTTTGTTCGTCCGATCTACGCTGGTAATGCTATCGCAACCGTTAAGGCGAGCGACGCCATCAAGGTTGTCACTGTACGCCCGACCGGTTTCGATCCGGTAGCCGCTGAAGGTGGCTCCGCTTCCGTTGAGCAGCTGGACGTTGTTAAAGACGCTGGCCTGTCTTCCTTCGTTGGGGAAGAGAAAGCCCAGTCTGACCGCCCGGATCTGGCTTCTGCCGGTATCGTAGTCTCCGGTGGTCGTGGCATGCAGAACGGCGACAACTTCAAGATGCTGGAACAGGTTGCTGATCTGATGGGCGCTGCCGTTGGTGCATCCCGCGCCGCGGTTGACGCCGGCTTCGTACCCAACGACATGCAGGTTGGCCAGACCGGTAAGATCGTCGCACCGCAGCTGTATGTCGCGGTAGGTATCTCCGGTGCCATCCAGCACCTGGCAGGTATGTCTGACTCCAAGGTGATCGTTGCGATCAACAAGGACGAAGAAGCACCGATCTTCCAGGTAGCCGACTACGGCCTGGTTGCGGATCTGTTTGAAGCCGTACCGCAGTTGGAAGAAGAGCTGAAGAAAGTCCTGTAACTTTCTGATAGTTCGATCAAAAAAGGCGCCTCAGGGCGCCTTTTTTGGTTTTGACGCAATGCGCTTTTCCGCTTTGCTGATAATCAGTGTGTCTGCCAGGATGTGCAGGGCGCGATTGGTGGTTCTCACCGCCTGATAAACCTGCTCACTTTTCTGGTGATGGGTTTGCCGGGCTTTGCGGGTGCTGTCTTTGAACTCCTCATCCTTGGAGAACATGTCGATCAGACCGAAGGTGGTGTTCGCTATCGCCTTATGAACCTTCTCAACCGCAGAAGCGCCGCCTGAGACGGTATCTTCAAGAAGTCGGGCCCGGTTGCGCACTTCCGCCAGGTCCATCCTGCTCTTCTGGATGGCGCTCCGGGCCGCAATTCGATGGGCATTGAGGATCAGTAACCGTTTTCGGGTTTGGTTCGACAGACGGAACCCCGAAAAAAGAAGCGTTGCAGCGCCGGCGAGGCAAATGATGATTAGAACCTGAGAGACCATAGCCGTGCTCCTCAGCGATACTCAATGTGCATTTCGACGTCGATATCCCGCTCAAACAGCTCGCTTTCCAGTTCTTTCATGACTTCCTGATAGACCATTTTCCGGGTCATAACCGGCAGTCTGTCTGCCAGCGCCCGGCCGGTTCGCGATTCGCGCTTTGCCAGGGCAATCGGATCCAGCACCCTCAACGTAAGCACCAGTTCCGGTTCGCGATGGATATCACTGATATCTTCGTTTTCGAGCATGTTGTTGATCATTTTGCGCTGTTCAAGCAGTTGCCAAAGCAGCAGACCGCTGATGGCCAGCAATATCAGGCTTGTGATGGTCAGAAAGATGATCAAGGGATGCCTCCACACTTGTGTCATTATGCGCCACAGTGTGCAACAAGCTGTATGACAAACGATTGGCCGGCCGGACGCCTGTCATGGTGTATCCGGGAAAGTCGTGCCGGTTTTAAACCTGTTACCATCAATTCAGTGAAACTCGAAAGGAATCCAATATGGTTTGGATAAAGGCGTTTGTTGCGGGCTTTCTGGCAACACTGATTTTCCATCAGGGGCTATTTGCCGTGTTTTACCTGGCAGGTGCCGTACCCGTAGCGCCATTTAACCTTACTCCCGTGCCGCCATTGGGGGTACCATCGGTGATCTCCCTGGCATTTTTCGGCGGGTTATGGGGTGTCGCGATATGGGCCATCGCCGGCCGCCTGAAAGGAGCGTTGTATTGGCTCGGCCATGTGATACTGGGTGCCGTCGGCCCAACCGCCGTAGCGATGCTGGTTGTCTTTCCGATGAAGGGTTTGGCAGTATCAGCCCAGACTTGGGTAGGTGGTCTCATTCTTAACGGCTTCTGGGGGCTGGGAGTGGCCGTATTTATGGTGCTGATGGCAGCAAAAGCATCTCGCCAACCCTGACCGATCCGAGATATTCGTACACGCAAACCAAAAAGGACATGTAATGACGAATTCCAAGCAGGCAGACTATGATCTGGTGGTATTTGGTGCCACCAGCTTTGTGGGCCAGATTCTGACCCGATACCTGGTAGAGAACTATGGCGCGGCCGGCAAGGTGAAATGGGCTATCGCTGGCCGTTCAGAGGGCAAGCTGAATGCCCTCAAAGCCGAACTTGGTGCGCAGGCTGCAGACTTGCCGGTTCTGGTAGCTGACGCGGCCGACGATTCGGCACTGGCGGGCATGTGCCGGCAGACCCGCGTGGTGATCTCCACCGTTGGCCCATACGCCCTTTATGGTGAACCGCTGATCAAGGCCTGCGTGGACACTGGCACCGATTATTGCGACCTGACCGGTGAGGTGCAGTGGATTCGCCGGATGATCGAGGGCTATGAAGCCCAGGCCAGGAAAACCGGTGCACGAATTGTCCATTGCTGCGGTTTCGACTCGATTCCGTCCGATATGGGGGTGTGGTTCCTGCAGCAGCAGGCTGAGAAAGCCTTCGGCAAGACCTGCCAGGATGTGCGCATGCGGGTTAAGGTCGCCAAGGGTGGTTTGTCCGGTGGCACCGTGGCATCCATGATTAACGTGGCCAAAGAAGCCGGCGCGGATCCGAAACTGCGCAAGGAGCTGGCCAATCCCTTCTCGATTTGCCCGGAGGGCCACCGTTCGAAGGTACGTCAGCCCAGCCTGAAAACCGCAGAGTACGACAAAGAATTTGACGTGTGGCTGGCGCCGTTTGTGATGGGTGCCATCAACACCCGCGTAGTGCACCGTTCAAACGCGCTTCAGAAGGCCCGTTACGGTCAGGAGTTCACCTACGACGAAGCCATGATGACCGGAAAGGGCGCCAAAGGCCGCCTGACTGCTTACGGCATCACCGCCGCGCTTGGCGCTTTCTTTACCGCTTCCGCCATCAAGCCAACCCGGTGGGTGGTTGAGAAGCTGGTGCCCAAGCCTGGTGAGGGCCCAAGCCCGGAAGACCAGGAAAACGGATTCTATGACCTGCGTTTTGTGGGGCGTACGACAGACGGCAAGACCATCATCACCAAAGTCACCGGCGATCGGGACCCAGGCTACGGTTCCACAGCCAAGATGCTGGGCGAGGCAGGCCTGTGCCTGGCGTTTGATTTGTCAGACGACGACCAGGGCGGCTTCTGGACGCCGGCTTCCATGCTGGATGGCAAACTGCTGGAGCGCCTGACCAGCAAAGCGGGCCTGACTTTCGACGTGTTGGAAACCCGCTGAGGGTCAGTTCAGGTGCAGGACATGGCCGGAGGAAGGCAATAGCGCCTCCGGTCCATGCCCCAGGCAGATGACCGCCCGATCTTCCAGCCATCGATTGATCTGGGGAGCGATGCGCTCCCTGGTGTCTGTATCCACGCCGGTAAACGGTTCATCCAGAATCACCAGAGGAGCTGTGCTCAACAGAACCCTCGCCAGCACGAGCCGCCTTGCCTCACCACCAGAAAGTCGGTTACCGGCACTGCCCAGCCAGGTGGATAAACCTTCCGTTTCACGGGCAAACCTGTCTGCCAGCTCTACCAGTTCCAGAACACGCCAGAGATCGCCATCGGTAGCATTGGGGTTGCCCAATAACAGGTTGGCTTTAACCGTGTCTTCGAACACCACCGTTGCCTGTGTGAGATAGGCGCAGGGCAGGGAGGCGAGCTCCCCTTGCCGGGGCGGAATCACGCCGGCGAAGGTATCCGCCAGGGTGGATTTACCGGAGCCCGAGGCGCCAACAATACCGAGGCGTTCTCCCGCGCCAACCTTGAGGCTGAAATGGGTCAGAACCGGCGGCAGCCCTGGGTGGCCAACCGAGAGATCCCGCACTTCCAGTGCATTAGCGGTGGTTTCTCCCGGATGCCGGTCAAAGGCTGAAGAATACTCGGTTCCCGGAGCGAGCCGCACCTCCTGGTTCAGACGCCGGGCTGCAGACAGAGTGGCGCCGAGCTTGGCGAAGGCATCGGGCAGCATGGCATAGACTTCCAGCAGTCCCATCAGGGCGATGGGCAGCAGAACCAGCACGGGGCCGGTTACCGATCCCTGGTCAAACAGGGCAATACCAACCCACAGTGTCACCACAACCGCCAGATTCACGATTAACTGTGTGGCTGCCTGGTGCCATCCAGCATGGCTATCCACCCTGGCCTGGGTTCTGGACAATGACAGCGCTTGCCTCATCAAACGGCCGGAGTGCTTGCCCGTGCGCCCGGCCGCAGTGAGCTCGGCAAAGCCTTCCAGGTGCTCGATAACATCGCCACGGAGTTTCTCCTGCTGATCACTTAGCTGGCCTGATAAGTGTTGTGTACCGGCGAACACTCGCCAGCTGGAAAGCAAGATAGCCGTCGCCATCATTACCAGAAGTATCAGGGCCAATGAACCCGAGAACAGCAGCCAGGCGCTAAGCACCAGCAACACGCTGACGACCCCGGCCAGGGCCGTGGGCGCAATCACCCGAAGGTACAGGGTATCCAGGGCATCCACATCTGCCGTTAGCCTGGATAACCACTGGGCGCCAGATTTCTGGCCCCGGTCACGGTGGCCGGCTTCGGCCATTCGGTTAAACAGGGCAACACGAATATCGGTTAGCAACTGCAGTACCGTGTTGTGGTTGTATACCCGTTCAAGATAACGGGAGACCGTGCGGGACACCGCGAAAAATCTTATGCCGCCGCCCGGAACGTACAGGTTGATGTAGGCTTGTGTGCCAGCGGCCAGCAGCAGGCCCACCAGTGCGGTCTCGGTCAGAAACCAGCCCGACAAGGCCAACAACCCGATACCGGAGAGCAGGGTAGCCAGTAACAACAGGGCACCAACCACCAGGCGGCCGCGCCGCTGAAGAATCAGGTCCAGCCAGGGCTTGAGCTCACGCATGGCGAACCTCGCCGTCATTGACAATCAGCACCTGGTCCGCGAGGGCCAGCAGGGCCTGGTGGTGCGTTGAGAAGACAAGCGTTTTGCCTGCTTCCGCCAGCTTGTGAAGCGCTTCCAGAACCAGAATCTCGCTTGTCGCGTCGAGCCCGGATGTGGGTTCATCCAGCAGGATCAAGTCGTAATCCGCCAGGAAAATACGTGCCAGGCTCAGCCTGCGAGCCTGCCCGCCGGACAACCCCTGGCCATCTTCTCCAATCAAACTGTGAATACCCTGGTCCCGGCTTTCAAGCACACTGCCCAGGCCCACCAGGCGCAGCGCGTTCTCAATGGCAATGTCTGAGGCCTCCGGACTGGTCAGGCGGAGGTTGTCTGCCCAGGAGCCCTGTATCCAGAATCCGCGCTGGCCAAGCCAGCCAAACGGGCACTGGCCGGGTGCCTGGCCGAACACACTGATGGTACCGCTATCTGGCTGGATAAACCCAGCCAGCAAGTGCAGCAAAGAGGACTTTCCGCCTCCGGAGGCCCCGGTCAGCGCAACCGCTTTTCCACGCTCGATTGTCAGGTCAAGGTTGGCGAGTACCGGCTTGCCGCCCTGGTAGCTGAGGGTGACGTTTTCCAGGCTAAGACCATGATCCGGCAACGATGCGGGCTTGTCGGATGCAGGCTCCCCGCCAACGGGGGTTGCCAGTCGAGCAAGGATTTCAGCGCCGGCGCCAAGGGCGGCGGCCCGGTCGTGGTAGTGTTGCGACAGCGTTCGCAGCGGCTGGAAGAACTCCGGCGCCAGCAACAGAATCAATAACCCGGAAAAAAGTGTGAGGTCCGCGCTGGGGCCGTAAGTGATGTAGCCCAGCAAACCAAAACCAATGTAGATGGCAATAACGGCAATGGCGACGGAGGCAAAAAACTCCAGTACAGCGGAAGACAGAAAGGCCACCTTGAGGGTTTTCATTGTGATCTTGCGGTATTGGTCAGACCGCCGATGCAGGGTGCGGGAAGCATCCTCCGTCTGACGAAACAATTGCAGGGTTGTGAGGCCGCGGACCTTGTCCAGAAACTGGCCAGATAATCGACTGATGGTCTCGAAATGCTGCTGGTTGACCTTCTCGGCACCCATTCCCACCAGTGCCATGAAGATCGGAATCAGCGGCGCGGAAAGCAGTAGAAAAATGCCCGCAAGCCAGTCCAGCCAGAACACCAGAATCAGAATGGCCAGTGGAACAATCAGCGACAACGACATTTGCGGCAGGAAGCGGGCGAAGTAACCATGCAAGGCTTCCACATGGTCCAGCCATTCCCGGGCCAGAGTGCCGGTGGAGCTGTCGGCGAGCGCTACCGGGCCGGCATCCCGCCAGTGGCGGTGAATCTGTCGTCGGGCATCGCGCCGCACCTGTTCGCTGCAGCGTGCCGCAAACTGTGTCTGGAAACCCTGGCTCAGCGTGCGAACCAGCAGTGTGGCCACCAGGGCGACGAACCAGGGTGCGAGAGTAGGCGCATTCTGGCCCTCAATGACGATTTGATGCACCAGCCAGGCCAGCAGAGCCATCTGAACGATGGTTGCCAGCCCGACCAGTGCTCCGGCTACGACCGTGGCGCGAATCCACCGCTGGTTTTTTCGGGCGAGCCCGGAAAGCCATTGGCGAATATCAGCCTGAGCCGGTTCCGCCACTCAGTGGTACCCCTCACCAGCACGGACCTTGCCGCGGAATACCCAGTAGGTCCAGGCGGTGTAAGTCAGCACGATGGGGATAACGAATAGCAGCCCCAGCAGCAGGAACAGCTGCGATTCATAGGCGGAGGCGGCATCCCACAGGGTGTACTCCGGGGGAACCACATAGGGCCAGCGGCTGACAATCAAGCCAAGGTAAGTGGTGATGAACAGCCCCATGGTCGCTACAAAGGGCATGCCCTCGAATCGATTGCGAACCGAGCGCCAGATCTGGAACGCACAGAGCAGAGTCAGTGCCGGCAGAACCCAGATTACTGTGATGTGATCAAACCAGCGCTCACGCACCATGTCATCCACGAACGGGGTCCATACGCTGATGATGGCGAAGATTACCAGTACAGCAATCAGCAGCGGCGTGGTGATGCGGTATGCCCACTCCTGCAACCGACCTTCCGTCTTCAGGATAAGCCAGGTGGAGCCCAGCAAGGCATAACCGGCAAGCAGGCCAAGACCGGTCAACACCGTAAAGGGTGTCAGCCAGTCCAGCGCGCCACCAGAGTAGGCACCGTTAGTGGTTTCAAAGCCCTGGATATAGGCGCCAACCACAGCCCCCTGAGCAAACGCAGCGATGGTGGAGCCGCCGGCAAAGGCCCAGTTCCAGAGATAGCGGGAGGTTCGAGCCTTAAACCGAAACTCGAAGGCCACACCCCGGAAAATCAATCCGGCAAGCATCAGAAACACGCCAATATAGAGCGCAGGAAGGATGATGGAATACACCAGCGGGAAAGCTGCCAACAAGCCGGCGCCACCAAGCACCAGCCAGGTTTCGTTGCCATCCCATACCGGCGCCACGGTATTCATCATGGTGTCTCGGTCGGTCTCAGTCGGGGCGAAGGGGAACAGGATGCCGACACCCAGATCGAATCCATCCATCAACACATACATAATGACGCCAAAGCCAATAATGAATGCCCAGATCAAAGACAGGTTAAAAAGTTCCATGATCAAAGACCTCCTTTATCATCGGCCGGACGGGCATGGCTAGCGGCACCTGAGCCGGATTCAATTTCAAACGGCACATGGGCGGCAGAGAGGGGGCGCGCAGGGCGGTCCGATTCGTACTCACCTTCATCCTCGTCTTCCAGCCCCACGTAGAGCACCCGTAGCAGATAGTAGACGCCTGCGCTGAAGACAAGTCCATACACCACGACATAGCCAATCAGGGTGAACAGGGCCATGCCTCCAGTAAGCGACGGCGTCAGCGCCTCGGCCTGGTTCATCATGCCATACACCAACCAGGGTGAACGGCCAATTTCAGTCACGAACCATCCTGCAATCACCGCAATAAACGGGGTGATACTCATGAACCGCAACCCCTGAAGGAACCACCGTTTCTGGTAATAGGCGCCATTGCGTCTGAGCACCAGGCCGGCGAAGGCAAAGGCAATCATCAACAGCCCCAGGCCAACCATTACCCGGAAAGACCAGAACACGATGCCTACGGGTGGCTGTTCTTCTACGGCAACCTCATTCAGGCCGGGCACCTCACCGTCCCATTCGTGGGTCAGGATAAAGCTGGCCAGGTTAGGTATGCCAATCTCGAACCGGTTGGTCTGGTTTTCCTGATCTGGAATGGCGAACAGCAGCAATGGCACGTTACGGGAGGTTTCCCAATTGCCTTCCATAGCGGCTACTTTGACCGGTTGATGCTCCATGGTATTCAAGCCATGAAGATCACCAATAACCGCCTGTGTCGGGGCCAGGAACAGCAGCATCCACAAGCACATGGACAAAGCCTTGCGGTTAGCTTCCACCTCACGTCCACGAAGCAGGTACCAGGCGCTGACGCCAGCCACTACAAATCCCCCTGTCAGGAACGACGCCATTACCATGTGGGCGAACCGGTAGGGGAAGGAGGGATTGAATATCGCCTGAGACCAGGAGGTCACATGGAATACGCCTTCTCTCAACTCCACACCAGCGGGTGTGTGCATCCAGCTGTTGGCAGACAGTATCCAGAATGACGAGATGAAGGTGCCAACCGCCACCATAATGGCTGCGAACAAGTGAACACCCGCCGGTACCTTGTGACGACCGAAAAGCAGCACACCCAGAAATGCGGCCTCCAGGAAAAATGCCGTGATTACCTCATAGCTGAGCATGGGGCCAAGGAAGTTGGCTGAGGCCTGGGAGAAGTTGCTCCAATTGGTACCGAACTGAAACGACATCACGATGCCGGATACCACTCCCATCCCGAATACCACGGCAAATACCTTGGTCCAGAAGGTGGACAGTTTTTCCCACAGCGGATTGCCGGTTTTGAACGCCAAGCCTTCAAGCACAGCAATGAAAGACGCCAGACCGATGGAAAACACCGGGAAAATGGCGTGAAAAGACACGACAAACGCGAACTGGATTCGCGATAGGATGAGAGGATCGAGTTCCATAGTACCTCCGGTAACTCAAACATAGTCAAAAAACGGGTCAGCGAGCCCGTTCAGCCGCTGCCTTGGCTCTTCTTGTCTATTGTTATTACCGGCAGTTAATTACGATGCTACGCAAATTGTAGCAATAATGGATAGGGCAGTTTGTCGCACCCCTTTATCAAAAACAATTATGGTGAGCCGCATGAGCTTTTACGAGGATAGAGTGCTACCCCACATTATCGATAAGGCATGCTCCATGGGGCAGGTGATGAAACTGCGTAGCCAGATTGTACCGAGGGCCCGTGGCAAAGTGCTTGAGGTTGGCATGGGCTCCGGTATTAACCTGGAGTTTTATGACCAGAGCCAGGTTGAAATGGTCTATGGCCTGGAGCCATCGGAAGGGATGAGGCGCAAAGCATTACCAAACCTTAATCGCTCGCACATTACCGTGGAGTGGTTGGACCTGCCCGGCGAGAAGATACCGCTGGAAGATAACTCCGTGGATACGGTTTTGCTGACATTCACACTCTGCACTATCCCGGACTGGCGAGCGGCGTTGTTGCAGATGAAACGAGTACTCAAGCCAGGCGGCGACCTGCTGTTCCTGGAGCACGGGGAGGCAGCCCATGAAACCATCCGAAAATGGCAGCATCGCATAACCCCCGGGTGGAAAATGCTTGCGGGTGGCTGCCACCTCAACCGCCAGATCGCAGATCTTATTCGCCAGGCCGGCTTTGAGATTCAGGAACTGGAAAACCTGTACATGCCCAATGCGCCGAAAATAGCCGGTTTTATCTACAAAGGGCGCGCCACCAAGCCGGTTTGATTCAAGTTGGCGAGAAAATGAGCGATGAGGGCTTTGGGAGTGGAACGGAATTGCGTTACGTCATCGGGCCTTATACAATTCCGCCCTTCAAGAATCTCCCCTCCGATGCCCGGATGGTGAAATTGGTAGACACAAGAGACTTAAAATCTCTCGGCCGCAAGGCCGTGCCGGTTCGATTCCGGCTCCGGGCACCACTATTATTTCTCTTTGCTTAAATCCGGACACAAAAAAACCGCCCCTTGAATCAAGAAGCGGCTTTCACTGCGTCACTGTGCCTCGAAATCAGGCAGCCTGGCGCACCTTGCGGCGAACACCCAGTCCCAGCAGGCCCAGGCCAAGCAAGGCCAGGGTGGAAGGCTCCGGTACCGATACCGGCCTAGAGGTGATCAAGCCTTTCAACATGGCGGTATTGGATTTCTTTTCCTTGGTCCAGAACTCGTCGGCCAGTGCGCCGTCGTAGAAGAAACCGGCGATGTCGACAAAGTAGTTAACGCCACCAATCAGGAAGCTGTCGGAGGCCCCCACGTTCAGTGCGAAGGTAACCCGATCTGCACAGCCGTTGATGTTAACACCCGAGTAGTTCGCACCACCATTTGCGCAGGTCCGGTCTTCGTTTGGTGTTTCCCAGTGGAGGAACTCGAACACCGACATAACCGTTTCTTCAACGCCATCGATCTCAAGGGTTGAGTGAACGGTTAACTGTGCGGAGGTGAGTGCGGGTTCGTAGATCGGGTAATTGAAGTGCGTGAACGTGCCCAGGTTAAAGGCGACATCTTCATTTACTAAAGCCGGTGTCGCTGCACTGTCAAAACGGTAGCCGCTTTGACCACCAGACGAGGCAGGAACACCCCAACGGATTTCGTTGGTGTTCTGGCCAGTTACATCCGGAAAGACGGGTGTGGTGGCAGTCCACAAACCGGTAACGCTGGTGAGGTTAATAACGGCAGCGCTTGCCGTTCCTACAGACAACATCGCGGCGGTTGCACCGGCAACCAGTAGTTGTTTAATCATGAGAGGCACTCCCTGTGAGCATGTCGTTGTTGTGTCGCGATCGGAATAGCGCTTCCGAGGCATACACAGATACATCAGCAATTGGAGTGCCTGGGGTTGAAATTCCTCGGATTAACAAAAGTAAAGCGAGAAGCGCGCCCCTGAACACAGGCGATTCCGGATGTTGGTGTAAATAATACGGACATGTCCCAAGGGTTCCCTCAGGCTTGTAGTCAGCCTTCAGGAAGTTGCCACTCAATTCATCACTGATCCTGCTCAGCTCTTTCCTCGGGCTCCTGGTACTGTGATTCCTGGGCCGGCATTACCGGGCGTACCTGGTTGATATCGCCGGTGGGCACCCTGGGGTCATCTTTTATCAATACCATGAGAGCACCACCCAGGATCAGGACCAGAAGTGCTATTTTGATCAGTACATTGCGAGACATAGATTCTCCTGTTTGCGTTCGCCTCCTATTACCCTGAGGGCTCTGGCGGTAATTACAAGCATTGTCCGAAGGTCGGTTCGACACAGGTGCAGGGTTTGGTGATACTGCCCGGAAGTGTTTTGAGGGAGGAGCAGGCTATGACACAAGCAACCGGTAATCTGGTGCGGCAGCGCACGGAGAATGGCATCACCACCGTAACGCTGAGCCATCCGGAGCGGCGAAACAGTCTGTCGATGGCCATGCTGGAGGCATTGTCAGATGTTTTTACAGCTATAGAACAGGATTCCGAAACCCGTGTGGTGGTGCTGGCTGCCGAGGGGCACGTATTCTGCGCGGGGCATGATCTTCGGGAGATGCGTTCGCAGTTCGACAGCCATGAATTCCAACTGGCACTGTTTCAGCAATGTAGCAAGGTGATGCAGCAGGTCGTGAACCTGCCGCAGCCGGTGATCGCCAGGGTGGCCGGGGTAGCCACGGCGGCCGGTTGCCAGTTAGTTGCCAGCTGTGATCTGGCCGTGGCGGAGCAGGGGGCCCGGTTTGCCACCCCCGGCGTGAATATTGGCTTGTTCTGTTCCACGCCAATGGTGGCGTTGTCCCGAAACGTTTCCCGCAAGCACGCCATGGAAATGCTGCTGACCGGGGAGATGATTGATGCGCCCAGGGCGGAAGCCATCGGGCTGGTCAACCGGGTGGTCGCTGCCGACGTTCTGGATGAGACGGTGTACCGAATGGCGGCAACGATTGCCAGTAAGTCCGGGCATACCCTGAAAATTGGCAAATCTGCGTTCTATCGCCAACTGGAAATGCCGTTATCGGACGCCTATGAATACACCGCTGAGGTGATGGCGGCGAACGCCTGCACGGATGATGCCCGGGAAGGGATCTCGGCTTTTCTGGAAAAGCGCGATCCGGACTGGAAGCACCGATAACCCTATCCTGCCTATGGCTGGCAAGCCTCTGCTGCTGGCCAGAGCAGTTGGTCGCCCGGGGTTATGTTCCGGGCGGCGAAGTACCCCTCGTTCATTTCCACTGCATTCCAGAACGGTTCCCCTGAGGGATAAGTAGGGCAGTTCCGGCCTTCGGATGAGGGGCAGGGAGTCATGGTTCGTGTGCTCACGATAACGCCCTGTTGATCAAGATACGCGATGTCCAGGGGAATCAGGGTCTGGTACATCCAGAACCCATGGTTGGCTGAGCGTTCAGCCTGGTAAGTGAACAACATGCCGGCATCCTCTGCCAGTGTGGTTCTGTTCATCAGTCCCCGTTGCCGTTGCTTGTCCTTACTGGCCACCTCAAGCACCACTGTATGGTGTTGGCTGTCTGAGAGGAAGCAGGCCTCAACCGTGGGTAGTGTTTCTGGCGCGTCGGCCAACCCTGCCGGCGCCCAGCCTGTCGCCACCAGCGTGACGACAGCGGCAATCCGCCACGGGTTCATGTGCGCAACCGGTAACCGGTTTTGAAGATCCACCACACGGCAATCATGCATAGGGCGAGGAAGACCAGGGTCATGCCCACGCTGATCGCCACATGCACATCTGCCACGCCATAGAAGGCCCAGCGGAAACCGCTGATCAGGTACACCACCGGGTTGAACAGGCTGATGGTTTGCCAGATGTCGGGCAGCATGTCGATGGAGTAGAAGGTGCCGCCCAGGAACACCAGAGGCGTGACAATCATCATGGGTACAATCTGCAGTTTTTCAAAACCGTCCGCCCAGATGCCGATGATGAAACCGAACAGGCTGAAGGTAATGGACGTCAGTACCAGGAACGAGAGCATCCAGAATGGATGCAGAACCGAGTAATCCACGAACAGCCGGGCGGTGGCCAGGATGATAAGGCCGAGGATGACAGCCTTGGTGGCGGCGGCGCCCACGTAGCCGAGCACAATCTCGAAATAGGAGACTGGCGCAGACAGCACCTCGTAGATAGTGCCGGAGAACTTGGGCATGTAGATACCGAAGGAGGCGTTGGAGATGCTTTGCATCAGCAGCGACAGCATCACCAGCCCGGGGATGATGTAGGCGCCGTAGTCGATACCGCCGATCTCGCCCATGCGAGAACCGATAGCCGAGCCGAACACCACAAAATACAGGCAGGTGGAGATCACCGGCGACAGCACACTTTGCATGACGGTGCGTTTCATGCGCGCCATCTCGAACTTGTAGATTGCTTTTACACCGTACAGATTCATTGCGCTCTCCATTCGTGCCGGCGGTTATTCGTGCACCAGGCCAACAAATATTTCTTCCAGCGAGCTTTCCCGGGTTTGCAGATCCCGGTATTCGATACCCAGATCCCCGAGGGTACGAAGCAGGCGGGCAACACCGGCCTGCTGTTGCTGGGCGTCGAAGGTATAGATCAACTGGTAACCGTCGTCTGACAGTTCCACCGGTTCCAGGGTAAGCTCGCCGGGAATCTTGTCGAGCTTGTTCTGGAGATGCAGGCGAAGCTCTTTCTTCCCGAGCTTGGACATCAGGCGATCTTTGTCTTCCACCAGGATGATCTCGCCCTGGCGTATAACACCGATGCGGTCCGCCATTTCCTCGGCTTCTTCGATGTAGTGGGTGGTCAGAATAATGGTGGTACCGGTCTCACGCAGTTTGCGCACCATCTCCCACATATCCCGGCGCAGCTCCACATCCACCCCGGCGGTGGGCTCATCCAGGAACAGGATGCGAGGCTCGTGAGACAACGCTTTGGCAATCATCACTCGGCGTTTCATGCCCCCTGAAAGCGACATGATGCGGTTGTTGCGCTTGTCCCACAGTGAAAGGTCTTTCAATACCTTTTCGATGTGGGCTGGCTTGGGTGGTTTTCCAAACAGCCCGCGGCTGAACGACACCGCATGCCAGACTGTCTCGAAGGAGTCGGTATTCAGCTCCTGGGGAACCAGGCCGATGGCCTCCCGGGCTTTACGGTAGTCTTTCACGATATCGTGGCCGGCCGCTCTTACTTCGCCGTCGCCTTTGTTCACGATGCCGCAGATGATGGAGATCAGGGTGGTTTTGCCGGCGCCATTGGGGCCAAGCAAAGCGAAAATCTCACCGGGGAAGATTTCCAGGTTGACGTCTTTCAGGGCCTGAAAGCCGTCGCCGTAGATCTTATTCAAGTGCTTTACGGAAATGTCCGGTTGCACGGGCGTGTCCTGTTTTTTGGGGTGACTCAAACCAGAAAGCCCGACATTTTCTCATGCTGGCAGCAGTTTAGAAACCTTTGCTATGTCGGGATTTATCCCCATAATGCCCATTTCGGAACAGGCAGGGGCGGAGAATGGTACGAGCCATCGTGATTGTAGGTTTAGTGGTGGGAGCAATTGTTCTTACACTGTTCGGTTCGCGCCTGCTCGATACAACGGGTGACACCGCTGACCATCCCGAGTGCGATCTTTTGGCAGGTGCCTGTAGCTGGACCACCCAGGATGGCGAATGGCGACTGAGGTTGCAGGAGGTAGAAGAGGGCGCCCAGGGCATGGAATATGTTCTTCAGGTTTCCGTTCCGAAGGCGCCTGATCGCTTTCTGGCTGTCCTTAAAGGCCAATCGATGTACATGGGGGAGTATCCGGTGCCGCTGGTACGGGAAGCTCCGCTCGAGTACCAGGCGAGGTTTACCGCACCGTTCTGCACTACCGGCGCCGACATGATCTGGCGAATCGATCTTCAGGATGGCCAGGAAAGATTGGAAAATGTGCCCTGGACACTGGTGTTCAAAGCGCAAAAATAGTTAAATCCTGGAAAATTACAGTGGTTTCCAGGGAAAAGTGATGGATTACGGGGAAAGTGTTCAGAAGGTTCTGCTGCGCAAGATTACGAAAGCCGAGCAGGATCTGTTGCAGCTCAAACTGGATTACTGCCGGTTTGTTTTTGGCCTGTCTCATCGAGCCCGGGTAACCGCTAACGGTAGAACCTGGCTTGTGCGCTCAGTAGACGTGCAGTCGATGACCTACACTGACGACGGCACCTTCACCAAGCCCAGTGTCAGCGGCACTCCCGAAGAAGATGATACCGGCCGGCAGGTCGTTGCCCTCGGCACTGAATGGGAATTGGCAACGGTCAAATAAAGGCGTTGCCGGTTACGACTTCATAGAGGCTGAATTCCGGTGGCACGAACTGATGCTCCGCCCAGAATTCCGCGCCTTCCAACCCTGCACGATAACAGGCCAGTCGTTCGCTGCTCGAGGTAAGGGTGGCGATGGCCTGGATGGCCGCCGGCTGGCGGATCCCGGTTTTCCGATGCACGATTCTGGCAACCAGCCCTGCGAGGGCGCCGTTATGGCGATTGGCACGTGGGCTAAGGGCGCAGGCGGCACCGTACAGCCAGGCGGCCGTGTAGGCGTGCACCACCTCTGGAGCCTCTGTTAGCGCAAGTCCTTTGACCCGGCAGTCACGCTCCTGCAGGGCGGCCAGGATATGCAACTTGGTAAACAGTTCCGTTTTGTCGGAAGACACCACCGATGTTGATTCCGACTTCGGCCGGGCAGGGTGTTCCGGGGCGGGCGATTGAGTAAACCGCGCACCCTCAATGCCGCCGCGATTGGCAATAACGCCACCCTGAACCGTGGATTCCTGTCGAATGAGCGAGAACATTCGCAATCCCAGCAAAGCCATCAAAATCACGAGCCCAACTTGGGTAATAACGACCAGTCCATTGACCATCATGGGTGTGCCTGCCTTTCAAACATTCGGTTAACTGCTGATACTGCGAATTGTAACAGCGTGTAACCGAATGGCGAGCCAACTGGCCAGCAGAACGGATAAAAGCTCGTGGCTTACTCTGAAATTGTGAACGGTATCCCAGCGTCTTAGCAGGTGGGCATGGTTTGCAGTGCCAGTTTGCGACGTATGTAACGGCCGAGGATATCAACGCCAATGTTCAGCAAGGCCGTGATCAGTATCAGGATCATGGCGCGGTCAAACTGAATGTTCTGGATGGCGGAATCCACATAGAATCCCAGGGTGTAGATGCCCAGAATGCCCAGAATCGCGGTTTCCCGCATGATGATTTCCCACCGGTAGAACAGAAACGCCAGGAACGATCGATAAACCCGGGGCACCAGTTCCCAGCTGTAGCGGGTGAAACCCTGTGGGGCGTCCGGGCGCAGGTGAATGGTGTTGGTCTGGCGGCCAATCAGATGCCCGATGATGCCGCCGTTATGCAGTGCCAGGGCCACCACTGCCGGCAACATGGATGGGCCCCACAGTTGCAGCAGAATGTACGCCAGGATGTATTCCGGGGTGGAACGGGCAATCACCAGAAACACGTGGCCGGAGGTGCGGCGCACCGGCCCGCCAAAGTGTTTCGAGATCAGCGGGAATGCCAGTAGCGATAATATTCCGGTGGCCACCAACGCTATCTGGGTGAGCACCACCGTGTTCCATATTCCAGGCAGGGCCTCGCTGACCATCACATCGCCAAGCCAGTTGGAGAAAGACGCCAGGCCTTCACCATTGCGTAACGGCGCCGGCACTATGTCTTCGGTAAAGAAACGCTCAACGTTACCCCAGACAATCGGAAATCCCTCTCCCAGAAAGAACGGTGCGGCCAGGATGTAGACAGGCAGTGCCTTGGGCCTTACCCAGAGCGGCATGGTAGCGATCAGAACATAGAACAGAATAAGCATCGCCCCGGCATCGGAGTACATGCCCTGGGAGAACGATGTTTCCAGATAGAAGCCAAGGGTAGGCAGCCCGACAAACCCGAGGATAGCGGAAGACCGCAAACCGCATTCAAGGCGGTAGGCGGTGTAGGTGCGCAGCTGAACCCAGCAGTCGGGTATCCTGGCGTACAGAAAGGCGGCAATGGCGTGGGTGCCCTTGGGCAGGAGTTGCGCCGGTTCCGGGTCAGACTCATCCAGGATTTCTGAATACACCTTGGCAAAGATGCCGGCGTAGGGGATGGCAATCGCCAACACACCGGTCAGCGGGTGAAAGCCAAAGAACTGAAGGAAGATCAGCGCCCAGAACAGCTCATGGATTGCACGGATGAACGCACAGAAAATCCGTACCGGCATGAAACGATACAATAGCGCCAGCAGGAAGCCGAAGAAACTGCCAAGGGTGACGCCCACAAAACCAAAGGCAACCGTGCGTAGCAGAGCGGTTAACAGACCTTCGGTACTGAAGAAATTGGGGGTAACCACTCCCAGGAAGAATTGCCCAAGATCCCGCCAGGGGTTGGCGGTGGTAATGGCAATGTCGGCCACCAGCAGGCCTGCCACGGCGATGGCAAGAAACAGAAAGCTGGCGCGAACGGTGGGGTAGGAGAACATGGGGTGCCGGCGCTGCCTGTCAGTAAAGCGTCATGATATCAGACGCGTTCAGTTTGCTGGCCGGTTGGTCCAGTGCCACCTGGCCATCCTGAATACCCACGATCCGGTTACAGTAGGCAAGGGCCATATCCACATCGTGGAGTGCAATCACGCTGGTATGGAAGCGCTCTGTCAACGCACTCATAACCAGATGCGCCATAGGGCCGTCCAGGGCAGAGATGGGCTCATCGGCGAGCAGTATCGGAGCATGCCTGTACAGAGCCCTGGCAATGGCAACCCGCTGGCGCTGGCCACCAGACAGCGAGGCCGTGGGTGACCATTGCTTTTCAGCAATGCCAAGTTGATTCAGCAGGTCGCTGATGACGGCGCGGTCCTTGCGGAACGGCCGGAGCAGGGTAAGGGTGTTGTACCACAGCGGGTGCTGGTCCAGCTGGCCCATAAACACGTTGTGAAACACCGGTAGTGCGTTGACCAGACCAAGCCCCTGGGGGACCAGCGAGGCGTCGCGGGTCAGGCGCTCATACAGCAGTTTGATCAGCGTGGACTTACCGGCACCGCTCTTACCCACCAGGGCCACATGCTCACCATCGTTTACCTTAAGAGACAGCGGGCCTATCACCCGCTTGTCTCCAAAACTTGCCTTTAGCTGATCAAATGAAAAGCCTGACATCAATCGATGATTCCAATGTCTTTGGCAACGCTGCGAATGGGCTCGTAATCATCGTTGGAAGCAGGAATAAAGCCTTCACGGGGGAAGCTCTCCAGCAGCGCGGGGTCGTCCAGATCAAGCAGGGCCTGACGAACCCTGTCCTTGAAGCCTTCACCAAATCGGGCATCAACGTCGCCACGGATGGTCCACTGGTAGTTGGGGAAGCCCGGGGTCTTCCAGATAATCCGGACATCGTCTGTATTGATGTTGCCGTCTTCCAGTTCCTTTTCCCAAACCTTGTAGTTGAGAGCGCCGACTTCATAAGTGCCGGATTCGACCAACCTTAATGTACGGGTGTGGTTACCGCTGTAACCAACACGGCTGAACACCGATTCCGGCGCTTCGCCGAAACGCTGGCGGATATGGTACTCGGGGATCAGGCGGCCAGAGGTAGAGCCCTTGGAGCCAAACGTGAATGTTTTGCCGCGAACGCCCTCGGGCAATTCGTCACTGCGCTCAAGACCAGTACTCTTGTGGGCGATGAAGTAGTTGTAAAACGCCTGGTCTTCAACGCCCTGGGCGAGTGCTTCTGAGCCGGGAACCAATGCACGGGCCTGAACACCCGACAACCCGCCAAACCAAGCCAGTTGTACCTGGTTGTTGCGGAATGCAGAAATGGCGGCGGCGTAGGACTTAACCGGAATATAGCGTACATCTACCTCCAGTTGCTCCGACAGGTAATCCGCAATGCCGCGGAAGCGCTCTACGAGTTTGGTTTCGTCCTCATCGGGAATCGCGGTAAAGACAAACGTTTGTGCAGACACAGTGCCAGAGGCAAGCAGGATCAGGAAACCGGAAACAAGCCATTTCCGTATTTGCTTGGTGATCATAATCTTTCCTTCTACAAAGAGGGTGATGATGTTGCTGGGGATTGGGACCTGCAGAGGATAACGTGATTACCGTCAAGTCTGAACCGATATACGGTAGAAGTCTTTACCCGGAGCATTCAGAGCGACAGAATTGTGTAATATCTTCCTGGCAGGCCTATGAATATTAGCATTCTTACCCCGGCGGGGCCGGACTCAAAAGCGGGGAACCGCGCAACCGCCTTGCGATGGCAGCAGTTGCTGGAGCAGGCTGGCCATCAGGTGACGGTGGTTACAGGTTATGACGGAGAGCCGACAGACCTGCTAATAGCCCTTCATGCCTGGCGAAGCGCCGGCGCGATCCAACAGTTCCACACCGAATGGCCTCAAAAACCACTGATCGTCGCCCTGACCGGCACCGACATCTATCATCACCAGTACGAATACCCGGAACCAACCCATGCCTCTATGGCAGCGGCATCGGTACTGATTGGCTTGCATGATCTTGTTGGCCAGGACATTCCTGAAACCCTCCGGCACAAGCTGCTTACCTTGCGGCAGTCCGCCGCCAAGCCGGCGGTTCGCGGCGGGTCCCGGCCAGAGCCAGGTCAGTTCAATATCTGCGTGATCGGTCACCTGAGGGATGAGAAGGATTCCCTGCGTGCCGCTTGGGCTAGCCGGCTATTACCGGAGGAGTCTGCCATCGTTGTGTCCTGTGCCGGAAAGCCGCACAACGATGAGTGGCGGGAACGGGCAATGAGCGAAAGCAAGGATAACCCTCGTTTCCACTGGCTGGGAGAACTGGATAAAGCGCAGCTGGAAAATCTGATGGCCGTGAGCAGCCTGATGGTGATCAGTTCTGTGATGGAGGGCGGGGCCAATGTGGTGTCTGAAGCCTGCAGGGCAGGGTTGCCCATTCTGGCTTCTGATATTCCGGGTAACCGTGGTCTGTTGGGTGAGCACTACCCCGGGTATTATCCGGTCAAGGATGAGGCCGCGTTGGCCCGGCTGATGCGCAAGGCCGAAAGTGAGCCGGAATTTCTGGCACAACTGGCCGCCTGCGTGAATGAGCTGGCAGAAACCTTTACCCCGGAGCGCGAACGCCAGAGCCTGGAGCAGGCCGTGGCGCTGGCGCTCGCTGCGGTTAATCCCGCAGGGTAATGGGTTCTATCGGGCCGTTTTCATCCTGAGCGAGTACCCGGCCGATAATCGCGGTGTGGGGGTAGCCCATGACCTTGAGCTCCCTGACACAAGCTTCCGCCACGGCTACGGGCACGCTGGCCAGAAGTCCTCCAGCGGTTTGCGGATCAAAGATCAGGGGATACCGGGGGTGGTTAACCCAGTCGCCCTGGTCCCGGATACCCCGGCGCAGCCTTACGTTCGCCGGCTGCAAAGAGCTCAAAATCCCGGCCGCCACGGTTTCTTCCGCACCAGGCAGAATGGGGATAGCGGTCAGGTCCAGCTCGGCATCGACACCGGAAGGCTTGGTCATTTCCACCAGGTGCCCCAGCAGGCCAAAACCGGTGACATCGGTGCAGGCCCGGGCCCCGTGGCGCAGCAAGCACTCAGCAGCGGCTTTATTGGACTGCACCATGGAGGCCAGCGCGGCATCAATCCAGCGGCCCTTGGCCGTCAGGCGGGCATGGGCCGCGAACAGGGTTCCGGTACCAATGGGTTTGGTCAGCAGCAATACATCACCGGCTCGAAGGCCGCCCTTGCTCATGACTTTGTCCGGATCGATCAAGCCATTGACGGCGAACCCGAGCGCAAGCTCCTTACCTTCGCCGGTATGGCCGCCGACCAATGCACAACCAGCCTCATTCAGGACTTCCACCGCACCCGACATCATCTGGAACACGGTATCTTCCACTTTTGACTCGATACCAAAAGGGACAGTCGCCACCGCCGTAGCGCTCTGGGCTTCCGCGCCCATGGCAAATACATCACCCAAGCTGTGATTGGCGGCTACCTTTCCGAAGATGTAAGGGTCATCAATGAACGCCCGGAAGAAGTCCACGGTGTGTACCACGGCCTTACCCGGTGGCACGTTCACCACCGCAGCATCATCCGGAGCGTGCAGGCCAATGAGGATGTCGTCGCGCTCAATCGGGCGCAGCTCGCCCAGCGCCCTGGACAGCACTGTGCTACCAACCTTGGCGCCACAACCGCCGCAACGCATGGCAACGGCTGATATGGCCTGGGAGGCTTCTTCGGGATTCTGGGCGGCCGAGGTGTCTGGTAATCTTGCGCTGTCTTCCATGGCCGGCAGGTCAGTGAATTCCTTCATGAACCGGCGGTCAATCCAGTCTTTCCAGCGCCAAACCCAGGCGCCCGAAAACCCGTAATTGCCTTTGGAAGCGACGGCGAACTGGTCACCGGTGCTGATCAACGCCAGCCAGGTTTTCTGGGGATTGAACGGTCTGGGTGGTTTGCCCAAGGCCATCCGCTTGAGGTTATCCGCCAAAGGCCGCCCCTGGCGCACGGCAAACACTCCGGCTTTTTCACGGGGGTGGTTCACCACGTTGGCGATGTCGCCGGCCACAAAAATGTGGTCGTCGTTCTCGGTCTGCAGGGTGTCCCGGGCCCGGATAAACAGGCCATCATCCAGCTCCAGGCCAGTAGATTCCAGCCAGGACGGGCCACCGGCGCGGGTAACCCATAGCACTTCGTCGGTTTGCAGTGTCTGGCCGGATTCGGTGGCCAGCAGCCCTGCGTCCACCCGGGAAACAGCACCGCCCAGATGCAGCTTTACGCCTTGGCGAACCAGTTTGTCCCGGAAAACCGCGCGAACCTTGGCATTATGGGTGGGCAGAATCTCGTTTGCAGCATCGAACAGATGAAAGTGCAGCTGGTTCGGGTCTTTGCCCTGATTAGCCAGTTCATTGCGTAAGCGGAACTGCATGGCCAGAGTGAGTTCCACGCCGCCGGCACCGGCACCCACCACGGCGATGGTCATGGGTCCATCGTGGTTCTCGATGCGGGACAGCAGCGATAACCATCGGTTGTTGAACCCGGTGATGGGTTTCACCGGTACCGCATGTTCCGCCGCACCGTTTACCTCGGAAACCCGGGGAGAGGAACCGATGTTGATCGAAAGGATATCGTAGGGAACATTCGGGCGGCCTTTGCAGATCACCCGTTTTGCCGCACGGTCAATGCCAGACACTTCCGCACGGTAGAACCGGGCACCGGCGTATTCTGCCAGTCGGCTCAGATCAATATGCACATCGTCATAGCTGTAATGCCCCGCCACATAACCGGGAAGCATGCCGGAGTAGGGGGTGTGGGTATCACGGCATATGAGAGTAAGCCGAACGCCGGGAACCGGATTCATGGCGAATCGCTTGAGGACCCCGACGTGGCTGTGCCCGCCACCTACCAGGACGATGTCCCGTAATACAGGTTGATCGGGTGTTTGCATCAGATGACTTTCTTGGCCTCAGCAGACAGCTCACTGAACCCTTTGATGCTCTTGAAGGCTTCCAGTTTCTGTTTATCGGCATCGCTCGGGTTGGCGATCTGGTCGATGGATGTAATGCCGGCATCTTTCATTTTCTTTGCCGTTGCCGGGCCAATACCCTTGATGCGGGTCAGGTCAGATTTGTCCGCCGGCTTGGCGGTTTTGGCTGCTACCGGCTTCTTTGCTGCAGGCTTTTTGGCGGCAGCAGGTTTGGCCTTGCTGGCAGCCGGCTTTTTCACAGCTGGCTTCTTGGCCGCAGGCTTTGCACTTGTTGCCTTTTTCGCGGCAGTAGTGGCCTTTTTGGCGGTGGTGTCTGCGGCTTTCTTGACGTCTTTGCCAGATTCCTTGGCTGCAATACCCAGCTTGTCCAGCAATGAGCTCTGCAGTTCGTGGAATTCGTTCATCCGGCGCTCGAACTCTTCATTGAAGCGCTTTACCTCACGCTCACGGAGTTCGTCCATTTCCTTGAGCAGTTTACGAACCGGATCCTGAACCTGATGCTGCAGGTGGTCGAACTGTTTCAGGGCATCATTGATGAGTGTTTCAATCTGAGCCGTGGTTTTCTCGAACTCTTTGTTCACTTTTTTGACAATCTTATCAACACTGGGTTTGGCTTTCTTTGCCATAGGACGTCTCCTTACAGAGGGGGAAAGAACGGTGGAACGGTGTATCAGGCCAATTGCCTCATTCCGTTTGTCGTATTCGAGCTTCTTCTGGACTTGAGGCTCTGCTTCTTCAGAAGCACTTCACGAATTCGGCGTAGCTTTTCCGAAAGAGGGGAGTTATCTCCGGATTCAAGTTGAAAAAAATCAATCGAGTAGAAGAAGTTGCTACAGTGCTTTCTCTTTTCGGTAACCAGTCCGGTAACACCCTCGGCGCGGATTTCTTCAAACGGCATATCCATAATAAGGTCGAGTGTAATGGTATCACCGGGCTTGAACAGCTTGTCGGTTTTCATCACACAACCGTAGCTGTCGAGCTCATAAAGGCGAACTTCCACGGTTTCCTTGCGAAACAGGCCGTGGCGTACGCGGAAACGGGCAACAAGATCCGGTAGTTCTTCGTTCATGAAATGCTTTCTCTGCCTCTGAGATCAGCCAGATTATTTGAGCATAAATTAAACAATAGACGGGCTATTTAATTTTGGCAATGCCATCAGCTGTCTACCGTAACCCTTTCATGGAATAGTTCAACATCCGCCCCCCGCAAAGGGGGCCAGATGCAGTCGTTATCTGGTTTTCAATTCGTACAGATCAACACGACGATCTTTCAGATTGGTGACTGAGCCTTCGTTACGTACCAATTTGAGTTTCTCCAGGTCCATATCCGAGAACATGATCATTTCAGTGTTTGGTGTGGTCTCCGCCATCACGGCATCGTGCGGGAATGCGAAGTCAGACGGTGAAAATACGGAGGATTGTGCGTATTGGACGTCCAGGTTCTCTACCTTGGGCAGGTTGCCGACACTGCCAGTGATCACCACATAACACTCGTTTTCGATGGCGCGGGCCTGGGCACAATGGCGAACCCGCAAGTAGCCGTTTTTGGTGTCGGTCCAGAAGGGTACACAGATGATGTCCACATCCTGGCTGGCGGCTACGCGCCCGAGCTCTGGGAACTCGATGTCGTAGCAGATCATAATGGCAACCCGGCCAGCATCTGTATCGAATACCTGGAACTTGTCGCCGCCTTCAATCACCCAGTCGCGGCGTTCATGGGGCGTGATGTGGATCTTACGTTGCTCGTCCACGCGGCCATCCCGGTGACACAGGTAGGATACGTTATAGACCCGATCGTTCTCGATCAGGGGCATGGAGCCGGTGATGATGTTGATGTTGTAACTGACCGCCATTTCCGACATCTCATTGCGGAACTGCTCGGTAAACCCGGCTAGAAAACGGATGGCGCGGGTCTGGTCCATCTGGTCGGTCAGGCCCATCAGTGGGGCGTTGAAGAATTCCGGGAAGAGGGCAAAGTCACTCTTGTAATCAGACAACGCATCTACGAAGTACTCAACCTGCTTCAGTACCTCCTCCACTGAGGTGAATTCCCGCATCTGCCATTGCACGGCGCCCAGGCGAACCTGGGTTTTCTTTACGTTCAGGACCGAGGAGGGCGGGGTGTACAGGATGTTCCGCCATTCCAGCAGGGTGGCATAACCCAGGGACTTTTCATCTTCCGGAAGATACTTGTGCATCAAACGGGTTACCTGAAAATCGTTGGACAGCTGAAAGGTGAGAATCGGATCGTAGATCTCTTTGCGGTCGACACGATGGATGTACTCTTCCGGCGTGTACTGTTCAGAATACTTGAAGTAATTGGGGATACGCCCGCCGGCGAGAATAGCCCGCAGGTTCATGGAACGGCAAAGTTCCTTGCGGGCTTCATAGAGCCGCCTGCCCAGGCGGTAGCCCCGGTACTCGGGATGAATAAATACATCCAGGCCATAGAGTGAATCGCCATTGGCGTTATGCCAGATTTTCTCGTTACGGAGTATCAGGTCGTCATAGGCGTGGGGGTTGCTGAAGCGCTCGTACTTAACGCATACGGTCAACGCTACGGCCACCAGGTGGCCGTTGTCTTCAATACAGATCTGACCGTCCGGGAACTGCTCAACCAACGCCTTGATGGTTTCCTTTGGCCATGCGCCACCGATATCGTCGTAAACCTCATCCATCAGCTCCTGGAGCTGGCTGTAGTCTTCAAGCGTCAGGTTTCGCAGATTCAGGTGGAGCTCTTCATGGGCCATCGGGTGTATCTCCTTTGGTTTGGCAGCCTTGGTTGCCTGTCATTCCATTCTAACAAAGAGTTCTAAAGACTTCGCTCAAATTGCCGTTAGTCAATTAATTCACATCTATAATTGATGAGAAGCTGATCGAAAAAACCTCAGTCTTATCGGAGGGACTCCCCTTGCAATTCTCATTTTCTCAAAAACTTCTCGTTGCCGTAGGTGCTCTCATCATCATGTTGATGGCTGCGTTGACAGTGGCGACGGATATCAGGCTCAGATCGACGACGGATCGATATGTCGATGCGCTGATGGCCGACGCGGTAGAGCAGAGTACGTCCAGTATTTCCGATTGGCTCAACACTCGCCTGGATATGGCTGAGGCGACGGCCAGCGCCCTTGAGGGCATCCGCACCGACAATATGGCCCGTACCCTGATGGAAGCAATGACGCGCGGCGGCAATATTATGGATGTCTATGCCGGCACCGAGGACGGGCGGATGCTAATGCGGAGTCCGGAGGTGGAAGCGACACTGCCACCTGACTACGACCCCCGCACCCGCCCCTGGTACCAGGGAGCCCAGCGGTTAGGGCGTTCATCATTCACTGAGCCCTACCAGGATGCCAGCACTGGCGCGACCATTATCTCCGCCATGGCCCCGATCAAGTCCGGTTTATACAAGGGAGCTGCGGGCATGGATATCGGGCTTGGCACAATTGACCGCATGTTGTCGACGATCACACTGGCCGATACCGGGTTCGCCGCACTGGTAAACGAGAAAGGCACTGTGCTCTTCTACCCGGACTCAGAGGTGGTCGGAAACAACATTTCGGACATTATCGGCCAGCGGCCCGCGCTTGATGGCAGTCAACATCAGTTTGATATGGACGGCGCCCGCTGGAGTGTCAGCTTCCATCCGATAGCCGATGCCCGGGCTGTGGAGTGGTACCTGGTGACGTTTGTTAACGAGGACCTGATCAACGCTCCGATTGTTGAGGCTCGGGTAGGCGGCCTGGTCATTGCCGCTGTGGGTTTGATTGTGGCCCTGGTGGCGCTGTATTTCGGAATACGACTGCTGATGGTGCCGGTGCGCCGCCTGAACAGCGCGATGTCCAGCATTGCTTCGGGTGACGCTGATCTTACCCGCCGACTGGACGATTCCGCTTCGGACGAGTTTGGCGAACTGGCCCAAAGCTTTAACCGGTTTGTGGAGAACATTCAGCAGGTTGTCCGGGAAGTCAAAGAGGGTAGTGATGACCTGGATGAGAATGTGACTGCCTTGCGCAACACCTCCAGTACCAGCCGTTCGAGCGTTGAAAGCCAGCAGAGCGAGATTGACATGATTGCCACGGCCATCAACGAAATGTCTGCTGCTGCCGGGGAAATCGCCCAGAACGCACAGCAAACGGCGGAAGCGGCTGAGAATGCCGATCAGGAGAGCCGCGAGTCGTTGCTGACGGTGACTGCGTCCCGGGATGCGGTGCAGAAGCTTTCCAATGAGGTTAACGCAGCGGCTGAAGTCATCGACACCCTGGGTAAGGATGTGTCTTCCATCACCACGGTGCTGGAGGTTATTCAGGGTATAGCAGAACAGACCAACCTGCTGGCACTGAACGCCGCCATTGAGGCCGCAAGGGCAGGGGAAGCGGGTCGTGGCTTTGCGGTGGTGGCAGACGAAGTACGCAACCTGGCCCAGAGAACCCAGTCTTCCACGGAGGAAATCAATAACATGATCGAGCGTCTGCAGAAAGGCGCCGGCGATGCGGTGGAAGTGATGAAGGCGTCAACGGCGGTGTCTAATGTCAGTATGGAAAAAGCCCAGGACGCCATGGAATCCCTTAACCGGATTGCCGAGGCCATCACGGCCATCAGCCAGATGACGTCTCAGATTGCCACGGCTTCAGAGGAACAAACCTCGGTTACCGAAGAGCTGAATGCCTCCATTACCCGGATTGCGGACCAGGGCCAGGAGGCAGCCAAAGCCGCCAGTGAAAACGATGTGTACAGCGGGCACATTGAAACCATCGGCAGAACATTGAATGAAAAAGTAACCCGCTTCCGCGTATAGAAAAGGCTGGCCATGGACGGCCAGCGGGTTACAACGTTTCAATCAGGTGAGGCAATCTGGCTCAGATAATCGAGCCGGCGGCGCAGGTTTTCCAAAGTGTGCCGCCCCACATACATGGATTCCTCGCTGAGGTAAGGGTTCTCCAGGGTAATCACTTTGCGCTTCTCAAGCCCGAGCTCTGTCACTGCGCGACCGAACCAGCGCTTCAAATAAACGGCAAAACTGCCATCTTTAATGGCTCGCTCTATTCCCAGCTGTAACCGATGGGCGGCTTCCTGGTCGTTTGGAGCGACAAAAAGATAGGATGGCATGTGGTAGGCGAACAAAATGTTGGGTTCGATGATCAGGTCGTCTGCCCGATTGTGTTCAAGGTCAAACAATACTTCACCAACGCCACGGGCAAAGCATTCAAAACGTTCGTTGCGCAGCATACCAAACAGGATTTCATAGCGGGTGTGCGTAACCACATGTAAGCCGTTGGCCTCCAGAATGGGTGTGTCTGGCCAGTGGGAGCCCTGGCCAATCCGGATGTTCCTTGACGTCAAATCGTCAATATTCTGGATGCCCTCGAACTGGGGCAGATGCTTAGGCAATACCAAGCACACCCGAAAGCCCAGCAAGCCGCCATCTACCGGCAAGGGAATTGGATTGAGAAATTCCTCCCGTTCAGCGGTGGTCGCAACATTGGCAATATCCACCAGCCGGTTATTATTGTTGGCCAACTCTCGAAGTACCCGGCCCTGGCTCAGCTCCTCACTGCGAACGACCTTGAAGTCGCCGTATTCCGTGGTTTTGGCCAGTGCCAGTTCCACCAGTGACCGGATGGCCGGGTTATCGTAATTCCGGTACCAGAGAATGAAGGTGCGCTGGTCATCCGGTTCGGCTGAAACGGCTGGAGCGGGCAAGGACAGACACAGGGCCAGAAGAAACCCCGGTAGATAACAATGAATAAAACGATTTCCTGCAACCAATGCCTTGTTCCTTAAGTGGCGCGCCCTCTAACTGTAGAACAGAATCGGTTACTTAAACCGGACAACTTTCAAAAATACTGTAAAAGATTCTTGAAGCACGCGCGTTCGGCTGCAATGATCCCGAAAACCCATTCTCTGGAGCCCCGAATATGGCACTCATTGATACACTTATCGGCACCGCTGGCCAGTGGGTAACCGCGAGCGACCCGAAAGCCACGCTTCTGCAGCCTGTTGAATGGCTGAAGAAAACCGGTAGCTACGCCACCGTTAACCGCCTGATTGGACTCGCCATTCCCTTTGCCCCGCGAAACGGCTTCAGTGTCGAAGAGATGCGCCCCGGTTATGTTCGGGCGAAAATAAAACTCAAGGGCAACAAGAACCATTTTGGCAGCCTGTACGCCGGTGCCTATTTCCTGGTGGCGGAGATTCCGGGTGGTGTGCTGTCGCTGTTTGACCTGGGGCCCGCCTACACGCCTATTCTCAAGGAAATGACCCTGGAGTTTCTGCAGCCGGCCAATTCGGATGTTACGGTCGAGTTTTCACTGGCGCCGGAAGCGGTTGCCGCCATTCTGGCGGACGCCGATGCCACCGGCCGGGCAAAGTTCACCCTGGAAGGCAAGCTGAAAGACAGAGAGGGTAACCACGTGGCCACCTCGCTGGCCCATTACCGGGTGCGCAAGAAGGGGTTCAAACCTCAGGACTGAGCAATCTCCCGTAGGGTTTGCAGGAAGATCTCGCCATATTTCTCCAGCTTGGCGGCCCCTACGCCGCTGACCTCTGCCAGTTGCTCCAGGGTTTCCGGGCGGCGTTCCAGCATATCGAACAGGGTGGTGTCGTGGAAAATCACGTAAGGCGGCACACCCTGTTTATCTGCCAGTTCCTTCCGGCAGGCCCGTAACGCATCCCAACCGGCCTGGTCGGTAATCTGCTCCCGTATTGCCGGGCCCGAGCGTTTGCCGGCCGATCTGGACGATGCGGATTTTTTGGCCACCGGGTCTTTGCGTAACTCGATAGACTGTTCACCCTTCAGCAGCGGGCGACACTGCTCCGTGAGCTGCAAGGCCCCATAACCCTCCGGATCTGCCCGCAGGTAGCCGTTGGCAACCAGCTGGCGGAATACCGATTTCCACTCGTTAGCGGTGATTTCGGTACCAATACCATAGGTGGAAATGGCCTGGTGGCCAGATTGAAGAATGCGTTCGTTCTCGGAGCCACGCAGTACGTCAATCAGGTAGTTAACGCCAAAACGCTGCCCGGTGCGGTACACGCAGGACAGCGCCTTTTGCACGGCCACGGTGCCATCCCAGGTCTCAGGGGGCGTGAGGCAGGTATCGCAATTACCACAGGGCTGTTCCAGTTCATCACCAAAATAACGCAACAGTACCTGGCGGCGGCAGCGGGTAACTTCGCAGAGGCCAAGCATGGCATCGAGCTTCTGGCGCTCCACCCGTTTAAACTGATCGTTTCCCTGCGATGCCTCAAGCATCTGCCTCAGCTTGATAACATCCTGCAGGCCGTAAACCATCCAGGCGGTGGACGGCTTGCCGTCCCGGCCAGCCCGGCCGGTTTCCTGATAATAGGCCTCCAGGCTTTTGGGTAAATCCAGGTGGGCGACAAACCGAACGTCTGGTTTATCAATACCCATACCAAAGGCAATGGTCGCCACAATGATAACGCCGTCTTCGCGCAGGAACCGTTCCTGATGCCGGGCACGGGCTGTGGCATCCAGCCCGGCATGGTAAGGCAGGGCGGTGTAGCCTTTGTCCGCCAGCATCCTGGCGGTGGCGTCTACTTTGTTGCGGGACAGGCAATAGACAATCCCGCAATCACCTTCATGTTCTGCTTTAATAAAATCCAACAACTGCTTGTTTGCATTTGTTTTTGGCGTGATCCGATACTGAATATTCGGGCGATCAAAGCCGCTGACAAAGTGTCGGGCGTTGGTCAGAGACAGGCGCTCGGCAATCTCTTTACGGGTTCGCTCATCCGCCGTTGCCGTCAGGGCGATCCGCGGGATACCCGGGAACTCCCGGGCGAGCATGCTTAACTGAAGGTAGTCGGAACGGAAGTCATGGCCCCACTGGGATACACAGTGGGCTTCGTCAATGGCAAACAGTGATAACGACGCGTTGTGCAGCAATTCGATGGTGCGCGGCTGTATCAGCCTTTCCGGTGCGCAGTAGAGTAAGTCCAGTTCACCGGTCATCAGGGCGTATTCGGTGGCACGGGCCTGCTCATAATCCATGGTGGAGTTGAGGAATGCCGCTCTCACACCGAGTTCCCGCAACGCGGCCACCTGATCCTGCATCAGCGCGATCAGGGGCGAGATAACAATGGCCGTGCCGGGGCGGACCAGCGCGGGCACCTGATAACAGAGCGATTTACCACCCCCGGTGGGCATCAGCACCAGGGCGTCGCCACCATTCACAACTTCCTGAACGATTTCACCCTGTAGCAGGCGGAAACTCTCATATCCAAAAACCTCATGCAGTACCTGCTCCGGGCTGCGGCTTGCAGAGGAGGGTGGTTCGCGGGTCAGTTGCTCGAAGTCCTGGTCCGGATACATGGTGGTCGTCAGCCTTTGGGCGGGTGAAGTTCGGGGCGAAATGATACCAGATACTGCCGCTGGAGTGGTCAATACACCTTTTGGGATGGAGGCAAAGCGACAAGAGAAAGGATACAATGGCGCCCCTTCAGAGACTGTGATTAACCATTTCGAAAAACAACAGGGCATGCATGCAGGAATTTGACGCGATCCGACCTTATTCGGATGAAGAAACCGCCCCCGCGATTCAACGCCTGGTTAACGACCCGGATTTCCTGGACATGGTTGGCCGGTTCAAATCACCGGTTGCGGCCAAGTGGGCGCCGGCCCTGCTGAGAATGTTTGTGAAGCGCTGGCTGGTTCGGAATTTCGGCCATTACCACCGGGTGGATGACCTGCAGGCCGGCTTATCGGGCTATGTTGGAGACCTGGTTGAAAGCACCACATCCAGGTTGACTCACAGCGGCCTGGAAAACCTGAGCAAGAACACTGCGCACCTGTTTATCTCCAACCACCGTGACATCGTGTTTGATCCGATGGTGGTGAACTATTTGCTGTTCCAGAATGGCTTTCACACCACCCGCATTGCCATCGGTGACAACCTGCTGGCAAACCGTGTATTCGCGGAAATGATGCGCCTGAACAAGAGTTTCGTGGTGCGCCGTAACATGACCAGCCCAAGGGAAATGCGGGACGCCTACCTGACCCTCTCCGGGTTCATCAATCACAGCATCGATACCAACCACAGCATCTGGATTGCCCAGCGTGAAGGCCGCGCCAAAGACGGCATTGATGTGACAGACCCGGCCATCATCAAGATGTTCTACATGAGCCGAAAGAAATCCGGGCTGGATTTTGACGAAGCCATGAACCGGCTGCACATCGTGCCGGTTTCCATTGCCTATGAATATGACCCATGTGATGCAGACAAGGCCCGGGAGCTGGAGGTTCGGGCCAGAACGGGCAATTACCGGAAAGCAGAAGGCGAAGATACAAATCAGATCATGAGAGGCCTGACCGGGTACAAGGGCCATGTTCACGTGCATTTCGGCGCGCCAATCGCGGATGCGGAGGATAACCCGAGGGCCCTGGCGTCGCGGATCGATCATGAAATGCATGCCAATTATCACCTGCATGCGTCTAACCTGGTGGCCTACCAGATGCGGGGTGTTCACCCGGAAGCCCACGAGACACCTGGTAGTGTGAGCGAAAGTGTTGTGACAGCGGAAACCTGGTCACCGGCAGACCTGGAAGCCGCCAAGGCAGAAATGGAGCGGCGGCTGGAGGCCTGCGATGCGGCCATTCGCCCGTATCTGCTGGATATGTACGCCAACCCGGTGGTGAACGCCCTCGCCGCAAACGACATCGGCGAGGCTGTGCTGTCGCCAGCGGAGTGATTCAGGCCCAGAGCATGGCACCCATCTCCAATGGGTGGGTGAGTGCGTCATGGTATGGGTACATACGCACCCGCAGGGTTTGCAGGCCCGGGTAGGGTGGTTGTACCCGGGTTTTGAACAGCGTCTGGCCCTCTTTTTCGCCATCCGGCTCCAGGAAAAAGCGGTCTGGGCCCGGTTCCGCATGGGTGCCAGCACATTCCGGCGTCACCAAACATTCAACCCGAACATCACTGGGGGCCAGGCCATTCAGGCTAACGCCAATGCTCAGTTCCACGGATTCATCCCAGGCACACTGGTCATCCACGCAACCCCGAACGTGAATTGACACACCATCCCAGGCGGCTCTGACTCGTGCCTTCCACTCTGCGAGCTCAGTGGCCAGGTTAAAGCTATCGGCAGTCAGGCGTTTACCTTGCGCTGTGGCAGGCTGGTAATAGTTGCGAACGTAATCCATCACCATACGCTGCGCGTTGAATCTCGGCGTGATGGTCTTCATGGAGGCTTTTGAGCGGGTTACCCAACCCTTGGAGTAGCCCTGCGACGCACGGTTGTAGTAGAGCGGGATGATGTCCTGTTCCAGCAGATCGAGCAGGTCCCTGGCTTCTTCCCGATTGCGAAACTCCTGGTCCAGCCTGGTATCCCTTGGGGTAATCGCCCAGCCGTTGGTTTTGTCATAACCCTCTCCCCACCAGCCGTCCAGAACACTGAGGTTGAGGGCACCATTAAGCGCTGCTTTTTCTCCGGACGTACCGCTGGCCTCTTTCGGGTACTCGGGTGTATTCAACCAGACATCTACACCACTGAGCAGCCGTCGGGCCATGGCCTGGTCATAGTTTTCCAGCAGGATGATGTGGCCCATCAGGGAGGGCTGCATGGATAACCCATGGATGACTTTGATCAGTTGCTGGCCGGGTTGGTCCTGGGGATGGGCCTTGCCCGCGAACACCAGCACCACGGGGTGATCTGGATTGGTCAGCAGCCGTTCCAGCCTGGCCAGGTCGGAGAAAATCAGGGTTGCCCGTTTGTAGGTGGCGAAGCGCCTGGCAAAGCCGATAACCAGGGCGTCTTTCTCGGGCGAGGCCAGCTGCCGGGCCATGCGCTCGGTTACCGAATGCCCGGTGCCGTTTCGTTTGTGCTGGCGCTTGAGCCGGCGCACGGTGTACTCGGCCATCTGTTGTTTAAGCGCTTTGTGAACGCTCCAGTAGTGATAGTCCGGAATCTTGTCGATGAAGTGCCAGAAGTCCGGGTTCAGCAATTCGCTCTTCCAGGTTGGGGCGTGCATGTCGAACAGACTCGCCCACTCCGGCGCCAGGAAGGTTGGTACATGCACGCCATTGGTGATGTACTGGATCGGGTTATCCCTGGCTGGTACCTGGGGCCAGATATCCCCCTCCATCTGCGAGGCCACCCCGCCGTGAATTCGGCTGACGCCATTGTGAAAGCGGGAGCCGCGCAGCCCCAGACTGGTCATGTTGAAGCTGTCGTCGCCATTTTTCGAGCCCAGCGCAAACACTTCCGCAAAGTCCAGCCCTGACTCCTCTATATACGCCCCTAGATGATGGGCGACCAGATCCTGCGGGAAAATGTCGTGGCCAGCGGGTACCGGTGTATGGGTGGTGAACAGGGTTGACCCTGCAACGGCTTCCAACGCCGCACTGAATGGCAGACCTTCCGCCATTGCCATACGGCACCGTTCAAGAATCTGGAATGCGGCGTGGCCTTCGTTAATATGCCAGGCTGTCGGCTTGATCCCGAGTTCAGATAACACCCGCACACCACCGATCCCGAGCAGCATCTCCTGACTTACGCGTGTGCTGAAGTCGCCACCGTAAAGCTGCAGTGTCAGCGCCTGGTCGTCTGCGTTGTTGTCCGGCGTGTTGGAATCCAGCAGGTACAGGCGAATATGCCCGACCCGTGCCATCCAGACTTTCGCGTGGACATCGCGGCCAGGGAAGGGCACGGACACCGTCAGCTGCTTTCCGCCTCGTTCCACCGGGGTAATGGGCAATTCATCACTGGAATGGCTCTGATAGCGCGCGATTTGCTGACCCTGGGCATCAATGGTCTGGATGAAGTAACCCTGCTGATACAGCAACCCAACGGCCACGAACGGCAGACCCAGATCGCTGGCGGCCTTGCAGTGATCGCCGGCCAGAATGCCAAGGCCGCCGGAGTAGATCGGAAAGCTCTCATGAAAGCCAAACTCTGCACAGAAATAGGCCACCAGGCTGGTCTTTGGGTCGAGTGCTTCCAGAACACCGGCCCCTGGCTCGGATTCGAGGTAGGCATCGTAACTGGACAGTACACGGCGGTATTCCGCCATGAAGGCACGATCTTCCGATGCCTCATTCAGCCGGGTCTGGGACACCCGGCGCAGGAACAGTTTCGGGTTGTGCTCAACCTTTTGCCACAATCGAAGATCGATACGGGCGAAGAGGCTTCGTACCCCGTGATCCCAGCTATAGAACAAATCGTTAGCCAGAACCTCAAGCCCTTCAATAGCCTCCGGAATATGGGGGCGGGCTTCCAGCCGGAACTCCGTTGCCTTGTGCATGATCATGACCTCCTTGCGGCCACTGGCACTGTCTCAGTCATCGTGTATCCGGCCATTGCCGGTTAACAGGTTCTGATAAAGCGTTGCGTAATCCCTGGCGCGCTGTTTCCAGGAATAATCTGCGCTCATTCCGTTTTCCTGCAGTCGCCGCCATGTCTTCCTGTTGCCAAGGGCCTGTAGGGCACGCTCCACCGCCTGGAATAGCGCATCGGGTGTGGGTTCCCGGAACACGAAGCCATTAGCTTGGTCGGCAGTGACTTCTGACGGGTCGAATACGGTGTCGTTCAGGCCACCCACACCGTGGACGACCGGTACGGTGCCGTAGCGAAGGCTATACATCTGGTTCAGCCCGCAGGGCTCGAAGCGTGATGGCATGAGAAACAGGTCCGCGCCGGCGGTAATGCGGTGCGCCAGGCCCTCGTTGTAACCCAGGGTCAGTGACAGCTGCCCGGGCCATGCCCGTGCCAGCTCCTGCAGCCGCACCTGGTAGTGGCTTTGGCCGGACCCCAGGATGGCAAACTGGCAGCCGCGTTCCAGCAGGGGCACCGTGACTGCCAACAGCCAGTCGAGGCCTTTTTGTTCCACCAGGCGACCGACAAAACCAAACAGGGGAGCACCGCTGGCCTCAAGCTTGAGCTCCTGGGCCAAGCGCGCCTTGCACTGTTCCTTGTTTTTCAGGTGGCCGGAGCCGTAATGAAAGTCTAACCATCGGTCCTGTTCCGGGTCCCAGGCGCGGGTGTCTATGCCATTGAGAATGCCGTGCAGGTGACGGGAACGATGGCGCAGCAGGCCATCCAGTCCGTAGCCAAACCACGGTGTCTGGATTTCCTCGGCGTAGCCGGGGCTGACCGTGGTGATGGCGTCACTGAACACCAGGCCGCCTTTTATAAAGGATAGCTGGCCGTGGAATTCAAGCAGCTCCATACGCCAGAGAAAGTCTGGCAGACTCAGGGCCCGAAAGGTTTCGTGGCTGAAAAGTCCCTGATAAGCCAGGTTATGAATGGTAAACACGCTCTTGGGCGGATGTTGGGCGTTCTCCAGGAACACCGGGATCAGCGCTGCCTGCCAATCGTTGCAATGCACAATGTCGGGTTGCCAGGACAACCCGAGCTGCCCCAGAGCCATCATGGCACCGATTCGGCCAAAAAGATGAAAGCGGTGAGCATTATCCCACCAGTCTTCACCATCATCGTTCTGGTAGGGGCTGTCGCCGGGGCGATCAAACAGCGCCGGGCAGTCCACCAGCCATAGACTGACTGCCGTTCCGGGTAAACGTGTCTGCCACAAGGCAACGTCATACTGGCCATAACGGAAACGGGTTTTGCGGCGCGAACCTGCCCCTCGGGCGGCTTCCAGGGCAGCGGAATAACCGGGTAACAGTATCTGGCAATCATAACCAAGCTTGCATAAGGCCTCGGGCAGACTTGCGGAAACATCTGCCAGGCCACCGGTTTTCACCAGCGGGTAGACCTCGCTTGTGGCAAACAGGATGCGGGTCATGGTGCTGCCCTCAGAATAATCAGCGCCAGGGGAGGCAGGGTTACCTCCAGAGAGAATGGCCGTGCCATCCACGGCTGGTCATCGGCGATTAATGGGAGAGGATTGCCCAGGTTGCTGCCGCCATAATAAGTGGAGTCGGAATTGAAGATTTCCTGCCAGGCCCCACCGCTGGGCACCCCGATTCGATAATGTCGGCGAGGGATGGGAGTATAGTTGACGATGACAACAAGAACTTCCTGCTGCTGCCCACCCTTGCGCACATAACTGATCACCGATTGCGGCGAGTCGTGGCAATCAATCCACTCAAACCCCGCACCGGTGAAGTTCCGGCCATGGAGGGCGGGCTCCCGGCGATACAAACCGTTCAGATCCCTGACCAGCGTTTGTATGCCCTGATGCGCGTCGTGTTCAAGCAGGTGCCAGTCCAGCTCCCGCTTTTCGCTCCATTCACGGCGCTGGCCAAACTCACCACCCATGAACAGTAACTTGGCGCCGGGGTAGGTGTACATGTAACTGAATAAAAGGCGTAACGAGGCCCGTTGTTGCCATTCATCACCGGGCATTTTCTGGATCAGGCTGGACTTGCCGTGTACCACTTCATCATGGGACAGGGGCAGCAGGAAGTTCTCGGAGAACGCATAAACAAGGCCGAACGTGAGTTTTTCATGGTGATACTGTCGGTACACCGGATCTTGCTGGAAGTAACGCAGGGTGTCGTGCATCCAGCCCATGTTCCACTTCAGGTTGAAGCCCAGTCCGCCAATTTCCGGCGGCCGGGTTACCCTGGGCCAGGAAGTGGATTCTTCAGCCATCATCAAAGTGCCCGGGAAGCGGCTTTGGCACACCCGGTTGAGATCTTTCAGGAATTCGATGGCTTCGAGATTCTCGTGGCCGCCAAAATCGTTGGGCAGCCATTCGCCTTCTTCACGGGAATAGTTCAGGTACAGCATGGAGGCCACGGCATCCACCCGTAATCCATCCAGATGAAAGGCGTCGAGCCAGAACAGCGCGCTCCCGATCAGGAAATTACGGACTTCGTGGCGGCCATAATTGTAGATTAGGGTACCCCAATCCTGGTGCCGGCCGCGGCGCGGGTCTTCATGTTCGTAAAGTGCGGTGCCATCGAAACGGGCGAGGGCGTAATCATCGTCGGGAAAATGCCCCGGCACCCAGTCCAGTATCACCCCGATATTGTTCTGGTGGCACTGGTCGATCAGGTAACGCAAATCATCCGGGCTCCCGTAGCGGCTGGTGGGGGCATAGTAGCCTGTGGTCTGGTAACCCCAGGACTCATCCAGTGGGTGCTCGGTAATCGGTAACAGCTCGATGTGGGTGAAACCGGTTTCCAGAACGTAGGGGACGAGCTGGTCGGCCAGCTCACGATAGCTCAGCCAACGGCCAGAGCCATGGTGTCGCCATGAGCCGGGGTGTACTTCGTAGATACAGATTGGGCGATGCTGCCAGTCAAAACGGCTTCGTTTGTCCAGCCAGCCACCATCGCCCCAGGGGTATCGGCCACGCTCGGTGACCACGGCGGCATTGGAAGGCCGATGCTCAAAAGCCTGACCGTAAGGGTCAGTTTTGATGATCTCACCACGGGTCGTGCTGATCGCAAACTTGTATATGGCCCCGGGCCTGACATCCGGTATAAACAGAGACCAGACCCCCGAGCTTTCGTTCGCCCGCATCACGTGCTGTGCCGAATTCCAGCCGTTGAAATCACCAATCACACTGACTGACCGGGCGTTGGGTGCCCAGACGGCAAAACGCACGCCCTCTTTCCCGCTGACCCTGAGAGGGTGGGCACCCAGCACATTGTAAATGTGCCAATGGCGACCTTCGGCAAACAGGTGGAGATCGAACTCGCTCAAGGCAGGGCTTTCCATAGACCTTCGATTCCCGATCAGGATGGCAGGACAATGACCGTTATTGAACGCCGTTAGGCCTGTACAAAAAATGACCCAAGACAATATTACGTCATAATCTTCTGCTAGTGTTCTAATATTAGTATCAGTGTCAAATTGATGTCGACTCTCCCTTCATCTGAACAAACGGGGAAGGAAGGCCGCCAAGGTTTTCAGGGAAGGTGTCATGCATACTGCGAAGCGCTTCGTCAGCCGTCTTACACGACAAACTCTCGCTCTGGTTCTTGCCGGAGGGCGCGGTTCCCGACTCCATGATCTCACCAAGTGGCGCGCCAAGCCCGCCGTGCCCTTCGGTGGCAAGTTCAGGATCATTGACTTCCCGTTATCCAATTGCATCAACTCCGGTATTGGCCAGGTGGGCGTGATTACCCAATACAAGGCCCATTCGCTTATTCGCCACATTCAGCAGGGCTGGGGTTTTATGCGCGGGGAGCTCGGTGAGTTTGTGGAATTGCTGCCCGCGCAACAGCGCATAGAAACCTCCTGGTACGAGGGCACCGCAGACGCGGTATTACAGAACCTGGATATTATTCGCAGCCATGAACCGGAGTACGTGCTGATCCTGGCCGGGGACCATGTTTACAAAATGGACTATGGCACCATGCTGGCAGCTCATGTGGAGAATGAGGCAGACATTACCGTTGGTTGTATTGAAGTTCCCATCGAAGACGCTACGGCCTTCGGCGTGATGTCGGTGGATGATGAACTACGGATTACCGAGTTTGAGGAAAAGCCTGCGGTACCGAAGGCCATGCCAGGACAACCGGATAAAGCCCTCGCGTCCATGGGTATCTACGTATTCAGCACCCGGATCCTTTTTGATGAATTACTGCAGGATCATAAGCTTAACAACGACTCTTCACATGATTTCGGAAAAGACATCATCCCGTCGGTCATCCGGCGTCTTAATGTGTGTGCCTTTCCGTTCCGGGATCCTGTCAATAAGAAGGCGGCCTATTGGCGTGACGTAGGGACTATCGATTCACTCTGGCAAGCGAACCTTGAGCTGATAGACGTGAGCCCCGAACTGAATCTCTACGATGCCCACTGGCCGATCTGGACCTACCAGGAGCAGCTACCGCCGGCCAAGTTCATATTTGACGATGAGGACCGCCGGGGAACCGCCGTTGATTCCATGGTGGCCGGAGGCTGCATAGTGTCCGGGGCCCGAATTCGCCACTCCTTGCTGTTTTCACAGGTGCGTGTGCATTCGTTCACCACGGTTGAGGACGCTGTCATCTTTCCGGATGTAGATATCGGCCGCCATTGCCACATCCGCAAAGCCGTCATTGATCGAGGATGCAGAATCCCGAATGGCACCCGCATTGGGTTTGACAGAAAAGCAGACGAAAACCGTTTTCATGTTTCACCCAAAGGCGTTGTTCTGATCACACCCGAGATGCTCGGGCAGGATTACCCCCATGGACTCTGACCATCGTACCCCCGTTGTCCTTTGCTGGCATATGCACCAGCCCGTTTATCAGGACCAGCACACGGGCGAATTTCTGTTCCCCTGGGTCTATCTGCATTGCATCAAGGACTATGTCGATATGGCAGCGCACCTGGAGGCTCATCCAGAGGCCAGGGCCGTGGTGAATTTTGCCCCGGTTCTGCTGGAACAGATAGAAGACTATCTGGTTCAAATTGAGCGCTGGCGACACAGTGGTGCGGCTGTAAGCGACCCGGTGCTGGCAGCACTTGTGGCTGACTCCTTGCCCGAGCCCGGCTCCCCTGGCTTTCTTGAGCTGATGGAAAAATGCCTGAGAGCAAACGAAAACCGGATCATCAAGCGGTTTGCACCCTATAAACGGCTGTCGGAACTGGCCCGCTTCTATCGCACCCGCCCGGACATCCAGCGATACATCTCCCCGCAATTACTGGTGGACCTGCTGGTTTGGTACCACCTGGGGTGGATGGGCGAAACCGTGCGTCGTACTCACCCGGTGATCCAGACCCTGCAGGAGAAAAGCCACCAGTTCACCATGGAAGACCGGAGAGCGTTATTAGACGTCATCGAAGAGCTGATGGCTGGCCTTGGCCCCAGGTACCGCCACCTTTCGCAAACTGGCCAGGCTGAGTTAGCCATGAGTCCCTGGGCTCACCCTATCGTACCGCTGTTACTGGATTTCGGTTCCGCCAGGGAGGCCATGCCGGATATCCGTATGCCCGAGCATTCGACCTATCCCGGCGGCAAGGACCGAGCAGACTGGCACATTCGTATGGGGCAGCAGGTATTTCAGCGGTTCTTTGGTGAGCAGGCCGCAGGCTGCTGGGCGTCTGAAGGTGGCCTAAGCCAGAATACCCTGGCATTGCTGAGTGAACACGGGTTTCAATGGACCGCGAGTGGAGATTCCGTTGGTCACAACAGCTTTCGCCTGGCTAAAGAACAGGGGGCGCTGAACAAGGAGCCTCCTATTCACCGTCCTTTCCTGTTCGGGGAACAACCGGTAACCGTGTTTTTCCGCGATGACGGTTTGTCGGATCTGATCGGATTCAATTACGCGGATTGGCATGCGGAAGATGCCGTTGGCGACCTGGTCCACCACATGGAGAATATTGCCAGTAACCGCAAGGCAGGGGAGTGCCCGGTTATTTCTGTGATTCTCGACGGCGAGAACGCCTGGGAGTACTACCCGGAGAACGGCTACTACTTTCTGGATGAGCTATATCGGGTATTGAAAAACCATAAGACCCTGCGGCTGACTACTTACCGGAACCTGATGAGCGAGCCAGTGTGCGACCCCGTGACATTGCCGCACCTTGTGGCCGGAAGCTGGATTTACGGCACTTTCTCAACCTGGATTGGTGACCCGGACAAAAACCGGGCTTGGGACCTTCTTTGCGAGGCCAAACAACACTATGACCGTGTTATAGACAATGGCAGCCTGACGGCCGAACAGAAAGAAAAGGCCAGCTACCAACTTGGCCTTTGTGAGGGGTCGGATTGGTTCTGGTGGTTTGGTGACTACAACCCGGCTCCGGTGGTTCGGGATTTCGAACATCTTTATCGCCGGCATTTGGCCAACCTCTACGACAACATTGGCTACCCGGCGCCTGCCCGCCTGTTCCAGCCAATCAGCCAGGGTGGGGGAGAGCCTGCGCGGGGCGGCGCCATGCGCCCGGGGCATGAGGCCGGGGGGCTGGAATGACTGGAGCACTGACACCGGCACCGGTATTTTCCCGTCGTCGTGCAGGTGTGTTGCTACACCCGACTGCCTTGCCAGGAAATGACGGCAAGCTTGGGCAACAGGCCCGGTGCTTTATTGACTACTTGGCAGACGCAGGCATAACGGTTTGGCAAACCCTGCCAACAGGCCCTACCCATTCCGATTTATCCCCTTATCAGTCGTTATCCGCCCACGCCGGCAACCCTGAGTTTATTGACCTGTCGGAGCTTGTTTATCTGGATTTGCTCAGTACCGATGAGCTTGCGCGCGAGGCCAGGGCCCGCGCCCTTGAAATCGCAGCCGGGCGTTTTCTAGCGGCCACCGGCCCAACGCCGGTAACCACCAACCAGGACACCTGGCGACAGTTCCTGTCCGACCACAAGTCATGGCTGGATGACTTTGCCTTGTTCATCGCCATCCGGGATGCCCATGGCGGGATTCCCTGGTACGAGTGGCCAATGCCGCTGCGGCGCAGGGAACCATGGGCCTTGGATGAATTCAGAGCCCGGCATGGAAACGCCATCGTACAGGTCTGTTTTGAACAGTTTATTTGTCACTTACAATGGCAGGCAATGCGCCGCTACGCTCGGGAACGGGGGGTGCTGTTGTTCGGAGATATCCCCATTTTTGTCGCCCACGACAGCGCTGATGTCTGGGCCCACCCTAACATGTTCAAACTGGATGCTCACGGCCAGCCCCTGGTCGTTGCCGGCGTGCCTCCGGACTACTTTTCTCCCGATGGTCAGCACTGGGGTAATCCACTTTATGACTGGCAAGCCATGGCCGCCGATGGTTATCGCTGGTGGATAGACCGGCTGGCCAGCCAGCAGGAGAAGTTCGACCAGCTCAGGATTGATCATTTCCGGGGCCTGCAGGCATTCTGGGAAATTCCTGCGGCAGATGCCCGCCCGGTGAACGGGCACTGGGTGGCGGGCCCGGCCGATGCCTTCCTGTCAGCATGTTTTGAGCAACTCCCGGAACTGCCGCTGGTTGCAGAAAACCTTGGCATCATAGGGGCCGATGTCGAGGCACTTCGGCAGCGGTTCAACTTGCCCGGCATGACGGTCATGCAGTTTGGTTTTGACGGTAGCGCAAGCAACCCCCATTTACTGCATAACCATAAAGAGCATGACCTGGTGTACACCGGTACTCACGACAATGACACCACCCTGGGCTGGTACCAGAGCCTGGATGAACGTACCCGGGATCACGTAAATCAGTATCTTCGGCTCACCGACGACAACGTTCCAAGGCAGATTATCCAGGCGGCGCTGGGGTCTGTCTCAGGGCTTGTGATGATTCCCATGCAGGATCTTCTCGGTCTGGACTCCAGTGCCCGCTTCAACACACCTGGCACAACTTCCAATAACTGGATCTGGCAGTTGCCAGAGAACTATCAATCGCTGGCGCCGTCTGATTCCCTGCGGTCTATGGTCAACCTCTACGGACGTTAAAACTGACGATCGGTTATTAATTGATCAGCATCAAGATGATTAAACCTTGACCAGTTTTAAATACAAGCAACGGGAGTGTTTATCGAAGGGTTCTTTTCGTTGAGAAAATGCAGGGGGATATCATGGAGCATCGGCTTAGCCAGCGCATTGAGGGTGAATTACCTATACTGGTGTACAAAAGGGGAATGCCCGTAGCCACCGGGCAAATCCAGGATGCCTCCCGGAGAGGATTGTTTGTGGCGACCGATTACGCCGACATCCGGTTGAACCAGCCCATTCAACTGGCCTTCAAACTTCCGGATCAGGGACAGGACTGCCACCGGGTGCTCAATGCGCACGTTATTCGCCGTTCTTCCGGCGGGCTTGGTTTGGGTTTTGAAGGCACCGATAACGAGGTTAACGTGATAGCAGAGTTGGTCCAGTGGCTGCGGAGCCAGTCTTTACTCGCGGAATTCAGCCTTGGAGGAGATGCCGGGGGAACAGGCACAACAACGACAAGAGGGAATGCATAACATGGCACGATTGGCAGGCAAGGTAGCAGCAGTGACTGGCGGCGCCGTTGGAATAGGCAAGGCTGCGGTTCAACGTATGGTGGAAGAGGGCGCAGCGGTTGGCATACTGGATGTTCTTGACCAGGCGGGTGAAGCGCTCGCCACGGAACTGGCCGCCAAGGGTTACAAAGTGGCCTATTGGCATTGCGATGTAGCAGACGAAGCCCAGGTAAAAGAGGCTATCAATAACGTTGCGGATAAATTCGGCAAGCTCGACGTATTGGTGAACAATGCCGGTATATCCGGCACCAACAAACCTACCCACGAGCTGACAGAGGAAGAGTGGGACAGGGTCCAGGCGGTTAATGTGAAAGGTGTTTTCTTCTGCACGAAGCACGCGATACCGCACATGAAAAAAGCGGGCAGCGGCAGCCTGATCAATCTTTCATCCATATACGGTCTGGTAAGCGCCCCAGATATTCCGCCTTACCATGCGTCGAAAGGCGCGGTGAGATTGATGACCAAGACCGACGCGATGATATATGCGCCAGACCGGATTCGCGCCAATTCGATTCACCCCGGATTCATCTGGACGCCCATGGTTGAGAATCACCTGAAAACCACAGGCATGGACCCGGAAGAAGCCAGGCAGGCGACTGCGGCCTTGCATCCATTAGGCCACATGGGTGAGCCCGATGACATTGCCTGGGGCATCGTTTACCTGGCGTCTGATGAGTCCAAGTTTATCACTGGCAGCGAACTGGTTATCGACGGCGGCTATACAGCGCACTAACACTGAGCCACGGCCATGACACTTGCCGCTTACACCATGCGGGCCCTGCCAGCGCAGCTGTCGGGGCTTATGCCACTGGCGCTGGATTTGCGCTGGAGCTGGCACCATGGCAGTGATCAGCTATGGCGATTGCTGGATGAAGATGTCTGGGAGTCTACGCAGAACGTATGGTTGGTGCTCAACAGCGTGTCTTCTGAGCATTTACTGGCTCTGGCGGAGAATCCGGAATTCCTCGAGGTTTATCAGGCCCAGATAAGTCACCATCAGGCACTCAATGCGGCGGATACCTGGTATTCCGATACCTGCGATGGCCAACTTGGTGAGGGCGTTGCCTGGTTCTGTATGGAATACGGTGTGTCTGAGTCTTTGCCGTTGTACAGCGGCGGCCTCGGCGTACTGGCGGGAGATTACCTCAAAGCTGCCAGTGATCTCGGCGTGCCGGTGATGGCGGTCGGCCTGCTGTTCCAGCAGGGTTATTTTCGCCAGGCCCTGAGTGCTGACGGCGAACAACTGGAGTTTTACCCCTACAACGACCCAACCATGCTGCCGGTGGCACCTGTGAGAGACCCAAGCGGAGAGTGGGCAAGGGTGACGGTTCCGTTCCCGGGACGGGATGTTCGGTTAAGGGCCTGGAAAGGCCAGGTCGGCCGATGCGAATTACTGCTGCTGGATGCAAACGACCCCCGTAACGAACCCGGTGACCGGGGCATCACCAGTGAACTCTATAGTGGCGACCCCGAAAAACGTATTCAGCAGGAAATGGTACTGGGTATTGGCGGTTGGCGATTGCTGGAGCTGTTGCAGCGCAAGCCTGCCGTATGCCATATCAACGAGGGACACAGTGCACTGGCGTTGATCGAACGCGCCCATTGCTGGCAGAAGGCAAATCAATCGGATTTTGCCACGGCCCGACTGGCAACCCGCGCCACCAACTTGTTTACCACCCATACCTCGGTGGCCGCCGGTTTTGATCGATTTGCGCCGGAATTGGCAGAACTCTACCTCTCACCCTGGCTTTCCGAAAACAACAACTGCCTGCAGAACCTCATCGACATCGCCAACGGTGGCAGCCGCGATCTGAACATGGCTGGCGTTGCGCTTGGGATGAGCGGCCGCTTTAACGGTGTAAGCCAGATCCACCGCAAGGTTACTCAGGCAATTTTCCAGCCCTGGTTTGGGCGCTGGCCTGCTGACGACATCCCGGCTGAGTTCGTGACCAACGGCGTGCATACTCCCAGCTGGGACTCACCGGAATCCGATGCTATGTGGACCCGGGCGTGCGGCCAGGAGCGGTGGCGCCGGCCGCTAACGCAATCCTGCCCGCTGAAGTCCATCACTGACGATGAGCTTTGGCAAATGCGCAGGAACCAGCGCAAACGGCTGATCAGCTATCTCCGCAAACGCCTTCGAAGCCAACACTGCGAACACAAGGTTGGTTCCAGTGTCGAGGCCGCGTGCGGCCTGCTGCTAGACCCGGAAACCCTCACGCTTGGGTTTGCCCGACGTTTTACCAGCTATAAACGCCCGGATCTCCTGCTCAAAGACCCGGAAAGGCTGCTGGCGTTACTATGCTGCCGCGACCGGCCACTTCAGATCGTCCTGGCGGGTAAGGCCCACCCTCACGATGCAGCAGGCAAGGCGTTGATCAAGCACTGGAAGGATTTTTCCAGGCGCCCGGAGGCGGAGGGCCGGGTGGTGTTTATTGAGGATTATGACCTTGCTGTGGCCAACCAGCTTGTTCAGGGGGTTGATGTGTGGCTCAATTGCCCGAGGCACCCGTGGGAAGCCTGTGGCACCAGCGGCATGAAAGTGCTCGTAAATGGTGGCCTGAATCTTTCCCAATACGATGGTTGGTGGGCGGAAGCATGGAACGAGAATGTGGGCTGGGCCATTCGGCCTGGCGCCACTTTTGAAGAACTCAGCCATTCCGACCAGCATGACGAAGCCGACGCAAACGAGCTCCTCGAGTTGCTGGAGAAGCAAGTGGTACCCGAGTTCTACCAGCTCAACGGCGAGGGATTGCCGGCGAGATGGTTACAACGCGTGCGAGCCAGCATGGACCAGTTAACGGCCAGTTATTCCGCCAATCGGATGGTTCGGGAGTACGTTGATGCTTTCTACCTCACGATGATTGCCAAGGGCCATCAGAGGAGCCCTGAAACCGCCAGACAATTGCTTCAATGTCAGCAACAAATTGCCCAGCATTGGCCAAGATTGCGCTTTGGAAGACTCACCAGCCAACAGAAAGACGACACACGGCTGTTTACCCTGGATGTGTACCTGGACGGACTAAGCCCAGAACAGGTGATGATCGAGCTGGTGGCTGAAGCTTCGGAACACGGTGGGCGCATTGTTCAGCCTATGACGCTTGAACGAAGCCTGCCCGGCGCTGAAGACAGCTACCTGTTCTCAGTATCGGTACCAGACCGGCCGGAGGATCATTACACTCCAAGGATTCGACCACACCACCCGCTGCTTCATATCCCGTTGGAGGATCAGCACGTGCTCTGGTATCGCTAATCGGGTGTTAGCCGCGCCAGAACCCGGGTGAAAGCACGATCACCACACTGAGAATTTCCAGCCGGCCCATCAGCATACCCACCGACAGGATCCACTTGGCGGCATCCGGCAGGGGAGAAAAGTTACCCGACGGACCAATAATGTCACCCAGCCCCGGGCCAACGTTGGTCAGAGAGGTGAGGGCGCCAGACAGGGCTGTCACGAAATCGAGCTGAAGTGAAGCCAGCAGCACCGTGATAATCAACAGGCACAACAGGAAGATGAAGGTGTAGGCAATCATCGATGAAATAATCTCGTCGCTGACCGCCCGCCCGTTGTAGTTCCGGGTGAAGACCGCTCTCGGGTGAAGCAGACGCATCAGCTGCTCCCGGAGGATGATCAACGACAGTTGGAAACGGAAAATCTTCATGCCGCCAGAGGTCGAGCCGGAACAGCCCCCTACAAACATCAGAAAGAAGAACACCACAAAGGCCAGCGGCCCCCAGGCGGCGTAGTCTTCCGATGCGTAGCCTGTTGTGGTGACAACCGAGGTTACGTTGAACAGCGTTGCTACGTAATTATGCAAGGGATCAAACGGGATCGGCGACACCCACCAGCGGTAGAGCGTGAGCAGCGCAGGGACCGTAAAGAGAATTGTCAGGAACAGTCGAACTTGCTGATCTTTAAACAGAACACCGTGTTGCCCATGCATTTCACGAACGAATAAAAAGAACGGCAAACTGCCAATGATCATGAACAATGTGGCTTCCATCAGGATCAGATCGCTGAACTTGCCCATCGAGAGATCAGAGGTGGAGAAACCACCGGTGGCAATGCTGGTCAGGCCATGGTTGAAGGCATCAAACAGACTCATGCCGGACAGCCAGTAGGTGACCACCGCAACCACCGAGAACACCAGGTAAACAATCAGCAGGCCGCGACTCAGCGTTTTCATGCGCGGCAAGGCTTTGTCTGTCCATTCAGACGATTCTGTCGCGAACAGCCGCATCCCACCAACACGCAGAAACGGAAGCACCGCAACGAACATACCGATGATACCGATGCCGCCAATCCACTGCAGAATGGACCGCCAAAGCAGCAGATCCCGATCCATATCATCAAGACCGCTGAGCACCGTGGCACCCGTTGTGGTTATGCCTGAGGTACCCTCAAAAAAAGCGTCCGCCGCGGAAATGCCGTTATCGCTGAGGTAAAAAGGAATTGAAGAGAGCAGGGCGATGATAAACCAGCTGGAAACGGTAAGAACGAACATGTAGCGGGGCTTGAGATCCCTGGGTTGCCGATACATTGACAACACACCGGCCGCACCGAGCAGGAATACTATTCCGGCAGACTGGGCGAAGGCCACCGCGTTTGGTACGTCTTCCCCTGCAAGTGCCAGAAGTACAACCGGTAAAGTCATGAAAACACTGAGAAGTATAAACATGACGCTGATAATAAAAATGACAGGGTAAAGGTTTCTCAAGGTGCGCCCGCGCCAGCTGACAAATAGACGGCGTCAGGATACCCCCGGTACCGGGCTTCCGCAAGAAAACACGCGGACGCACGGGCCATTAACACCAAATTAAATCCCTGTAAAAGCAACGTAAATTCGGAACCTGGCTATGGCAAACAGCGTCTCGGTGATGCAAGTTGTAAAAAGGAGCGCTACTCATCAGCTCCCCATAAGGAACAAGGAGAACCGGTTATGAACGTAAAAAAGAATCTGTTACTCGCATCGGTTGCGTCTGCAGGCATCGCTATGGCTGGGGCTGCATCTGCACAGGATATGTATAAGTCTGGCGTGGGCAGTTTGTACGCTGGCTTGAACTATACCTTTATGGATGTGGACTTTGACGGCTTCGGCAGCGCTGATGTTGGCACTCTGTCCGGCAAAGTGGGCGTTATGGCCAACGAATTTCTGGGCATAGAGGCCCGCGCCGGTTTTGGTGTAGACGATGACCGCCTTTTCGGTCAGAAAGCCAAACTTGATAACTTCTTTGGTGGATATGCGACCATTAACATGGCAAACCAAAGCCCGGTAACTCCGTATGCCGTGGTTGGTTTCACCAGAATCGAAGCCGAAATTGGTCCCCAGTCCGATGACGACTCTGACTTTTCTTACGGTGCGGGTGTGAACGTCAAGTTTGCACAGAATCTGTCAGGAAACCTGGAGTACATGCGCTACTACGATGATAGCAACGTGACGGTTGATGGTATTGGTCTGGGCATACAGATGAACTTCTGAGCCAGAATTAACCAGGCAATTGCCCTCCTGCAATGACCAAAACAGTGTGTTGCGGGAGGGGCGTTGAGGCGCCTCCCCTAATGCGATTCAGGAGATTCCCAGAAACCGGTAACCAACGCCGGGTTCAGTCTGAATGTAGCGCTGCTCTGTTGGATCGTCCCCCAGTTTTTGTCTGAGCCTTCCTATCAAAATCCTCAGATAGTGAGTATCGGAGGTATGTGTCGGGCCCCAGATATCCTTTAACAATTGCGACTGAGTGACGATCTTTCCAGAGGCGAGCAGCAACACCTTCAACACGGCAAATTCTTTGGGGGTCAGCCTCACCGGCTCACCATTTACTGAGACTATGCGCATCGAAAGGTCAATCTTCAGTGTGCCGTTATCGAATAAGGCAGAGGTTTCTGAGGCTCCCGAGTCATTTCCTTTCTGATGGATTCGCAACTGAGTCCGAACCCGTGCGAGCAGTTCGTCCACGCCAAAAGGTTTGGTGACGTAATCGTTGGCACCCAGATCCAGCGCCTTCACTTTTTCAAGCTCCCGATCCCGAACGGAGAGAATGATCACCGGCGCCGTTGACCACTCCCGCAAACCAGCCAGCACGTCCGAGCCATCCATGTCCGGTAGCCCGAGATCCAAGATCACGAGGTCAGGCGAGTGTCGTGCGCACAACCCCAGCCCGGCTTCCCCGTTTTCGGCTTCGAGTAGCTCGTAGCCCTCGGTTTTCAGGCTGATACGCAGGAAATGCCGAATCTGGGCCTCGTCATCAATCACAAGAATGCAGGGTTTTTCCCGGTTTGGCGCTGGCGTGCTCATTCAATGGCTTCCCGATTGGATTCTGACTCAGGGGATTCTATCAGAGGCAGGGCTATCTCGATGGTAGCGCCGTCCCCATTGGGCCCGGCCAGCGCCTGAATCCGACCACCGTGGGCCGCCACCATACCGTGACAGATGGCCAGGCCAAGCCCACTGCCGTGCGGCCCTCGATCCCCTTCGCCGCCGGTGAAGAACATGTCGAACACCTGGTCTCGCTGCCCCTCCGGGATGCCCGGCCCTTCATCGGAAATGGCAATGATCAGTCCATCGCCCTTCCGGTGAGCCTGAATGGAAAGGGTGGAGTTGTCGGGGGCGAACTTGGCGGCGTTCTCGATAACATTCACCAGGGCCTGTTCAATTAGCGCCGGATGGACAAAAAGCAACGGCAGGTCTTCCTGCACCTCACGTTCAACCCGAACATTCGACATCAGGCTTCGAGTGCGTCTGAGCGCCGACGACAGAATGTCGGTGAAGGCAATCCAGTCCCGCTCGATCTTCAGTGTTCCGTGCCCGAGCTTGGTCATATCCAGAAGGTTGCGAATATAACGGTCGAGGCGTTCCCCTTCACCAAGCACGGAATCGATGAGGCTGGCCCGGTCCTCGTCAGACAGGCGGTCAAACATCGACTTCAGAGTACTGGCGGAGCCAATCATTGAAGCCAGCGGTGTTCTCAAATCGTGGGAAATGGAGGAGAGCAGTGCAGAACGCAGGCGTTCGGTTTCCTCCGCCACTCGAGAAGCGGACAGATTCGCAGCGAGGCGCGTACGAAACCATGCCAGGCCTAATTGATGCACGTAGACGTCGATAGCAAGCCCTCGATAATACTCAGGCGCCATATCCTCAACCCGTAAACCCAGCACCCCATACACTTCGCCGTCAGCTTCTATCGGTTCAAAACGCCAAGGCAAACTATGTAACGTGTCAGAGAAAGCGCCGCTGGGCTTGGCATTGCGAATCGCCCAGTCAATGGCGGAACGCGCAGCGTCGTTCAGGGTATGAGCCGGCCCTCCCTGATTTACAACTTCAATGACGTCGTTCTCTGGGCTGCGCTGGGCAATAATCAACGGCACCTTGAGCTGCGTGAAAAGGGTCTCGACGGCTTCTGTCTGTACCGACGCTATGTCGGGCGCTGAAGCAAGGCGACGAGTGAACTGCAAGTGGGCATCCGTGCGGTCATTTGATGCCCGAAGCAGTTTCACCTGATCCCGCAATCGGCCCGCCAGGTTACCCCCGGTGACGGCAATGATCAGGAAAAACACCACCGTCAGCAGCTCATCGGTGTCGGCCATATGGAACGTAAGGCGGGGTTCCGTGAAGAAGAAGTTGTAGGTCAGAAAACTCAGCGCGGCCGAAAACAGCGCGGGGCGGATGCCGGTGCGGGCCGCTACCCAGAGCACGGAGGTCAGGAAGATCAGCGACAGGTTTCCCAGCGGCAGAAGATTCTCAAGCCCCATGGATATCGCGGTTGCCACACCAACACTGCCAACGGCCCAGGCATAGTCGCTCCAGCGCACCGGCTGGCCGGCGGCCTCAACCATCGGCCGGCGCTGTTTCCGCGGCACTGGAATGAAAGTAACTTCAAAGGCCTCGGCCTGCTTAAGCAGCTTTCGGCTGGTGGATTTCCGGAAGTGCCACCAGCGATTGTGGGAGCGGCCAAGAATCAGCGTTGTGACGTTCTGGTCCCTGGCGAACGCCAGGATTTCATCAGCAATATTATAGCCACGAAGCGTTTTCACCTCGGCGCCCAGTCGGGACGCCAGGTCGAACACTTTCTCAAGCCGTTGGCGTTCTTCGGTACCCGCCCTGCCATTATCGACGGTCACGACCGTCCAGGGGGCTTTTCGCCGTTCTGCGAGCCGCCTTGCGGCCCGCACTAGGGTTTCGCCCTGTCCAGAGCCGTCAACCGCAACCAGCATACGGGATCGAATGTGCCAGGGGCCTGCGATGCCACGGGACTGCATATTCTCCCGCACATCGGCATCGAGCCGCTCGGCGATGGCCTGGACGGCAAGCTCCCGCAGGGCAGACAGATTAGAGGGCGAGAAATAGCCATCCATCGCAGCGCGGGCCTGTTCCGGCACATACACTTTGCCTTGCCGAAGCCGTTCCAGCAGCTCTGAGGGGGTCAGATCCACCAGGACGATGTCGCGGGCGCGCTCCAGAATCGAATCCGGGACGGTTTCCCGCATCCGTACCCCGGTAATGCTGGCCACCACGTCTGACAGGCTCTCAAGATGCTGGATGTTGATCGCCGTCCAGACGTTGATCCCCTGATCCAGCATTTCCTCGATATCTTGGTAACGTCTGGGGTGGCGGGTGCCCGGGATGTTGCGATGGGCCAGCTCGTCGACCAACAGCACATCGGGTTTTCTTTGAAGGGCGGCATCGACATCGAATTCTCGGAACCGCTTGCCAGCGTACTCCAACTCCCTGGCTGGCAGCTGCTCCAGGCCCTCGCACAGGGCCTCGGTATCAGCGCGGCCGTGGGTTTCCGCAACGCCGACAACCACATCCACGCCCTGACGCTTCAGTTCGTGGGCGGATTGCAGCATCTGGTAAGTCTTGCCCACGCCCGGAGCGGCGCCCAGAAAAATTTTGAGCCCCCCGGCGGACTCACGCTCCTGAGTTTTCAGGAGCGCGTCCGGGTTGGGACGATTCGGATCGCCTTGATTCAATCGTTCAACTCCTTGCCATCCAGTGTCAGGTTAATTTTCAGAACGTTGACTCGCGGCTGGCCAAAGATCCCCAGAGTAGGCCCCTCTGTGTACTCGGCAATCAGTTCATTGACTTGGGCAACCGGAATATCACGGGCCGTCGCCACACGCTCGGCCTGTATCATAGCCGATTCCGGTGAAATGTGAGGGTCTATGCCGGATCCCGAGGCCGCCAGCAAGTCCGCAGGGATGGACGTCGGGGCGATATCCTCTCGCTCGGCAATAGCCGCGGAATCCTGCGCAACCCGCGCCCTCAGATCCGGATTGCTGGCCGCATAATTCGAGCCTCCGACGGAGAACGGATCATAACTGGCCGCTGAAGGCCGACCGTGGAAGTACTCGGGGGCGACGAACCGCTGCCCCACCAGTTCTGATCCGACGATCTTGTCGTCCACGATGATCATGCTCCCTAATGCCTGATGGGGAAACATGACTTTTCCGGCCGTTGTAACCAACAGGGGATACAGTCCGCCGCACAGCAGGATCAGGACGACGGCCGCGCGCACTGCAGAGAGCCAGGAAGCGGACCGGGTGACGGCCTCAGTGTTTGAATCAGTCATCATGTCAGTCTCCTCAGATAACTACGGTGAGCATCAGATCCAGGGCCTTGATGGCCGCGAACGGCAGCAGCAGGCCACCCAATCCGAAGATCAGAAGGTTGCGGCGCAACAGCTGGGTGGCGGTTGCCGGTTTGAATTGCACGCCTTTGAGGGCGAAGGGGATCAACGCCGGGATAATCAGCGCATTAAAGATGGTGGCGGCCAACACCGCGCTCATCGGGTTTTCAAGATCAAGTACGTTCAGGGCATCCAGGGCCGGCAGACTGGTGACAAACAGCGCTGGTAGGATAGCGAAGTACTTGGCGACGTCGTTGGCCAGGGAAAAGGTGGTCAACGACCCCCGGGTAATCAGCAGTTGTTTGCCAATCTCTACCACCTGCAGCAGTTTGCCGGGGTCGGAATCCAGATCCACCATGTTGCCGGCTTCTCGCGCGGCCTGGGTGCCCGAGTTCATGGCCAGACCAAGGTCGGCCTGGGCCAGGGCAGGAGCATCGTTGGTGCCATCCCCCATCATGGCCACCATGCGACCTTCCGCCTGCTCCTTGCGAATGATGTCGAGCTTCTGCTCCGGTGTGGCTTCTGCGATGAAATCATCCACACCCGCCTCGGCGGCAATTGCCGCAGCAGTTATCGGGTTGTCACCGGTAATCATCACCGTCTTCACACCCATGTCCCGAAGCTTGGCGAAACGTTCCTTGATGCCGGACTTGATGACATCCGACAGAGCGATCACTCCCAGTACCCGATTACCCTCGGCGACCACGAGCGGTGTAGCGCCGTTCTTGGCAACCCGGTCTACCAGAGTGTCTGTTTCCTGCGGATAGTTGCCGCCGTTTTCCGTAACGAATTTGCGAATGGCATCCGTTGCGCCCTTGCGCAGAATCCGCCCATCCGGCAGGTCCACCCCGGACATACGGGTGTTGGCAGAGAATGCAATGAATTCTGTGCCATCGGCTGCCTCGGCGTCCGAGCCCTTATCCCGAGCCAGAGCGACAACGGATTTGCCCTCGGGGGTGGGATCTGCCAGGGAAGTGAGCAGTGCGGCGTCCCTCAAGGTGCCCGGCGCCACGCCCCGAACCGGTTCAAAGGCTGTTGCCTTGCGATCACCCAGTGTGATGGTGCCGGTCTTATCGAGCAGGAGCGTATCGATGGAGCCGGCCACTTCCACGGCCTTGCCCGACTTGGCAATCACGTTTGCCCGCATGGCGCGGTCCATACCCGCAATCCCGATGGCCGGGAGCAGGCCACCAATGGTCGTGGGAATCAGACAGACCAACAGGGCCACCAGAACTGAATAGGAGGGTGTCGCCCCGACAAACGCTCCAAACGGCACCAGTGTGACCACGACAATCAGGAACACCAGGGTCATGGCAGCAAGGAGAACCGAGAGAGCCAGCTCGCTCGGAGTTTTCTGCCGCTTTGCGCCTTCCACCAAGGCGATCATACGATCCAGCAGTGAGTTACCGGGGTCGACGGTAACTTCGATCTCGATATCATCAGACAGTACCTTGGTACCCGCGCTGACACCGCTGTTATCAGTGCCCGCCTCACGAAGCACTGGCGCAGACTCACCGGTGACCGCCGACTCATTGATGGTGGCTGCGCCTTTGACGATCTCGCCGTCAGCGGGTATCAGCTCATTGGGCTTAACCAATACCCGGTCGCCCCGACGCAGGTCGGTTGCTGGGACATCCTTTTCCTGGTCGCCATCCAGCTTGCGGGCTTTCAGGTCTTTCCGGGTCGCTCTGAGAGCACCGGCTTGCGCCTTGCCGCGAGCTTCCGCTACGGATTCGGCGCCATTGGCAAAGAGCACCGTGAACAGCAGGATCGCGCTGATCGCGAAATCCAGGCCGGCGGGCGCACCCTGGGCCAGATTACTCAGGCCCAGCAGAAAGGTGATCACTGTTCCGATACCGACGACCATCATGACCGGGTTGCGGGCCAGATCTTTGGGCGTCAGCCGCTTGATGGACTGGCCGACAACAGTGCCCAGATCAAGTGAGTCAGTCATTTTAGGGGTTCTCTTGGACATCATCGTTCTCCAATCAGGACATCAGAGCCAGGGCTTCAGCGATCGGGCCGAGAATCAGCACCGGCATAAAGCTCAGCAGGGTAAACATCACAATCACCGCCAGGGTCATCAGCCCGAAGGTGGGCGTGTCGATGCTCAGGCTGCCCCGACCTTCCGGCGCGGAACGTTTGGCGGCCAGTGACGCGGCGATGGCGAGCGGTGCCAGGATGGGAATAAAGCGCCCAAGGGCCAGGTTGACCGCACAGGTCACGTTCCACCACACGGTGTTGTCGCCAAGGCCTTCGAAGCCGGAACCGTTGTTGGCGAAGGCCGAGGTGTACTCGTAGATCACCTGACTGAGACCATGGAAGCCCGGATTGGAGTTTCCGGTTAACGATGGGAAGGCAACGGTGATGGCGCTGAACCCCAAAATCAACAGGGGCTGGATCAACAGGGCGATGCAGACCAGCTTCATTTCCCGGGTTTCCAGTGCCTTGCCGGCAATTTCGGGTGCCCGGCCGATCATCAGCGAGCCCAGGAACGCCGCCAAGAGCAGGAATAGCAGGTAGCCAATCAGGCCCACACCGATACCGCCAAAGGTAACGTTGATGAACATGTCGATCATCGGGATCATGCCGCCAATGGGGTTAAAGCTGTCGTGCATGCCGTTGACCGAACCGTTAGAGGTCTGGGTGGTCCAGCTGCCCCAGAGAGCGGTGGCAGTCGCGCCAAAGCGAACTTCCTTGCCTTCCAGGTTCGGGCCTTCGGCGGCCAAACCGGCGAACGCCGCGTTAGGCTGGTTCTCGGACCATATCGTGACCGAGGTCAGTGAAATCGACATCACCACCATGACGCCCATCACCACCATGGCCAGTCGGCAACGGCCGGTCATGAATCCAAGCGCAAACACCAGGGCAGCGGGAATCAGCACAATCGACACTGTCTGTACGAAGTTGCTTACCGGTGTCGGATTTTCCAGGGGAACGCTGGAGTTGGGGCCATACCAGCCACCGCCGTTGGTGCCGACCTGTTTGATGGCCACCATGGGTGCCACCGGACCAATCGGAATGTTCTGCTCTTCCATCCCGGCGGTCTGGTCCAGCGGAATGGCGGTGCGGGCACCTTCGTAGCTGTTCGGTACACCTTCGGCAGCAATGATCAGCGCCACCACCGCAGCGACCGGCAACATAACGCGAACAATGGCCCGGATGATGTCCTCGTAGAAGTTACCGACAGAGACGACCCCATCGCCGGCCGGTTGCTTCTTCTTGTCAGAGCGACCCAGCAGGGTCCGTACAATAGCCACCAACGCCGCCATGCCCGCTGCCGGTGTGACCACCTGAAGCGTCACAATGCCAAAGGTGTGCGCCAGGTAGCTGAGCTGCGCCTGCCCAGAATAATGCTGCTGGTTGGTATTGGTCAGGAACGAGACCGCCGTATGAAGCGCCAGGTCCCAGCTCATGCCGTCGATACCGTCCGGATTCAGGAACAGAAAGCCCTGGGCCATCAACAGGCCAAAGACGATCAAGACCAGAGCAAGGTGCAGTTTCAGCAACGCCTTGCCGTAACCCTGCCAGCTCATGGGCTGGGAAGGGTCAACGCCAAACAGCCGATACAGAGCGTTTTCCACCGGCAAAAAGACGGCGCCCGCCGTCCCCTTGGCGCCGCCGAAAACGCCGGCAATGTACTTACCCAAAGGCCACGCCAAAAGGAGCGTAGCCGCATAGATTACAATGACCTCGTTCACAGCCGTTCCTCCAGATCAATGAACAGGAAACACAGGCCAAAAAGCCCCAGAATGATGCCAATGCCGATCAGTGCCATGGTCAGAACCTCTCGGGCCAGAGCAGGGCGGCAACCAGATAGCCGCCAACTGCAACAGAAACAATTAACAGGAAAGTAGACACGCTCTGTCTCCTTCAGTGAGTGTGTCTTTATGGTGCTGGGGCGGGGCGTAAAAATTCGATGACCAAAACAGCGATCAGGCGTAAAAAAAGCGTTAAAAAATAGGGTTCTCTCCCCTTCGACATCGTTCGGAAAGGTAGACTTTGCGCAACAAAGACTCGCTATGCCGAGGTTTCAAATCGAGGCAATGCGGCAGGACGTTTTTGCAGAACTGGCGCAAGTGGATGAACTGATGTCCAACTACCGATCAGACAGTGTGATTGAGCGTTTTAACCGCGCCGGCGCGTCGGAGGTTCTGGAAGTCGGGCCTGAAATCGTAAACCTGATTGCAAAGGCACGAGAGGTAACCAAAGCCAGTCGTGGGTGCTATGACCTGACCATAAAGCCCATTTTTGACCTTTGGGGATTCAGTGGTCAGCAGCTTTCCGTTCCTTCGGAGACTGAGCTGCGAAATCAGCTAAAGAACCTTGGAATCAAGCATGTGGTCGCAAGGGCCGGTAATGCGCTGGCCAAGTCCGCGCCCGGTCTGCAGGTTGATCTGTCATCGATCGCTCAGGGGTATACAGTCAAAAAGGTGGCTGACGTGCTGGAGTCTGCGGGCATCGAACACTACCTGGTGGAACTGGGCGGTGAACTGAAAACCCAAGGCTACAAGCCAGGCGGAGACCCGTGGAGGGTTGCCATTGAGCGGCCAACGCCCGAAGAGCGGTCTATTCATAAGGTGATCACGATTCGCAGTGATGCCCCGCTATCGGTTATGACTTCAGGCACCAACCGCCATTACCTCGACGATCAGGGCCAGTGCTACAGCCATGTGTTGGACGCGCGGACAGATTGGCCGGTTAGCCATTCCACGGTATCCGTGACAGTCATCGATCAAGACCCTATCCGGGCAGATGCCTGGTCCACTGCCTTACTGTGTCTTGGAGCAAGGGAAGGAACGGCGGTCGCTGATCAGCATGATATCGCCGCATTATTCATCGAAGAGAAAAACAACCAACTCAGCGAAACATCGACCGAGGCTTGGCATGCCATTGAGGGGATCGCTGTGGATTGAGGCAGGTTCGGTTCCTGATCAGCCCACCGGGAACTCGGTTTTCGCATAGCGAACACGGGATTTCCTACGGACTGTCAGGGTATAACCCAAAGTAAGTGGGCCAAGACGGCCGATCAGCATGATTGCCATGATGACCAACTGGCCGGCGGTGCCGAGCTCGCCCGTCGTACCCCGTGAAAGACCAACGGTGCCGAATGCGGAAACCACCTCAAACGCGATATCTAGAAACTCATCCTCAACCAGAATACTCAGTGACACAACCCCCAGAAAAACCACCGCCATCCCGATGGTGGCTGTGGCGAGGGCTTTGAGTACGGTCTCGCTGCTGAGGGAGCGTTTGAAAAAACTCACGTTCAAGTTGCCCCGCAAAAACGAACGGGTTGCGGCAAGCATAATGATGAAAGTTGAGATCTTGATACCACTGGACGTGGAGTTCGGGGCACCACCGATGAACATTAGAAGCAGCATCAGCACACTGGTGCCGGCGGTTAACGCTCCAATATCAAGGGTGTTGAAGCCTGCGGTTCGTGGAGTCACGCCTTGAAACCAGGCGGCCAGGAGCTTGTCCCAGAAACTATCCAGTGCACCAAGGGTAGCGGGGTTGCCAAACTCAAGTAGCAGAATGGCGCCGGTGGCGAACAGATTCAGTAGCAAGGTGGCAAGCAGTATGACTTTGACGTAAACCGACAACCTCGACCAACATCGCTTATCGATGAGCTCCATGATGACGATGTAACCCAGGCCGCCGGTGATAAACAGGGCCGTCACGGACAGACTGATGCCAGGATGGTCAACGTAGGCAGAAAGGCTATCTGGAGACAGGGCGAAACCGGCATTGTTAAACGCTGAAATCGTGTAAAACAAGGCCTGGTAAAGACCCTCGGACCACCCCAACTCCGGGACAAAAAACACGCCGAGTAACACAACGCCGATAGCTTCTGCCGTCAAGGCGAAGGCGGCTATCGACCCACTGGCCCGCCTGGCCGTCTGAAGCGAAATTTCGTTGAAAGCTTCCTGCGCAACCATTTGGTGCTGGAGGCTCAGCTTGAAGCCCAGGGCGAGGGCCGTGAGCACCGCGAAGGTCATCAATCCCAGTCCGCCCAGTTGAATCAAGGCCAATATCACTAGTTGTCCGAACAGGGTGTACTGGCTCCCAGTGTCAACCACCACAAGCCCAGTCACAGTCACCGCCGAGGTAGCGGTAAAGGCGGCTTCCATCCAAGTCACTGGCTCAACGGTCGCAAAGGGCAACTTCAGCAGGCAAGCGCCAAGAGCGATGAGAACCAGAAACGACTCAAGTAGGAGTCTCGGTGGGTTCATGCTTCCTTTTGAGGAAGGTTCGCCTCTAGCACCGTAGGAAACCAGATCCAGAAAATGAATTTTCATAGACGGTTAACAAGATCCCTCAAGTCTTCGAGCCGGCCACCGAGGACAATCCTGTCGCCTTTTCGGATCGTCCAGGTGTGGTCCGGGTGGGGATGTGCTTCCTTCATGCGCTTAACCACCAGAGCTTCAACCGGTTCGCCGTTGATCACCTCTCCGATGGTCTTGTCAACGAGGTCTTCGGTGGTGTGAAAGTCCACGATGAAATAGTCGTCGTCCAGGCCCAGGTAATCATGCACCATCGGGTAGTTCAGTTCCTGAGAGATCCGGACACCCATCTCGAACTCCGGTGCAATGATTCGGGTCGCTCCAAGCCTTTCCAGAATGCGATGGTGCTGGTTTGTCAGCGCCTTGGCCCAGACCTTCTTTACCCCAAGTTCTCGGAGTTGCAGCGTGGCGAGCATCGTAGCTTCGACGTTCCTACCTATGGCCACTACAGCGGTATCGTAACTGCCGGCGTTCAGTTCAATGAGCGAGTTTTCGTCTGTGACGTCCGCGATCACTGCATGAGTGATTTCATCAGCCAGTCGGTCAACTCGTTGTTCGTCCGAATCAATACCCAGCACTTCGTGGCCGAGGCGAGTTAATTCGCGTGCGATCGTGGCCCCGAACACGCCAAGGCCAATGACAATGAACTGTTGCTTTTCGATCATGGGTGCGGTTCCGATATCGGTGAATACCTTGTTGACGAAATCTTCTCACACAGCTTTCGTGGCTGTGTTCTCAGCGCCGTAAAAATACCGTAAAATTTCACTTTGTACCGTCCTAATTCCACCCCGGATGTGATTTCCTTACGCCGTCTGAGGCAAACTTGGTCGAGAGCAGGGCTTGTCGGCGATGGGAGTCTATAGATTAAAACCGGGCTTTTGGGGCTATTTGGTGATTGCGCTGGCTTGGCTTGGGTTTTTGGCTGTGGCGAACAGGCAGGCTTCTCAGCCTGTGACGTCCATATTTCCGTACCGGGCCCCCGTGGTTTTTTTGCTTGGGTATACGGTGCCAAATGGGGATTTTTCTTTGCCGCAATTTCAACTATCGCAGCGCTTCCCGGTGACTATATTGATACCCACACCAAAGCCGAATTACTCTATGCTGCTTTGTCTACTTATTCCCAGTTAACAGGGGCTGTCATAGGCTGTCTGCTGGCAAAAATGATACGTGAACGGTCTGGGCGATCCTGATGCTGCCTCTGTTAAATATCCTTCCAGTTATCCAAATACTCGGTTTCCTACTGATTTTGCTCAGTTTACTGATGACACTGCCAGTAAATCTCCTAATGTTCGGTGATACACCGGATTGGCTGGCTTTCGTGAAGTCCGCCAGTATCTGTTGCGCTGTTGGCCTGTTATGTTTTTTTGGAGCGGGCGGAAAACGCCGCCATGCCCTAAAACAAAGGCAAATGTTTATCCTGACCGTATCTGCCTGGATTTTTATTCCATTATTCTCAAGCCTGCCGTTATTGTTGAGTGATCTTGACCTGAGTATTACAGACGCATTCTTCGAAAGCATCTCTGGCGTGACAACCACGGGCTCTACGGTAATGAGTGGGTTAGACCACCTCCCGGGAGACATTCTGCTCTGGCGATCGATCATGCAATGGATGGGAGGTATCGGCATCATTGGCATGGCCGTAGCGATTCTTCCATTTCTCCGAATTGGTGGTATGCGGCTGTTCGCTACGGAATCTTCAGAGTGGACGGAGAAAGCCGTGCCGCGCACGAACCGTCTTGCGAGGGGGCTGGTTGCCAGTTATCTGGTGCTGACATTCGGCTGCATCCTAACGTACTGGGCCTTGGGCATGGATCTGTTCAACGCAGTGAACCATGCCCTGACAACCGTATCCACCGGCGGCTACTCCACATCAGATAGCTCGATGGGGCAGTTTGACCAATTATCGATACTCTTTGCTGCGAGTATTTTCATGATGCTCGGCGGTATTCCATTTTTCCTGTTCGTCAGACTATTGAACGGGCAAGTTCAGCCGTTACTGCGCGATCAGCAAATTCACTTTTTCCTAAAGTTCCTGTTTCTGATTGCAGCCGTTATTGCTGTATACCGCATCTGGAATGACGGAACGTTTCCACTGGATGCGTTTGTGCACGCGCTATTCAATGTGACATCGGTTGTAACGACAACGGGCTATGCTTCTCAGGATTATTCGCTATGGGGACCTCTGGTCGTGGTCCTGTTTTTCTTTCTCACGTTTGTAGGTGGCTGTTCCGGTTCAACAAGTGGTGGCATGAAGATCTTCCGGTTCCAGCTATCCATGCTGCTACTGCGGGAGCAGGTATCGAGATTGCTCCACCCAAGAGCGGTTATAGCAAGGCATTACAACGGGCGGATCATCAGTGATGAAATCGTGGCGTCCAGCGTAGCGTTCTCATTTATATTCCTGGCAACGTTAGCGGTGGTGGCAGCAGTTCTTGCCGCATTGGGCCTTGACCTCGTAACCAGTTTGACGGGGGCGGCGACGGCACTCGCAAACGTGGGGCCCGGCCTTGGTGACACCATCGGCCCTGCGGGTAATTTTCAACCATTACCAGATGCGGCAAAGTGGGTGTTGATGGTTGCCATGCTTTTGGGGCGACTGGAGTTGCTGAGCGTGTTCGTGATGTTCTCACCGCAATTTTGGCGAAGCTAGAGTAAGCTGTCTGTGATGTACCATAAATAATCCATGGCGATGGGTTGGTCTAGGCGATTCACGTTCCGGAGTCACCGTGCTGCTGGAAGTGCGCCATGCGCTGACGGAAGACTGGCGTTACTTTCTGGATGGCCGTGTCTTAACAGGCGAGGTCGGTACACTGGGAATTTTCGGGGCAGGAACCTGCCTGGCCTGCAAGCCCAACGGCACTGGCTGGCAAGTGGGTGCGGTTGTTACGTTCCACGATGGCAAGCTTGCCAACCGTGACTTTGGTGTGACCACACAACAGTCCATAGATTCCGGCCTACCGGCAACCGATGTTGATAGCGGGTACAGATCAACAGGGTTCAATGTTAGCTACCGTAATTACTTGCACAAGAACTGGCAGATCTTCGGTGAGGCTCTTTACGAAGCCTTTGGGAGTGAGGTTTCAGACAGCCCGATCACGCGCAACAATTACGAGGCGGAGATTGGTGTTGGCTTCATTTATGTTTTCTAGTTTTGGGTGAGGGAGAGGTAAACGATTCTGTGTCTCCTGCAAAAGAGACATCCTGGTCTATACCGTATTTAACATAATATACATTATGCGCAGCCAAATAACTGAGATTGCCTGGTGGGCGGAGTACCCTTCAACATCAACAAATGCTCACGAAGAGCAGCTAAGGTGCGATACCCCAGCAGCGTTGAAGAACTCCAGCGGCTTTGGCCGGTAGTATTTGTTCTCTACATCCTTCGATTGTTCAGCATAGGGCTGCGTCATCACGTCCTGCAGTTCACGCAGCAACGCGTAATTTCCTTGTGCGGCTTGCTTGTAGGCAGGCACAACGAACCATTCCCGCAAACTGTACTTCGGGTTGACGAGTTTCATCTGGGTGGATAGCGATTCACGATCAACAGACTCAGTGATCGATCTCCATTTTGTGAGCCATGCCGACCAGCGCTTCTCCAGGCCTTCGGGGATCGTCGTATCCGTCAGCCTCCTGTAGAAGCTTTTCTGCAATGGTTCGATATCGTTGGGCACCGCAGAAAGTTCCCGGAAGAACATCGTGTAATCGACGGGCGTGTGCACCATCAGGGTTAGCAGTTCTCGGAACAGATCCTCGTCGAACGCCTCCAGTCCCAGTTTGGCCGCCCACATCTTCTCCATTTGAGTTTGCATCTGTTGCGGAAAACCAGTTTCGAGTTCGTCCAGTTGCCGCAAACTATCCGGATGCGCCTTTAATAACGGCTGCAACGCCGTGCAGAATGAATGGAAATTGCGTTCTGCCGCCGCGGGTTGGTTAAGGAACGAAAAGTGCTGACCGCCGCCGGTCCACGGTTGATAACGAGGGTCGAACAGATCGATGAATCCAAAGGGACCATAGTCGAGGGTGAATCCGCCGGCTGCACAGTTGTCGCTGTTGAAGTTGCCCTGGCAATAGCCAACGCGAATCCAGTTGGCCACCAGCGACGTAAGGCGGCTGCGGAACTCACGGGCAAGCAACACGACTTTTTCGGCAGTGGATAATGTCTGGTCTATAAGGCCATCGTACTCACGATCGATCAGGTGAAAGACGATCTTTTCGAGTTCTTCCATGGCCTTAGGGTGTTCGTTCTTACGGGCACGGCGCCCAAAGAGCTCGAGCTGCCCTACCCGGATAAACGACGGCGCAACCCGCGTAGAAATGGCGACGGGCTCGAATACCAGCACATCCGGGTCGATCGATCGTGATCCCTCTGAATACCACGGGCGCCGAACTTTCTCGGTTTTGGAAACGTACAGGCTGAGAGATCGTGACGTAGGAACACCCAGCGCGTGCATGTGCTCCTGGGCCAGGAACTCACGGACACTTGAGCGAAGAACGGCCCGGCCGTCTGCACCACGGCAGTAGGGTGTGCGCCCTCCTCCTTTGAGCTGTATCTCCCAGCGTTGACCGTTGATGACGGCCTCAAGCACGGAAACAGCGCGACCATCACCGTAACCATTGCCGGTCTGGAATGGGCATTGCTGAGTGTATTCGTTCCCGTAGATAGAAAGCGCGTAACCACACGCCCATCCGGTTTTACGCAGAGGCTCCGGTACACCGGTTAAATCGCCTGAAAACATCCGCACAAAGTCTTCCGACTGCGCGAGGGGGTCGGCAAAGCCCAGTTCTCGAAACAGACTCTTGCCGTGCGCGGCGTATTCAGGGTTTTCAATGGGTGTGGGTCTGACAGGTACGTAGTGGCCAGAAAATACCTGACGGGGTGCGTGGTCGACTCCGCTTGTTGTTCCCTCAGGGTCACAGTTTAGGGTGTCCATCAGCGAATAATCGGCCAGTATCGCGAGATCGTTGAGGGTCGCGATCAACGGGGCAGTATCGCGAGGCGTTCGCTTTGGCATAGGGACATCTCATTCAAGGTTTGGTAAAAAACAACAACGCTAACAGAGCGCGCGCTATTTGACAGCCCCGAAACGTGCAACCAATCTTCAATCAATCAACCTACTTCTTTATCAGCTCTGGAGCCCGCATGAGCAACCTGTCACCGGAAACCGAATTCGACTGCCCAATCACCAAAGAATGTGGCGCGTTGGTTCAACTCCTGCAACCTCGTGAACGAGAACTCGGCGGCTTTTCAGTGCGGCGGGTTCTTCCGGTGGTGGGCTAAAAGATGATCGGACCCTGGATTTTCTTTGATCATATGGGGCCTGCACACTTTCCTGCCGGCGACGGCATCAATGTGCGCCCTCACCCGCATATTGGCATTGCTACCGTCACTTACCTGTTTGAAGGCGAAATCCTGCATCGTGATTCCCTCGGGAGCCTGCAACCCATCCGCCCGGGCGATATTAATCTGATGGTGGCCGGGCACGGTATTGTGCATTCAGAACGGGAACGCTCGGAGATTACGGCAACTGACCACACACTGCATGGCTTGCAGTTACGGCTGGCACTGCCTGAGGCGGAAGAAGAAACAGATCCCGCCTTTTACCACTACTCGGAGAGTACCGTTCCCTCCGTGTCGGTAGGTGATGTACCTGTCCGTGTAATGATGGGTACCGCCTATGGTGAGACCTCTCCGGTGAAGGTGTTTGCCGACACTCTGTATATAGAAGCCTGGCTGAAGGCTGGCCAAAAGCTTACCTTGCCAGACGCCCGAGAACGCGGCCTCTATGTGGCGAAAGGTCGACTTCTGGCAGGCGGAACGGAGATTCCCGAGTTCTCCATGGCGGTTCTGGCAGCGCAGGAAGGTGTCACCGTTGAAGCCCTGGAAGAAACGCGGCTCGCACTAATTGGTGGCGAGCCCCTTGGTAAACGGTTTATCGAGTGGAACTTCGTTTCCAGTCGTAAGGAGAGAATTGAAGAGGCTAAACGGGATTGGGAAAACGGCCGATTTCCCACCGTTCCGGGGGATGAGGACGAGTACATCCCACTTCCGGGTTAGGAAAATCTGTTACAACCAGCGTCGAACTTCCGCCGAATACTGGTTGTATTGCTCTCCGAAGAGTGCCCGCATATGCCGCTCCTCGGGCTTGATCTGAAAGCGATTCATATATAACACATAGAGCGGAAGCAACAATGCGGCGAACACACTGCCGAGATAAAGCCACCAAGCTGCCAGAATCGCCAGAAATCCCACGTACATGGGGTTTCTGGTGTGGCGATAAACACCATTGACCACCAGGCTATTGGTCTGGTGAGGCGTGCGTGGATCCACCGTTGTGCCTGCGCGCTTAAACGCGAGAACGCCCAGTAACGCGATGCTTGCACCGGCCATCAAAACAATGGCGCAAAGAACCAGCCGCCCCGGAAAGGCGAAGTAACCGGAGGGCAGCACCCGGGAAACGGCCCACATCGCAGCCCCGAAGAGAAGCGTCAGGATAATCGGTGGAACCTTGAGTTCAAGCACATTCACTTGTCATTCCCTTCCACGTTTTTAACCGGGCAGTTTTGAAGTAATGCCAAGTGATGTATTGGCAGCATCCCGCACCTCCCGATACCGTTCGGGGTTGTTGATCAGCGTGTCCAGATTATCTTCCGGAAACATGGCTCTCAGTTTCGCTTTGGCTTCATCGTTTTCAACGATAGCGGGCATTAACTGCTCAAGCGCCCGCAGCATCGCCTCCGGAGATACCGAAGCACCCGGAGATGCACCCAGTATGGTGCCGTAGGTTTTATCAGAAGACACGATAATCTCTGTGCCCATCTGCAAGTCACCATCCTTGATGATCTGTACCCGCTGCCCCGCCTCTATGGGCTTCCAGTCAAACTTCTGGCTCAGGCCGGGGGCAAACTTGTCGAGGGCCGCCAGCATGCTCTTATCGCCTTTGAAGGTTTCGGAGATCAGATACTTCACCAGCGGGAAATGCTCAAGGGCGACGTTCAGCAGTCCTGGAATATCGTGCAGTCGCATGGCCCGAAGGTAATCGACAAATCCCCTGCCTTTTTCCAATACGGGCTTAAACGAGGCAAACGGACCGAACAACAGGTAATGCTGGCCATCAGCCACCCGTAAATCCAGATGCGGAACCGACATCGGCGGCGCTCCCACCTCTGCTTTTCCATAGGTTTTGGCCCGGTAATGGTCGGCCTGTTCCGGAGTAATCCTGGCCTGCAGAAAACGCCCACCCACGGGAAAGCCAGTAAATCGACGGGCGAACGGCAGGTGACTTTTCTTCAGAATCGGGAAGGCGCCTCCGCCGGCACCCACGAACAGAACGTCCGCCCGGTGTTGAACTGGCGCGCCCCGGGACCGGGTTTCCACCAGCCAACTGCCCGCGGGGCTGCGATGCACCCGCTTAACATGCACGCCATATTCGATCTTCACGCCCAGCTCATTCACGGCGTAATCCGCCATGAGTTCCGTTAAGGTGCCAAAGTTTACGTCGGTACCCGCTTCGATGACGGTAGCAGCCATCTTCTCGTCACGGGCGCGCCCCTCCATGGTGAGGGGAATCCAGCTTTTGATTTCGTCGAAGTCTTCGGAGTACTGCATATGCTCAAAGAAATGATGCGCGGACATTTCCTTGAATCGCAGTTTCAGCTCATCGATGGAGGGTTCGGAAACGATAGTGCAGTGCCTGGTCTGGTTGATGAAGCTGGTCGGCTCTTTAATGGCCCCCCTATCAACCAGGTAGGCCCAGAACTGCTTCGCTACGTTGAACTGGGCGTGAATCTTCAGGGCCTTTTCAACGGAAATAACTTCTTCATCCACCGGCGTGTAGTTAAGCTCGCAGTTGGCTTCGTGACCGGTGCCGGCATTGTTGAATGCCCAGGAGTTACCCGCCCCTGCCTGGTCCAGGCGTTCCAGGATGGTTACGTCCAGCTCCGGGGCCAGTTCCTTTGCCAGGATGGCAAACGTCGTTCCCATAATGCCTGCGCCGATGATGGTTACTTTCATAGAGATAGCCGCCTGTGTCCGTTTGAGTGTCTTTAACTGAAATATCTTCCCAGAACCTAACATAATTCCAGAGGGCTCGATAACGAGATCATAATAGGCTACTATGGGACTGTATATTTATACAGTCATCCATAAACAGCGAGGAATCTTCTTAATGGCTGTTCAATCTTTGTTCTACTCAGACCGCGACGGACTCGAAATGGCACTCAAGAATCCCGACTCGATGCTTTTCACTTCCAAAGCCGAAGCTGATGCCCGCGATAAAATGCTGGAGCTCTCGGAGAATATCCAGCTCTGGTTTGAGAAGAAAATCCCGGATATGCCGGAGCAACTGGCGGAGCAATGCGCCCTGCTGATTGCAGAGAACAAGGACCTGTTCCAGAAAGCATTGAAGAAACCAGAGATCCTGGCTGAAGCCGAGACTCCGGCTGATTAGAAAGGAGCGTTCGTTCACTGGTCTGAAAATCAATGTTACCGTAACAGATTCGGTACACCGTCATATTTATCCAGCAAGGAGTTTCTAATGGCCAACACCCGCGCATACGCTGCATCAAGCCCTACTTCCGGCCTGGCGCCCTACTCCTTCGACCGGCGCGAACTGAGACCAGACGACGTCGCCATTGAAATTGATTACTGCGGCGTTTGCCACAGTGACCTGCATACCGTCGAGAACGACTGGGGCGGCTCTCAGTATCCCGTTGTTCCTGGTCACGAGATCATTGGCCGTGTCACTGCCGTAGGCCGGGATGTTACCCGTTACCAGCCCGGCGATCTGGTGGGCGTAGGCTGTATGGTTGATAGCTGTCGTACATGTTCCGCCTGCGATTCCGGGCTGGAACAATACTGTATAGAAGGCTCCACCATGACCTATGGAAGCCTGGATCGCCACGATGGCACCGTCACCCATGGCGGTTATTCCGAGAACATCGTGGTAAGCGATCGTTTCGTGGTACGCGTGCCGGAAAACCTGGACCCGGCCAGCGCTGCACCGCTCTTGTGTGCCGGTATCACCACTTACTCCCCGCTTAAGCACTTCAAAGTTGGCAAGGGCCATAAAGTGGGCGTTCTTGGTATGGGTGGCCTGGGCCACATGGGTGTGAAGCTGGCCAAGGCCATGGGGGCGGAAGTCACCATCTTCACCCGTTCAGAAAGCAAAGTGGCGGAGGCGAAGAAGCAGGGTGCTGATCACGTCATCATTTCCACAGACAAGGCCCAGATGAAGGCCGCTGCGGATTCGTTCGACTTCTTGCTCGACACCATTCCTGTGGCCCACGATCTCAACCCCTACCTCAAGTGCCTGAAATACGATGGCACCCATATTCTGGTGGGGCTGCTGACGCCCGTGGAACCCGCGCTGCAGGCGGGCCTGCTGGTCACCAAACGGCGGGTGGTAGCCGGTTCGCTGATTGGCGGTATGCCGGAAACCCAGGAAATGCTCGATTTCTGCGCTGAGCACAACATTACCTGTGACGTGGAAATGCTGGACATCCGCAACATCAACGACGCCTACGATCGGCTGAAAAAGAGCGACGTGAAGTACCGCTTCGTGATCGATATGAACACCCTCAAGCAGGGCTGATTAAAGCCAACTCAAGACCCCGGGTTGGCATTGCGTCGCCCGGGTGGTCTTTGACAATCCGCTAATAACCAATCCGGTTGCAAAGGGTTAGCATGGGTCTATTGTTACCGTTATCGACCCTGGACACAGCGCATGACTTTTGCAAGTATTGCCGGAACCGGTTCCTACCTGCCGGACAACATCGTTACCAATCGTGACCTTGAACAGAAGGTGGATACCTCTGATCAATGGATTCGTGAGCGCACCGGCATTGAACAGCGTCACATCGCCCTGCCCGGCCAGTCCACGGTTGATCTGGCAGAACAGGCCGCACTGCGAGCCATCGAAGCCGCAGGCATTGAGGTAACGGATATTGACCTTATTGTTTTTGCTACCACCACCCCGGATAAGGTTTTCCCTAGCTGTGCCTGTATTCTCCAGGCCAGGCTTGGTATTCAGGGATGCCCCGCCTTTGATATCCAGGCGGTATGCAGCGGTTTTGTCTATGCCCTAGCAACGGCTGAGAAGTTCATAAAAACCGGCACCAGTAAGAAGGCACTGGTCATCGGCGCTGAGGTGTTCTCCCGAATCATCAATTGGGAAGACCGGGGCACCTGCATCCTGTTCGGTGATGGTGCCGGTGCGGTAATTCTTGAGGCCAACGAAGAAACCGGAATTCTGTCCACTCACCTCCACGCCGATGGCCGCTACGAGGATCTGCTACACGTTCCTTGCGGCGTATCTAACCACTTCGATGTCATCAAGGCAGGCAATGCGTTTGTAGAAATGAAAGGCAACGAGGTGTTCAAGGTTGCGGTAAACACCCTTGGCCAGATTGTGGATGAAACCCTGCAGGCCAATCAGATGCGAAAATCCGACATCGACTGGCTGGTACCACATCAGGCAAACCTGCGCATCATTGCCGCCACGGCCCGCAAACTGGATATGTCCATGGACCAGGTTGTGGTGACTGTTAATCGCCATGGCAACACCTCCGCAGCGTCCATTCCCCTGGCACTGGATGAGGCCGTTCGGGATGGACGTATCAAACGGGGTGAAACCGTTCTGCTGGAGGCCTTCGGCGGAGGGTTCACCTGGGGCTCCGCATTGCTGAAATACTGATCAGGCGCGGCGCCCTCATTCCCGAAAGCGCTATTATTATTTTCTTTTAGTATTTTTGGTTCTTAAAAAACTTTGTTAGATTGCTTCTCAGATTCACTATTTCCGGTTCTGAGGAGCGTCTGATGAAACAACTGCTTAAAGGTTTTGCTCTGGGCGCAGCCCTGCTCTCCGCCCAGCCAGCGCTGGCGGCTGATCGCGAGCTTCTCAATACTTCCTATGACATCGCCCGGGAACTGTTCGCGGCCTACAACGCGGAGTTCCAGAAGCACTGGCAGGAAAAAACCGGTGAAACGGTCAATATTCGCCAATCCCACGCTGGCTCATCCCGCCAGGCGCAGGCCATCATTCAGGGCCTCAAGGCCGATGTGGCCACGTTCAACCAAGTCACCGACATAGACATCCTGCATGAGCGCGGACGCCTGATCCCGGAAAACTGGTCCGAGCGTTTACCGAACAACAGCTCCCCCTACTACTCCACCATGGCGTTCCTTGTACGCAAGGGCAACCCGAAGAACATCCAGAACTGGGATGACCTGGTTCGTGATGATGTTTCCCTAGTGATGCCGAATCCGAAAACCTCCGGCAATGGCCGTTACACCTATCTGGCAGCACTGGGGTACGCCCAGGATACCTTTGGTGACGACGAAGCCAGAATCGACCAGTTCCTGGCTGACTTCCTGGGCAGTGTCCGGGTGTTTGACAGCGGCGGTCGTGGCGCCACCACCACCTTTGTTGAGCGTGGTATTGGCGATGCACTACTGACCTTCGAATCCGAAGTCCTGAATATTGCGGACCGTTTTGAAAACGGCGAGTACGAAGTCATCACGCCCAAAGTTAGCTTCCTCGCAGAGTTCCCGGTCACCTGGATTGACGATTACACCCGCCAGAACGGGACTGAAGAACTGGCAAAAGAGTACCTGAGCCATCTGTATTCTGAAGATTCCCAGCGCTTGCTTGCCGGGTTCAACTACCGGGTCCATAACCAAAAGGTTATCGAGGAAAACGCAGACCGTTTCCGTGAGCTGAAGTTGAAATCCATCGACGAGATTGCTGGCGGCTGGGAAAACGCCATGACCAAGCATTTCAGCAGCGGTGGCAAACTCGACCAGTTACAGCGGCGTCGGTAAGAGGCTAAGATGTCTGCTCCCGCTCAAATGAGCGCCGCCCCAGCGCGGCGCTTTTCAGGTTGTAGCAAACGGGTATTGCCGGGGTTCGGGCTGAGCCTTGGCATTTCGTTGTTCTTCGTCAGCCTGGTTTTATTGCTCCCGTTATCTGGCCTGGTGGTGGAAACATCCGGCATGACCTGGGATCAGTTCTGGTTCACGATCACCGATCCCCGGGTGGTTGAATCCTACAAGGTGACATTGTGGACGGCCCTGGCCGCATCGCTGTTTAACGGTGTCTTTGGCTTGTTATTGGCCTGGGTTCTGGTGCGTTATGACTTCCCGGGCAAGCGCGTACTGGATGCCTTTGTCGACCTACCATTTGCGCTGCCTACCGCGGTTGCAGGTATTACCCTCGCTACCCTGTTTGCCCAAAACGGCTGGTACGGCCAGTGGCTGGCCAAGCTGGGCATTGAAGTGGCGTTCACCCCGTTAGGTATTGTGGTTGCCATGGCTTTCACCAGCATTCCCTTTGTGGTGCGCACTGTCCAGCCGGTGCTGGAGGAATTGTCACCGGCGGATGAGGAAGCCGCCGTCAGCCTTGGGGCCTCCGATGGCCGGGTCTTCCGCAAGGTCATCTTTCCGTCATTGTGGCCCGCGCTGGTCACAGGCATCGCGCTTTCCTTCACCCGCAGCCTGGGAGAATTCGGCGCCATCATATTCATTGCCGGCAATACCCCCTACGTCAGCGAAGTTACCAGCCTGATGGTATTTATCCGGTTGCAGGAATACGACTACGCTGCGGCCAGCGCCATTGCCTCGGTTGTTCTGTTGGCCTCACTGGTATTGCTGTTTGCCATTAACCTCTGGCAGGGCCGATACCTGCGCCGTCTGGAGGGCCGATAGATGGCGGCTGAACATCATCGCGTTGGCGATCAACCCTGGTTGCGCCGCCTGCTCATTGGTGCTGCGGTTCTGGTGTCGCTTGTTCTGCTGGTGATTCCGGTCGTGGTCATTTTCTTCCAGGCCCTCAGTTCTGGCTGGAGCACCTTTACCGGTAACGTGCTGGATCAGTTCACCCTGCACGCCATCGGCCTGACCCTGCTGGTTGCAGCACTGACGGTACCACTCAATCTCATCTTCGGTACTGCCCTCGCCTGGGCCGTTACCCGGTTCCGGTTTCCGGGCCGGAAACTGCTGGTGACCCTTATCGACATTCCCTTTGCCGTATCACCGGTAATCGCCGGCTTGCTGTATCTGTTGCTTTACGGCCGGAACGGTTGGCTCGGCGGCTGGCTGGCCACCCACGATGTCCAGTTGATGTTTGCCTGGCCGGGCATTGTCATGGTCACCGTGTTTGTGACCTGCCCGTTCGTTGCCCGCGAGCTGATCCCGCTGATGCAACAGCAAGGCAGTGAGGAAGAAGAAGCCGGCGTGGTTCTGGGTGCGTCTGGCTGGCGTATTTTCCGGAAGATTACCCTGCCTAACATCAAGTGGGCGCTGATCTACGGCGTAGTACTGACCAATGCCCGCGCCGTGGGTGAATTCGGTGCCGTGTCGGTTGTTTCAGGTAACATTCGCGGTGAAACCAATACCTTACCGCTGCATGTTGAACTGCTTTATCAAGATTATAACGTGGTAGGTGCCTTCGCCAGTGCCGCCCTGCTGGCAACCATAGCCATCCTGACCCTAATTGTTAAAGCCTTTGTAGAGTGGCGCCAATCCCGCCCAACGATCCTGACGCCCGAGAAAGGAGGTGTCTGATATGAGCATCACTATCGACCGGATTTCCAAAAGCTTCGGCCGCTTCCGGGCCCTTAATAACGTCTCCCTGGAGATTCCTGAGGGTAAACTGACCGCACTCCTGGGCCCGTCCGGTTCGGGTAAAACCACCCTGCTGCGGATTATTGCCGGGCTCGAGTCCTCAGACGCAGGCCGCATCCTGTTTGGCGGCGATGACGTCAGCAACCTTCATGTGCGGGATCGCAATATCGGTTTCGTGTTTCAGCATTACGCCCTGTTCCGCCACCTCACCGTGGCGGAGAACATCGCATTTGGCCTGGAATCCCTGCCCCGTAAACAGCGGCCGCCGAAAGCCGAGATTCGCCAACGGGTAGCCAAGTTGCTGGAGATGATTCAGTTACCGCAACTGGCCGACCGTTACCCGGCGCAACTGTCCGGTGGCCAGAAGCAACGGGTGGCCCTGGCCCGGGCCCTGGCCACCCAGCCTCGCATTCTGCTGCTGGATGAACCCTTTGGTGCTCTGGACGCAAAAGTGCGTAAAGACCTTCGCCGCTGGCTGCGGGCGCTGCATGACGAGTTCCATTTTACCAGCATCTTCGTCACCCACGATCAGGAAGAAGCCCTGGAGCTGTCCGATCAGGTGGTGGTCATGAGCCAGGGACAGGTGGAACAGGTCAACGAACCTACCGATCTGTACGCACGGCCCGAAAGCCGGTTTGTGTTCGACTTCCTGGGCCATGTCAATGTGATCTCCGGCGTCGTGAAAAATCATAAGCTGGTTCAGGGGGATGCCTGGGTGTCTCTGCCCGGGCAGAAGTTTGACCAGGAAGCCCAGCTGTACTTGCGCCCCCATGAGGTCCACCTTGCCCGGGCGCCAGCGATTCACGCCCGTTTACCGCTGCGTATCGAAGCCATCAGTCTGATTGGCTCGGAAGTGCGGATAGAGCTTGTGCCGGTGGGCTGGAACAGTGACGAGATCTGGGAAGTTGGCATGAGCCACAACGAATTCGCCCGCCACAACCCAAGCAGGGGTGAACTGTGGTACGCGGTGCCAGACATCGGCCACCTGTTCGTTGCCGATAGTGCCCAGCCAAAATCCGTTGACTGGGCCTATACCACGGCGGCGAACGCCAGCAACATGTAAAGCTCAGGCCGCCAGCCAGCGGCCATCCGAGTACTGCTGCAGGCCTTGCTCACCCATCCGCCAGAGCCAGAGCCACCGGTTTTCAACCAGGGCTCTGACGTCGTCCTGGGATTGCAGTACCTGTTCAATCCGTTCTGCTGGTGCGTCAATCACCACAGTCAGGCGCATGGGTTCATGGCGCAGGCGTTCACCGTCGTGAACGGATTGCCAGGGCAACCCAATGCGAAGATCCGTGCCGTTACCCTCGACAACGCCGATGTTTCCACCTATAACAGAATGCAAGAGCTTGTTGCCGGCACCATAGAGTGACGGTTGGCTAACCGATCCGAAATACTGAAGATTAATCCAGTTTGCCACCACCATCGGTGCTGACATTAAGGCAGACAACACAGCCCCCGTAACATCCAGCTCCGGCCTGTAATCATGAAGAAAACAGCGGCCAGCCAGATTGATCGCCCGGCTGCGGTGCCGGGGGGCGATAATCATGGCAGCGTTATTTGCCAGCCCCCATTCAGGCCTGACCTCAGCCCAGTTGTGAGTGCGTTTTTTAAGTTCATTCAGCAGAGCCGTATCGGAATGACCGTTCAGGCCAAGGATAGCTGCCCGCTCACGACGCGTGGCTGCCGAAGCATTGCTGAAGCTCTGCACCAGTTGGTTGGCGATGCGTTCATGACTTGCGGGTATCGCCGTTTTTCCCAGCAGGCGCACCTGGTCAGTCACCGTGCAATGCTCCGCGGCCATAACCAAAGTACTCTCTGGCAGAACAATACCCCGATCTGCCAGCCCGGCGCGCACACTGCGGTCGTTCAGCAGCTGGGCCGCAATGCTGGCATTTACACCGCCGTTCTTGCCGCCACAGGCGCCACAGGCAAGCCCGGCCTGGTTCGGGTTGTTATCAGTGTGGGCACCATGGCCGACCAGCACCAGCAAGGGTGCAAAATCACCAGTCAACGACATGGATTTCAGCAGGCCTTCTGCCAGATTAACCCGCTCAAAGTCTGATAACGGATCTCCCCCATAGCGCTGGAACAACCGGCCTTCAGCAACTTCTTCGGAGTTTTTGCTGTTCTTCTGAAAACCATCCCGTACCAGTTTCCACGCCCACGCAAGTCCGGTGGTTTCCACCAACGTAAAGGTTGAAAGGCTGCCGTATTTTGCCTGTCGAACCGTTTCCCTTACCTGCTCTCGCCCATCCAGCTGCCTGTTTCGTACCTGGTCTGCCGATGTGCTCCCCAGGGTATCAACATAACGGTACGCAGGCGCCAGCAAGCCTGGCAGTCGGGCTTCATCATCTGACGGGCCAAGTTTCTGATGGGTAACGGGAAGACCAAAGAATCCGGCAACGCCCAGTGTGTCGATTTCCGGAGACGTATTCTCCAGATGCCGCCGCAATACTTCGGAACGCACATCGATGCAGAACGCAGCCTGAACCTCAGGGATACGGTTCAGAGATCCCCGGGGTTGTTCTGCCGTTCGTTGTAGGCAATCCGCCAGCTGTCGTTGCCATGCCATTTCATAAGCGCGATGCCAAACCCACAACAGCGGGTCGTCGTTATGAGCGTGCCAGGTCACCTGACTCCCGGAAAACGCCTGTTGCCACTGGGCTCGCTCTTTGGCCGACAGCGCTGTCGCCGCCATCCATTCACAGGCCAGCAACACGGTGGCTAACTGGGCGCACCGGTTCGATGGCAGGCCGTCCAGAGCCGCCCGCCAATCTTCACCACGGCACCAAGAGGCCCATCCCGGCAACTGCAGTAACAGTGAGTGCACCACACCCGCCAACTGATCAGGAGTGTACGGTAAGGTCTGCGCGAGAAAACCCGCGGCGCTCCGCCAATCATCCGGAAGTTGCGCCTTAAGCGCCTTTGTCAACAGGGTTCGGGGGCCAGCCTGGGATAACCAATAACGGTACAGGTCGGTTGATTCGGCATTAACCAGCCACTGCCCCTGTCGATGGTCAAAGAACCGGCCACAGAGCAGCCCCAGAAATTGCGTGGTCTCTGACAGTGCATCACCGCCACCAGATGATATGAGCCGTGTCAGTGCCAAACCCGGTTTCCCCTCACGTGGCCGCAAATGGGACAGCTGCTCCAGCAGTAACCCTGTCGGCCGGTCGACCCCCCGCTCACGGGCTGCAGCTATCAGGTCTCTTTCCTGGATACGGCCGCCCCGCCAGGCGTCCAGATAGAATGTCGGGGCCATCAACATGCTCTGCCCGCTACGGGAAGCCAGTTCGGCGTCGGCGTTTTCAATGCCTTGATGCCGGTGGCCCCACCAGGGGTTTACCGCAATCCACCGATCCAGGGGCCAACTCGGGGCAATGCGCTCACAGGCAACACTGATCTGAGCAACCGCCTGATCTTCATCAACATCGGGTATGCGCAAGGTGGCACTCATGATGATTCTCCTGAGGTAAGAACGTAACGGGCATGGCCCTTCTTCTCTTTACCAACCTGAAGCCATTGACTGGCCCAGCGTCGTGTCACACGTTCGAACGGTTGATCCAGATACAGACCCTGGCTGAGCGGCAGGTTCAACCGTTGCAGCCAGGACCAGTCAGGCACGAGAAGAATGAGCAAGGACATCACCGCCAGAATACCCAGCATCAACCACGCCAACAGCGTAGCGACAGGCCAGAGCTCGAAGGCAGTCACGGCTGTAACCGCGGGCCCGAGTACCAGGTTAAGCAGGCCATAAAGAGGGACCAGGCTGAACGCCATAGCGACAACAGACACTCGCGCCCGGGCTGTGCTGCCGGAGGGCATACCGAGCACCGAAGCGGCAACCGCGAGCACCAGCAGTGCGGCTAGTATTGGTTTGTGCTCTACAAGACCGGGCAGCAACCACAGCGTCGCGGCTGCCAAACCTGATGCCAGCCCGGCAAGTACCAGCTGCGGCACGCTAGGACGGCCGGAAAAGTAGACAGCGGTGGCCCGCACCGCCCGGCCGGATGCCAGCAGCGAGTGCGCCTTATACAGTGAATGAGCCAGCAAGTGCAGCAGTGCCAGAGTGTAGGCGCCCAGCGCAATTTCAAAGAGCATAAAGCCCATCTGAGCATTGGTTGACCAAACCAGTGCATGTTTTACCGAGCTTTGAGTCATCATGGCGAACACTGCCACGATGGCGGTAACACCGCCCGCGAGCAACAGCAGGAAGTGACCCGCTGTAAACCCTTCAAACACCGGGAACAGCCGCAACCAGAGGAACCCGCCAAGGTTGATTACACCGGCATGGAGCAGTGCCGACACCGGCGTAGGCGCTTCCATCACCCGGATTAACCATCCATGAAACGGAATCTGTGCGCACTTGAGCACAGCGGCAATCGCGAGCAGGACAGACGCGATCGTCAGCTCAGGGGAGGATGCCCCAACCTCGCCGGCCAACGCGTAGATCTCCGGAATACGAAAACTGCCGTAGTGGCGCCAGATAAAGACCACGGCACCAATAATCGCCAGATCCCCCAGCCGGCTGGTAATGAACTTCTGCGCTGCCGCCAGCCTGGCCTCGGCCCGGTCCGGGTACAGAGTCAGCAATTGATGCAAGGCCAGGCTGACACCAATCCAGGCGAATGCCAGAACCAGAAGATGATTGGTGAATACCAACACCAGCACACTGGCCACTGTGGTGAGGAACCAGGGCAGGAACACCGGGAAGGCGGCATCGCCACGCAGATAATCCCGGGAATATCGCAGAATCACCCAGGAGACGAAACTGACCATCAGCGCCATCCATACCGACAGGCCATCGGGATACAGCCCGAGCGGTGCCCCCAGTTCCGGCAACCGCGTATCCAGCCCCGCCGACTTCAGCAATAGCAAAAAGCCCACCACACCGGTGACCGCAACCAGCCCTTGCAGCAAACACTCCGCCAGGCGCCAGCAATGGTCAATCTTGGTTTTTGATTGAGTCCAGTTGGCGAAGCCGGCCAGCGCCAGGAGCAGGATAGGCAAGGCCAGCCAGGTAGCCAGGACGGAGGTAGAAAATACGCTGGTGATTGTCGGCATAACGAACTCCTTTTGCGAACAGAGCCACTTTGCCGATTATGAATTCATAGATAAAATGGTTTATAAAGATCAAACTGTTCTTCAAAAGAGAACAAAGGCAAAGCCGGGGAACATCCATGCGCCTCAACTATCATCATTTGTACTATTTCTGGAAAGTAGCCAGCACAGGCCATTTGACCCGCGCAGCGGATGCGCTGCATATATCCCAGTCTGCGCTGTCCGGTCAGATCCGTAAACTCGAGGACAGTCTTGGCCATGAGCTGTTCATCCGGGAGGGGCGGCGGCTAAAACTATCCGAAGCCGGCCGCGTGGCCTTTACCTATGCGGAAGATATTTTTCGCCAGGGCGCGGAACTGGAAGCCCTTTTCCGAACCGGGCGCCAGACCAATCGGGAGGTGCTCAAGGTTGGCGCGGTAGCAACTCTGTCAAGAAACTTCCAGGAAGGCTTCCTTCGGCCATTGCTCGGCCGCCAGGATCTGGGGCTCAAGCTCCAGAGCGGTAGCCTGGAAGATCTGCTACGAAGACTATCGGCCCACCGTTTGGATCTTATTCTGTCCAATCAACCCGTTCACGGTGACGACGAAACCCCTTGGCTATCCCGGCGTATTGCCAGGCAACCTGTCAGCATTATCGGGCCGGCGGCCGCCGAATCCCGGGTCGGCTTTCCTGACATGCTGCATGACCAACCATTGATCGTGCCGGGCCAGGACAGCAATATCCGGCAGGCTTTCGATCAGCTGTGTGAGTACCACCAGATCCACCCGATTATGCTGGCTGAGGTGGACGACATGGCGATGATGCGCCTGCTGACTCGAGACAGCGGGCATTTCGCCATCCTGCCCCCGGTGGTTGTGCGTGACGAATTGCGCAAAGGCGAACTCAGGGATTACGGTGCGTTGCCGGGCGTGTTCGAAGAATTCTATGCCATTCGTATTCGCCGGCAATTTGAGTCTCCGGCCCTTCAGGAGTTAATGGCTCAACCTCCGGAACGACTATTGACCTTTCCGGACAATGATTCTGGTTGAACTGGTCTTTTGATGCGGCGCCGGGGCCGTTATAGTCATGGGGCGTAAAAATACAACAAGATCAGGAAGTAGCCATGACATCGCGCGCCCCTCGAAAACCTTCTGTCATCATAATCGGCACCGGATTTGGCGGGCTCGGCATGGCCATCCAGCTAAAAAAGGCCGGCTATGAGCAAATCACATTGCTGGAAAAAGAAGGTGCCGTTGGCGGAACCTGGCGAGACAACACCTACCCCGGCGCGGCCTGCGACGTTCAATCGCACCTTTATTCCTACTCCTTTGAGCCCAAACACGACTGGAGCCGGAAGTTTGGCCTCCAGGCCGAAATACTCGGGTACATGGAGCATTGTGTTCAGAAGTACGACCTGGCGCGCCATATCGAGTTCTACCGTGCCGTCGCCACGGCCAGCTTTGACAGCCAGTCGAATGAGTGGGTAGTTGGTACTGAATCGGGCGATGAATATCGAGCTGATGTGCTGATCACGGCCACCGGGCAGCTGAACCGCCCTGCCATACCCGCCATACCCGGCATTGACCATTTTAAGGGTACCTGCTTCCACTCTGCGCGCTGGAACCACGATTATGATGTGACCGGCAAGCGGGTTGCGGTGATCGGCACCGGCGCAAGCGCCATCCAGTTTGTTCCGGAGATCACTCCAAAAGTTGCAGCGCTGGACCTGTATCAACGCTCCGCTGCCTGGGTATTGCCGAAAGCCGACCGCCCATTTACCGCGCTTGAGCAATCACTGTTCCGGAAACTGCCGGCCTGGGACAGGCTCTACCGGGCCATGATCTACTGGAAGAACGAGTCCCGCGGGCTTGCCTTTACCAGGTTCAACCGGCTACTGGATATCTTTGCCCGACAGGCCAGGAAGGAAGCACAGGCATGGGTGACCGACCCCCACAAACTGAAGCACATCATTCCGGACTATCGTATCGGCTGTAAGCGGATTCTGATCTCCAACGACTGGTACCCGGCCATTAACCAGCCGCATCTGAATCTGATCACTGAGGGGATTTCTGAAATCGATGAAACCGGCGTTGTGACCGCCACCGGAGAACACCGCCCGGTCGACGCCATTATTTTCGGAACCGGCTTCAAGGCCACGGAGTTTTTGTCACCCATCAAGATCACTGGTCGTCAGGGTGTTGCCCTGAACGACGCCTGGGCAGACGGAAGCAAAGCGTTCAAAGGCATTACCGTGAATGGCTTTCCGAATCTGTTCATGCTGTATGGGCCCAACACCAATCTGGCCCACAATTCGATTCTGTTTATGCTGGAATCCCAGTTCCGATATATCATCAGCTCACTTGGTTCCCTGGCCAGATACCCAGGGGCTGCCATGGAAGTGCGGGGAGATCGGCAAACCCGTTATTGCCAGGTGGTCCAGCTTAGCCTTGAGAACAGCGTCTGGGATTCCGGATGTACCTCCTGGTATCTGGATGAACACGGCCGTAACACCATCAACTGGCCCGGGTTCACTTTCAGTTATCGCTTCTCTACCCGCGCCACAGACACAGCTGATTACCAGTTTCTGGAGCCTGAAGCAGGCCGTTAGTCCTCTGCTGTAACCACTCGGTTGCAGTTCAACGCTAAACATAGGATGATTGGGTCATCATTTGTCTGGGTGATCGGAAATGTTAAAGCCAATCAAAAAAGGCTCCCTGGTGGAGACCGCGATCGAAAGCCTGAGGGGCGTCATCGAAAACGGCCAGTGGCCTGTAGGAAGCCGACTTCCGATTGAAGCCGAGCTGTCTGAAGCCCTGGGCATCAGCCGCAACACCATCCGCGAGGCCGTTCGCGTGCTGGTGCATGTGGGCATGCTGGAAACCCGACAGGGTGATGGCACCTACGTACGTGCCAATCGTGATGCAGGGGAAACACTTCGACGTATCGCCCGCAGCCAACTGGTGGAGCAGCTTGAGGTGCGACTGATGCTGGAAACCGAGGCGGCGAGATTGGCAGCCACCCGGCGTACAGACCTCGATCTGAAAGCGATGAGCGACGCACTGGATGCACGGGCAAGTGCTGGCGACAACCTCACCGATCGAATCCACCATGATGAATGGTTCCACCATGCCCTGGTGCGGGCTTCCCACAATTCCGCTCTGATCGAGCTCTATGATTATTTTTCACACGCCGTCAGCCAGACAATCGAACGTACGGAGCGCGATGACGACCTGCCAGAACCCAGCCAGGAAGACCACGAACTTCTGCTGGCAGCCATCCGCCGAAAGGACCCAGCCAAGGCAGAAATGCTTTCGCGCGCCCTGCTCTCCCCCAGCCTTGACGTGATTAACCGGCAGAATCAGCCATGAAATTCCGTCTCGATACGTTCACCCTTCTATTGCTCGGTGCCATCGTCCTGGCGTCGTTCCTGCCGGTTACCGGGCAGGCCGCGGACATGCTTGCCACCACCGGTACCATTGCTGTAGCCCTACTGTTCTTTTTCCATGGTGCAGCCCTATCCCGACAGCAGATTATCGACGGCGCCACCCATTGGCGCCTGCACATCCTGATTACCACCCTGACCTTCGTGTTCTTTCCCCTGGCAGTATTGCCCATTAATGGGCTCAGCAACCTTATGCCGGAATGGATGCCGAGGGATCTGGGGTTGGGATTTCTCTATCTGGGCGTACTTCCGTCAGCGGTGTCGTCGTCCATTGCCTACACCGCCATGGCCAGAGGCAATGTGCCTGCCGCCATATGCAGCGCTGCAGCGTCTAATGTGTTCGGAATGATGCTCACTCCGTTCCTGCTGCTTTTACTGGTTTCGACTTCGGGAACCGGGGAGTTTGCCGTGGCTGAAGCGTTGAAAGACATTGTTCTGCAACTGTTGCTGCCCTTTGCTGTAGGGCATGCCTTCAGGCCAATGCTGGGAGGTTTTCTTTCACGCAATGAATCATTGATGGCCCGGTACGACCAGTGTGTCATCTGGATTATCGTCTATTCGGCATTCTCACACTCGGTGGTCAGCGGCCTATGGCAGAACCTGCCGCTTCAGGCCGTGGTGTTGACCATTCTTCTATGCGTCGGTTTGCTTGGGTTGTTCATGCTGGTGGCGATGGTTATGGTCAGAAAGTTGGGCTTCAGTCTGGAAGACGAAGCCGCGGTGGTGTTCTGTGGTTCGAAGAAAAGCCTGGCATCCGGTTTGCCAATGGCCAAAGTGCTGTTCTCTGGCCATCCGGGCTTCGGCATGATTGTGCTGCCGATCATGTGCTACAACCAGATTCAGGTCATCGTCGGGGCCATCCTGGCCCAGAAGTATCGAGCGAAAATCGATCGGGCGTCAGCCGCCCATGCCTCCGAATAGGGTTGCCAGGATAACCAGGCCGACGATCCACCCAATAACGGCAGGCCAGAAATTCACCATCTGCGGTGGTTGGTCTGCCTGATCGGCACTGGCCTGCTCCCTGGACACCTCTTCATCCGGGTAATTTCGCGGGTCTGGTTCATGGCTTGCTTCCCGAACGCTGAACCAGTCAAACCAATCACCCAGAAACTGCGCCACCGGACGGGGAAAACTGCCGTTCTCTGCCATCGGGCGGATCTGGGGCTCAAGGCTTTTGGCTATTTCCCTGCGTAGCGGTAACTGGTCTGCAGGCGGTTCGCACAAGATGGCCTTCCAGATACCAGCATCCTGCTGGCGCTGGTTGTCGTTCATCAGGGCTTTAATCTGAATCACCACTTCGCGGACAACCTGGGCTTCGTGGGCGTCCAGCGCCCGCTCTGCGTTGCTCTCAACCCCGGATTCCTCAGTCTGCTCTCGGCGGACTTCTTGGGCGACTGGCTCAGGTTGGGCGGCAGCGCTGGCGGCCGGCATGCCACCGGTCGCCTCCCTGAAAGCCTGCTCCAGCGCCTGGGCCTCGTTGTCCGAGGCAAATTTCATCTGGCGCTCATAAGCCTGCCGAATGCGTTCGCGATCTCCGGTTGGCTCGATGCCAAGGATGTCCCAGCAATTCATAAAACAGTCACTCCGGATCTGTGAAATCTGTAATCTTTGTAGAGACAAATCAATCGTTCTCCCCTAGGATTCAGGGAGAATCACAAAAAATCAGTCCGCTCGGCAAATTATAGAACGACACCCATGCGCATTACGAATTACCTGTCAGAAAATCGCGCTAACCGACTCCGCATGCGCAGAACCTTCGGCCATTCCCTGCTTGCCTCAGCCATTTTAGCCCTCTCGACCGGCAATGCCGGCGCGGATACCGGTTTTCCGGAGTTCAGCAATGGGTTGGTGGCTTTCAGCGATGACATTCCAGAGGTGCTAACCACCACCCGGCTGCGCCAGCCCAAAACCCGGGTTCCCGGAAGTACCACCGTGATCACCGGTGATATGATTCGGGACCTTGGCATCCAGAACCTGTACGAGGTGTTCCGCCTGGTTCCGGGCATGGTGGTCAATTTCGTTGGTAGCCACCAACCGGTTACCACCTACCATGGCACTGTGCATTATGAACAGCGCCGTATGCAGGTCCTGGTAGACGGCCGAACTGCGCATAAGGCAACCCTGTCTGATATGGACTGGGAAACCATGCCGGTGCCTCTTGAGATGATTGAACGCATCGAAGTAGCCCGGGGGCCCAACTCGGCTGCCTACGGCATTAATGCCTTCCTGGGCACCATCAATATTATTACGCGGGACCCGGCCGATACCGCAGGCGTTGAGGCGCGAGTGGTTCGGGGCTCCCGGGGTCACCTACGTACCTTTGGTTCCGTGGGCAACGCCGACCCGGATATGGATTGGCGATTAACCTATGAAAAGCGCAAGTTCGATGGCTTCGACTACCAGGTAGACGGCGGCGAGCGCTTTCCATTCCATGACGGCCACGACATCAACTCCTTTACCTATGATTCCCGCGTCAAGATCAACGACCGCACGGATGTTGAGCTGCGGGGCGGTGTTGTAGATGGCATGAATTATCAGGACAAGGACAAAAGCGGCGAGCTGAACCCGTTCGAGAATCCGGATATTGATGTGCGGGATTACTACCTGCAATCCAAACTGAACGTGATTGCGTCCGAGCGTCATTTTTTCCATGTGATGGCCAGTGTTCAAAATTTTGACCGTCGGCAACAATACACCGTTGGCTTTCCGGATAGCACTGTGCAGTGCCTCAGAGACAACACACCGCTGTATCAGTACACCTATTTCCCCGATGGCAGTCGAGAACGGCTCTGCTTTGTTGACGGGGGTGGCGCGCCCGCCATTGCCCAGGTAGACGCGGATTCAGAGGATACCCGCCTGGAACTGGAGTTTCAGGACACCATTCTGCTCAGCGACGACCTGAGAATCGTCTCCGGCGCGGGATTCCGGAAAGATACCTTCCGCTCTGAAACCTATTTCAACGGCCGCGGTAACAATTACCAGTCACGCTTCTTCGGCAACGTGGAATATACGCCGATAAACTGGCTGACCCTTAACGCAGGCGGTAACTGGGAACGCACAAGCACAACAGACGATCACTACTTCTCACCCCGGTTGGCTGCTAATTTCACGCTCAACAGCCGGCACGCCCTCCGCTTTGTCTATTCCCAGGCGGTCAGAACCCCGGATGGTTTCGAGCAGAATCCGGACTGGGGCTACACCCTCCGCAATGTCCGCCCTGCTATTTATTCCGATCTTGAGGGGCGCAGGGTAACAACCGCGGATGCGTACGAAGACCTGGGGTGGCTTACGCTCGGCAAAGACCTGAGGGAAGAACGAATCATTTCCCGGGAAGTCAGCTACTTCGGCCAGTTCCCGCTGGAGCGGGCCATGCTGTCTCTGGAAGTGCGGGGCTTCAAGGATGAAATGCGCGACATGATCAGCGGTGTTATTCAGCTCAAGGACTGGAGCATCGACAACAACGTTGCCGTGGATCAGCAAGGTTTTGAAGTGGAAGCGATGATTGAATACCCCGGCACAACCTTCCGTGCCAGCTACGGCTACCTGGATCAGGATACCTGGTACACCGGTCAGCCAATCATCAATCAGGACGGCGAACTTGATACCGGAAAACAGGAGCAGGCGGTCAGTTTGCTGACCCGGCTGTCTATAAGGCATTCCGGCAGTCTGGCGCTGATTCAGGATCTGCCCTGGGGTCTCAAGGCCTCATCGGCTTTCTACTGGGCGGACGAATTCAGACGCAGTCAATTCGAGCGCATTGATGCGAGAATTGCCAAGCGCTTCTATCAACCGCGTTATACGGCGGAAGTTGCCCTTACCATGCAACACTATCTGAACCGGGAACCGGAACTGAGCTCTGACAACAACATCAAAGACCACAACCAGTTCTTTGTGGAGGCGGGAGTCCGGTTCTGACACTATGCTAAAAGGATTGACCAACGGATAGCACACCAATTGGGACGGTATGATCTCATCCAGACACTCTTTTACTGACCAGCCACGAGTCCAGCAACGGTTCAGTGGATGCCTGATGGCGCTGGCACTGATACTGTTGTTGCCATGGTCCAGCATTGTCCTCGGGCAAAACGGTCAGCCCGCGCTACCGAGTGTGTACATTGCCGGTTCCGGTAACTCCGCCCTGGATCGACACGTGACCCGACTATTACGTTCGGAACTCGGAGAATCGGTTGAACTGGTATTTCTGTCAGAGGGCCAGGAAACTCTTGTATCGGCCAGCCCAGTGATCACCATTGGCCCGACCGCATTCACTCGTATTCATCAGATCAACAGGAACGCACAGATACTCGCATTGCTGGTAGAGCGCAAGTTTATCCAAGGCTATGTTAACCGCTCCCCTGGGCTGGTGTCTGCGGTGTTTTATGACGTTCCCCTGTTGCGTCAGGCACTGACCGGTAAAGCGATACTGCCTCAGTCCAAGCGTATTGCCTTGCTGGCTTCCACGGAGTCTGTCGAGATCTATGAAGATTTGATGGATCAGCTGGCGGAGTACAGTCTCGAAGCGCGCGTATTCGTCACGGATAGCGACGACCAGTTGATTCCTACCCTTATCAGGGCCCTGAACTACGGTGATTTTCTGCTCGCCGGCCCTGACGACGTCATCTACAACCCCAGAAATATCAAACATATCCTGCTGACCGCCTATCGGCGAAACCGTATCGTCATCGGGCCAAGCCAGGCCTATGTGAAAGCCGGAGTCCTGGCCTCAGGCTATGCCCCCTTCCCGGCCATGGCGGCGAAGGCTGGCGAGTTGCTTCAGACATACTTTGATACAGGCAGTTTTCCTGAACCCGTCTATCCGAGTGAGTTTCGTGTGGAGGTCAATGAACAAGTGGCCCGATCACTCAATATCCCACTTCCCAGCCGTGAATGGATATCGCAATACCTGGACGACCTGATGCTTTCCAGCCAGGAGGATTCCGAATGAACAGGCAGAATGCATCCCTGTCCAGAAAACTTCTGTTGCTTGGCGCCTTGCCTGCGGTTGTCATGTTTGTTGCCCTAATGGCGTTTTTTACCTCGGCCCGGCTGGAGGACGCGCGTACCGACCTGGCTGAAAGCAGCCAGATGCTGGCGGACAGCCTGGCCCCGGCACTCGAGTACGCTGTGGTTTCCGGCAATATTGCGGCCCTTGAGCAGACACTTAATCAGTCACTACGGCGTAGCAAAGCCGAGTGGATACGCGTAACCGATGTGGTCGGAAAAGAGCTCGGCTTTGTCAGCAATAGTCTTGACAGCCCCTCACAGCGACACCACAACTTCGATATTTATTCTGCAGAAATCCTTCAGGAACCCCTGGACCTTGGCGCAGGCGCTGGATGGTTCAACCCCGGTTATGGGTTCAGTTCTGGTTCCTTGCGGGTTGGTGCAGTTGAAGTGGGTGTTGAACCGCGCGTGCTGGCTGATCGCCAGCAGAGTATTCTGTGGTCATCTATCGCCGTTGGTGTCGCCATGCTGCTGTTCACCATCGTTCTGGTGAACCATTTCCTCAACAGTATCCTGCAGCCCATTCGCGGGGTGGCAAGCCGGGTTGATCAACTGATTACCGGTGATTATGACGCCCAGCCCGTGACCACCAAGGGAAACTCCAAAGAGATCGTCGCCATACAGAAACAACTGAACGAGTTGGGGGACCATCTGGAGAAGCTCAGAACCACCCGCGACCAGACCCTGGCGGTGTCGGAAGAGGCCCGGGAAAAGGCCGAACTGGCAAGCCATGCCAAATCTGAATTCCTTGCAACCATGAGCCACGAGCTCAGAACTCCGCTCAATGGGGTACTGGGAATGGTTGAGTTAATCCAGGAGGAACCGTTAACCAAGCGACAGCGGGATTACCTTGGCACTGCCCGGCAGGCTACAGAGGACCTGCTTACCGTCATCTCCGATATTCTCGATTATGCCCGTATGGACAGCGGCACTCTGGAACTGGAACACCAGGAGTTTGATCTAAGGTCCATTCTGGCCAACTGTGCGGCTTCCTATCGCCATGCAGCAGAGCAGCAAGGCCTGGCACTGGATATCAACTTTCTGGGGGAATGGCCAGACAAACCGGTGGTGGTTGGCGACGCACCTAGAGTCCGACAGATTCTGGCAGGGCTACTGGATAATTCGGTTAAATATACCACGAACGGTTTTGTCAGTGTTCGCGCAAGTTGGCTGTCGCTTGAAAGCGGTTGCGCACTGTTCGGCTGTTCCGTCAGTGATTCCGGAGCGGGTATTCCCAGTGACCGCCTTCACAATATTTTCCACACATTCGAACAAGTTGACTCCGGTAACACCCGCGCCCATGACGGCGCCGGACTGGGGCTCTCTCTGGTTCAGCGGTTGGTGGAACTGATGGGAGGCCATATTCAGGTGGAGTCTGATTTCGGAGAGGGCTCCTCGTTCCGTTTTGAGCTGCCATTTGAGCTGGCGGATGCCCCGGCCCAGGTTCAACCGGAGCTCCCGGATATCCCGCGGGAGCAGCTTGGAAGAAAGTCCTGGGCCCTGGTGGTCGAGGACAATGAGGTAAACCAGAAGGTCTCCACCAAGCTGCTGAACAAGCTCGGTTTTGAAACCGATACCGCGAATAACGGCCAGGAGGCGGTCGACAAAGTAAAAAACAAACACGAAGGCTACGATGTCATCCTGATGGATTGCCAGATGCCAGTGATGGACGGCTATCAGGCAACCCGAATGATTCGCGAATGGGAACAGGGGAACGGGCAATGCGGTACGCCGATCATCGCCCTGACGGCTGATGTCTCAACAGAAACCGAGGCCAGCTGCCGGGCCAGCGGCATGAATGATTACATACCCAAACCGGTACGCCGCGAGACCCTCAGGGAAGTACTAAGCCGCTGGATTCGATTGTAAAGAACCGGAAAGCTTACGCTACCGGTTCACGCATGGTGACAAATTCTTCCGCTGAGGTCGGGTGAATGCCCATGGTTGAGTCAAACTGCGCCTTAGTGGCACCGGCCTTGATGGCAACGGCCAGCCCCTGAATAATCTCGCCGGCGTCTGGCCCGACCATATGAGCGCCGAGCACCTTGTCGGTCTCATCGTCCACCACCAGTTTCATCAGGCATCTCTCGTCCCGTCCGCTCAATGTGTATTTCATCGGTCGGAACTCTGAACGGTAAATGCGCAGCCTGTGACCGGCTTCCCTGGCCTCTTCCTCAGTTAGGCCAACGGTACCGATATTCGGCTGGCAAAACACAGCGGTCGGAATAGCGCTGTAATCCATATCGCCCTGACCGTCACCAAACAGCCGACGCGACAGCACCATGGCCTGGGCCAGTGCCACTGGAGTGAGCTGCGGTGTGCCGATGACATCGCCCAGCGCGGTGATTGAGGGTACCGAGGTCTGGAAATGGTCATCCACAACGATGTGGCCCGAAGCGTTGAGTTCAATACCCAGCTCCGTCAGGCCAAGGCCGTCAACCAGGGCTCTCCGTCCGGTTGCTGCCATGACAAGACCGGTCTCCAGGCGTTCTCCGTCAGACAACATGACCTGATAGTGGGCGCCTTGAGTCTCAATGGATTCGATGGTGGCGTTGAAACGCAAGTCGACGCCCTTTTTGCGCATCTCCTGCTCGGTGAACCGGCGCACATCGTCATCAAAGCCCCGCAGGAACAAATCACCCCGGTACAACAAGGTGGTTTCCACACCAAGCCCGGCCAGTATGCCGGCGAACTCTACCGCGATATACCCGCCACCCCAAACCACCGCATGACGGGGTAATTGCGGAAGGTAGAACATTTCATTGGAGGTAAGGATGCAGTCTTTACCGGGAACATCCGGCACTACCGGCCAGCTTCCCGTCGCGACTGTGATGTGTTTTGCGCTATAGCTCCGCTCGCCTACCGTAACGGTATTGGCATCGCTGATGGTTGCCGTGCCATTGATGATCTCAACTCCGGCATTCTCGAGCAGGCGACCATAGATGCCATTCAGGCGCTCAATCTCAGCGTTTTTGTTTGCCACCAGAGTGGGCCAGTCGAAGCTAACCTGATCGAGCGGAACTCGCCAGCCATAGCCTGCTGCATCTTCCAGTTCGTCATGAACATGGGCACCGTACACAAACAGTTTTTTCGGAACACAGCCAACGTTGACACAGGTGCCGCCCAGGTACCGGGACTCAACCACCGCAACCTTCGCGCCCCGCTGGGCTGACATTCTCGCCAGGCGGACACCACCGGAACCGGCACCAATTACGATCAAATCAAAATCATGGCTGTCGGACACATTCACTCCTGATAACAAATACTGTGTTAATGCGGCGTTGCCTCGTTCCGGGCGTCATTAGCGTCAGATCCAATTTCCCGGAACAGGACATGATCTTCAAAATCACCCAGGCGTATCTTGCCCAGGCTGCGGAAGCCCTCGGATTCGTAAAACGGCAGGTATCGGCTGTTACCGGTATCCAGTACCAGGCCCTTGCCCCGGGGATTTTCCTCACAAAGCTTCTCGACCGCTTTGAGCAAAACCCGACCATACCCCTGATTCTGGTATTTTGGGTTGACCCCCATCAAAGGCAACTGATGAGCCTGTGGGTGCGGCAACAGGTCGCGGATTTTCTGATGGTAATCCAGGTATCGGCGAGTCGAGGCAAACCCCGCGGTCAACACCATGCGAATTCGCCAGCTAAGCTGCTCAGCGAGGTTCATCCGGAGTTCCGGGTCGCCGATGAAGGCCACGGCAATCAGGGTATCCCCTTTCATCACACCAACGGCATCCTGATTGAGCTCAAGGTACAGGTCAATCAGTTCCCTGACTGTCGCTCTTACTCGCTGGTCGTAACCCGCCCGGCGATGATCAAACAGATACTGGAACGTTGGATCTTCCCGGTACGCATGGCAAAGAATCGACTGGGCCTCGTTGCGGGCAGTCTCATCAAGACGAACCACGACAGCATCAGAATTATTATTGTTTTCCTGCTTATCACGCATTTACTCGCGCTCCTCCGAAATGACCGGTCAGCTTGGGGCATGCCCCTTTCAGATCGTCAGTGTCAGCCGCACGGATACCCGCCCCGGCTCATTTCCCCTGTCCATGGCAGCCTGATCCACAATCACCCCATGTCGGGCATCAAGCTGCTCCAGCCAGGCCGCTACCTCGGCAAACGGTGCGGCTTCAAGCCATACCCGGATGGCAGACTCGCCGCTTGGCTCAAATCGCTGCAGCGAAAGCCCCGCTTCACCTGCGGAGCGGGTAACCAGTGCCATCAGCGCCCGACCGTCTTCAGGCTTGTCAACGCCGGCCCCCGCCGACGAACCGGAACCCGCACCACCAAGGCGACGAATGGTTGCCTGGTTTGCCTGCATCCAGGCCAGAAGTTGCTCGGCATTTTCACGACTGGCTTCCGCCTGGTTGCTGAAATCAGCCACAGGCCGCCAGATGCCAAAATAGAGAATGGCCAACAGCAAGGCAATGCCCAGCACCACCAGCGCCTGTCTATCCCGCACCGGCAGTTGATCGTATCTCGCGATAAGCTTACCGACCGCCGGCTGGTCTTTGATTCGTGCCCACATGGCGTTAGCCTCCCGAAACCGTCAACCGGCCACGGGAGCCGGAGCTTTCATTAACCACAGACCCAATCTGCGCACGCAATCCCTGATTGGCCAGGCCATTTCTCAGATTACTCATCCGTTCATAACTGTCGGCCCGGACGTCTACCACTAGCTCTCCCCTGTTCCGGCTGTAGTTAATGGAATTAAAGGTAACCGCCTGGGCATTCGCAACCCGGCTGTACTGATCTCCGGTGTATTTCATCAGCGTGATGAAATCCACTTCTTCCCGGCCAGCGCCTGCCACCCTCAACTGACCCTCAATCACCCGGCGCACATTGCCCGCGTGGGTACGGCGGTCAGCGGGAAAAGCGTCACGGTAGATGGCCATGGCCTGGCTTTGCAGCTCCTCGGCCTCCTGGTTGTGATACACACCCATACCAATTTCAAGCCCCAGCTGAATCACAAACCAGACGGACGCAACTGCAATCAGTGGCTTCCAGGGCTTCAACGGGCTGCTGCCGCTCGTTTTAACGGAGAAGGCGCCCTGGCAGAGATTGACCGGATGACACATATGATGATGGTGGGACCACGCCAGCAGCTCCAGCGCCGTAAATTCCAGGGGCTTCTGCGCCAGATGTACCCGGCCATCGGTACCGCTCAGTTCCAACAATGCCGGCTGCCAGAGTTCCAGCTCGGGCTCGGTTCCATAAACCGTGACCGGTATCTCCGCGACCACCTCTTCAGTGGCTGGCGCTGCGAGGGTAACCCCCAACATGCCCAGGTTGGCGGTCTGCAGTCGCAGCCACTCGCCTCGATGACTTGCCAGCATGGCCCACTCGCCGTCGAGGCAGGCGGTCCAGCCGTTATCGGTTGTCGGCAACAGGGAGGCGTCCGGGTAAATGGCATCCAGGCGCACGTGCTCCCAGCCTGTAAACAGCTCTAACCACTGCCCCATTTGGGATTGATCTATTGCCGCAACATGGTATCCATCCGAGGTATGACGGCCAAGCGCCAGGTGGACGCTCTCGATATCCTGGGCGATCTGTTCTTCCACCGCGTATGGCAACGCCTGGTGTACGAACCGGCTTTGCTTGGCGGGAATGTCAGCCAGGCAAAACAGGGCTTCGTCACCCGGAATAAGGCCGATCAGCAGCACTTTTTCCAATGCATTCTGGCCGAGTGTCTGCTCAATCGCATCCCGGGTATCTGCCGCACCACTGGCCTGGGTATCGCCACTGGCATCCTGTAACAGCCAGCTGAACAGCTGTGATTCCGGGTTCTGGTCCAGGTCTGCGAAGGGCGGGACCGGCCGAACAAAAAGGCGGTAAGACATGGCTATCCTTCTGAGAATGTATAAGGCTCTTTGGTGATGCGATTCTTCTGCCCGGAATCCCTGTGAACCGTCCGGACTTCACCCTCCGGACTCCTGAATACCGTGCTGACCATATTAACGACACGATTATCGTAGGTAATCCGTGAAACAACTTCAAAAAAACGGGTTTGCAAGGTCAACCCGGTGGTTTTCAGCCCCATGCCGGAAAACTCGGGCAAAGCGAGGAAATCCTGTAAATTCTCAAACCGCTCTTCTTCTCTCTTGGCCAGAACTGACTCTGCCTGAGCTTCCGTCATGTCATCGTGCAACGACATCAACACCGCGCCAGTGGCGGTATTCACGTTGATCCCGATACCGCTGACCGGCAGCGTACTGACATGAGGCCGGAGCGCCACATAGATTTCCTCGGTCATCCCATCGATCAGGCGTAATTCGGTGATTGACACAAACGGCTGATTGGCCGCCCGATACGCGGGCTCCGCTATCAGGTACTGGCCATCTTCGGCGCCATAGGCACTGATGGTCTGGTCATCTGCATCAATCCAGTCAATCAGTGCGTCGACTGAAACAGCGGTAATGCCGAGAGCCCGGAACAGCCGCACCAGTCTGTCGCGGGTCAAAGGGTCTACCTGGCCGTTTGGGGTAACCAGATCATTGAGATTGATGCGCCCTGCAAGGTCATCTATCTGAACCTCCGCCACGCCGTTGTCGTCCAGTGGCAGGATGGCAGCATATTGAGCCCAGAATTCGTCGGGGCTGTCCACCATCACGCCGTCCTCCCGGTCCTGCTCAAAATCGCGTACCAGAATCCGGCGGGCGAACTCTTCGGCGCCCAGTGCAATGCTGTGCCCCTGCTGCTGCGCCAGGTAATGCCCGGCCTTGAACACTTGAACACTTTGTTGCCTGCTCATGCCTGTGGCCAGCATCACCACCAGAGCCATGGCCAGCAGCACCATGATCAGTGCTACGCCCTGCTGTCCCGACGGCTTACTCTTGACCGGTTGCCGTGTCATGTGCCGGTACCTTGCTGGGTATCCTGAACTGCCTGAGATTCTTCTTCATCGGTATCCGAGTTGCCCGTTGCCTCCTGCTGCTGGTTAACCACGGCCTGTGCCTGGGCAAGATCAAAGTCAGCCAGGGCAAAGGTTCTGACCAGTTCTCCGAACAGTTCATGCTCCAGAGTAATTTCAATGCCCCTCGGCATGGGCAGGACTGGCCTTGCGCCGGGCGACAGGCTAGCGAGGTCCTGATCTGACGGCCAGTCGTCCTGCCAGCTGAGTTGACTGTTCAGAAAGCGAATTTCGAGCGACACCACGTTGTCCAGTAACAGCAGATCCTGGCTGTTATCTTCCTGCCCCTGGTCAACCGTCGGCCAGTAGCGGCGCCGGAGCTCGGTCCCGGTGTATTCCCAGGCAACCCGTTGCAGCCCACTGCGCCTCAGGCCAAGGGGGTTGCGCCAACCCTGGCGGGTTAATACCAGTTCAAAAGCGTCCTCACGACTGCTGAGTGCGGGCCGGAAGTCGCCGTAAACATCCCGAATCGGCCGGTTAACCAATTGGTTCAGGTCCCTCTCCAGCAGTAACATGGTTTTCTGGAGGTTTTCGAACTCGCCAGACACATCATTTACCCGGTCCCGCGCAGTCACCACGCCATTGATCACCTGCCATACGCCGAGGCCGATAACAGCGGTGATAGTCACCGCAATCAACACTTCCATCAAGGTAAAACCGGAACTGGTGTGAAGACCTGAATAGCCTGAACGGGAGCGCATCACTTCTCCCCAAGAAATGCTGACAGGGTATGCACCGGAACCGGGTCGCCCCCACTGTCAGTGTAGCGGGCAACGGTTACTTCCACCCGACGCATGCTCGGCTCGGCGGTACCTTGAACAACCGTGGTGACCCGCCATCGGTACTGGCCGAAATCCTGATCATCGGAGTTTTCGGAAATGCCCGGCAACGCCTCTTGTAAACGGAGTTCATTAATCCGGTTATCGGCCACCCAGCCGGCCAGGGTTTTATCGCGAACCCGTTCGTAGCTTGCGATGTACTGGCTACCCACCTCCGCTGCGGCGGTGGCGATCAACCCGAACACCAGCAAGGCAATCAGCACTTCGAGCAGCGTGAAACCTCTGACTGTGTTTACCATGCCTCATCCTCACTGCCCGGCTTTCGCCACTGAAGCAGGGATACACCGTCAGATTCGATTACGTGCATGTCGTCGGTGTTGTTGCCGATGGTGAACTCAATAATAAAGGGTGTGGTTTCGCCACTGGAGAAAAACACCACATCCGGGCGCAGACGATCTTCTGCCGAGGTCAGGCGGGGCGCGTCGTTCTCAATGTAATCAGTGAGGGTTAGCCATTCAGGCAAGGGCCTGGCACGGAACAGCCGCTCCCCGGACAACTTCCATTCACCGGTGACATCTTGATACGACACGAATCGGTAGTTGTCGTCCTCAATTAACAGCCCAAGCTCCTGATTGTTCAGGATCGCCTGTTCCGATGCGGTTTGCATCAGCAGGAACAGATCCTGAACGGTATTCTCCAACTCTCGCTTCTGGGAACTTCCGGCCATGTTGAACACCGCCAACGCGGCCAGAAGCCCGACAATAATCAGGACAACCAGAATTTCAATCAGCGTAAAACCGATTTGGTTCGCCCTGCGTTTCACAATCAATCAGTTCCCGGTTTTCCAGACACTGATATCGGCAGCATCACCCTCGCCACCCTCCTGGCCGTCAGAGCCGAAGGAGTAAAGATCGTAGGGACCCTCCGTTCCGGGGCTCACGTACTGGTACTCGTTACCCCAGGGATCTTCCGGGACGCTTTTCAGGTAGCCGTCTGCGTTCCAGTTACGGGGTTCGGGTGACCCACTGGGCCGGCGCACCAACGCTTCCAGACCTTGCTGTGTAGACGGGTAATGGCTGTTATCCAGGCGGTAGAGGTCCAGGGCATTGGCAACATTGCTGAGCTGGGTTTCCGCCACCGTCACTTTAGCCTGGTCGCTACGGCCCATGATGTTGGGTGCCACAATCGCTACCAGCAAGCCAAGGATGACCATCACCACCATGATTTCAATCAGCGTGAAGCCTTTGTTACGGGCCTGGTTCGGGTTCTGTTTCATACTCATCGTTCCACTCATCATTGACCTGGGTCTTGGGTTAGTCAGTCTTCAAGGCAGGTATCAGCCCACCAGATTGCTCATATTCAGAATGGGCAGCATGATCGCCAATACGATGATCAGCACCACAACGCCCATCACCAGCAGCATCAACGGCTCAAACAGGCCGACAATGGCGGCAATTTTCGACTGCAGGGTGTTCTCTTGCATCCGGGCGGTGCGCTCCAGCATGCCGTCCAGTTCACCACTGGCCTCGCCACTGGCAATCATGTGCAACATCATTGGCGGAAAGTAGCCAGTCTGATCCAGCGACCGATGCAACGAGCCGCCCTCGCTGACTTTACGTGCTGCATCTTTCAGTTCTTTTCGAAGGTAGTCGTTAGACAGTACCTCACCGGCGATTTTCATGGCCTCCACCAGTGGCACACCACTGGTGGTCAGGATGCTCAGGGTGCTTGCATAACGCGCGGTGTTCACACCCCGAACCATGCCCGAGAACAACGGAAGATGTAACAACTGCTTGTGGAATTTCATCCGGAACCCGGGTTTGTTCAGGGCAATGCGGAAACCAACCAGCGCCAACATCAACAGGATAAAGAGATAGACACCATAAGTGCCGAGAAATTCCGACACCGATAACATGGCCATGGTCAGCCCGGGCAAGTCCTGCCCTTGCCGGACAAACACCTCGATGATATCCGGCACCACGTAGGTCAGCAGGAAAACGACAATGGCGATTGCAACCACACTGAGAATGATCGGGTAGATCGCGGCCAACTGGATTTTTTGCCGGGCTTCCTGGCGGTTTTCGGTGTAGTCCGCCAGCCGGTTCAGTACCAGGTCCAGGTGCCCGGCGTGTTCACCGGCAGCAACCGTGGAGCGATAAAGCCGGGGAAACGCCCTTGGAAACTCACCAAAACTGTCCGCCAGCGTGTAGCCTTCCATCACTTTGGCCCGAATGGCAATCAACATGCTACGGATGCGGGGCTTGGTGGATTGCTGCGCGGCTGCACTGAGTGCCTGTTCGATGGGAATGCCTGACTGAATCAGTGTCGCCAGTTGGCGGGTTACCAGGGCAAGGTCCGCAGCACTCAGGGAGCCTCGATTACTGAACGGGTTAGTACGAGCCTGTTGTTTGTCAACGGCCGGTTCAACGGTCAGCGGGGTTAGCCCTCTCTCGCGCAATTGCTGGCGCACGGCACGAGCAGCGTCTGCCTCCAGAACACCCTGTTTCTGCTTTCCCCGTTGGTCCAGCGCTTTGTAAACGTAGGCTGGCATGGATTACTGGCTCCGGTGGGTAACGCGCAGAACTTCTTCCACGGTGGTCGTGCCTTCCAAGATTTTTTTGACCCCGTCTGCGTGAATACTCGGACTGCGGAGGCGAGCGGCTTTCTCCAGGTCCATCTCCCCTGCTCGTTTGTGAATCAGCGTGCTGATTTCTTCGGTAATTTCCACCACCTCATAGATACCGATACGCCCACGGTATCCCAGCTGATTACAGTGTTCACAGCCTTTCGCCCGATAAATGGTGGGCGGATTGGCCGGGTCCTGCTGCAGGAATTCGCAATGTTCTTCGGTCGGCGTATAGGGTTCGCGACAATGGGTACACAACACCCGCACCAGACGCTGGGCAACAATACCCACCAGGCTTGAGGAAATCAGGAAGGGTTCAATGCCCATATCCATCAAGCGGGTAATGGCGCCCACTGCAGTATTGGTATGCAGGGTTGAGAGCACAAGGTGACCGGTCAAACTGGCCTGAACGGCAATCTCCGCCGTTTCCAGATCCCGGATTTCACCAATCATAACCACATCCGGGTCCTGGCGCAGGATAGCCCGAAGCCCCCGGGCGAAGGTCATATCCACCTTGGTGTTGACCTGGGTCTGGCCGATACCAGGCAGGTTGTATTCGATGGGGTCTTCGACGGTCAGAATATTGCGGCTTCGGTCGTTTATTTCCTGCAATGACGCGTACAGGGTTGTCGACTTACCGGAACCGGTCGGGCCAGTAACCAGAAGAATCCCGTAAGGGCGGTAGATGAGTTTGCGCAGGATCTTGAGGTCATTTCCCGCCATGCCCAGGGATTCCAGCCGAATGGTACCCGCCTGTTTATCCAGCAAACGCAGCACCACCCGCTCGCCACTGGACGACGGCATGGTGGACACCCGGATATCCACTTCCCGTCCTGCCACCCGGAGCGCTATACGGCCGTCCTGGGGTACCCGCTTTTCAGCGATATCCAGTTTTGCCATAACCTTGATGCGGGAAACCAGCAAAGGCGCCAGAGCCCGTTTCGGCTGAACCACCTCCCGCAGCACGCCATCAACGCGGAAACGCACTACCAGGTGCTTTTCATAGGTTTCGATATGCACGTCCGAAGCGTTGGTCTTCACCGCCTCAGTGAGAATGGCGTTGATCAGGCGAATGATCGGGGCGTCGTCTTCCTGCTCCAGAAGATCTTCGGTCTCCGGCACGGAATCCGCCAGCGATGCCAGGTCCATGTCATCGCCAATACCCTCCACCATCTGCATGGCTTCGGCCGAATCGCTCTGATATGCAGCGTTCAGGGCCTGGTCAAAACGGTTTGCTTCAATTGTGGTAAAGCGGGCCCGACCACCACTGATCCGGTTTGCTTCAGCAAGTGCAGAGTGGGACGCACCCGGTCGCACCAGGATAATCGCTTCACCGTCTTCATTGCGGGTAAGAATGACACCGTTGCGCTTGGCAAAGGTGAACGGAAGACGGTCCAGCGGCGCATCCTGCGGCTGCATTTCGGTTTCGGTGGTCAAGGGCTTCCTCGTTGTTTCCGTCAGATCATTCATTATTTTTCTGGGACTTTCCGGCGCTGGAAAAATCCTTTAATTCTTTAGCCATACAAAGGCACTAAAAAAGGCTACCACAGGAATGGGAACCACTGAACAACTCTATACACTATACTGCCACTAATTCATTTCAGTCTGATAACCTGTGAGCTTTTTACGCCTACGATCATTCATTCAGGAAACCCGATGCTCGCTCTTGATCAAAGGATACCATTGTTACTTGCGGTGACTGCGGTTGTGGCCATGCTAGGGCTGACCAGTTGGCAGGCATACCAGTTCTGGCAAAACGAGTCGCAGCGTACGCTGCCTGAGGTGCAGACAGCGGGTAACAACACCGACACACCAAGACAGAACGTGCCTGAAGTACAGCTGGCAAACCTGACCCTATTCGGTACAGCTTCGGATACCGGTGGCGCAGTGGAGGTGGACACCGAAAATCTGCCAGAAACCAACCTCAGGCTTTCGCTGCGCGGTGTGTTGGCTGCTGACGGCGAATTCCCGGGCAGCGCGCTGATTGAAGATGACAAGGGCAAGACCGAAGCGTACCTGGTAGGCAACGAGCTTCCCGGTAACGCCAAGCTACGCACCGTGTTCCCTAACCGTGTCATCATCGAGCGCGCTGGCAAACTCGAAAACCTCTATTTTCCGGAGCTTGATGATCGTTCAGGCGTTTCTCTGGCCAGTAGCAATGCAGAATCACTCGACCAGGAGATACAGCAACGGCAAACACCACAGCCTGCACAACGTGCATCATCCAGCGGCACGGCCACGCCAGCGGGCGAACAACAACGTAGAGAGGAGATCAGACAGCGACTGGAGCAGTTACGCCAACGGCTACAGAACAGTAACTGAGGCCTGATATGGCAACGGCAACCTGGTCTGCACGTCGCCATACCATCCTCATTCCCCTGGTCTTTGTTTTTTCCCTGGCGGGTGCCATTGAACTCAGCGACCGGCTGATGACCTACGTGCGGAGTGAATTCGGCCAGGAAGCCCATCAGAGGCTGCAAGACTGGCAGCGGCTGCATCAATTGGCCCGTAATGCCCCCATCGACCGACAACGTCGTCTGGTCAACTCGTTCTTCAATCGGATCCCTTTCGTCAGTGACATCCAGCATTGGGGCGAGGAAGACTACTGGGCCACCCCGGTAGAATTGCTAACCACCAACGGCGGAGACTGCGAAGACTTCTCCATTGCCAAGTATCTGACATTACGAGCCATGGGCGTTCCCGACGAAGAACTGCGTATTGTCTATGTCAAAGCCCTGGAGCTGAACCAGGCCCACATGGTTCTGGCCTGGTACAAGACCCCGGACGCCGATCCGTTGATCCTTGACAACCTGATAAACGACATTAGACCTGCCTCGCAAAGAACTGATCTGGAACCAGTTTATAGCTTTAACGGTGAAGGCCTCTGGCTCAACCGTTCCTCCGGGGAGCGCTCGAGGATTGGCGATGCCCAGAGGCTTGAGCACTGGCAGGACCTGAACCGACGGTTGACCGAGTCCCTGCGACACTGATGTTTCACCTGGCGCCAAATGACAAAGCCACTGTCGCACTCTGCCACTGGGTTTTGGCGCCAACGCTATAGAATGCCGACACTTTTCATGAAATCGGGAGTTGTGGTCGATGCGACGCTGGAACGGATGGGGTGATGATCAGTTTAACCTGGAGCTGCCTGCGCAGGGTCAGGCATTTCTTGAACAGCGAGTTGGTTCTGCTAGTCCGTTACAGGATGCCACCCTGGAGCAAGTAAGCGAAAAGGTACCCGCCACACGCCTACCGGCTGACCCCAAGGTTGATGACCTGATCGACACCAGCGCGGAAGTGCGCGTACGCCACGCCCGAGGCCAAAGCCTGGTGGACTGGCTGGCCCTTCGCAGCGGTGAGATCGGCACCTTTCCCGACGGGGTTGCATTTCCGAAATCCAATTCGGATGTTCGAGCCTTGCTGCTCTATGCCGAAGACCACGACTTGCACCTGATTCCTTACGGTGGCGGTACCAGCGTGGCGGGCCATATCAACCCCGTCGACCAGGGCAAACCAGTGCTGACCATCAGCCTTGCCAAAATGAACCGCCTTCTGGACCTGGACCGGGAAAGCCAGCTGGCCACGTTTGGCGCAGGCACTCCAGGCCCCCTGGTTGAGGCGCAGTTACGTGCCCACGGCTATACCTTGGGCCACTTTCCCCAGTCCTTCGAGCTCTCCACCATTGGCGGCTGGGTGGCCTCCCGCTCCAGTGGGCAACAGTCCCTCCGCTATGGCCGAATCGAGCAGTTGTTTGCCGGTGGCCGGATCGAAACCCTGCAGGGCACGCTGGACCTGCCCACCCTGCCCGCTTCCAGCGCCGGGCCGGACATCCGGGAGATGATTCTGGGCTCCGAAGGTCGGCTGGGCCTGATCACTGAGGTCAAAGCCCGTGTCAGCCGCCTGGCTGATCAGGAAGACTTCTATGTGGTGTTCTTCCCGAGTTGGGAACAGGCAAAAACCGCTTCGCGAAAGCTGGTGCAGAACCGTGTAACCCTATCCATGCTGCGATTAAGCAACGCGATCGAGACCGAAACCCAACTGGCGTTAGCGGGCCACCCACAACTGATCGGTATGCTGGAGAAATTCCTGTCCTTCAGAGGGGTGCGCGAAGGCAAGTGCATGATGACCTTCGGCATTACCGGCAGCAAAGCCCAGTGCCGTTCCACCCTGGCTCAAGCCAAGAAAGTGTGCAGTGCCCATGGTGGTGTTTATACAGGCACCAAACTTGGTGCCAAGTGGGCCGAAAAGCGCTTTACCATGCCCTACTTCCGGGAGGCGCTCTGGCAAATGGGCTATGCGGTAGACACTCTGGAAACGGCTACAGACTGGGATAACGTCGACAACCTGCTCAATCGAATTGAGAGCAATCTGCGAGAAGGTCTCAGTAAGGACGGAGAAAGAACCCACGTGTTCACCCACCTGTCCCATTTTTACGGACAGGGTTGTTCCATCTACACAACCTATGTGTTCCGCGTAGCCGATACCTACCCGGAAACCGTGGCCCGATGGCAGCATCTGAAAAACACCACCTCGGAACTGATCGTCCGCAACCGGGGAACCATCAGTCACCAGCACGGGGTTGGCAAGGACCACGCCCCCTTCCTGCCGGTGGAAAAAGGCGAACTGGGCATGCGCGCCATCCGTGCGCTGACGGATAGCTTTGACCCAGACGCCCGCCTCAATCCCAAAACCCTTCTGGACTGAGGTCGGTATGACACGACAACAGATTCTCGCAGAACTGAAAACCGGTAATGCCCGATTCGATGTGGTGATTGTCGGTGGCGGCATCACCGGCGCAGGTGCTGCCAGAGAAGCCGCGGGGAGCGGCCTGAGAACCCTTCTGGTGGAACAGAAAGACTTTGCCTGGGGCACGTCCAGCCGGTCATCAAAAATGGTCCATGGTGGCTTACGCTATCTGGGCAGCGGCCACATTGGCCTGACTCGTGATGCCGTCAGGGAACGCCAGCGCATGATGGCGGAGGCCCCCGGGCTGGTTGAGCCACTCCGGTTTGTTATGCCCCATTACCAGGGCCAGTTTCCCGGCCCCAGACTGTTCCAGGCTTTGCTGGCGGTATACGACCGGCTTGCCGGTGCACGCAGCCGGCAACGCCTTACACCCTCACAAACCCAGCAATGGGCGCCCGGTCTGAATCAAGCCGGGCTCCTGGGGGCCAGCCTGTTTACCGACGCCCTCACCGACGACGCCCGGTTGGTGCAAAGACTGATCGCCGAGGCGAGCCAGGATGGCGCCCTCTGCCTCAACTATGTATCCGCCACCCGGATCATCCGGAATGAGGCCGGCATGGTGAATGGCCTTGTCGTGGTTCCGGAGGGGGAACCGCCAGAATCTGGCATAACGGTATCAGCGCCCATCGTTATCAATGCCACCGGTGCCTGGGCAGACAGGCTGCAACAGCAGGGCCCATCGGAACAGCCGCTGAGTATTCGTCCGCTCCGGGGCAGCCACCTTGTCGTACCCTGGAAGCGGCTACCAGTTACCTGCGCCGTCTCTTTGTTCCACCCGGAAGACAAACGCCCAGTGTTTGCTTTTCCGTGGGCAGGCACAACGGTACTGGGCACCACCGATCTGGACCACCGGGAAAACCTGGACCAGGAGCCGGTGATTACCGATCACGAGCTTCGATATTTGCTGCAGGTGGCCGAGCATCTATTCCCCGGCGCCAGCCTGTCTGCCCGGGATGTGATCTCCACCTGGGCCGGTGTCCGGCCCGTGGTGACGGATGGTCAGGGCAAGACGCCCTCCCGCGAGAACCGCGAGCACGCATTGCGCCAGGATAAAGGCCTGATCAGCGTCGCCGGGGGCAAGCTCACCACCTTCCGTCAGATTGCCCGGGAGGCTCTGGAAGCCGCACTCGAGCCAGATGGTAGCCACAGATTGCGGGCCGACGACCAGCCGGTGTTTCAGCCCCTGGCCAACCTTGACCGGCCAACAGCGGTACGTCACCTGACCTGGCAACGCCTCAAGGGCTACTACGGCCCAGCGCTGGCCGAATTATGCCGTGATGCAGACTTTACGGAAGTTGCCGATACCGGCGTGCTCTGGGCTGAACTGGAATGGGCCTGCCGGCAGGAGCAGGTACACCACCTGGATGACCTGTTACTGCGCAGAACCCGCCTGGGGCTTGTCTGCCCCGCGGGAGCCAGAACCCTGTTGCCAGAACTCCAGAAGCGATGCCAACGCCTGCTGGACTGGACAGACGAACGTTGGCAGCGGGAAGTGGAACGCTATCTGTCCCTGTACCAGCAGGCCTACGCCCTGCCTTCCGAGGGCGGATAACCGTATGGCCAAGACACCCCTGATTCTGGCGATCGACAATGGCACCCAGAGTGTTCGTGCACTGCTGTTTGACCTGCAGGGCAATCTGCATGGCAAGGGCAAACAGGAAATCGAACCCTACTTTTCAGAACACCCAGGCTGGGCCGAGCAGCATCCGGACTACTTCTGGACCAATCTCGGGCTGGCCTGCCAAGCGCTCTGGCAGAGTACCGATGCAACACCGGACCAGGTCGCCGGCGTCACCGTCACGACCCAACGGGGCACGGTGATCAACCTGGACAAACACGGGCAACCGTTGCGCCCGGCCATTATCTGGCTGGATCAACGCCATGCCCGGGTAGACGGCCCGTTAACGGGCCCCTGGGGACTTCTATTCAAGCTGGCCCGGCTCGAAGACACCATTGAGCGTTTCCGGGAGAAAACCCAGGCCAACTGGATTGCCCAGAACCAACCGGATCTCTGGGCTCAAACCCACAAATTCTTGCTGCTCTCCGGTTACCTCAATTACCGGCTGACTGGCCAGTACACAGACTCCACCGGCAGCCAGGTGGGCTACCTGCCGTTTGACTACAAAAAACAGCAGTGGGCAGGCAAACGCGATTTCAAATGGCAGGCCATGCCCATCACCCGCGATATGCTGCCGGAACTGGTGCAACCCGGCGAAACCCTCGGTCAACTGATTCCCGACGCAGCCCACCACCTGGGCCTGCCAGCGGGCCTGCCGGTTATTGCGGCGGCGTCAGACAAGGCGTGCGAAATACTCGGCTCCGGTGGGCTCAGCCCGGACATCGGCTGCATGAGCTACGGCACCACCGCGACGATCAATACCACCAATCATCGGTACGTTGAGCCCACCCGGTTCATGCCGCCTTATCCATCGGCCCTGCCCGGTCACTACTCAACGGAAGTGATGATTTACCGGGGCTTCTGGATGGTCAGCTGGTTCAAGAAAGAATTTGGCCTGCGGGAACAAAAACTGGCCGAACAAAGGGGGATAGAGCCGGAGGCCCTGTTCGATGAACTGGTCAATTCCGTACCGCCTGGCTCCATGGGCCTGATGCTGCAACCCTACTGGAGCCCGGGCGTGCGCCAGCCAGGCCCCGAAGCCAAGGGTTCGATCATCGGGTTCGGCGACGTCCACACTCGGTCACACCTGTATCGTGCCATTCTGGAAGGCCTTGCCTATGCGCTCCGTGAAGGCAAGGAACGGCTCGAGAAACGCAGCGGTCAGAAAATCCGCCGGCTCAGGGTGGCCGGTGGCGGCTCACAAAGCGATGCTGCCATGCAGTTGACTGCCGATATTTTCGGGCTGCCTGCCGAGCGACCACACACCTATGAAACCTCCGGCCTGGGCGCGGCGATCGACGCCGCCGTGGGCCTGGGCCTGCACCCGGATTTTGACACAGCGGTACGGGAAATGACTCGTGTCGGCCAGGTATTCACACCGTCTGAGCAAGCGTCTGAGCTTTACCAGCGCCTGTATTCCGAGGTGTATCTGGACATGTACCCAAGGTTACAACCGCTGTACCGGAAAATCAGGAGTATCACCGGCTACCCCAAATAATGATTGCCGAGCTCTGAATGATGCATTTTCGCCATATAGGTATATAATGATGAAAAATACACAAAGGAGCCCTAGCCATGAACGAGCCGGCTACCCTGGCCCCCCAAACCAGCGACAAAGCCCTGCTGGCCAAGGCCTTGCTGAATTCCGCCAAGGCGTTTGGTCTTTCCCAGGCCGAAGCAGCCGCCATTGTTGGCCGAAATCGCAGCGGGTTGACCCGAGACGGCATTGATCCGGACAGCAAGTCCGGAGAACTGGCGCTGCTGTTCGTGCGCCTGTATCGGAGCGTTTATGCCCTGACCGGTGGCGACAACCAGGCCATGGCCCATTGGCTCAACACGCCGAACCACTACTTTGAAGGCACCCCCAGAGACATGATTCAGTCAACGGAGGGGCTGGTTCGGGTGATTCACTATCTGGATGCCATGCGGGGACGGATTTGAACTACAGGGAACGTATTAAAAACACCCTGGGCAGCCTACAGAGCCAGCTCTTTCGGGTAGTAGAGAGTCAGGAAGACATCGCCACCACCCGAATCGTTGATAACATGCAGGAACAGGCTCGCCTGGAGCAACTGCTGGATGCCAGCAAACCGACAATCCCCGAGCAGGCCAACAAGCTGCATTACCTGCTGGCGACGCCCTTTCGATACCCGCCGCTCAAATACGGCTCTCGGTTTGGCCGTAGCTTTGAACCCAGCCTGTTCTACGGCGCCATGAGCATTCCGACAGCCCTGGCAGAAACCGCTTTTTACCGGTTTGTGTTCACCAGCCACGTGTCAGAACCGTTCAAGCGCCCTTTGACCACCCTGCACACGGTCTTTACCGCCCGCTTCCGTTCAAGTCGGGGTGTTCGGCTTCAGGCCACAGAGTGGCAAGACCTTCAGGAAATCCTCACCGACCCGGTCAGCTACCGGGAATCCCAGGCCCTGGGCAGCGACCTGCGCCACTGCGGCGCAGAAGCGTTTCAGTTTCTCTCGGCCCGGGCGCTTCAGGCCGACTTGTACCAGCTACCCTGGAAAACCGGAAGCGGAATGGACGGGCTCAACGTGGCGCTGTTCAGCCCCCGGGCACTCCGGGACACGGCGCCAAGGTCGTACCACAAACTCATTGTTGCCACCTCAGACCAGCAAGTATCCATGAGTTTGACGCTGGCGGATGGCAGTAAGCAGGTTCACAACTTCGGCCGGGAAGCTTTTCTGGTAGAGGGGGTTATTCCTCAACCGGCCCTGTAGCCACCACCTCGTCATCCCGCTGCCAACCTCCGCCCAGGGCTTTATAGAGGTCAACGGCGGCAATCAATCGGTTCAGGCGCATCTGGCTCAGTTGCTGACGGGCGTCGAACACATTGCGCTGGCTCTCCAGCAAGGTCAACAAATCGTCCGCGCCCTCCCGATAACGGACTTCTGTCAGTCGGAGTGTTTCTTCAGCCCGTGCCAGGATCTCTTGCAGGCGCTGCTCCTGAAGCTCAAACAGAGAATCCCGTTCCAGGGCATCGCCCACTTCCTGGAACGCCGTCAACAGATTACCGCGATAGCTTTCCAACAGGGCCACCCGCCGGGATTCTGAAATCGCCAGGGCGTTTCGCCGCTGGCCGCCGTCAAACAACGACTGACTTAAACCCAACAGACCACTAACGCTTTGAGTCGGATCAGCAAGGCTGAGAAAACTGTCGGTGGATAACCGCACCGCTGCACTCAGGGAAACCGACGGCAACAGCGCCGCCCTGGCCTGTTTGATATCGGCACTGGCAGCCACCAGTCGAGCCTCCTGCGCCGCCAGATCAGGCCGACGGGTGACCAGGCTGGCCGGAGCCAGGGGGCTGATCACCGGTATGCTGACCGCCGCAATATCTGCGTCTGGCGTGTCGCCCTCAAATGGTAATTCTCCGGTCAGCACCCGTAATGCCGCCATTCGTTGCCGGGCCTGGTATTCCAGTGGTGGTACCGCATTACGCAAACTCAATACCGAGGTTTGCTGGCGAGCCAGTTCAGCCCGACTCGCAGCGCCATTGCGGAAGCGGGCCTCCACCAAGGCCAGGGTGCGCTCGCCTATCGCCAGGTTGTTGCGGGCAACCTCTACCCGTTGCTGCAACTCCAGCCATTCAAACCAGGTACTGGCGACCGAAGCAACCAGAGTGATTCTGGCCGTGTCGTAATCGAATCGGGTGGCCTGCAAGTTCGCCAGGGCGCCGCCTTCAACGGCAGACAATCGACCCCAAAGATCCAGCTCATAATCCACGGATAATCCGGCACTGGTTGAACCACCGGTGTTGGTATCGCCGCCGGAGGCTCGCGAAGCCTGCCGCCCGGTACTGGCCGACGCCCCCAACGATGGCAGCAGGCCAGCACCGGCGGACTGCAGCTGCAAATCGGCCTGAATGACAGACTCGGCAGCGGCCGCCAGGCCTGGGTTAGCCTCGAGGGCCTTATCAATCAGACGGTTCAAATGGTCATCATTAAAAGCCTGCCACCAACTGGCATCGATGCCCTGCCCCTCACCGGATTGGACCGACCATTGTTCCGGTGGAGCAACTGGCAAAGGCACCGGCTCCGGCGTGAGCGTGGCGCACCCGGCCATCAGGAAGGCCGGCAGGATAACCAGTAATCGAGCGGTCATAGTCATAGTCTTATTCCGACGCCAGGGCATGGACAGGGTCCAGGTGAGCGGCTTTACGGGCTGGCAGAAATCCGAAGATCAGCCCGGTGGCAAAGGCACAGGAAAACGCCAGCACCATCGGCAACACGGTCATGTGGACTGGAGTGCCAAACGAGCCGATCAATTGGGTGGCGGTTATTCCAAGGGCGACACCAATCAATCCGCCAATGGCGGAGACCAGCCAGGCCTCGGTGAGAAACTGCTGCAGGATATTCCAGGCACGGGCGCCCGTGGCCATGCGAATGCCGATTTCGCGGGTGCGCTCGGTCACGCTGACCAGCATGATGTTCATCACACCGATGCCGCCGACCAATAATGAGATCGCCGCAATCGAACCCAACAGCCAAGTCAGGGTGTTCTGGGTTTCGGAAATGGTGTCGATCAGCGAAGCCATGTTACGGATGGTGAAATCCTCTACCCCTCCATGCCGCGCCAACAGGATTTCATGGATGATCGCTTCGATGTCGCTCATCCTGCCAAGGTCAGCCACGGCCACCGTGATGTTGCGCAGGTGGGTCTGACCAAAAATACGCAAGCTGCCCGTTGTGTAGGGCACAAGGACCACATCGTCCTGATCCTGCCCCATGGGTGATGCGCCTTTCTCCCCCATCACGCCAATCACCTGGAAGAGAACATTGTTCACCATCAGGTGTTTGCCGAGCGGGCTGTCGCTGGGAAACAGTGTGTCGGCAGTCGTTTTTCCCAACACGGCTACTGCCGCATAGTTGAGCTCATCCTGTTCAGAAAAGAAGGTGCCTTCAATCACCGGCCACTGCCTTGCGACCGGAAACTGGTATGAGGTGGCGTTAATTTCTGCACGGTGGTCAAGGTTAAAGTACCGAAGCGTTTGCGAACCGGTTAGTTCAGGTATCGCTGCAAGAACCCCTTCTACTTCATTGATTGCACGATAATCTTCGGGGGTTAGCGTAGTCACTGACCAGCGGCCTCCACGCTGATCCGGGCCGCCGGGGCGTATCAGCAGCAAGTCACTGCCCATGGTACTGATTCGATCAACCACGTCTTTCCTGGCCCCCTCCCCGATGGCCAACATGGTGATCACAGACGCCACGCCAATCACAATGCCCAACAATGTGAGTGCGGTTCTGAACAGATTGCTATGCAACGAGCGCACGGCACTTTTCAGGGCCTCCTGCCAGTCACTCAACACCACGCCATGGCGACCTGCTTCGATCGCCGGTGAAGACGCTGCAGCGCTGTCATCCTGGCCGGTATCTCGAACCACTTCGCCGTCGGCGATATGGATCTGCCGGCGGGCAACATCGGCCACATCCTGGTCATGGGTGATCAGAATAACGGTATGCCCCTTACCAGACAGCTCCGTCAGTAGCCGGATAACCTCTTTACTGCTTTTGCTGTCAAGTGCGCCGGTCGGCTCATCGGCGAAGATCACCTGGCCACCGTTCATTAATGCCCGGGCAATTGAAACGCGCTGCTGCTGACCACCAGACAACTGGCCGGGGCGATGGGTAAGCCGCTCTCCCAGGCCGAGCTCGGTTAACAACTGCTCCGCCCGCTCGCGGCGCTGGGCGGGTGCCATGCCGGCATAGATGGCCGGTATTTCGACGTTTTCCCGGGCGGTCATACCCGGCAACAGATTGTAGCTCTGGAAAACAAAGCCAAAAGCCTCACGGCGCAACAAAGCCAGGTCGTCCCGGCTGAGCGCGGCCACATCTCGGCCGTCATACCAGTATTCCCCGGAGCTTGGCTGGTCAAGGCAGCCCAGGATGTTCATCAGGGTGGACTTGCCGGAACCGGAAGGCCCCATAATGGCCACGAATTCGCCCGGATAGATTTTCAGATCAATGCCTTTGAGTACCGGTACGGCCAACTCCCCCTCCCCAAAGGAACGGGTAATGCCACGCAACTCGATCAAAGGCCGGGCAGCGCTCATCGCAACACACCCCGAAGGTTGTTCCCGCTGGCGGACCCTGAGCGCGGGTCACGCGTTACCAGGACTACTTTCTCGCCCTCTTTTACCCCGGAAACCACTTCGGTGTGCACCCGGTTACTGACCCCGGCCACAATATCCCGCCATTCGACCTGACCCGCCTGATTCATCACCTGTACCCGGCCACGCTGGACGGATGATACCGGTATTCTCAGCACATCCAGGGCTTCACTCTGAATAAAAAACACCTGGGCAGTCATGTTCGGCAGCAGTTTGCCATCGTCGTTATTGGCATCGAACAGGGCGTTATAGAGCACAACGTTGTTGGTGACTTCCGGCGTCGGCTCTATGTAAAGCAATTCGCCGTACATTTTCCGTTCCGCATCCCCCAGTGTGGTGAAGTACACCCGCATTCCCGGCTCAAGCTTACCCACATCCGCCTCGGACACTTGCGCCCGCACACGCATGGTGGCCAGGTCGGCAATGCGCATCAGAACCGGCGCTTGCTGGGTCGCATTCAGGGTCTGGCCCTGGCGGGCCTCAATGGACACGACCGTGCCGTCCATGGGTGCATAGATTCGTGCATACCCGAGGTTGGCTTCTTCCGCACGCAAGGTGGATGAGGTTTGTTCAATCTGAGCTTCCAGCATGGCCAACTGCGCTTTGGCGGATGCGAGAGAAGCCTCGGCGGTTTGCAGTGATTCCCGTGTAGTGGCTTCCTCTTTATAGAGGTTGGTCTGGCGCTGATACTGGATTTCTGCCAATCGCAATTGCGCCCTGCGATCATCCAGTTGGGCCCGCTGATTCTTGAGCTGGGCCCGGGTGGCGTCTACTTTGGCCACGTAAACGGTCGGATCAATCTCCGCCAGCAAGTCGCCCTGGGATACCGTTTGCCCCACTCGCACATGGATGGTTTCGAGCTGGCCAGACACCTGGGCCCCCACGTCCACATAGTTGCTGGGCTCTAACACGCCGGTAGCGGAGACCAGCTGCTGGATGTCGCCGCGGGTGACTTCGATGGTATTCAGTGGCGGCTGTTTGTTCCCGCCGTTCTGGAAATACCACCAGCCGCCAGCGGCAATAACCACCACTCCGGTGAAAACGCCAAGCCAGGTCGGCCAACGCCGGCGGTGGCGGGGTGAAAGTGCCATTCAAAAGTTCTCCATACACTCTGTGTCAGACGCAACCATAGGGAAGGCCATGAGGAAAAAAAAGAGCGTGTTCAGTCTTTTGCCAAACCTTTACACACCCGTGGCTGGCCTAACCCGCCTAAATGGAAAAGCAGTGATTCAGCAGCAATCTTCTGCGGTTGCGTATCCCAGGTAAAGATTTCTCTACTGCGGGTTATTGCCTATAAGAAATTGCTTTCTATTTGGCCCAGGCAGGAGTACAGTGACCGTCGTTGGAAAGATTTAGCAAAGCATTCATCAATAAGACGCATCTCTGTTGTAAGTTTTAACAAGTAGCTTTCGTCCTGTTTTTGATCACGCCAGTTTTTTGTTTCCGCACACTGCTGACCAAGCCTCACAACGAAGTTTGGCGGCACTTAAAACGATTGAATTCAGGATTTATAAATATGTCTACTGTTACCGGTACTGTTAAGTTTTTCAACGAATCAAAAGGTTTTGGCTTTATCACTCGTGAAGGCGGCCCGGACGTATTCGTTCACTACAGCTCCATTCAGGGCGGCGGCTTCAAGACTCTGGCAGAAGGCCAGCAGGTTGAATTTACCGTTTCTCAGGGCCAGAAAGGTCCTCAGGCGGATAACGTAGTAGGTCTGTAATTTTACAGCCCTGATACGACAGAAAAAGGCAGCTACGGCTGCCTTTTTTCGTTTCTGTTCACTGACGGGCTTTCTGCCCCAGCTTTTTATCCATCAGCCTGAACAACGGCTGGGTGTAACGTGTGACCGGACCAGGTAGTGCCGCAAGCGCAATACTGCCGGCAGTCCCCATCAAACTACCCACACGTGCAGGCCCCTCATCCACCGCCTTGACGATCCATCCCGCAGCCTTATCCGGAGTCATCATCGGCATGTGCTTGTAAATGCTGGTTTGTGACGACATGGGCGTGCGCACCATCGGGTAGTACACTACGGTAACGTCGATCCCCTGATCCCCCATTTCCGCCAACAAAGAACGAGAGAAAGACTCCAGCGCAGTCTTGCTGGCCAGGTAGGCGGAGAACAAGGGAATCGGAACCTGGGAGGACAAGGTGGAAATGTTCACCACCTGCCCCCGGCCCTGTGCCAACATCCTCGGAAGTAACTTCAGCGTCAACCCGACCGCAGCAACGTAGTTGATATTCATGGTTCGCTGATAGTCGTGCAACCGGTCCAGCGCCTCGGCGATGGGGCGGCGGATGGAGCGGGCAGCATTATTGACCAGCACATCCACCCGTTCGTGTTCTGCCAGTATCCGATCCGCAACCGACTGCAAGCCGGCTTCATCGGTCAAGTCTGCCGGGTATACCCAGACTTTGCCGCCTTCCGCGATGATAGCCTGCTGCACTCTTTTTAATTCGTCCTCCCGACGAGCCACAAGGCAAAGACGCGCCCCTTTTCGGGCCAATTGATAGGCTGCCTGTTCCCCAATACCGCTGGACGAGCCCGTCAGAACAATGGTCTTGCCGCTCACACTCATGAATACACTCCGGTTTCTTGTCTTGTTTTTATAACGCCACCTTGATACACCTTGGCGCACCTCTGCCGAAAGGCTTCAAATATAACAACGTGATAAACGCCATGGGCATAGACTACATCAAACTTGGCTCACCAGAGACCCGATCTTTCTGGCTCAATCAATTTGGCCCCTACTCCCCTAACCTGCCGCTGATTGAAGACCACCGGACCGATATTGTGATTATTGGCGGTGGATTCACCGGTTTGTCCTGTGCAGCGCACCTGAAAGAACTGGAGCCATCGTTGGACGTCACTGTTCTGGAAGGCAGTGCCGTTGGTTTTGGGGCCTCAGGGCGCAACGGCGGGTTTTCCATGACCCTGTTCGGCTTTGAGCCCGAAATAACCTGCCTGCTTCACGGCAAGGAGAAAGCCCGGGCCGCCCACCAGTACATGCAAGATGCCGTCGACTACGTGCGTGAATGTGTTACCCGGTACAACTTCGACAGCGATTACGAACACAATGGCTTTCTGCGGATTGCACTGACCAGCAAACATCGTGAGCGCCTGCAAAAACAGCAGGATCTCTACCGTGAACTGGGGTTTTCGAGCTCCTTTGATTGGTGGGGCGAAGACCAGCTCTCGCAACGGCTTCACAGCCCGCTGGCTAAAGCCGGCCTGTTTGAGCAACGATGCGGCATCCTGAATCCTGCGAAGCACGTCCGGCACTGGAAAGCCATCTGCGAACAACTGGGTGTCCATATCTATGAGAACACCCAATGTCAGGGCATCACCTATCCCTGGGGCGGGGTTACTGTGCAAACCTCCGGCGGCACCGTTACCGCCAGCAAGGTTGTACTGGCAACCAACGCGTACAGCCATCTGCTACCGGAAATGGGGGCGTTTCGCCGCAATCAGACCCCCGTCTGGACACATCAGATCGTCACCCAACCCCTTACTCCAGAACAGTGGCAAGCCATCGGCTGGGCTGGACGCTACGGTATAGAGACCAACCGGCACCTGGTTCACTACCTGAGGCCAACGGCAGACGGGCGCATTACCTTTGGCGGCGCCAACGTTGTGACAACCGCAGGCCAGAACATGAGCCTCGACCACCACAAACCAACATGGCGGACGCTGGAAAAAAACCTGAAAACCCTGTTCCCGCCACTGGCGGAGATTGGCATTGATTACCAATGGGGCGGCCCTGTTTCGGTTACCCTCGACATGGTTCCCAACCTCGGCTTCTACAAAGATGATCGCACCCTGTACCTGTGCGGATGCACTGGCCATGGCGTCTCCCTCACACAATACAGCGGGAAAACCCTGGCCGAACTGGCCCTGGGCCGGGAGAGCAAACGCACCCAAGCATGGTTTGTTAATCGAACACCGGTGCGCTGGCCTGTAGAGCCATTTAGGCAACTGGGTATAGCGGCGGTTAAGGGGGCACTGAAAGCCGAGGATTATTGGTGGGAGCGGAAGCTTTGGTAGAGGCCTCACGCATTCGATGGAGTCATCTCCTCCGTTACTGAGGAGCACATATTATAGGCCAGCACGAACCGACGCTAAATTCGCTGACAGACACGAATAAACACTAAAAAAAGTTCGCAGAATCTTAGCAGCAAAGATGCCAGTTATTTGCTGGATCCTAAGATACTGAAAAAACAGGGTAAAAATGGAGGCGCGGGTCGGAATCGAACCGGCGTACACGGAGTTGCAGTCCGCTGCATAACCACTCTGCCACCGCGCCGGGTAAGCCTGGATTCTGGCTTATGCTCTCAGGAGGCGTGAGAGACTTGGAAATTGGAGCGGGAAACGAGATTCGAACTCGCGACCCCAACCTTGGCAAGGTTGTGCTCTACCAACTGAGCTATTCCCGCTCTTTGTCTAGAGGCTTTGCCTCGTCAACGGCTGCGTATTCTACGGATTCCGCCGGGGGCGTCAACACCTTTTTTTCAAGTTTTTGTTTTTACGGCAATTGTGAACAAACTTTAGCCAATAGTACCGCCATTGTCATTTCCGGCCAACCCATCAGAACCGTTACCTGCGCAATGGTTTATCGCCCCCTCATCTTTCAAAATCCATGACACTCAATCACATTAACAGGAAGACCAATACCATGCGCGTTCCCGCAACCGTCTTCGCCACCCTCGTTACCCTGTCAACCATGGTGGCCAGCCACGCATCTGGCGAAGGATGGACACCCAATCAGCAAGGCAAGGAACGGTCTGAAATCAACACCTATGTCAGGACAGTTTCGGATACACCAATCAAACAGTTCCGCGGTGTGGTTGAAATCCAGCACTCTATGGTGGCTGCGCTATCAGTGATTGATGACATTTCGCTGTGCCAACAGTGGATCTACAACTGCCAGGAAGCCAACTACCACATGACAGACGACGGAGAGCGGCTGCTGTGGATGAAGTTTGATGGGGTTTGGCCGGCATCTGACCGCGATGTAGTCATGAAGTCTGTGTTCCTTCAGGACGAACCGGGTGGCGCCGTCACCGTGCAATTCACGGGCCGCCCGGATGATGCCCCGAAGCAATCAGGTTACGTGCGCATTCCCATGCTGGATAACAGCTTCGTGGTGGAACCACTTGAAGACGACTGGATACGGGTGACATTCACCACCCATATGGACCCGGGAGGCCTGGTGCCCGCGTGGGTTGCCAACATTGTGGCCACCGATGCACCAATTCGAACACTGGAGGGATTGAAGCGGATGATGGAAGCATCACCCTATCGGGATTACTCAACGGACGCACCACCGAAAGAACTGGTCGAGAAGCATAACCTGCGCTTCCCGACCAGCGATTCCTGAGCTACTTCAGCTATTGCCACCACGGGCCGCGCGATTACCTGCCACCTGGGTAGCACTGTCGCAGTTAAGGAAACTGGAGGTCTGCAGCCAGTTCTGGTCCGGGTAGTATTTGAAGACCAACTGGCCACCCTTGAGGTTGTCCACCACGGTTTGCACCACTTTCTGGTCTACCGCCGGGCAGCCATGACTGCGGCCGATGCGCCCGTATTGGTCCACCCAGTTGCTGTTTACATAGTCAGCACCGTGAATCACGATGGCCCGCTGCCTCGCAAGATCGTTAATGCCTGGCTCCAGGCCGTCCAGTCGCAAGGAGTACCCGTGCATACCACGATAGGATTCACTGGCCTTGAACAGCCCGATGCTAGACTGGTAACTGCCCTCAATGTTCGAGAAGGCAGTTGGCTCTTCATTGCCTGAGTTTCTGCCGTGAGCAACCAGATCCCGCAACAGTAAATCGCCCTGCGCCAGGTCAAAAATCCACATCCGCTCCTGGCTCGAATGCAGAGAAAAATCAATCACTGCAAGCCGTTCTGGCATGGCAACGCCGTTGGCAATGGCACAGTGAGTGGCTTTAAAGGCTGCCTCAAGCACTTCCGGGTTCAGCTTGGGAGCAACACTGGCAAGGCGGGCAAGCAACTGGTCATCCAATGACTGGGCCTGGGCCGGTATGGAAATGGCTAAAGAAACCGCCAGGCCGGAAAACAATGAAAAAACGCGTCGATTGTGATGCTTGGGCATGCACGTTACCTCAGGATTCAGGAAGATAAGCTACCTGATTGAAAAGATACCTTATTCTAACAGAGAATTTTGAGACGCCGTTCATTCCGTACAATTTTTAACCGTTCCCATACAAATGGTGGACGTTAGATCCTTCCTTCCCGCCGCATAACGAGACCGAAACGTTACCGGCCCGGTCACCGGCAAGGTTACGGAAAACCAAAGATACTGGCAGACCTGTTCCGGAATCTTTAAGCTTGAGACTATCTTTTCTGCATACCGGACAAGGATTAACGGCACCTGTGGCGACTGATTCCGGCTATTTGACGACAGCACACCGCGACACCCCCGGCCACCTTGACTGCAACGGTGACACCCTGACCCTATCCGGCAGTTGGACCCTCTCCTATTATTCAGTACTCAACCAGCGGGTTACCGAGGTTCAGGCCAGCGGTGCCACGATCACCAACATTGAGTTCGATAAGCTAAGTCGGGTTGATACGTCTGGGGCGGCACTTATCGCCCGGCTGACAGGCCCGGAACAGCTCCTGAGGTTGCTGGAGAATGCCAGCCTGCCAGAGGAACAGCGGCAACTTCTGATCACCGTTGCCGAGGCGTTGGCAGGCGCACCCTGGCAGCCCACCCGGAAAAATGCTCTGCTGGATTTTCTGGCCGACGTCGGAGAGAAAGTGACCGCCATTGCCCGCCTGCTCTGGATGCTTGCAGGCTTTATCGGTCAAACCCTTGCTACCCTGTTTTATATCCTTCCCCGGCCCCGCCGCTGGCGTATCACTCCGTTCGTCGCGGCAGTGCACGACACCGGGCTGAATGCCCTGCCCATTGTTGCCTTACTGACTTTCCTGGTGGGCGCCGTTGTCGCCTTTCTTGGAGCGACGGTGCTGGAAGACTTCGGCGCGACAATCTATACCGTCAATCTTGTGGCATTCTCTTTCCTGCGGGAGTTTGGCGTTCTGCTGGCCGCCATTTTGCTCGCCGGGCGCACCGCCAGCTCCTTCACCGCTCACATCGGCGCAATGAAGGTTAATGAAGAGCTCGACGCCATTCGTACCCTGGGTTTGAACCCGGTGGAGCTACTTGTCGTCCCACGAGTTCTGGCCATGATGGTCAGCCTGCCAGTGCTCACCTTCATTGGCATGATCTCCGGAATGGTTGGCGGCGCCGCGGTCTGCGCACTGGTGCTGGATATTCCACCAAGTCAGTTTATAGCCATCGTGGAGCGGGATATTGCCCTGAAGCACTTTCTGGTAGGTATTGGAAAGGCCCCTGTATTTGCCTTCCTGATTGCAGTTATTGGCTGTCTCGAAGGCTTCAAGGTGGCGGGCAGTGCCCAGTCGGTGGGCGAACACACCACCTCCAGCGTTGTTCAGTCGATCTTTATGGTGATCCTGCTGGACTCCATAGCGGCGTTGTTTTTCATGGAAATGGGCTGGTAAGTCATGCCGGAGATGAAGCCACAGAACGGCCTTAGTTCGTCAACACCGGTGATCCAGGTTCGGGGACTGTGTAACCGCTTTGGTGATCACGTGGTCCATGAAAACCTGAACCTGGACCTGTATCCCGGAGAAATTCTGGGGGTTGTTGGCGGATCCGGCACGGGCAAATCGGTTTTGCTGCGCAGCATCGTTGGCCTCAATACTCCTTCAAACGGCCACATCCAGCTTTTCGATGTCGATCTCACGGAACTTTCCGGTGCAGAGCGATCTCTTTACGAGCAGCGATTCGGCGTGCTGTTTCAGGGCGGCGCCTTGTTTACCTCGCTCAACCTGGTGCAGAACGTTTCGCTGCCACTGGTAGAGCACGCGGGGCTTACCCGCACGGAGGCCGAGGAACTTGCCCGGATGAAGCTGGCCCTGACCGGGCTGCCAGCGGATGCTGCCCTGAAATACCCTGCCGAGCTCTCCGGTGGTATGGTGAAACGAGCGGCCCTGGCACGCGCCCTGGCTCTGGACCCAGAAGTACTGTTTCTGGACGAACCCACAGCGGGGCTGGACCCGATAGGCGCCGCAGCGTTCGACGAACTGATCGTAACCATGAGAAACGCCCTTGGGCTGACGGTCTTTCTTGTTACCCACGATCTGGACACGCTGTACACAACCTGTGACCGGGTAGCCGTATTATCCCGCAAAAAAGTGCTGGTGGCAGACACACTTCAAAACGTCGCCAGGACAGATGACAAATGGATACAGGAATACTTTCATGGCCCCAGGGGGCGGGCCGCAATCGATGCACATAACCGGCTGACCAGACAGGAGCCCGTTTAATGGAGCCAAAGGCCCATCACGTTATTATCGGACTGTTCACGCTGGCTGCAGTGACGGCTGCTTTACTGTTTGCGCTCTGGCTGGGCAAGTCCACCGCAGACCGCGAGTGGGCGTACTACCAGATAGGTTTTGACCATCCGGTGGGCGGGCTTTCAAAAGGCAATCCTGTGCTCTATAGCGGCGTTCCGGTTGGCGATGTTCTCGAGCTGTCTCTGGCACCAGACAACCCTGCCCATGTTCGGGTGCTGGTGCGTGTGGATCGGGACATTCCGGTTCGTGAGAACACCCGGGCGGAGCTGGTTCTTGCCAATATTACCGGCAGCATGAGTGTCCAGTTCACCGGCGGCACAACCGACAGCCAGGTACTTCAGGGTAACCGTGATAACCCACCGCTCATCAATGCACAGCCATCGGCGTTTTCCAACCTGCTAAACAACGGTGAGGCCATAATCTCCAGTGCAGAACAACTGTTAACCAGCATGAACCGCTTGCTTGCGTCGGAGAATCTGGAGAACGTCTCGGCCATTCTGGACAACACCCGCCTGGCAACGGAATCATTGCTCGCCAATCGGGAAGAGTTACTTGCCCTGATGGCTCAGTTCGACACGGCCGCTATCCGCGCCGAGGAAGCCGCGATCAAGGTTTCTGATACATCGGACCGGGCGCGCCAAACCCTGGAGCAGGAAATTGCGCCGGTTCTGGAATCCATGACCCAGGCCCTGTCCACCTTGCAGCCTACCCTGAGCCGGTTGGACCGACTGACCGAAGACAACGAACAGGTGTTGGATGCCGGGATTCAAGGCCTGGGTGACATCACACCGGTACTTCGCGAAATGCGCAACACTCTTCGCAACCTGAATTCCTTTACCCGCAGACTCGACGCAGACCCAATAGGCACCCTTCGTGGCGGCCCCAACCTCCAGGAATTTGAGCAATGACAATCGGCCTCCGCCGGCTGGCGGTTTATATCTCCGCAGCCACGCTAACGACTGCCTGCACCGTGTTCCCAACACCAGAACCGCCACGGGCTATGGATCTTGCCCCGTACGCTTCCGAGCCAATGCGGGAAACTCCCCGGCCGGTTTCGCTAAGAATAGATACCCCGCTGGCTTCAGAACCTCTGGACAGCGCAAGGGTCTTGCTTAAACCTTCGCTTTATGAGTTCCAGGCGTTACCTGCAGTTCGCTGGCGTGACAGCATTCCGGTGGTGATCCGAGACTATCTGATACAGAGTTTTCGTTTCAACGGCGGGTTTGACAATGTTGTCACTGACACCAGTCCGGCGTTCGCCAGCCATACCCTGATTTCCGAACTATCGGCCTTTCATGCTGAGAACAGGCAGGATCAGGGTGTTACGGTGGTGATGGAGTTACATGCAGAGATCATGGGCAATCGCACCCGGAGAAGCCTTTGCAGCAAAAGCCAACGGGTGGAGCAGCGAGCTGAGAGCGCCTCAGTGGATGCCTTGATGGAGGCTTTCAGTGAGAGTTCCCGGGCGCTGGCCGAAGCCACGAATCGCTGGGCGTACGCCTGTCTGGCCGAAGCCAGACAACGCTAGTACCGGAAACGTCAGTGATCGTTATCCGGGAACAGGTCGGGCCAGGCCGCCTGCAGGTACAGCACCATTGACCATAGCGTAAGAACCGCCGCCAGATACAACAGCCCGATCGAAACATACGCCAGCAGCTGTCCTGGCGGGAACGCCAAAAGCCCAACAATGGCGACCATCTGGGCGGTGGTTTTTATCTTGCCGATATAGGAAACCGCAACACTGGCCCGACTGCCCATTTCCGCCATCCATTCCCGCAACGCTGAAATAACAATCTCCCGCCCGATAATAATGGTAGCGGGAATGGTCATCAGCACCGCAGCATGTTCTTCAATCAATACCGCCAATGCCACCGCCACCATGAGCTTGTCTGCAACCGGGTCCAGAAACGCGCCAAATGGCGTGCTCTGGTTGAGTTTGCGAGCCAGGTAGCCATCCAGCCAGTCGGTGATGCCCGCCAGCGCGAAGATAACGGCACTGGCCATGTAGCTCCATTGCATGGGCAGATAGAAAACAACCACAAAAACCGGAATCATCACGATCCGGGACATGGTCAGTACATTGGGTAAATTCATGGTGTTCCTATTCATCGTGCAATGACGCGTAAATGGATTCAGCCAGTGATTTGCTGATGCCTTGCACTTTGGTCATTTCATCCACACTGGCTTTGCGAATTTCCTGTATGCCGCCAAAGTAACGGATAAGTTCCCTGCGGCGCTTGGGCCCAACCCCTTCGATACCCTCAAGGGTGGATTGCCGGCGTTTTTTGTCCCGGCGAGCGCGATGGCCGGTAATGGCAAAACGGTGGGATTCATCGCGAATATGCTGAATCAGATGCAGCGCCGGCGAGTCAGCGGGCACCCGGAAAATATCACCGGTCATGGCATCAATCAGCTGCTCCATTCCCGCCCGGCGGGTCACACCTTTGGCAACGCCAATCAGCGGAATGTCAGAGATCCCAAGTTCTTCAAACACTTCCCGGGCAATGTTCAACTGCCCTTTACCACCGTCGATAAACACCAGACTCGGGCGTTTGCCCTCACCGCTAACCAGCCGGCGATACCGGCGTGTCAGTACCTGCCGCATGGCGGCATAGTCATCGCCAGCGGTCACGCCTTCAATGTTGTATAACCGGTAATCGCTCTTCAGCGGCCCATTCTCGTCGAAAACCACACAAGATGCGACGGTATTTTCCCCGTGGCTGTGGCTGACGTCGAAACACTCCATTCGCGCCGGGGTTTCTGCCAGCTCCAGCAGGTCCCGCAGGGCAAGCAATCGCCGGTACACGGTTTCCTTGCTGGCCAAATGGGTCAGCAGAGTCTGGCGGGCATTGGTCGTGGCCAGCTCCAGCCAGCGGCGGCGTTCACCACGTACGTTGCCACGGATACGGGTTTCCCGATTGGCGGCCTCACTCAGGGCTTCTGCCAGCAGCGCCTCACCTTCAACCGCCACCGGCACCAGAATATCCCTTGGAATCTCCCGGCGGGTATCACCGCCAAAATAGTACTGGCCCAGAAACGCCGCCAGCAACTCACCTTCGGACTGCTCCAGTGAAAAGCGGGGGAAATAGTCCTTGGTACCCAGAACCCGGCCACCGCGAACGATGATCACCACCACACACACCACACCGGCATCCTGGGCAATCGCAATAACATCAGCATCACCACCCTCACCGTCTACCGATTGCTGCTCCTGTACATGGCGCAGATGGTTGATCTGATCCCGGTAAGCGGCTGCTTTCTCGAATTCCAGGTTCTTCGATGCCGCCTCCATGGCATTCATCAGGTCATGGATGATGGCCGGGTTCTTACCCTCCAAAAACATGGTGGCGTGGCGAATATCCTGCTGGTAGTCCTCTGGGCTGATGTACTCCACGCAAGGTGCGGTACAGCGGTTTATCTGGTATTGCAGGCAAGGACGATTCCTGTTTCTGAAATAGCTTTCACTACAGGATCTTATACGGAAAACCTTTTGCAGAACATTAAGACTTTCCTTGACCGCCCCGGAGCTTGGAAAGGGGCCGAACCAGGTACCGCCGCCCTTCTTGGTACGCCCTCGCCGGAAGGTCAGCGACGGGTAATCACTGTGGGACGACAGATAGATATAGGGGTATGACTTATCATCCCGAAGCAGGATGTTGTAGGGCGGCCGCAGGGATTTGATCAGGTTCTGTTCAAGCAACAGTGCTTCGGTTTCACTGCCGGTAATAGTGACTTCGATGGAGGCAATCTTGCCCACCAGGGCCTCGGTTTTCGGGGCCAGGCCGGTTTTGCGGAAATAACTGCTGACGCGTTTCTTGAGGTTGCGGGCTTTGCCCACGTAGAGCACGCCGCCGGTGTCATCGTACATACGATAAACGCCGGGGCGCTCGGTCAGTTGCTTCAGGAAGTCTTTGCTGTCAAACATCCCGATTTCTTCGGGTTCAGACCTTGTCGGCATCCAGCAACCCAAGCCGTACCGCCATCAGGGCCAACTCGACATCGCTGGAGATCTCGAGCTTCTCGAAAATACGATAGCGGTAACTGTTGACGGTTTTCGGGCTCAGGCAGAGCTTGTCGGAAATGTCCTGTACTTTCTGACAATCCACCACCATCATGGCGATCTGCATCTCCCGCTCAGACAACCGCTCGAACCGGGAGAGCTCCCCGTCTTCCTCTCGGTCACCACCCAGCGTTTTGAGGGCCATTTTCTGGGCGATTTCCGGGCTGATGTATCTCTGGCCGGAGTGGGCCTTGCGAATAGCCCGCACCATCTCCTGAATATCAGCACCCTTGGTGATATACGCAGTGGCGCCACTCTGCATGACACGGGCGGGGTATGGGTCGTCAGCACAGGCCGTTACAACAATCACCCGGATGGAATCATCAATACGCAGTATTCGCCGGGTTGCTTCAAGACCACCGATGCCAGGCATCCGAATGTCCATCAGGACAATATCCGGGCGGTCCTTGCGCACAAACTCAATCGCATCCTCACCGGATGAGGCCTGGCCAATCGCTTCAATATCGGGATTGTCAGCCAACATGCGGGTTATACCGGAGCGCACCAGCTCGTGATCATCAACAACCAGTACCCTGATCAAATGTCACCTCGCCATCAGGTATGAAAAAAAACAGTCTGATTGTAACGTTTAGGAAAGCCGACGGGTAGGCACCGCAGGCAAAAGCCTGCAGACAAACCAATAAAAGCTTTCAGACTTCGGCGGAAGGGCTACCAAGGCCAGCAGTGTTGTCGACGGGGTCAAACCAGACCACCAGATCGCCCCGGCGCACGGCAGACAGCACCCGCTCCCGCTCTGCCAGTGGACTCTCGGTGTCGTTCAACCCGTGGTAACGTGTGCAGTACTCCTCAGCCAGCCCTTGCAGCTGGTCTTCGGTCAGCAACTCGGCGTCCACCACAAATTTCTCTTCCCGGGGGTCCGCTTCTGGCTGCTGCGCTGCTTCGTCACTCATAAAACCTCCAATCAGTCGCTGTATGTTACGGTTTTATGGCGACAATCAGAACCCCCGCTGTTGGAGACACATGCTATTGTTCCGCATACTGGGTTCGAAAGCCGGAGGCCAGCTGCCGCATAGACACAGACTCCTGCCTGAGCGACTCACTCACCCGGCGCGCATTGTCCACGTTCTCCGTCAGAGTGTCAGCGCTGGCAGACAATGAGACAGCCCGGCGGCCTACCCTGCCGATCTCCTCGTGCTGAAGGGCAATGGAACTGCGGATATGATCGCTATGCTGCTCCAACTCATCGAACTGGTTTTTAAGTCGCTCCAGGTGAGTTTTAATCGCCAGGAGGTTGGTCTGGTTCAATTCCCCCGCCTCTCGCATTTCCGCCAGAAGCCCATCGACACTACCAACGCCTGTTACAAGGTCCTGCACCCACTGGCGGATGTTGCTGGTGGACTCCGCCGTCCTTCGGGACAGCGTGCGCACTTCGTCTGCTACCACCGCAAATCCCCGACCATGCTCACCGGCCCTCGCGGCTTCTATGGCGGCGTTAAGCGCCAGCAAATTAGTTTGTTCCGCAATATCGGCAATCACACCGATTACCTGTTCGATCTTGCCCGTCGAGTCATTAAGTGCGTGAATGGACTCGGAAACCCCCGCTATCACCTCAACCGTATGCTCTGCCGCCTGCTCGCTGTTCCGCAAACCGCCCTGCACTTCCAAATTGGCAACCACGGCCTGCCGGACCGTGACTGCCGACAGCTCTGTGGCTTGCTCAATCTGCGATGCCTAATCAGCAATTGAAGTCATCGACGCACTGACATCACTGATCTGTTGTCCCGTTTCCTCTGGGGCACGCTGCAAGGCTTCAGCCCCCTCATCAAGCGCCGCAGAACGCTCATCCAGGCCGGCCGCTGCACGACGGATATCGCCAATGAAACCCTCAAATCGTCGCACGAGGCTTTCCAGCGCACCGGCAACGCCCGCCACTTCGTCGCGTCCGCCCACCTCTGGCGTTCGTGACAAGTCAGACTCGGCCTCCATTGCCATCAATTCCCGCTCCATTTATTGCAGCCGCAAAATGACTGAGTGCCTGAGCCACAGGGTCATGGCCACGACCACCACAAGGAACGCCAGGGAGCCCCCAAGAAGAACAACCCTCTGCCCCGAGAGGAACGCCCGCAAATCGTCCGCGCCAGCTGCCACATCGTCCCGACTGGCAGCCTGTTGCTGGTTTATGGCCTCCAGCATTGGCTCCAGCGAAGGAAACAGCTGAAAATCGACCACCTGGCCTACCCGGTAGTAACTTTTCTCTTCAATACCCTTGTCCATGTCGCCCATCAGAGCCAACACCCGATCAAACTCGCCTTGACGATCGACAGCCCAGTTGCGCAAACGCTCAGCCCCTTGCACGCGCTTCCAATGGTCACGCAAAGCGGTGTCCAGATAGTCAAACTCCGTCTCGATCTCATCCCATAACAGTAACTGCGCCTTTATCTTGAAAGCCAGGTCCTGAAGCCGGCGATGATCCTGCTCAAGATCCATCAGCACCCAGGTGTCCTGAAGATTGTTGCGCATGAGATTCTCGGAGGCATCCTCGGCCTTGAGAATAATCATCCAGGAAAGAACCGCCAGGCCTGTGACGGCAATAAGAGAAAGGACAGCAAAGAACAGGATGCGGGCTCGAACGGTGGACAGCATGACAACTCCAGACGGGAAGGTACCCGTGGAGGGTATGCCTGTTTTATGACACTTTTATTTCGGATTTCGCGTCAAATGCTTGAGTGCACCTTTTTGCGCACTTCAAAACCCTGTTCCAATTCACTATCATCGCCGCTTTCGTAACGTTTGGATGCTAATGAACCAGAACGCCTTCCGACTGACACTGCCAATCCTGTTTGGTTATCTGCCATTGGGCATGGCCTTCGGCGTGCTGTTCGCCACGCAGCTGGACTATGCCTGGTGGGTTGCGCCCCTGATGGGTCTGGTTATTTATGCAGGGTCTGGCCAGATACTCGCTGTTAGCCTGCTGGCCGCAAGTGCCGGACTGCTGGAAGTGGCTGTGGCCATGTTCGTGCTTAACGCCAGGCACCTGTTTTATGGGCTTTCCCTTTTGGGGCAGTTCCGCGGTGCCGGTTGGCGCAAGGGCTATCTGATATTCGGTCTCACCGATGAAACCTACTCGCTGCTTACCAGCAGGCCGAGGACACCTGATCGCCAACACGAGCAAGCCATTGATTTCCGAATTACGCTGTTCAACCAGCTTTACTGGATAACGGGCTGCACCATTGGTGCCCTGCTTGGTGAGCTGGTCGCTTTCGACAGCACCGGTATTGAATTTGCACTGGTAGCGCTGTTCATCGTTCTGACCATTGAGCAATACAAGACCTTGGGCAACACCTTTCCGCTCTGGGCGGGCGCACTGGCGGCGGGCCTGGCCATGTTGCTGGTACCGCCAGCCCATCAGTTGATCGCAGCGATTACCCTGGTCACAACCACCCTGCTACTCCACTACTGGAAGCTACACAAACGCACAAATAGCGGTGAGGTAAGCCATGGCTGAGCAGTATTATCTGGCGGCCTTCATTGCGGTTTCTGCCGGTGCAACCTTTGCAACCCGTGTGGTGCCGTTTCTTTTTTTCGAGCGCCACACCGAGCACCCCCTGGTAAAGCATATCGGGCGCTTTCTACCGGCAGCTGTAATGGCGTTGCTTGCGGTGATTTTTCTTCAGAGGTCGGCAAACTGGAGCGCCAGCGCGCCAGGGTTGGACGCCTTAGTTCCAGGGTTGCTGGTGGTCATCATTCACTTGTGGCGGCGTAACGCGCTTCTCTCCATAGCCGCGGGCACTGCCGCATACATGACCATTCAGCAAGCAGGCTGGCTTACCTAGTGTCCCGTCTGGCTAATTCCTTAACCAGACGGGATACCAGATCAGGGCGTACCTTCAACGTTGGCAACGAGCCTGGAATCTTCCAGCGCCGCCGTGCGGTGCTTGACCACACCTTTATATTCCGGGCTCTCAATCATGGCCAGAAAGGCATTGATCGACGGGTAGCGCACCAGCAAGACCTGATCCCAGGACTCATCGGGCGGAGCAATCAGCGAACCTACAGAGCGGCCCGACCAGATCACTTCCGCACCAACGTTGCGAACGCATTCTGCAGCTTCTTCCATATATCGCTTGTAGGCATCACGGCCTGAACAATCGTGAGCGTCATCCTGGTAAGCAGCCCGGTCGCGAAACCTTAAAAGATTCAGCATCACGACGGGCTGATCTTTGGGGGTTTCCTGCAAAACTTTGCGGAGCTCTTCCTGAGATGGATTGATGGTCGCCATGTTTGTCCCTGTTCATGAAGGCTAAAGCGTTACGGTATATCAAACTAAGTAACCAACAGTAAACCAATTTACTTAAATATGCACCCGTTCTGGATTAACGCACAGAGCTCCGGATAAGTGACAGAGAAACAAAAAAACCCCAGCATTTCTGCTGGGGTTTCATATTGGCGGAGAGGGAGGGATTCGAACCCTCGATACGCTATTAACGTATACACACTTTCCAGGCGTGCGCCTTCAGCCACTCGGCCACCTCTCCAATAAACTGTTTCAAATCAGCGATGTCGTCGCTCATTTGAGGGCGCAAACTTTAATGGTTTTGGGGACGTTTGGCAACTGTCTCCAGCGAGATTCCTGAAAAATTTGTTTGAACGGGGATAATTGCTCATTCTTGTAGCCAGATCCTTTAACCCGGAGTGAAAAACCATGCTGATGAAGGCAGAACAATCCACGCTGCTACTTGTTGATGTTCAAGAACGCCTGATGCCCGCCATAAGCCAGGGCGCTGAAGTGGCTAATCGTTGTACCTCGCTGGCCACCATTGCAGGGTTGCTGGAGGTACCTGTGGTGGGCACGGAGCAGCTACCCGAGAAGCTGGGGCCGAATGTTGAGTCGGTGCGGGAACTGTGTGACGTCACGGTGGGCAAACATCACTTTGATGCCTGCCCGGACGGTTTGATTGATCAGCTACCGGAGGGGCGCCAGCAAATTGTCATCGGCGGCTGTGAAACCCACGTATGTATGCTGCAAACGGCACTGAGTCTGCTTGATGCTGGCTATAAAGTATGGGTGGTAGCGGATGCCACCGGCTCCCGTAACGACTTCGACCGGGATGTCGCACTTGACCGCCTGCACCAGAGTGGCGCCCGGATTGTCACCACCGAGATGGTGGCCTTCGAGTGGATGGTGCATTGCAAGCATCCCCGATTCCGGGACATTCAGGCGCTGATCAAATAACCGAACCAATGAGGTGTTCATGCTGAATATGGATTTCTCCCAACGGGTGGTGATTCGTACCGCCGAGCAACCCTGGGTTGCCAGCCCCGCCGCCGGGGTTGAACGCAAACCCCTGGCCCGGGAGGAAGCCGAACGGGGACACGCCACCAGCGTGGTACGTTATCTTCCGGGCTCGGCTTTTGCCCGACATGAACACCCGCTGGGCGAGGAGATACTGGTTCTGGATGGCGTATTCTCTGATGAAACAGGCCACTACCCAGCAGGCACTTATTTGCGCAATCCGCCAGGTAGCGGGCATGCACCCTTCAGTAAACAAGGCTGTACGTTATTGGTTAAGCTACACCAGTTTGATCAACGGGATACGGCCACGGTTCGTGTCGATACTAACACCGCAGAATGGTTGCCTGGCATTAGCGGACTTCAGGTAATGCCGCTGCATGAGTTCGAGCATGAGCATGTGGCACTGGTTAAATGGCCAGCCAATGAAGTATTTCAACCCCATCGGCATTTTGGTGGCGAGGAAATCTTTGTACTTAGCGGAGAGTTCTGCGATGAGCATGGCCGTTATCCCGAGGGAACCTGGTTACGTAGCCCACACCTGAGCCAGCATCACCCGTTTGTTGACCAGGAAACGGTCATCTGGGTGAAGACCGGTCATCTCCCTCTGGTTTGATTTAACCAAAAACGGCCCCTCAAGAGGGGCCGAAATAGAGCGCTATCCTGACTACAACATCATCAGACACCACCTGGCTAAGAGGCGAGATTGGTGCGCCAACCGGGTTGGCCAAACTCATCAGTGCCGAATCGTTCGTGGCCATTACCAATAGCCATCCCTTCACCAGCCGGCACTTCGAATACATGGTAGGCCTCTGGTCCGAAGGGATCGAGGGCGGTATCCAGGTACTCATAGGCATCTGGCACCGGCTCGCCGGACATGGCAACCCTGAACTGCCGCTCCACCATCGGGACCGTAACGCTCAGAGGCTGCTGCACCCAGAGAAAAACGGCCTTCTGGGCGACCAGATACTCGCACCGAACCACTTTGCATCCCTCACGCAGGGTCAACGTGGTCGGCTCTTTTCCAGGCTCAAGACGGAACTTGTGAATGGTTTTCATGGCGATACTCCTTCAGAGGTTGCCAGACACAATTCCACTATGCACCGACAGAGACTTCGAGAAAATAAGATTTAATGAGCAGGAATCATCGATATTATCGAGGCTGATCAAAGCCGCTACAGATTGCCCGCACACCTTCATGGGCAACCTTCCGGCTTCGAGTGATGGCGTACAGCTGATCGGTTACCGCTTTGACAGGCGCAATTTCCTCCACCTGATATTGGCGGCACACCTCCTCCTTGATTGCCGTTGGCGCCGCAAACACGCCCAACCCTTCCCGCCCGAACACTTTGATAAGCGCACTGTCGTCTACCCGGGCCACCAGGTCCATCCTGACATTGCTGATGGTCAGCCAGTTCATCAGCTTCTGGAAATACGGCGCGTCCGTGGCGTTGGCCAGCAAGGGCTGATGATTGAGAGAGGCCGGAAAGTCGTCCCGAAGCCGCCCTGCCATCTCCGGGGCGGCAAACAAACTGATGGTAGACGATGTCAGGGGATGAACCGCGAAGCGATCTGTGACCGCTTCGGTCTGAGGCATACGGTCTGTCAGCACGACGTCCAGTTCTTTGCGTTTGAGACTGAGCAGCAAATCTTCGGCGCGGCCTGTTCGGCAATCCAGGTTGACTCGCCTGTTCAGCTTCAGGGCCGGCTGCAATAACTGAAAAGCAATCAGTTTATGAATAGACGCCGAAACGCCGGCCGCCAATCTCAGCGGGCGATCAGCGGGGGCCAGACGCAAGGTTTCAGACAGTTCCCCAGTCAGTGCAAAAATGTCGTTGGCGTAGGACTGAACCAATTGCCCCAGTTCAGTCAGGACCAGACGCCGCCTTTCCCGGCTGAACAACTGCCCTCCGACTGATTCCTCGAAAGTGGCAAGCTGGCCACTCAGGGTTTGCGGCGCAAGATCGAGCAGCTCGCTGGCTTTGGCAATCGAGCCCTCACGGCTGATGACCCAGAAATAATAGAGGTGCCTGAGATTAAGCTGATCCATGACGTAAACCTAGTTTGTGGTCGCTCTTCGTGAGCGCAGCAACCAAACCGACATCAAAACACTGTGCAGCACCAATAATGGTACCGCCACCAGTAGCAGGCTTCCCCAGCCAACCGAGGCCAGTACAGCGCCGGCACTCAATGCCGCTGTCGCCTGGGCGGTGAACACCATCATGTCATTCAGGCCCTGCACACGGAAACGCTCAGACTGCTGGTAGCTCTGGGGCAACAGGGTTGTCCCACCAACAAACAGGAAATTCCACCCCACGCCTAGCAACAGAAGAGCCCACAGATAATGGTGAAAGCTGATACCGCTGGCCGCCAGCAGAATGCACGCCAGGTAAGCCAACAATCCCACCGTCATCATCAAAGGAATGCCGACAACCCGGGTCAACCAACCAGAAATCAGGGACGGAAGATACATGGCCATAATGTGTAGCTGGATAACCCGTTTGGCATCGTCCAGATCATGCCCGGCCATTTCGGTCATGCTTAAAGGGGTGGCTGTCATGATGAAACTCATCACCGCGTAACCAATAGCTGCACCGCTGATGGCCGTCCACACCAACGGATTAGCCAGGATTTCCCTCAGTGGCCGGCCTCCGCCTACCGCGGTTTCCGGTACTCGCTCTGCCTTTGCCCGGTAGCCGAGCGCAAGAATGACAAACGCCAGGGCCTGAACCGCAGCCAGACCGACCCAACTATACAGAAACGGGTAAGACTCAGATTTTCCGCTACCCAGGCCCGCCACCTCTGGCCCCAACCAGGCGGCAACCAAACCACCCAGCAGGACTCTTGCCGCCGCTGACCCGGCCAGATTTTGCTCTACCGATTCCATCGCGGCAAAGCGATATTGGTGAACCACCGCTAGGCCCGCTCCGCCGAGGACCGCAGCAAGACACATCAGGGTAAAGTGCGACTGCCAGGAAGCATAGGCCCCCAGCAAACCGGCAAGAACCCCGGAAACCGCGCCCAGAAGCATTACCTGCTTGCGCCCTACCCTCTCCATCAGCCAGGTCGCCGGCTTGATGGCCAAAACGGTGCCGACCACCACCAATCCGACCGGCAAGGTGGCCAGCTCTGGCGCAGGTGCCAGCAAACGCCCCTGGATGGAGCCAATGAATACGATAAAAGGCGCGGTGCACATGGCCAGCGCCTGGGCAGCCACCAGCACCCAGACATTCAATGGCATGGGTCATTTCTTCCTGTAGATAATGCCGGGGTGGCACTGAACCATTTCGTACAGATCAGGAAGGCCGTTCAAAGATTCAGAGGCGCCCAGAATGAGATAGCCACCGGGGTTGAGAGCCCCGTGCAATCGAGTAAGGATGTCTTTCTTGAGGTCCGCGGAAAAATAGATCAGTACGTTTCGGCACATGATGATGTCGAACTTGCCAAGCATATACCGCTCAAGCAGATTGAGTTCCTTGAACTCCACCATGGCCTTGATTTGCGGATTTATCTGCCAGCCACCGTTGGCAGAGGGCGTAAAAAACCGCTTCTGCCGCTCTGGTGACAGCCCACGACCGATGGCGATCATCTCATATTCGCCCCGCCGGGCCACTTCCAGAACGCTTTTGGAAATATCCGTTGCGGTAATTTTTACGTCCCGCAACTTCCCGGGCCGGTTGCGCCGGAACTCATCCACAACCATTCCTACCGAATAGGGTTCCTGTCCTGTTGAGCAAGCGGCAGACCAGATGCGAAGTGGCTGCAACGAATTGCGTTCGGCAAATTCCGGTAACAGCTTGTCCTGCAGAATGCGAAACGGGTGGTTGTCCCTAAACCAGAGGGTCTCGTTGGTGGTCATGGCATCGATAACCAGCTCACGCAGGCCGCTGCGCCCCACCCGCTTCAAGCGATCGAGAAGCTCACCCAGTGAATTCAGTTTGTTATCCTCAAGAATCCTACGTAGACGACTCTTCACCAGATACTGCTTGTTGTCACCCAACAGAATGCCACAAGCGTCCTGCAGGAATGTTTTGAATGCTTCGTATTCCTGAGACGTAATTTCCGCTTTCATTGGATCTCTATCGTGGGTAAGTCCATGAGCCGAGGCATCAGTTCTGGTCAATAATTTCCATTACGCGTTCGGCAAGTTCATCCGGGCTGAATTTCGCCATAAAATCATCGGCACCGACCTTCTGAACCATCGCCCGGTTAAAGACACCGCTCAGGGATGTATGAAGCATCACATACATGCTGCTGAGCGCCGGATTCTCTTTGATTCTGGTAACGAGGGTATAACCGTCCATCTCCGGCATTTCCACATCAGAAATGATCAACGATAAGTGGTCTCGGGCAGTGGAACCATCCTCCGTAATCTCCTTGAGGTAGTTCAACGCCTGTTTACCGTCATTCTTGGTGACCACTTCCATTCCGATCGCGGTCAGGCAGCGTTCGATCTGGCGCCTCGCTACAGACGAATCATCAACCACCAGCACAGGCAAATGCCCCTGAACGCGCTCGGCACTGCGAGTTCTCAGTTCTTCTGTGACATCTTCCCTGAGTGGAGAAACTTCTGCAAGAATCTTTTCTACATCTATGATTTCTACAAGTTTGTCGTCAATTTTTGTAACTGCCGTCAAATACACATCCTTGCCCGCGCCTTTGGGTGGCGGAAGGATATCTTCCCAGTTCATATTCATGATCCGGTCGACACCTGTCACCAGAAAGCCCTGGGTTTTGCGGTTGTACTCGGTAATGATGACAAAGCTTGTTGCCAGTTCTTCCTGTGGAATGCCTGACATACCAATAGCCATGCTCAGGTCGATAATGGGGATGGTCTCGCCACGAATGTGAGACACGCCCCGCACCACATCACGGCTGTTCGGTATAGACGACAGCTTGCCGCACTGCAGGACCTCTTTTATTTTGAATACGTTAATCCCGTATAGCTGCCGCCCGCGCAAACGGAACAACAACAGCTCTAGCCTGTTCTTACCAACCAGCTGCGTACGCTGGTTAACGCTGTCCAACACCCCTGCCATAACTTTCTACTCCCGGCATGCCAACGATCGGCACAGAATTTGCTAATTTATTATTAAACAACTTGCTTACGCGAACCCGGACCAAAACATTGGCGCCGGGTGTCCAATCAGGGTTAACGGCCCCAGCGCCATTTTCCTTAACGGAACTCGCGTAAATATGCCTTACTGACAGCATAGGACAAAGCAGTGCAGATGCGAACCATCTTTTTAGCGACCTTTTGCCTATCGACCCTGGGCCTTAACGCCGCGGCTGCGGCCACCACTGCAAGCGAGATACGCGATGCCGCCGGTCAATTTATCGAAACCTGGGCCGACGAGCAGCGCCAGCAACAGTACGAGGTGAACTTCACCGTCGGCAGCATCGACAGCCGGCTTAGCCTGGCTGCTTGCGAACAGGCACTCCAAACCGCGTTTACCAACGATCCCCTACGGACCACATCGCCATCGGTGATGGTGTCCTGTGCCGGGGAGCGGCCATGGCGGATGTTCGTCACAGCCAGTGTCGAAGTACACGGCCCTGCCCTTGTGGCGGCTCGGCCTCTGGCCCGCGGTGAGCGCATCAGCGGTGAACTTTTGCAGGAAAAACAGGTGCAGATCAACGCCAGCCGCCGGGGCATTCTAACAGATATTGAACAGGTATCCGGCATGCTGGTGAGGCGACCAGTTAATGCAGGGTCGGTGCTGACGCCAGATCTGCTCGAAGCGCCCAATGCCGTTGAGCGCGGTGATCATGTTATCATCACCGCCAGATCCGCAGTGTTCTCGGTCAGTTCCCGAGGCAAGGCGCTGGCCAGTGCCAGTGTTGGCGAGCAAGTGATGGTTGAGAATCTGCAATCAGCACGCACGGTTCGGGCAACGGTCACGGCTCCTGGCCGGGTGGAAATTGCCATGTAACGGAAAATCCGTGCCCAGCGGCAAATTTTTTCCGTTTTTTTCTAAAGGTCGGCTAAACGCTGCCGATAAGCAGATATAAACTCGATTCCGCCGCCTCTGAAGGTGGCCATAGGCAAGCAGGTATCCTTATGTCAGTTGACTTAAATGGAATTGGCCCCGGCCAGGTCAACACCACCAGAACCACGGCCGACAAAGCAACAGGCAGCCAGAGTACGCCCTCCACGGCTGGAGAGCAGGCAAAGGCTCAAAGCACGGCAGCCCGCGGCGACAACGTCAGTCTCAGCAATCAGGCCAAAAACCTGAAGCAGCTGGAACAGAAACTGGGCGATTACCCGGAAATGGACGACGACCGCATTGCGCAGATTCGCGCAGCACTGGAAGATGGCACCTACAAAATTGATGCAGAGAAACTGGCCCAGAAAATGCTTGAGATGGATAAAAGCATTTTCGGGTGAGTAAAACATGGCTGCAATCATTGAATTGAAGACCCTTCTCTCAGAAGACATCCGCCAGCTTGAAACCCTGGCGGATCTTCTCAACCAGGAAAAACAACTCCTGGCGTCCTCCGACATTGCTCCGCTCCAGGAAATCACCACTCAGAAAAACAACATCCTGACGGATATCCGTGAGCGTGCGAAACAAAAGATCCGCCTGCTGGTTAACATGGGGTACCGACCGGATGCCGGCGAGCCCTCGAGGTTTATCCGTGCCGGTGGCATGGAAGACCTTTACCAACTCTGGAAAACCGCCGATGGGCGCCTTCGTGCCTGCCAGAAACTGAACCAGAACAACGGTCGTGTTGTCGGACACCTTCAAAAACGCCTGACGAGGCTCACGGACGTCTTCCGTGGCGCCTCTGCCCAACAGAAGCTGTATGGCGCCAAGGGCGAACAAACCAGTGTGTCCAGCGGCAACATTCTGGCCAGCGCCTGACCGACCCGGCAAACAAAAACGCCCGGATGAGCTATCCGGGCGTTTTTTCGTCAGATTCACCTTACCCGTCCATTAACGGGTGTAGATCGTCATCTGGGAATCCGGATGAAACCGTGTGTTGTGAATGCTGACGTTCCCCATGGATGGACTCTGATTGCCACTCACGCGGATATTGTCCATCCGGATCTCCTCAATCCGTTCGGGAAACGCCAGCCTCAAGGCGCCATCCTCTCGAATGGAATAGCGGGGCTCACCCTTCCTGTAGTGAACACCAGAGATGGTCAGGTCGGAATCGAGGAAACTGAGCACTGGCACAAAAATGTTGGCGGCCAGCTTGATTCCCTCTACTGAGTCGAGTCCGGCGAGTTCCGGGTCATCAACCGCGCCGCCAGCATTTCCCGGCATTGCGGCAACCGTTTCAATACGCTCCAGCAAACCCACACTGCTTTGAGCCGTTACGCCGGCCATATCGCTGTCAGACAGAGGCGCAAAGCCCCCCTTTTCATATAACTGACCGGCCTGCGCAGGCATGGATGCCGCGCTGGTATTGCCGGCCGCCAGCGACACCAACGGCTGAAACGGCAACGTCACCATGGTAACCAGCGCTGCCGCATTACGATAACGGGCCTGGTGCTTGAGAACACGATGCAGTTCCTTGTCTGTCACCCAGCCAGCGGCGATCAGCACTTCGCCCAGGCGCTGCCCGGTTTCCCGCTGCAACAACAATGCCTCGTCCAGCTGACCTTCCGACAAATAGCCGCGATTGATCAACAACCGGCCAAGCCGGGACTTTTCTTGAAACCCCTTACGGATTCTCACTAGGCTCCTCCCGCATTCACAGTGATCACCGTACAACCCGGCCCGGTATTGATAATGGTTAAAGCGTAGCCCAATCCCCTGGCCTACGCTGTTCTGATTTGCACTTATTCAGGTAAGGATCTGTTAAGATCTTCGCTAATTTTGTTCTGTCCGGATTGTCTCAGGATTCCCGATAACAACTGAAACTGTGAGAGCCTCTGAAATGACAAATATCGTAAAACCCTTATCAACTGTGATGTCAGCCCTGTTTGCCGCCATTGCTGCCCTGATGCTGGCCACTCCAATTCAGGCCGAAGAACTGCCGAAGGTTCGCTTTGTTACCTCTGAAGGGGCCTTTGAGCTTGAGTTGCGCCCTGACGTAGCCCCGAAAACCGTGGAGAATTTCCTCTCCTATGTGGAAGACGGATTCTACGACGGTACGATCTTTCACCGGGTGATTCCCGGCTTTATGATTCAGGGCGGCGGATTTACCGACACCATGGCCCGAAAACAGACCAAAAACCCCATCGTTAACGAAGCCTCAACAACCTTGCCTAATCTTCGGGGCACCGTGGCCATGGCCCGAACCAGCTCCCCAAATTCAGCAACCTCTCAGTTCTTCATTAATGTCGCTAAAAACGATTTCCTGAATGCTGGTGTGCGTGGTGCGGGCTACGCGGTCTTTGGCAAAGTCACCGAGGGCATGGGCGTGATCGACAAGATTGCCGGCGTACAAACCGGGCATCGCCAGGGCATGGCGGATGTTCCGGTTAAGGCCGTCGTGATCGAGAAAGTGACTCTGGTTAATATCGAAGACTGAGCCCTATGCACTCCCCCTGCCTTCCGCCGGCCATGGAGCCGGCAGATCTTATCTGGCGCGACGGCGTACCCGAATCCACCCGGTTTGGAGACGTATATTTCAGCAGGGACAACGGCCTGGCAGAAACCCGGTATGTTTTTATCGGGCATAACCAGTTGCCGGAGCGGTTCCAGCAGGTGCCAGACACCGGCCACTTTGTGATCGCTGAAACCGGTTTTGGCACGGGCCTGAATTTTCTCGCCTCCTGGGCGGAATGGTTAAAGCAGCGCCCGGCCGATGACAACGCCATTCTGCACTTTGTGTCGGTAGAACGATTTCCCCTGCGCCTTCAAGACCTCGAAAAGGCGCTGTCGTACTGGCCCGATCTAAGCCCCCTGGCAACGAAGCTTATCGAACATTACCCTCCACTGATCAAGGGCACTCATAGGCTGGTGCTGGCCGGAGGTCGGGTTCGGCTGACCCTGTATTTCGGCGATGTTCTTGACGCCTGGAACGATCTCACTTTTACCGCCGACGCCTGGTTCCTTGACGGCTTCGCCCCGTCGTTAAACCCGGACATGTGGCTGGACGATGCCATTGGTCTGATCACCAGCCATAGCAAGTCCGGAACGACCCTGGCCACGTTTACCGCCGTTGGCCGTGTGCGCCGCAGCCTTGCAGAGGCTGGCTTCGAGATCGCCAAAGTCCCTGGCTTTGGCCGCAAGCGGGAAATGCTTGCAGGTATTTACGCGCCGGGGAATGCAACTAAACAAGAGGCGAAAACTGGCACGGTTGCCATTATCGGTGCAGGAATTGCCGGCACCTTGCTCGCCTGCAACCTGGCGGAACGGGGTGTTCAGGTGCTGCTGCTGGACAAGGCGCCCCACGCCGGTTCTGCGGCATCTGGCAATCCCCAGGGCGCGCTCTATGTAAAACTTGGCGTGGAGTACAACGCGCAGACTGAGCTTTCTGCAACGGCCCTCAGTTTCAGCCAACGTTTCTATCGGCCCTGGCAAAACCGCTTCTGGCACCCAACGGGACTACTTCAACTGGCAACCGATGATCAGGAAGCCGATCGCCAGCGGCGGTTCTGCGATCGCAATGATTACCCGGCTGACCTGCTGGAACCGGTGGATGCAATGCGGGCAAGCGAGCTGGCAGGAATTGCAGTTAACACTGGCGGTCTCTGGTTTCCCGGTTCCGGCTGGCTTGAGCCTGCAAAGGCCTGTCAGCAGCTGGCTGAGCACCCGCTGATTGAAACACGATTCAGTTACCAGGTCGCTAACCTTCTGCCATGTAACAATCAGTGGTGTATCCGAAATCACTCTGGCGAAGACAGCCGCGCAGACGCTGTGGTCATTGCCGGAGGTCACGAAAGTCCCGCCCTGGTGCCCGTAGGCGGGCAGCTCCGTCTGAAAGCGATCCGAGGTCAGGTTACTGAACTACCGGAGGCAGACTTCAACCTGCCTCAAGCCGTAATCTGCGGAACCAAGTATGTCAATCCGGTTCACGGCGGCCGTGCGGTTACTGGCGCGACGTTCGACTTGAAAGACAGCACCCGGCACCCTACCCGGGCCGGCCATCAGGAAAACCTTGATGAGCTGCAACGCTCACTGCCATCTGTCGTTAAAGGGTTGCTGCCCGATCCGGATCAGCTGCAAGGGAGAGTGGCCTTTCGTTGCACCACCCACGATTATCAGCCTGTGGCCGGCCGCATGCAGGATACCGAAGGGAACCACCTCAACGACCTGTATCTGCTGACTGGCCTCGGTAGCAAAGGGTTGGTCTGGGCACCCTTGCTGGCAGAATACCTGGCAGATGTTATCAGCGGCCAACCCCACTGCTTGCCAGCGCCGCTCTCAAAGCGACTGGAAACGGGGAGGCTATACCGAACCTGACACTTACTCAGGCATAATGAAGCCGGTCTACAGTTTTGTGACATTCAGCCGTTACCATTACAGGAGCTGCTCTGCATTGGGATGTTGCAGCAGTCACATGGGAGAGTTAGTGGAATGTCTATTCACGTAAGTGAGCCGGGGCGACCAATCGGCACCCGATTGCCGGAAGCCTTGCGAAGCCGTCGCGTTGGCGACGTCACCGAGCTGACGGAATCCGGCGCGATTTCACCGGGCCACAGCGAGGCAACCGACGCGGAGTTTCAGCAGGCCGCAAACAGCGGCCGCCACCGTGCACTCCAGGAGTATGGCGCCGCAGCCGCCGGAGAGCGGCACGAGGAGCGCGTGTACCTGCCCGTTTCGGCAATATGCTCACCGGCGCTTTACTCAGTACCCGCCACGGCGTCCATGGGTGAGGCCATGTCTAGCATGGAAGACAACAGTGTGCACCATCTGGTCATACTGGCCGACCACAACGTTGCGGGCCTGATTGACCTGCGCTGGCTACTCTCCTGGCTCCACGAAAACCCGCCACAAGCAGTAGATCACAGCCTGTCTCAGGTTGAACTGCCAGCTTTCCTGACCGCCTCTCCGGAAACAGACGCACACCAGCTCGCACGGCTTATGCTTGCGCACCAATTGAACGCGGCACTGATCGTTGACGCAAAGGGCCAACCATCAGGCATTGTGACCAGTACCGACTACCTGAAGCTGTATGCCAGCGCCAGCCGGCACGAGGGGACCGTCTAAGTCCCCTTCCCCTTTCAAAGCCATTAAGGGTTCTCGGAGGTCAGTGCATCGCCCTCCGGGCCGAACAGTCTAATTGCCAGCTCACCACCCAGGTCTACCAACGCAGTAATTTCATCATCCCGATAGTTTTTAAGCCTTAACACATTCAACCCCTCTACCTCAGGCTGAATGCGCCAGCTCCGGTAAGCCGCTTCTTCTTCACCACGATTCAGCCTTGCCAGGATTGCATGGCGGGTGGAAGGATTTCCAGCCACTTCAGCGAAGACCCCATCGGTGGAGCCAGCAATGACCATATCTCCGTTAAACAGAAGGCCCTGGCTCAGCTCTACAATGGCCGTGTCATTCTGATCATTGGCCGACAATGCGCTGCCGATGGCGCCCGAGGCACTGTAACCGAGAGCAAGCCCAGCCCGGCTGTTCACACGTTTGCGAATGAGTTCGTCAGCGTCATCTTCGTTGACTTCCACTCGATACTCAAAGGGGCCGTCACCAATCAGCCAGGCGCTACCATCGCCGTAGAACCCGTGCCGCAGAACCTCGGCAGATTCTTCTCCAACCTGGTAAACCGACACTGTCCCCGAGGCACTGCCACCGAAGAAGAAGGGGCCTGTAACCGCCGTGCCATCGATCGATGATGGTGCAAAGCCAAACAGCAAAGGGCTGAGAGCGGCGACACTGCCGCCCACCACGTTATCATCGCCTCCGGAGCCCACCTGGCGAGTCCAGGCGATCGTTGGCACCAGCACATCGCCATCAGGGATGGTGTCGACTCTTGTCAGGAATGCGTCGATGCCGCCGGCGGACGACTCGCCACTCCAAACGCCGTCGGTTTCACCGGCAATCGCTACATAGCCACTGCCTGGATTGAGCCCTATCCATCGAACACGGTCCTGCCCGGAGGTACCAAACCGAAGCAGATCATCCCAGTGCAGCTGATACTCTCCTTCACTTAGTCGATAAACGCCTACAATCACATTATCTCCGGCCCCGGCATCACCTGAGCCGATCGGCTCGTCAGTAGTGAATGCCACGGCCATTTCATATCGGGTGACCCGGACCGTGTCTTCGGTCACCCGGCGCTCCGCCACATCCACGAAAACATCCGGGCGGGCTGAGGCATCTGCGAGATCGGCAACAACCACGGGGTCGCCTAGCAGGGCGCCAGTCTGATCATAAATGCGCACCTGAACCTGGCCATTTTGACTCCCGGCCACAAAGTAGCGGCCGCCATGACCAACGGCAAAGTCCGTCGCAACAAACCCGTCATTCCAGACAATAGACTCTTTTAAGCGATTGAAACTGAGCCTCAACAGGTTATCGCTGGCACCTCTGGCATAACCTTCCCGGCCCGCCTGGAACCGGCTGTCTACCGCCAGGTTCGCAAACCGGTCGTGCAGGTCCTCCGGCGACGAATAGCTCTCACTGGCACGGACCTCGAAAAGCAATTCATTCTGGCCAACGGGGAAGCTTAACGTATCGTTTTCCACGCCCTCCTGCTCAATGACAAACTCGGTTCCCAGCCGTGCTGTGGAGCCTTGGGCGTGCGTCAAACGGACATTGACGACGTCCTCCCTGTCACCGGACAGCGTGGCCCGATACTGCCCGGCTGTACCGGTGTTCAGAGTATCCCTGGGGCCACCGTTGAGCGTTTCAATGGCAACCGTCGGTTCGTTGTCACGAATGGTCAGGTTGGTTCGCACACCAGTGTCCGATGCGCCCAGGGAGGCGATACCCGTGCGCACCTCTGTTAAATGAAGCTGCGCCAGTTCGGAAGGTTCGGGGATGGTGTCGTCAATGACTTCCAATGGTATGTAGCACTCGGTGATGCCTGGCTCGAGGGTAATCAGCCCCCGGTCCTTGATGCCAGCGTCGTTCTCGTAGTACTCAATGTAGGTCAGCTCCTCGCCCTGTTCATCCACCGGGAACGCGGTGTTGCTGCCCTGCACGACAATGTCGTTACCGATAATGGCACGGCCGAGGTTATCGCTGCTGTATTCACACCGCTGGTGCGGCGGGTTTTCCTCGTCATCACAGTTATTCTCATCAAATTCCGAGCGCAGCTCGAAAGCGATGGAAACCCTTGTCACGGAGGGTTGGTCTAAAAGGACCTTTGCAAACACGCGATTGGTTGGCGAAGTAACTGCCTTGGACTCCTTAAACGAACCATCCTCGTTGTACAGGTCAATTTCATAGTCATGTTCGCCGACCACATCCAGGACCGGCGGCTCACAACGGGTTCTGGAGCTGTCGGAAATGTCCGGGCTTTCGCCCTCCGTGAACGTCGGCGCTTCCAGCGACACCACGTTCCGTTTGACCTCAATATCAAAGGGCTGGAACCCGGCCATACGGCCATCGGTGGTGACGATATCGATATTGTCGTTTCGGCCCAGGTCTGCCTCACCTCTCGCTCCTCCGGAAAGCCCAGGGACGCCGCGCATGATGATGCCTTGCCGGGCCTTGTTGCTGGTATCTTCCAGCGCCAGCCAGGACGGAGCGTTAGTAAGGGAATAATCCAGAATACTTTCGCCACCATATGCGCCCCAGTTGTAGTAATACTCTACGCCCAGGTAGGCGGTAGTAGGCGGTGCGCCAAGCAGCGTGGGCTGGTCGGGGTCTTTCTCGGTTTTACAGCCGGCAGACGCCAGTGCGATCAAGGCCAGGCCCAGGAGGCGGCCAGAGAAGGAGGTGCGAGGGAGCAGATCGGCGCGCATGCAAAAATCCGTTTCATGACGTTATTGTTATGGCGGTGCCAGCGGGTGCGTTACACGCCCCGTTTACACACCGTTACAGATCAACGCCATGTTAGCCAATTTGCGCCCTGCCGGATCTGCGCGAGTTCTCAGATTCACCGGCCGGGCCCGCATCAGCCTGCTACGCCGTGCTCCTCTAAGAGGGCGAGAAGCCCCTCTTCATCCAGGACAGGCACTCCCAGCTGTTCTGCCTTGGTCAGTTTGGAGCCAGCAGCCTCACCCGCCACCACGCAGGCGGTTTTCTTGGAAACGCTGCCCGCGACCTTTGCCCCCAGCCTCTCCAGTTTTTCCTTCGCCTGGTCCCGGGTCATCTGTGACAGGGTGCCGGTCAGCACCCAGGTTTCGCCGGCAAGAGGTTTGGCCTCGGCAGGGACAACCTGTTCTTCCTGCCAGCTTACTCCGGCGTCTTGCAAAGCCTGCAGGGTTTCCCGGTTGTGGAGCTGGTCGAAGAAACTGCGAATATGCCCGGCCACGATAGGGCCAACGTCCGGAACCGCCTGCAGCGCCTCGTCATCGGCGGCTGAAATTGCCTCAAGGGTACCGAAATGCGACGCCAGCGACTTCGCGGTCGCCTCACCCACCTCACGAATACCCAGGGCGTAGAGGAATCGCCACAGCACCGGATTACGGGCTCGGTCAATGGCCGCCACAAGATTACCTGCGGATTTATCCCCCATACGGTCAAGGCTCGACAATTGGAATTTGGTTAGTCGGTACAGGTCCGCGACGGTGTTTACCATGTCCTCATCCACCAGCACTTCAATCAGCCGGTCGCCCAAACCCTCAATGTCCAGGGCCTTCCGGGAGGCATAATGACGGATGGCTTCCTTTCGCTGAGCCGGACAATACAGACCGCCGGAACAGCGAGCCACCGCTTCGCCTTCAATCTGCACGATATCTGAGTCACAGACCGGGCATTGGCTCGGCATGACCACTTTGGCTGCGCCCTCCGGGCGTTTCTCCGGAACCACCTTCACCACTTGCGGGATCACGTCTCCGGCCCGGCGGATGAATACCGTGTCGCCGATGTGCACATCCAGCCGGCGAATCTCGTCCATGTTGTGGAGTGTTGCGTTGGAAACGGTCACGCCACCCACAAACACTGGCTTGAGCCGGGCAACAGGCGTGACAGCCCCGGTCCTGCCCACCTGGAACTCAACATCTTCGATAACGGTGAGCTCTTCCTGCGCCGGGAACTTGTGGGCAATGGCCCACCGGGGCGCCCTGGACACAAAGCCCAGCTGCTGCTGCAAATCCAGTCGATTCACCTTGAACACGATACCGTCTATTTCGTACGGCAGCGTGTCGCGCTTGGCCATCAGCTCCTGGTACGCCTGGAGACACGCTTCAACGCCCTTGGCTGTGCGCATTTCCGGGTTAATACGAAACCCCCAGCCTCGAACCCGCTGCAGGCTTTCCCAGTGGGTTTCAGGCAGCAGGCTGTCGTCGGTGACCGCCATGCTGTAGGCACACAGCTCCAGGGGCCGCTTGGCGGTGACTGTCGATTTCTTCTGGCGCAGGCTGCCGGCGGCGGCGTTTCTGGGGTTTACAAAGGTCTTTTCACCTTGCTCAGCGAGGCGCCGGTTCAGTTGCTCAAACCCCGCCTTGGGCATATACACTTCACCCCGAACTTCCACCAGATCCGGGTAGTCGCCGCCCCGCAAGGTCAAAGGGACTGACGGAATGGTGCGTATATTGGCAGTGATATCCTCGCCGGTATAACCGTCGCCTCGGGTGGCGGCCCGAGTCAATACACCCTGCTCATAGTGCAGGCTGACCGCAAGGCCATCCAGTTTGGGCTCACAAACATATTCCACTGGATCCTCGGTTGCCAGGCGATCACGCACTCGGCGGTCGAAATCACGGAGCTCGTCGTCGCTGAACGCGTTGTCCAGTGACAACATGGGCAATCGATGAGTGATTTCTTGAAAACTGGTTTCCGCGGTACTGCCAACCCGCCGGGTGGGCGAGTTATCTGTGGCCAGTTCCGGGTAGTCCGCTTCCAGTGTCTGGAGTTCACGGAACAGCCGATCGTATTCGGCATCGGGTATCCTGGGGTCATCCAGAACGTAATAGTAGTAGTTATGATCGTCCAGGGCAGCGCGCAACTGTTCCACGCGCTGCTGGATATCGGCAGAAACCTGGCTCATCGGATCGAATGTCCTGATTAAGTGTTATACCCGATGGGAACGCTGTTTACGTTCGAATTCACGGATGCGCTGCCGGCAGTGTTCAATCGTCTGCGGAGTCATTACGCTGCGGCGCTCGTCTTTCAGTTCACCGCCCATATTGCGCACAACGCACTGAGCGGTTTCGAGCATGAATTCGAAGGCCTGCATGGCATTGGATGGCCCGGGCAGGCTCATGAAGAAACTGATGCCAGGAGTGTTCAACGCTGGCATATCCTGGGGCCGGAAGGTTCCTGGCTCCACCGCGTTGGCAACGCTGAACTGGACTGGCGTGGTAGTGTCAGTACCTTCATGCCGGTGATAGATGTCCATGTCGCCATGTTCAAGACCGCAGGCCTCAAACAGCTTTTTCAGTATCGTTCCCTGGAACTCCTCACCGCTACGCGCCAATACGTTAATCACCAGCACTTCCCTGGCTTCCGGGCGATTGGCTCCCGCCAACGGCTGGTTCTTGCGTGGGCCCGGTGCCGCTTCCCGGCGAGCGGTATCCTCCTCAACCTCTGTGGTCAACACAGGAGGTTCTTTCGCTCGGTTTTTTGCCGCGGGACGAGACTTCGGTTCTTGTGCTGGCTCGGGTGCCGGCTCCGGTTCTGGCGGCAGTTCGGGCTCTGATACCGGCCGGGCGGAGACTTCGTCGTCGTGGGCCTCAGTAGCCTCACCCGCCGGTGGTTCTACTGAACGCTCGGAACGGCTATTCACAACTCTTGGCTCACCCAGGACATCATCATCGACGTTGTCGTCGGTCGCGCCCCATCCCGATTCCAGCATAACGTCGTCATCGTCCGAACTGCCGAAATCCTCTGACGTGTCCCGCTTGAGGTAGCCCCGTTCTTCGAGGGTTCCCCTGGATACGGTTCGGGCTCCACCATTGGGAAGTTCTGGATTGTAATCATCATCGAGCGGGGAATCCTTCAGATCATCCGCGCCCATTCCGGAGGAAATCGCCATGGATTCCTTACGGGCCCGGCGCATCCGCCGAACACCATCAATGACGATTCCAAGAATAACCAGGGTACCTATGGCAATTAACCATTCCCTAAGTGACATAGTGCTGCTGTCCTGTTTGCAGTTCGGAACGTTGCTACTCTAAGAAAAGCCCGTAATGAATACAACGCACTCCGGGCCGAGATGGCGTTATTGTCATGGTTGACGCCTTTTTCGCCAACCCTCAAGCCTCCGCCAAGGCTGCCGCCTCGTCGACATCCACCGAAACCAGCCGGGAGCAACCCGGTTCGTGCATGGTTACGCCCATCAACTGGTCCGCCATTTCCATGGCGATCTTGTTGTGGGTAATGTAGATGAACTGTACCTGTTTGGACATCTCTTTCACCATATTGGCATAACGGCCAACGTTGGCATCGTCCAGCGGGGCGTCCACCTCATCCAGCATACAGAAAGGCGCCGGATTGAGCTGGAAGATAGAGAATACCAGGGCAATTGCAGTCAAGGCTTTCTCGCCACCGGACAGCAGGTGGATGGTACTGTTCTTCTTGCCCGGTGGCCGCGCCATGATCGCCACGCCGGTCTCCAGCAGATCTTCGCCGGTCAGCTCCAGGTAGGCATTGCCACCGCCAAACACTTTTGGGAAAAGCGCCTGCAAGCCGCCATTAACCTGATCAAAGGTTTCCTTGAATCGCTGCCGGGTTTCCCGGTCTATTTTGCGAATGGCGGTATCCAGGGTTTCCAGGGCTTCCATCAGGTCGTTGTGCTGCTCATCCAGGTAGGTCTTTCGCTCACTCTGCACCTGATATTCCTCGATGGCTGCCAGGTTAATGGCCCCCAACCGCTGGATACGGCTACCAATCCTCTCCAGTTCTTCGGCCCAGATTTTCTCATCGGCATCTTCCGGCAACTGGCCCAGCACTTCCTGGAGCTTTACATCCAGCTCCTTGAGCTGCTCGATGTGGTTACCGGACCGGATTTCCAGTGCCTGGGATTCCATCTTGAGCTTTTCAAGCCGGGCCCGTACCTCACCGACCACATGCTCGGTGCGGCTTCTGCCCTGCTCCCGCTCCCGTACTTCGCGGTCAATGTCTTCCAGGGCATCCCTGGCGGCCGAAAGCTTCTCCTCCTCCGCCAACCGGCGCTCCAGAAGCCCCTCGAGTTGAAGCTGAAGGTCTTCCAGTGGCTCTTCAGCGCTCTCTCGGGTTTCCCGGAGCATATCAAGACGCTCTTCCAGCCGTTCTTTCTGCATTTGCATCCGTTCGATGGTCTGCTTCAAACCATCGCGCTGGCTTTGCAATGACTGCAGTTGCAACTGTAGCTGGTGGGCATGGTCCCGGTCGTGGCGGGCTTCCTGGCGAAGCCTGTCGAGGTTCTCTCGCAAGGTATCGCGTTGCTCCAGTAACCGCTCTTTCTCTTCATCGCTGTCCTCGGTTGAGGCCAGCGCCATGTTCCACTCTTCCCGGGCGGATTCGAGATCCTCTTTCTGCTGCTCAAGGCTACCGACCACATCCTCGATATCATCCCGGATACGGGCAAGGCGGGCATCAATCTGTTCAGCCCGGGCTTTCAGGCCACTGACTTTTGAGGACAGGGCACCGAGTTCCCGCTCGGCGTCACTCAAACGGGCCTGGGCTTCTTCCCTGGCCGACTCAGCACGCTCGCCCTGTTCCTGAAGTAGCTCCAGTGCCTCGACCGCCTGCTCAAGCAGCTCTTCCGCCTCTTGCAGGCGTACCTCAAGCTCACTCACTTTCTTCTGGCGCTCAATGACACCGATTTGCCCGGCTTCTGAATCGGGCATCAAGACCCAGTCGCGAGCAACCCAGACGCCCTCAGGGGTAATCAAGCTGTCACCGGCCGAAAGTTGGCACCGGCGCGCCAGTGCTTCACTGGTGGAGTCTGCTGTATCAATACCTGCAAGCAGATGGCTGATCGCCGCCACGCCCTCTACTTTGGCTGCCAACCCGCCAGCAGGCCTTGCTTCAGGCCCCGCAGATACCAGCGCAAGACCTTTTGGCGCGCTGCCCAGGGCGTCAACAAGGTGGTCAAACCCCGGCAATGCAAGCCCTTGGCTGAAGCGGCCAATCACCTGCTCTACCGCAAACTCCCAGCCATCTTCAATACGCAACGCGGCGGCGACCCTCGGCGCATCCGACAAACCGTTGTCCCGCAACCACCCCTGCAGGGCATCGTCATGGCCGCCCATCTGTTCATCCAGCAAGGCCGTCTGGGAATCCAGGGCGGCCTTCAGGCTCTGAACCTGTTGCCGGCGTTCGGCAACGCCCTGCTCGGCTTCCCGCAATTTCTGCCGACTCTGATAAACGTCATCCTGCAGCGCCTGAATACGCTCCGCTGCCTCTTCACGCTGTAGCTCGAGGGTTTCCTGCTGTTCGAGCAGCTCATCCAGTTCCGCCCGGTCCAGCTGCTCTTCCAACAACACCTGTTCGTCCTGCAGTTTGCCGTGACGGTTCTGTAGTTGGGCAATAGCGTCTTCCAGCGACCGGATTCGGGATTGGGCGAGTTCCGCCTGGCGCCGAGCGTCGGATGACCGGGTGCTGAACTCCTCCCACCGGTGCTGCCAGTCACCCATGGCGTCTTCGGCCAGCTGGAGTTTTTCTCCAGACTCTTCAGAACGCATAGCCAGGGCTTCCTGCTCCGGCTCAATCATATCGAGCTCTTCCTGAATGCCCGCCAGCTTTTCTTCGTCCTGCTCGAGCTCACGCCCCAGTTCCCGCTGGTTGGCCATGGCCTGATCCAACTCTGCGGCGGTCTGGCGGCTGCGCTCCCGCTGGTGTTCCAGGCTTTGTTCGATCCGGGCAATATCGGCGCCGGCTTCGTAGTAGCGTGCCTGGGCCCGATTGAAATGTTCGGTGCGTTCGTGGTGGTCTTCCCGAAGCGATTCCAGGGAGGTTTCCAGATTAACCCGTTCGGTCAGCAGTTTTTCCAGCTCGAGCTCGGCATCCCGAATCTTTCCACGCCAGGACTGTAAGTCATTATCCAGCGCCTGCCATCGCAGCACGGTGAGCTCTGCCTTTTTCTGCCGTTCTTCCTGCTTGTAGGCCTTATACTTCTCGGCCGCGGCCGCCTGCCGCTCCAGATGCTGCAACTGGCGCCCCAGCTCTTCGCGGAGGTCGGTAAGCCGTTCCAGGTTCTCCTGGGTGCGCTTGATCCGGTTCTCGGTCTCGCGCCGCCTTTCTTTGTACTTCGATATACCAGCCGCTTCTTCGATGTAAACGCGCAGTTCTTCGGGCTTGGCCTCAATCAACCGGGAAATCATGCCCTGCTCAATAATCGCATAGCTGCGCGGGCCGAGGCCGGTGCCGAGAAACAGATCGGTGATATCCCGGCGGCGGCACTTGGCGCCGTTCAGAAAGTATTCTGACTGGCCCTCCCGTGACACCCGGCGCTTGACCGAAATCTCGTTGAACTTGACGAATTCACCAGGCGCGGTGCCGTCACTGTTGTCGAACACCAGCTCAATGGACGCCTGGCCGACAGGCTTGCGGGCACTGGAGCCGTTAAAGATGACATCCGTCATGGACTCGCCGCGCAGATACTTGGCTGAGCTTTCACCCATCACCCAGCGCACGGCGTCAATGATGTTGGACTTGCCACAACCATTAGGCCCCACCACCGCGGTCATGTTGGACGGGAATGGCACCGTAGTGGGATCAACAAACGACTTGAAGCCAGCCAGTTTGATGGACTTGAGCCTCATATCAGGCGTTCTCCTCCGTGAGAATGCTCAAAACCTGTGCTCTCTGGTGTTCACCGAAATCCTGGATAACCCGCTCCAGGAGCGCCGAATCGCCCTTAACCGCCGCATCCGCCAGATGCCGGAAGAAAGTGCCGGTTTCGGCGATCTCGCTTCTGAAATGCTCAAGGGCGACGTAATAGGTGCGGCTGATGGCGGGCCTGAAATTCTCAAGGGTTTCTTCAAGAAACGGGTTTTCGACCAATCGGTAGGCATAACGCATGACGCCGAAGCCGGCGTCTATGACCTGTTCTGCAGCATCATTGGCATCAGAATTAAGTGCATCAATGACCGCCTGAAGCTCCTTGACCTGGCTCATCACGCCACTAAGCTCCGAACCGGACCACCGCTCCAGCACTTTTCGCCCGAGCATGCATAGCAGGTCAATGTAGATATCATACAAGGCGTTGACTGAACCCGGGGTAAGGTCAGACACCACCGCCCCACGACGCGGAAATATTTCTACCAGGTGCCGGCGTTCAAGTATCAACAGCGCTTCGCGAACCGAGCCACGGCTGACGTTCAGCTCACCGGCCACTTTCAGCTCTTGAATCCGCTCCCCCGGCTTGAGATCACGAATGATGATCCGTTGGCCAATATGCTGCGCGATTTGCTCTGAAAGGCTCTCCGGTGCCTGAAATCTCATAAGCCTGATGCTCTCTTGTTATGACAGGACATGGTCAGGCGCAGAAGTTTATCACAGCCTCCGGCCAGCCCCACCCCTTGTCTTACATTTTGATTGCAGGATTTGCCCCAGCGGCAATGCCCTGCCGGAAAAATGGCGCTTTCGGACAATGACCGCGCCAAAACCCTCAAAACGGAATAAAGAAAACATTATACTCCATTGTTTATTATGTCTTTATTTTCAATGGCACAGTTCATGCTGGTAAGGCTGCAACTATACCCGTTTCCAGAAGCAGAGCGAGCCATTGTGAAAAACCTGACTTCGATTCAGCCGTCAAAGACGCAGCCGGCCAGGCTGGCCGCCCTGAAGCAGTCGTTTCATGACTGGAACCAGTCCCCTGATGTTCTTACCAAGATGGCAAAACGACTGTCTACCACCCTGTCACTGGAAACCCAACTAGGCATCATTGCAGAGGAAGTTGCACAAACCATCCCGTTTGATGCCCTCAATTACCGGCATCGGATTGCCCGGCAGGATTTTGTGTTCTCAACCGGTATGGGCGGGCCCCATCGCTGCGAGTATCGCCTTACGCTGGAGGGTAGTTACTATGGCACGCTCGCCTTTCATCGCCGGCAAAAGTTTTCAGACGAAGAACTTACTGGCCTGGAGATGATGCTCTCGGCAGCCATCTGCCCGCTGCGCAATGCCTGCCAGTTCATCGCCATTGAGCAAGCCGCGTTGACCGACGCCCTGACCGGCATTGGCAACAAACGAGCCCTTGACGAAGCTCTGCTGCGGGCAAGCGCGCTAGCCGACCGGCATGGCGATCCCTGGAGCTTGATCCTGTGCGATCTGGACCACTTCAAACTGATCAATGACAATCACGGCCATGTGGTTGGGGATCATATCCTCGCCAGAACTGGAGAGAAGTTGGAACAAGCCATTCGAAATTCGGACACAGTGTATCGATTTGGCGGGGAAGAATTTGCGGTATTACTGCCTCACACCAGTGAGCAGGAAGCACGAGAGGTTGCCGAGCGCATTCGCCTGGAGATCGAAAGTATTCGGGTGGATGGTGGTGAGACCCCGCTGACGGTTACCGGCAGCTGCGGTGTGGCAACCCACCTTGCAGACGAGGCGCCGGAGCAGTGGCTGGCACGGGCGGACGAGGCGTTATATCGGGCGAAAGCGCAGGGCCGCAACTGCACCCGCGTTTTCGCCAGTATTTCCTGAGCAACAATCGGGGGGCTTATTCGCCCCGATTGTTGCGAGCCGGCTTCTTTGCGCCTGACCTTGCTTTGCGGTCATCGCGCTTTGGCTTGGCGGGCGCAGCGTCGCTGACCTGCCAGGTTCCCTTGCGAGCACGCTGCAAAGATTTTCCGGGACTTTTTCTTCGCCTGCGATCATGAGCCGCCTGCTCACCGGGCGTCTTTTGCGGAATATCCACTGCCGACAGGCCAACTGCTTTGCTCAGGGCATCCACACCTTTCTGATCCAGTTCTTCCCACTTGCCCAGGGTAAGGCGGCTTGGCAAGAAAATTGGCCCATAGCGCACCCGCTTGAGCCTGCTGACCCTAACCCCCTGGGACTCCCACAGGCGCCTGACTTCCCGGTTCCGTCCTTCCATCAGGGTCACGTGGAACCACTGGTTGATGCCGCTGCCGCCAGCGGGTGCCAGGTCGGAGAACTTGGCCATGCCGTCATCCAGCAACACACCTTCCAGCAAACGCTGCTGCATGGCGTCGTCTACCTCACCAAATACCCGCACGGCATATTCCCGGTCAATCTGGCTCGACGGGTGCATCAACCGGTTGGCAAGCTCACCGTCAGTTGTGAACAACACCAGCCCGGTGGTATTGATGTCCAACCGCCCGATGGCGATCCATCGCTGGTCTTTCAGGCGTGGCAAGCGGTCAAATACCGTCGGCCTGCCCTCCGGATCTTTCCGGGTGGTGACTTCGCCCTCGGGCTTGTTGTAGATCAGCACCCTGCGAACTACCTGGGCGGCGGCTGACACATCCAGCTGCTTTCCATCCAGCTCGAAACGGTCGTCCGTTGTGGCTTTCTTTCCCGGCTCCGCGGGTTGGCCGTTAACCTGTAAACGCCCGGATTCCATCCACCCTTCAATCTCCCGGCGAGACCCAACACCCGCTCTTGCGAGCAGCTTCTGAATGCGTTCAGGGCCCGCCGTCAGAGCCTTATCGCCCTGAGATGCTCGGGTTCTGGAACCTGGTTTTCCAGGGCCTTGTTTTCCGGGGCTAGATGCCGCCATGTAATACGTCCTTACCGATTAACCGATGTCTTTTGACATCAGTGAAGTGTCTGTTCCGATTCAGCAGTCTGGTTGTCTCCGGGTTGTCCGGGGTCGTCACTGCTGTCATTTTGGGATGATTCAAACTGAATCTCCCCCTGTATGTTTCGTTCGATCTCCCGGCCAATTTCCTCGAGATCACGAACCTCAGACAGCGGTGGCAGTTCATCCAGCCCTGTCAGGTTAAAGTAATCCAGAAACTGTCGGGTGGTGGCGTACATTGCAGGGCGACCCGGCACATCGCGATGGCCAACAACTCTTACCCACTCTCGCTCAAGCAGGGTACGAATGATATTGCTGCTTACCGTAACACCGCGAATATCTTCAATTTCACCCCGGGTGATTGGCTGCCGATAGGCAATCAGGGCCAGGGTTTCGAGCAGTGCCCGGGAATACCGCTGGGGTTTTTCCTCGAACAAGCGTCCAACCCAGGGTGCCAGCTCTTCCCTCACCTGCAGGCGGTAACCGCTGGCCACCTTCTTCAACTCAAAACCTCGCCCCTCGCAGGCTTTGTCCAGCTGCACCAGCACGTGCTCCATCACCTGGCGGGATGGCCGCTCGTCTTCCACAAACAATTCTCTGAGCTGTTCCAGCGACAGGGGCTTTCCAGCCGCCAGCAGGGCTGCTTCGGCAATCGCCTGAACACGCGCAAGATGGTCTTCGTTCATAATCTGGCCTTCACCTAGCTGGCAGCCCGGGCACGCACGTGAATCGGGCCCAGCACCTCTGCCTGTACAATTTCAATCAGCTGCTCTTTCACCAGTTCGAGCGTTGCGAGGAACGTCACCACCACACCCAGCCGCCCTTCCTCAATGGTAAACAGGCTTTCAAACGTGACAAACCGGTCGCCCTGAAGCACTGAGAGAATGTGAGACATTCGCTCGCGGGTCGACAGCCGTTCTTTCTCAACATGGTGACTGGTGAATAGATCCGCCCGTTTCAGCACGCCATGCAAAGCCAACAAAAGCTCTTTCATATCCACTTCCGGGTGGGGCTGAGACGAAGGCAGCTTCGGTAAAGCAGCTGACGCTGCAAAAATGTCGCGCTCCATACGCGGCATTTCATCGATATCTTCGGCAGCCTTCTTGAACCGCTCGTACTGCTGCAACCGGCGAATCAGCTCCGCCCTGGGGTCCAGTTCCTCGTCATCGTCTGTTTCATGGCGGGGCAGCAGCATTCGGGATTTTATCTCTGCCAGCGTGGCCGCCATCACCAGGTATTCGGCCGCCAGTTCAAAGCGCATGGCTTCAACTGCGCCGATGTAGTCCATGTACTGGCGGGTGATTTCACTCACGTCAATATCAAGGATGTTCATGTTTTGCCGGCGTATCAGATACAGCAGCAAATCAAGGGGACCCTCGAAAGCCTCCAGAAACACCGCCAGGGCATCGGGAGGAATGTAGAGATCCTTGGGGATATCCACCAACGGCTTGCCGGAAACCAGAGCCAGAGGCACCTGCTCGCCGGCCTCAGCCGGGGCATGTGTCAACTCGTCAGTCTCGTCGGTCATGGCTTCTCCAGCCGTTGGCAGTGGCTACCGGGTGAACTCAGCGGTAGCTGAGGCCCATGGCAGCGCGAACTTCTTCCAGGGTGTCGCGAGCCGCATCCCGCGCGTGTTCGCGGCCTTCTTCCAGAATGGACCGAACCACATCCGGGTTGTTCTCATAATCCCGGGCCCGCTCGTGAAGCGGCCGCTGCTCTTCAATCACTGCATCGATCAATGGCTTTTTGCAATCCAGGCAACCAATGCCAGCGCTGCGACAGCCTTGCTGTACCCACTCACAAGTCTCGGCGTCTGAGTACACCTTATGCATACTCCAGACCGGACATTTCTCCGGGTCACCCGGATCGGTCCGGCGCACCCGCTGAGGGTCTGTCTGCATGGTGCGGATTTTCTGGGAAACGCTGTCAGGCTCTTCCCGCAGGCCGATGTAGTTGTTATAGGACTTGGACATCTTCTGTCCATCCAGGCCCGGCATTTTCGATTCCGGCGTCAACAACGGCTGGGGCTCTGGCAGGATTACCTTGCCGCCGCCTTCGATATAGCCGTACAACCGCTCCCGGTCACCCAGGGAAATGTTCTGCTGCTCTTTCAACAGTGCCCGTGCGGTTTCCAAGGCCTCCATGTTGCCCTCTTCCTGATAGCGTTTCTTCAGGTTGCGGTAGAGTTTGGCGTTTTTCTTACCCATTTTGACGATGGCCGCCTCGGCCTGCTCTTCAAAACCGGGCTCGCGGCCATAGATGTGGTTGAAACGGCGAGCGATTTCCCGGGTAATTTCCACATGGGAGACCTGATCGGCACCCACCGGCACCTTGCCTGCCCGATACATCAGGATATCCGCAGTCTGAAGCAGCGGATAACCCAGGAACCCGTATGTTGCCAGGTCTTTCTCCCGCAGCTTTTCCTGCTGATCCTTATAGGTAGGAATACGCTCCAGCCAGCCCAGCGGGGTGATCATCGAGAGTAACAGGTGCAGTTCCGCATGCTCCGGCACCTGAGACTGAATGAACATGGTCGACGACCCCGGGTTAACACCGGCGGCCAACCAGTCAATAACCATGTCCCACACACTTTGTTGAATACCGGATGTGTCATCGTATTGCGTGGTCAGGGCATGCCAGTCTGCCACGAAGAAGAAGCACTCATACTCGTGCTGGAGTTTCACCCAGTTTTTCAGCACACCGTGATAGTGGCCGAGGTGAAGCTTGCCGGTCGGTCGCATACCGGACAAAACCCTTTGCTGGGAATCTACAGAACTCAAAGCACGAACTCCTTATTTCTGTTTATTAGGCGCCTGGTTTCACCACCGGAGGTGGCTCAGGAAATCAGGCTGGCCGGGCATTATAGTCTTTACACCTCGCTGCGTTAAGCAAAGCGATATAAAACACCGGCGCCATAACGTAAAACCCCCGGAATTCTCGCGAACCCGGGGGTTTTGGTGAAGGTTATGGCGGGCTTACCAGCCAGTCACTTCCTTCAGGGCCTTGCCGATTTCGGCCAGGCTGCGCACGGTTTTAACGCCGGCATCTTCCAGGGCGGCAAACTTCTCGTCTGCGGTACCCTTACCACCAGAAATGATGGCGCCAGCATGGCCCATACGCTTCCCAGGAGGTGCAGTGACACCGGCGATGTAGGAAACCACAGGCTTGGTGACGTTCTCTTTGATGAACGCAGCCGCTTCTTCCTCGGCGGTACCACCGATTTCGCCGATCATCACGATGGCTTCGGTTTCCGGATCTTCCTGCAGCAGCTTCAGAATGTCGATGAAGTTGGAGCCAGGAATCGGGTCACCACCGATACCGATACAGGTAGACTGACCGTAGCCGAAGTCAGTGGTCTGCTTGACCGCTTCGTAGGTCAGGGTGCCGGAACGGGATACGATGCCAACCTTACCCTTCTTGTGGATATGGCCAGGCATAATGCCGATCTTGCACTCGTCCGGAGTGATCACACCCGGGCAGTTCGGTCCGATCATGCGAACGCCTTTACGGTCAACGTATTCTTTGGCGTAGAGCATGTCGATGGTCGGGATACCTTCAGTGATACAAACGATCAGCTGAATGCCGGCATCGGCCGCTTCGATGATGGCGTCCTTACAGAACGGAGCCGGAACATAGATGACGGTCGCTTCTGCACCGGTCTTCTCTACAGCTTCACGTACAGTGTTGAACACCGGCAAGCCCAGATGCTCAGTGCCGCCCTTACCGGGGCTGACACCACCGACCATCTTGGTACCGTAGGCAATGGCCTGCTCAGAGTGGAAGGTACCCTGTGCGCCGGTAAAGCCCTGGCAGATAACCTTGGTGTCTTTGTTGATCAGGATGCTCATTATTTACCCCCTGCGGCTTTAACGACTTGCTCTGCGGCGTCCGCCAGACTGGTAGCGGCGATAATGTTCAGGCCGCTGTCCTTGAGCACCTTGGTGCCCAGTTCTGCATTGTTGCCTTCGAGACGAACCACAACCGGCACTTTAACGCCCACTTCCTTGACCGCACCGATGATGCCTTCAGCAATCATGTCGCAACGCACGATGCCACCGAAGATGTTGACCAGAACGGCCTGCACAGCATCGTCAGACAGAATGATCTTGAACGCTTCGGAAACGCGCTCTTTGGTCGCGCCGCCCCCTACGTCCAGGAAGTTAGCAGGCTGGCCGCCAGACAGCTTGATGATGTCCATGGTACCCATGGCGAGGCCAGCACCGTTAACCATACAACCGATGTTGCCTTCCAGCGCTACGTAGTTCAGTTCCCACTTGGCCGCTTCGGCTTCGCGAGCATCTTCCTGGGAAGGATCACGCATTTCGTGGATTTTCTTCTGACGGTAAAGCGCATTACCGTCGATGCCGATCTTGGCGTCCAGACAGTGCAGGTCGCCAGCCGGAGTGATCACCAGCGGGTTGATCTCTACCAGCGCCAGATCGCGCTCTTCAAACAGCTTGGCCAGGCCCAGGAAAATCTTGGTGAACTGACCAATCTGCTTGCCTTCCAGACCCAGTTTGAATGCCAGCTCGCGGCCCTGGTACGGCTGAGCGCCTACCAGCGGATCGATTTCGGCTTTCAGGATTTTCTCGGGAGTCTCTTCAGCAACCTTCTCGATTTCCACGCCACCCTCGGTGGAGGCCATGAAAACGATACGGCGGGTGCCACGGTCAACCACCGCACCCAGATACAGCTCCTGATCGATGTCTGTCAGGGATTCAACCAGAATCTTGCTTACCGGCTGGCCATTCTCGTCAGTCTGGTAAGTTACCAGGTTCTGGCCCAACCACTTCTGGGCGAACTCACGGATGTCTTCCTTGTTCTTGACCAGCTTTACACCGCCGGCCTTACCGCGGCCACCGGCGTGAACCTGAGCCTTGACAACCCATGCGTCACCGCCAATTTCAGTGGCAGCGTCAACAGCTTCTTGAGGCGTATCGCAGGCAATGCCCTGGGATACTGGCAGGCCATACTCAGCGAAAAGCTGCTTGCCCTGATATTCATGCAAATTCATAGTTAATGTCCCGTCTATTGATGGAGGATAACCACGTACGGAAATGAACCCGCTGGCACACCGCCCTTGGCATACCAATCGCGAATTCGTTCTTGCGGGCAAGGGATCGCCTGAACCCGCCGGTTACGCACACAGAAAGCTGCCTTTATGATGGCAGCGGGGCGCCGACATTGGCGCCCCGATTCCGGTGTTGCGTTACTTCTTCTTGCGACGGTTGGCGACGTGAATCGCACCGCCAGCAACAGCCAGGGCCGCCTCGTGCACTGACTCTGACAGAGTCGGATGCGCAAAACAGGTCAGGGCCAGATCTTCTGCACTGGAACCGAATTCCATGGCAATAACGCCCTGGGCAACGATTTCAGACGCCTGAGGACCAACAACGTGAAAGCCCAGGATACGATCCGTCTTAGCGTCTGCGATGATCTTGACCATACCGGCGGCCGCATTCGCCGCCATGGCTCGGCCGTTGGCCGCAAACGGGAAGCTGCCTACGTTGTATTCTTCACCTTCGGCCTTCAGTTGCTCTTCGGTCTTGCCGACCCAAGCCACTTCCGGGAAGGTGTAGATCACGTTCGGGATGCAGTCGTAGTTGACCTGCGGCTTATGACCGGCAATGCGTTCGGCAACCATCACGCCCTCTTCAGACGCTTTGTGCGCCAGCATCGGGCCACGAACGATGTCACCTACCGCCCAGACACCCGGCGCTTCGGTTTTGCAGTTATCGTCCACAAAAATGAAGCCGCGCTCGTCCATGGTCACGCCGGAATCCTCGGCCAGGGCGCCGTCGGTGTAGGGGCGACGACCAACGGCAACAATCAGCTTGTCGAACTTCGCTTCCTGCTTGCCCTTGGAATCTTCGTAGCTGACGTTCACCAGCTTGCGCTTGACCTCGGCACCGGTCATGCGGGCACCGGTGATGATGTTCAGGCCCTGCTTCTTGAATTGCTTGAGCGCATCCTTGGCGACCTGCTGGTCCACCGCCGGGAGGAAGCTGTCCTGAGCTTCAAGGACAGTCACTTCTGAACCCAGGCGGGCCCAAACGCTGCCAAGCTCAAGACCAATCACACCGGCACCAATAACGCCAAGGCGCTTGGGTACTTCAGTGAACTCCAGCGCGCCCTCAGAATCGACGATATACTCGCCGTCAAACTGTGCAGGCGGAATCTCGATCGGCTTGGAACCCGTCGCCAGAATAACGTTGTCGGCTTCGTAGGTCTTGGTCTTGCCGTCTTTGTCGGTAACTTCCACCTTGCGACCAGCCAGTAGCTTGCCATGACCGTGAATGGAAGTTACGCCGTTAGCCTTGAACAGTCCGGCAATACCGCCAGTCAGTTGCTGCACGATGCCGGACTTGCGCTCCATCATCTTCGCCACATCGATATCAACACCCTTGGTCATGATACCCATGGACTCATAATCGTGGCTGGCTTCCTCAAATTTGTGAGTCACCTCAAGCAGTGCTTTGGACGGAATACAGCCCACGTTCAGGCAGGTGCCGCCCAGAACCTGGCTTTTACCGTCTTTGCTTGTCCAGGACTCCACACAGGCCGTTTTCAGGCCAAGCTGGGCCGCCTTGATAGCTGCAACGTAACCGCCGGGGCCGGCGCCAATGACAATAACATCGAACTTATCGGACATAATCTTTCCTGTTATCGAATTCGTTGAGTGTCAGCTTACACGTCCAGCAGGATACGGGCCGGGTCTTCCAGCATTTCCTTGATCGCAACCAGGAACTGCACCGCTTCCTTACCGTCGATCATACGATGATCGTATGACAGCGCCAGGTACATCATCGGCAGGATCTCGACCTTGCCATTCACCGCCATCGGGCGCTCCTGGATCTTGTGCATGCCCAGAATAGCGGTCTGCGGCGGATTCAGGATCGGCGTGGAGATCAGTGAACCGAAGATACCACCGTTGGTGATGGTGAAGGTGCCACCAGTCATGTCTTCGATGGCCAGCTTGCCTTCCTTCGCCTTGGTACCGTACTCGACAATCTTCTTCTCGATATCAGCCAGGCCCATAGCGTCGGAATCGCGAAGTACCGGAACCACAAGACCGCGATCCGTGGATACGGCAACACCGATATCCTGATAACCGTGGTACACCATGTCGTTTCCGTCGATCGAGGCATTTACCGCCGGGAAGCGCTTGAGGGCTTCGGTGGCAGCCTTGGTGAAGAACGACATGAAGCCCAGCTTGATGCCGTGGCGCTTCACAAAGCTGTCCTGGTACTGCTTGCGCAGCTCCATGATGGGCGCCATGTTCACTTCGTTGAACGTGGTCAGCATGGCCGCTGTCTGCTGGGCATCCACCAGACGCTTGGCAATACTGGCGCGCAGGCGAGTCATCGGAACACGCTTCTCCGGACGCTCACCCTGGGCAACATTTACCTCAGGCATGGCTGCCGGCTTGGCAGCGGCACCACCGGAGGACTTGCTGCTATCCACAAAGTTCTGCACGTCTTCCTTCGTCACACGGCCGTCTTTGCCAGTGCCCTTGACGGAGGCCGGGTCAACGTTATTTTCTTCGGCCAGCTTACGGGCAGCCGGGCTCAGGATGGCGTCGCCGGAAGTTGCAGCCGGGGCTTCTTCTTTCGGCGCCTCAGCCTTGGCTTCAGGCTTGCTCTCTGCCGGCTTGGATTCACCCGCAGCGCCTTCCTTGAATTTGCCGATCACCTCACCGCTTTCGCAGGTGTCGCCTTCGCCCTTGAGAATTTCTTCGATCACACCATCAGCAGGCGCAACCACTTCGAGCACAACCTTGTCGGTCTCAATATCGACAATCAGCTCGTCACGGGAGCATGCCTCACCGGGCTGCTTGTGCCAGGTCGCGACGGTGCCTTCGGCGACCGACTCAGGGAAAACGGGGGCTTTAATCTCTGTTGACATTACGGATCCTTAGTTCGGTAGCTCGTCAGATTTCAAACGCGTCGTTAACCAGTTTCTTTTGCTCTTCGATGTGAACAGACATGTGTCCACAGGCAGGAGCAGCAGAAGCCTCACGACCGGCATACTGAAGGTGTAACTTGGGGTTCAGGCGCTGCAGCGCGTTACGCATATGATGCTGACTGCAGTACCAGGCACCCTGGTTCATCGGCTCTTCCTGACACCACACCACATGCTTGAGCTTGGGGTACTGGGCCAGGAGCTCGTCCAGATCATCACCGGGGAACGGGTACAACTGCTCAATCCGGACAATGGCGACGTCGTCTCGTTCATCCGCCTTTTTCTTCTCCAGCAGGTCATAATAGACCTTGCCGCTGCACATAATCAGTCGGGACACCTTCTTGGGATCAGAAGGCTCCTTCTCGGGCAGAACGGTCTGAAAAGTACCGGAGGTCAGATCATCGAGGCCGGAAATGGCTTCTTTATGACGCAACAGGCTCTTGGGGGTAATAGCCACAAGCGGCTTACGCAGCGGGCGCTTCACCTGCCGACGAAGCATGTGGAATACCTGGGATGGCGTAGTGGGCACGCACACCTGGATGTTGTGCTCCGCACACAGCTGCAGGAAGCGCTCCAGACGGGCTGAACTGTGCTCCGGTCCCTGGCCTTCATAACCATGGGGCAGCAGCAGCGTCAGGCCACACAAACGGCCCCACTTGTGCTCCCCACTGGTCAGGAACTGATCAATAACCACCTGGGCACCGTTGGCAAAATCACCGAACTGGGCCTCCCAGACAATCAGTGCGTCCGGCGTGGTGGTGGAATAGCCATATTCGAATGCCATAACCGCTTCTTCGGAAAGCAGCGAGTCATAAATATCGAACTTGGGCTGCTCGTCTTTCAGGTTCTGCAGGGAAATATGGGTAGACCCGTCTTTCTGGTTATGCAGAACAGCGTGGCGGTGGGAGAAAGTGCCCCGCCCCACGTCCTGACCCGTCAGGCGGATCGGGTGACCTTCATTCAGCAAGGTGGCATAAGCCATCATCTCACCGTAGCCCCAGTTCAGTGAGAGTGCGCCGGCCGTCATCTTTTCGCGGTCATTGACGATCTTGGAAACCTGACGCTGAATGCTGAAGCCTTCAGGCACCTCGGTAATCTTCTTACCCAGCTTCTGGATGGTCTTCAGAGCCACACTGGTCTTGCACTTGGCAGTCCACTCATGACCAAGGTACGGAGCCCAATCCACATACAGCTCTTTGTTGGGCTCTTTGACCAGCGATTTGACCACGTGATCGCCCTTATCGAGCGCGTCGCGGTAGTCGGTCTCCATCTGCTTGGCTTCTTGTTCGGTAATCACGCCAGCTTCAACCAACTGGTCTGCGTACAGATTGCGGGTGGTCTTGAGCTTGCGGATCTTTTCATACATGAGCGGCTGGGTAGCCGCCGGCTCATCCGCTTCGTTGTGACCGCGGCGGCGGTAGCACACCAGGTCAATGACCACATCCCGCTTGAATTCGTTGCGGTAATCCATGGCCATCTGGGTAACAAACATCACCGCTTCAGGATCGTCTGCGTTTACATGCAGAATCGGCGCCTGAACCATTTTGGCGACGTCTGTGCAGTATTCAGTCGAACGCGCATCTTCCTGCCGGCTAGTGGTAAAACCAACCTGGTTGTTGATCACGATGTGAATGGTACCACCCACGCCGAAGCCCCGGGTCTGGGACATCTGGAAGGTTTCCATCACAACACCCTGACCCGCAAACGCTGCGTCACCGTGCATGACAATTGGCACAACCTTGCTGCCGTCGGTATCGCCACGGCGATCCTGACGGGCCCGCACAGAGCCCACCACTACAGGAGATACAATTTCCAGATGCGACGGGTTAAACGCCATAGCCAGATGAACTTCGCCACCGGGGGTCATCACGTTGGAAGAGAAGCCCTGGTGATATTTCACATCACCGGAGCCCGAATCCGCGAGCTTCTTGCCCTCAAATTCATCAAACAGTTCTTTCGGGTTTTTGCCGAGAGTATTAACCAGCACGTTGAGGCGGCCACGGTGGGCCATCCCCAGAACAATTTCCTTGGCGCCGTATGAGCCTGCTCGCTGGATCAGTTCATCCAGGCATGGAATCAGGCTCTCGCCACCTTCCAGACCAAAGCGTTTTACACCCGGATAGCGGGAGCCAAGGTACTTTTCCAGGCCCTCAGCAGCTGTCAGACGCTCCAGGATATGCTTGCGGGTCTGAGCTTCGTACTCAGGGAGTGAGCGCACAGGCTCCATACGCTGCTGAAACCAACGCTTGATGCGAGTATCTACCACGTGCATGTACTCAGCACCGATGCTCTCGCAATAAGTCTGGCGCAGGCCCTGCACGATGTCGCCGAGCTTCATCGTTTCGGAACCGAAGTTCAGTGAACCGGTCTGGAATTCCAGATCAAGATCCGACTCGCCCAACTCGTGGAAAGACGGCTCAAGATCTTCAACAGACTCACGCTGCCAGACACCCAGAGGGTCAAGCCTGGATTCCTGATGTCCGCGGAAACGGAACGCATTGATCAGCTGTAGAACACGAATCTGCTTTTTATCGGCATCTGAGGTGGCACTGGCAGGTACGCCACTGCTGGCCAGGAAACGCTGATTGCGGGCGATATGCTCAAACTGTTCGCGGATGGTTGAGTGGACAATGTCGCGGCCATGATAGCCATCAACACTGGGAAGCTTGTCGAAGTAGCTTCGCCACTCTTCAGGAACGGCGTTGGGGTCTGTCAGGTAGGTTTCAAAAAGCTGTTCAACATAGGCCAGATTGCCACCTTGCAGGTGGGAAGTCTGCCATAACTGCTCCATGATGCTTTCGTGCATTTTGAATAGCTCACCTTGGGCTGGTGCGGGGGAGCCGGTATGGTCGGCCAGGGGTAATTCACAGTCAATACGGGTTATTACGGCATGACTTTGGCCACCACACCCAGCAAGGATGTTTTCCGTCCCCAGTGATTTTTTATACTCGGCAACACTGCCCGGCATCCTGGATAAGTCAACCGAAGCAGCGGGCCTAAGTTTGCACTCCATTAAGACCTTTGACTATAAGCCTTTGGTTGAAGGCCCCGCGTAATGCGAGGCCTTCGGGGTACTAAACTGGTGCCGAAACACCAGTATAGCTGGTGCTACAGAATTTGCTCTCAGGTAGCGCGCTGCAGCAACAGGTTCCGAATGTGGCCAATTGCCTTCGTGGGGTTCAGGCCTTTCGGACATACACTGACACAGTTCATGATACCCCGACAGCGGAAGACGCTGAACGGGTCATCCAGGTTGGCCAGACGCTCCGCCTGTGCGGTATCACGGCTATCCGCAAGGAAGCGATAGGCCTGCAGCAGGCCAGCCGGACCGATGAACTTGTCCGGATTCCACCAGAACGACGGGCAGGACGTGGAACAGCAGGCACAGAGAATACACTCGTACAGGCCGTCCAGCTTCTCACGATCTTCCGGAGACTGCAGGCGCTCAATGGCGGGTGCCGGGGTGTCATTCACCAGGTACGGCATCACCTTTTCATACTGCTTGTAGAACAGGCTCATGTCGACCACCAGGTCCCGGATCACCGGCAAACCAGGCAGCGGGCGCAGAACCAGCTTGTTGTTCTTGACCACATCCGACACCGGAGTGATACACGCCAGGCCGTTCTTGCCATTCATGTTCATACCATCAGAGCCACAGACACCTTCCCGACAGGAACGGCGATAGCTCATGGAAGGATCCCTCTCCTTCACCAGGTTCAGAACATCCAGGACCATCAGGTCTTTACCTTCCGGAATCTCAACCTCTACATCCTGCATGTAAGGGGCATTATCGGTTTCCGGATTGTAGCGATACAGGCTTACCAACATTTTCAGGATACCCCCTTAGTAGGTCCGGACTTTCGGCTGGAAAGTCGGAACCGTTTTCGGTGCAAAGTTCACGTCACGCTTGCCAACACGCTTTTCCAGCGGGAAGTACATGGAGTGCTTGAGCCAGTTCTCGTCGTCACGCTCGGTGAAGTCGTTACGGGCGTGGGCACCGCGACTTTCCTTACGCTCGATCGCAGACTTGGCGGTGGCGTATGCAACTTCGTACAGGTTATCCAGCTCGAGCGCTTCAATACGCGCGGTGTTGAATGCCTTGCTGGTATCGGCCAGCTTGGTTTTGCGTACACGCTCGCCGATTTCTTCCAGCAGCTTGATACCCTTCTCCATGCTGTCGCCATCGCGGAACACGCCAAAGTATAGCTGCATGCAGTTCTGCAGATCCTTACGGACCTTGGCCACTTCTTCGCCTTCAGAAGCACTATCCAGACGCTCCAGACGGGCCATGGCGCGTTTGATATCTTCTTCGCTGGCACCATCAACCTCGAAACCGCCGCGCAGCTGCTCTTCAATGTGCAGGCCAGCCGCACGACCGAAGACCACCAGATCCAGCAGAGAGTTACCACCCAGACGGTTGGCGCCGTGTACCGATACACAGGCAGCCTCACCGCAGGCAAACAGGCCGGGAATCGGTTTATCGTTGCCGTTTTCGTCTTGAGTCAGTGCCTGACCACCTACGTTGGTGGGAACACCACCCATCATGTAGTGACAGGTCGGAACGACCGGGATCGGCTCTTTCACCGGATCAACGTGCGCAAAGGTACGGGACAGCTCACAAATGCCCGGAAGGCGCAGGTTCAGGGTTTCTTCACCCAGGTGATCCAGCTTCAGTAATACGTGATCCTTCTCGGGACCACAACCACGACCTTCCAGGATTTCCAGAACCATGGAACGTGCAACCACATCACGGCCAGCAAGGTCTTTGGCGTTCGGAGCATAACGCTCCATGAAGCGCTCACCCTCGGAGTTGATCAGGTAACCACCCTCACCCCGACAACCTTCAGTAACCAGTGTGCCAGCGCCGTGGATACCGGTCGGGTGGAACTGCCACATTTCCATATCCTGCACCGGGAAGCCGGCTCGCAGCGCCATGCCAATACCGTCACCGGTATTGATCATCGCATTAGTGGTGGAGGCATAAATACGACCAGCACCGCCGGTGGCAAGGACAGTGGCCTTGGATTTGATGTACGCCACTTCACCGGTTTCGATCTCGATGGCTACAACACCAACCACTTCATCCTTGCTGTTCTTGACCAGATCAACCGCATACCACTCATTAAGGAAGGTGGTACCGCCCTTCAGGTTGGCCTGATAAAGGGTGTGCAGCAAGGCGTGACCGGTGCGGTCCGCAGCAGCACAGGTACGAGCGGCCTGGGTGGGGTTATCCGGACCCTTGGACTGCCCGCCGAACGGGCGCTGGTAGATACGGCCCTGCTCGGTGCGGGAGAACGGGAGACCCATGTGCTCCAGTTCGAATACTGCCTGGGGGCCCACAGAACACATGTATTCGATGGCGTCCTGGTCACCGATATAGTCGGAGCCCTTGACGGTATCGTACATGTGCCAGCGCCAGTCATCGTTGGGATCGGCACTTGCAATCGCACAGGTAATACCGCCCTGGGCGGATACGGTGTGCGAACGGGTCGGAAATACTTTTGTGATACACGCAGTTTTGACGCCAGTCTCAGTCAACTGCAGGGCGGCTCGCATACCGGCACCGCCGCCACCGATAACAATCGCGTCGTAAGACATGGTCTTGATGTTAGCCATCGATTAAAGCCCCCAAAGAATCTGAATGCCCCAGATCAGGTACACAAACATGGTCAGACCGCACAGCGCCTGGACAAGGAAACGGGGCGCCATGGATTTGAGATAATCAGTCGTCACAGTCCAAAGACCAACCCATGCATGGGCACCCAGGGAAAGCAGTGCCAACAGGGTAAAAATACGGAACCAGGTCTGGTCGAACAGCGCGCTCCAGGTTTCGTAGTTGATGTCTGTCATCACCATGAAGCCCAGCAGAAACACTGTGTAAATAGCCAGTACGTAGGCAGTGACACGCTGGATCAGCCAATCAAAAACGCCACTGCGGCCGAGGTTAGTTACGCTGCTTACCATACCCAGACTCCTGCCAGAATGATGAGAACAATGGAAACCACAACAGTGATCTTCGCGGCGAGGCGACCGCTCTCAAGCTCTTCTGCAATACCCATATCCATCAGCAGGTGCTTAATGCCCGCAACCAGGTGGTACAACAGAGCAGACAGGATGCCCCAGATAATCAGCTTCGCCAGGAAGCTGTCCAGCAGTTCGCTCACCCGGGCGAAACCATCTTCTCCGGACAGGGAGAGATCCAGGCCGTACAACAGGAAGGCAACACCAGCAAAAATGATGATGCCGCTGATGCGATGCAGGATCGACGTGATGGCAGGCAGCGGGAAATGGAACTTGCCGAGATCGAGATTTACTGGTCGTTTGCTATTCACAGCGCTCTCACACTCTCTCTTGGTTCCGCAGGACCGAAAACCGGCTGCGGATGGTTGGTATGTTGGGATCGGAGGATCGATACGAGACCGATAACCGATTGGTTCAGGAGGGCGGATGGTAACCCGGTAGCTTGCTATGCTGAAGCGTACATTGAGGTTCATCCCCGATTCCGGGCTACGGATTATAAGGAGACACCCCGGTAATTACAAACTTGCAACAACGCCCAAAGCCTTGGCCACAGGCGCCCCACACCCTCTATAAGCATTATTGACAAATTCAATTTCACCCGTTTGGCACCGTTATTCCGGATATCCCTCATTTACACGCGAAATTTAAATTGCCGCTTTTCGAGACTTGTGCATTGACAAAAAAGGCTGACGCCCTATATTTTGCCGCCAGTTTTGCGATAATACGCGCTTTCTGGCGCATCTACATATGCAGAAAAGCTGTTACAGCTAATCAAACAGGAGAGCACCATGACCGACAGGAAAGCCACGCTCTCGGTGGGAGATAAGTCCATTGAGCTACCGGTTTATTCCGGCACCGTCGGCCCTGACGTTATCGACGTACGCGGCCTAGTCCAGGAAGGCGTTTTTACCTACGATCCGGGTTTTGTATCCACTGCAGCCTGCGAATCCGCCATCACCTACATTGATGGCGCCAAAGGTGTGTTGCTGCACCGCGGTTACCCGATTGACCAGCTGGCCGAGCAGTCTGACTTCCTTGAAGTGTGCTACCTGCTCCTGAACGGCGAGCTGCCCAGCGAAGACGAAAACAAGCGCTTCCACGACACCATCAAAAACCACACCATGCTGCACGACCAGATGCGCAACTTCTTCAACGGCTTCCGCCGTGACGCGCATCCGATGGCTATCATGTGTGGCGTTGTTGGCGCCCTGTCTGCGTTCTACCACGACCAGATGGACGTAACCGATCCCAAACAGCGTGAAGTAACAGCTCATCGCCTGATTGCCAAGATGCCAACCATCGCGGCCTGGTGCTACAAGTATTCCGTTGGTCAGCCATTCATGTATCCGCGTAACGATCTCTCTTACGCTGAAAATTTCCTGCACATGATGTTTGGCACTCCATGTGAAGAGTACAAGCCGAACCCGGTTCTTGCCAACGCGATGGACAAGATCTTCATTCTGCATGCCGATCATGAGCAGAACGCCTCTACCTCCACCGTCCGTCTGGCCGGCTCTACCGGTGCTAACCCCTATGCCTGTATCGCTTCCGGCATCGCAGCACTCTGGGGGCCCGCCCACGGTGGCGCGAATGAGGCCGTTCTGGACATGCTGGCTGAAATCGGTGACGAGTCCAACATTGAGACGTTCATCGCCAAGGCCAAGGATAAAGATGATCCTTTCCGCCTGATGGGCTTTGGCCACCGGGTGTACAAGAACTTCGACCCGCGCGCCAAGGTTATGGCACAAACCGCTCACGAAGTGCTGAGCGAACTGGGCCTAGAGAACGATCCACTGCTGAAGATCGCGCAGCGCCTGGAAAAGATCGCCCTGGAAGACGAGTACTTCGTAAAGCGCCAGCTTTACCCGAACGTCGACTTCTACTCCGGCATCATCCTGAAAGCTATCGGTATTCCGACTTCCATGTTTACCGTTATCTTTGCGATGTCCCGCACCATTGGCTGGTTCTCACACTGGAACGAGATGGTCAGCGGCAACTACCGCATCGGCCGCCCGCGCCAGCTGTATACCGGCTCGCCAAAGCGCGACTATCCGAAGAAGTAATCAGTTCGGATTGCCCGGAAATGAAAAAGCCGCTGACCCAGCGGCTTTTTTCGTATCATGGCAATACAAAACTCTCCCAATCCAACGATGACAAGGAGCAGACCATGGCAACCATCGCTTTTATCGGGCTCGGCGTAATGGGCTATCCGATGGCCGGTCACCTGGCCCGAGCCGGCCACGACGTATCCGTATGGAACCGCAGTGGCACAAAGGCTCAGCAATGGGCGAAACAGTACCCAGGAAAAGCCTGCAACAGTATTGCAGAAGCGGTCAGCAATGCCGATGTGGTACTGACCTGCGTTGGTGCCGACAAAGACCTCCAAGAAGTCTACACAGCCCCTGACGGGATCATCAGCAATACGCCGGCCACCGCCATTCTGGTAGACCACACCACGGCCTCTGCCGGCATTGCCGAGACATTGGCTGAAGCCGCGCAGGCCAAGGGTCAGGGTTTCATTGATGCCCCGGTATCCGGCGGCCAGCAAGGGGCTGAAAACGGACTTTTAACCATTATGTGCGGCGGCAGTGACGAAGATTTCCGGAAGGTTCAACCGATACTCGAATGCTATGCCCGGGCACTCAACCTGATGGGCCCGGTGGGTAGCGGCCAGAAAACGAAGATGGTCAATCAAATTGCCATTGCCGGTCTGGTTCAGGGCCTGTCAGAAGCGCTGCACTTTGCCGAACAAGCAGAGCTCGATGTACGCAAAGTGGTTGACGTGATTTCCAAGGGGGCGGCGCAGTCATGGCAGATGGAAAACCGCTCCGGCACCATGATTGACGGCAAATTTGAGCACGGTTTTGCGGTGGACTGGATGCGCAAGGACCTGGCCATCTGCCTGGAAGAAGCTCGCAAAAACGGCTCCAGATTGCCGGTAACGGCGTTGGTAGACCAGTTTTACGGAGATGTGCAGGAGATGGGCGGCAACCGCTGGGACACCTCTTCGCTGATTCAGCGGCTTCGCAAGAAGTAATGATTAGCCACGGACACTCACGCCCGTGGCTAAACTATCACTTCTTCTTGTCCCGCGGCACCCAGCGGCCGTTTTCGTACCAGGCGGACCAACCGGTGGCTTTGCCATCCTGTTCCGACATCACGTACTGCTCTTTGGACTTCCGACTATAACGGATCACCGTCGGGTTACCCTCAGGGTCTTTCTCCGGGGCGTCCATCAGGTAATCGTATTTCGGATCGATTTCCTTCCGGTGTGGCTTGATTTCCATCACCAGCGGTGGACGGGTTTCCCGGTTTTTCGGGAACTTACTGGCAGCCAGGAACAGGCCGGAAGCACCATCACGGAGCACATAAGTGTCATCCACTTTCTGGCACTGAAGCTCCGGCATGGGTACCGGGTCCATTTTGGGCGGGGCCGGCTCACCGTTCTTGAGTAATTTGCGAGTGTTCTTGCACTCGGCGTTGGTGCAACCGAAATACTTGCCAAATCGACCGGTTTTCAGCTGCATTTCCGAGCCACACTTATCGCACTCGAGTGTTGGCCCATCATAGCCCTTGATACGGAAACTGCCCTCTTCGACTTCATAGCCAGAGCAATCCGGATTGTTACCGCAAACGTGCAGCTTGCGTTTCTCATCAATCAGGTAGCTGTCCATGGCAGTGCCACACTTCGGGCAACGGCGCTTCTTGCGCAACAGGCGGGTTTCGCCCTCGCCTTCCACATCCTCATCGGCACTGACTACTTCGTCGCCAGAGACCAGATTGATGGTGGTCTTGCAACGCTCCTTGGGCGGCAATGAGTAACCGGAACAGCCAAGGAACACACCGGTGCTGGCCACGCGAATCTGCATATTACGGCCGCAGCTCGGGCAGGATATGTCTGTCTCTGTCGGGGTGTTGGCACGCATGCCGCCATCAGACTTTTCAGCGCTTTCGAGCTGACTGCGGAATTTGGCGTAGAAATCGTTCAGCACTTTCTTCCACTGAACATCACCCTCTGCGATTTCGTCCAGCTCACCCTCAAGGCGAGCCGTGAAATCGTAATCCATCAGGTTCGGGAAGGACTCCGCCAACCGTTCGGTAACAATTTCACCCATTTTCTCGGCATAGAAACGGCGATTCTGAAGCCGAACGTAGCCACGATCCTGGATGGTAGAGATGATCGAAGCATAGGTAGAAGGCCGACCAATACCCTGTTTCTCCAGTTCTTTAACCAGGCTGGCTTCGGTATACCTTGGTGAGGGCTTGGTGAAGTGCTGGGTTGGGTCCAGCTTTTTCAGATCCAGCGACTGGTCCACCTTAATATCGGGCAGAGCCACATCTTCATCTTTCTTGGCAGACTGGGGCGCAGCTTTCAGGAAGCCGTCAAACTTGACGATACGACCACGGGTTCGGAGCTCATAATCGCCATTGGCGACCACAATGGAAGTACTCAGGAACTCGGCATCGGCCATCTGACAAGCAATAAACTGACGCCAGATCAGGTCATAGAGCTTCTCAGCGTCCTTTTCCAGGCCGCTTATGTCCGTAGGCCTACGGGATACGTCAGTAGGACGAATCGCTTCGTGGGCCTCCTGAGCGCCTTCCTTGCTGCCATACAGGCGGGGGCTGTCCGGCAAATAGCGATCTCCGAACTGCTTCTGGATAAATTCACGGCAGCCCGTTACCGCATCCTGACTCAGATTGGTGGAGTCAGTACGCATATAAGTAATAAAACCGGCTTCATAAAGGCGCTGGGCCAGCATCATGGTTTTCTTGACGCTGAAGCCCATGCGATTGCTCGCCGCCTGCTGGAGCGTGGAGGTAATAAACGGCGCCGACGGCCGCGAGCGGGTCGGCTTGTCCTCCCGCTTTGAAACCCTGAAGCCGCCGGATTTCAGGCGATCGACGTGCTCTTTGCTCTGAGCCTCGTTTACCGGGCGATAAGGTTTGTCATTGTAACGCGTAACCTCGAACCGCGCCGGATCTGCAGAACCATCTGCGGTCAGGTCCGCATGCAGCTGCCAGAACTCTTCCGGTACGAATTTCCGGATTTCCCGCTCCCGCTCAACAATCAACCGAACGGCAACAGACTGCACCCGGCCGGCAGACAACCCCCGGGCAATCTTCGCCCACAACAGCGGAGACACCATATAACCCACGACACGATCGAGAAACCGGCGCGCCTGCTGGGCATTTACACGGTTGTTATCGAGGTTTCCAGGGTCTTTGAACGCTTCCTGAATGGCTCGCTTGGTTATTTCATTGAACACCACCCGGCGATACTTTTCCGGTTCGCCACCGATGGTCTCCTGAAGGTGCCAGGCAATGGCCTCCCCTTCTCTATCCAAATCCGTTGCGAGGTAGATGTGGTCGGCGGATTTGGCCAGTCGCTTGAGCTCGCTGACAACTTTTTCCTTGCCGGGCAGTATCTCGTAGCGGGCGCTCCAGTCGTCATCAGGGTTTACGCCCATGCGGGCAACCAGCTGCTCCCGAGCCTTACGCTTCTTGTGCTCGGCTTTTTCTTCCGGGCTCATCTTGCGGGTGGCGGCGGCCTGCTTTGCCCGTTCTTTCGGGTCTGACTGGCTGCCACTACCACTGACAGGCAGGTCACGAATGTGGCCAACACTGGACTTCACGATAAAATCCGAGCCCAGGTACTTGTTGATGGTCTTCGCTTTCGCTGGTGACTCGACAATAACGAGACTTTTACCCATATCGGAGATCTGTATCCTTGGCGATAATTCGGTTAATAGCTGAACAAACCGCAAACTCGCATAAAAATCAGGCAACTGGAAAACATAGAGCTGCCATTGTGTATAGGCTCACTGTTTTACAGGGTCAAGAATTGCAAGACAACCCATTCTTTGATTTCAGTCAGCCTTTTTTTCAAATATCAGCAGCAGACACCAGGCCCTGAAACAGGAAGGCCCGGCAAAAGCCGGGCCTCCTGATGAGCGTTACTGATTCGGATCAACCGATCAGAGGCGCTCCCACACAGTGGCAATGCCCTGGCCAAGACCGATACACATGGTGGAAACACCAAGCTTACCGCCTTTGGCCTGCATAACATTCAGCAGTGTGGTGGAGATACGGGCACCAGAGCAGCCCAACGGATGGCCAAGGGCAATCGCGCCGCCGTTCAGGTTAACCTTCTCTTCCATTACGCCCAGCAGTTTCAGATCTTTCAAAACCGGCAGGGATTGGCCAGCGAAGGCTTCGTTCAGTTCCCAGAAGTCGATGTCTTCGACTTTCAGGCCAGCACGCTTCAGCGCCTTCTTGGTAGCCGGAACCGGACCGTAGCCCATGATCGCGGGATCACAGCCGGCAACTGCCATGCTGCGAATCTTGGCGATCGGCTTGAGGCCCAGGGCTTCTGCCCGCTCGGCTGACATCAGCACCATCGCAGCGGCACCGTCGGTCAGCTGCGAGGAAGTACCAGCAGTCACGGTACCGTTCTTCGGATCAAACGCCGGACGCAGCTGGCTGAGGGACTCAGCCGTGGTTTCTGGACGAATGGTCTCGTCTTCTTCGATCAGCTTCACAAAGCCATTTTCGTCATGACCTTCAACCGGAACGATTTCGTTCTTGAAGCGGCCTTCGACGGTAGCTTCGTGAGCCAGGCGATGGGAACGGGCACCGAACTCATCCTGTTGCTCACGGGTAATGCCGTGCATTTTCGCCAGCATTTCTGCAGTCAGGCCCATCATGTTGGAGGCCTTGGCAGTGTACTTGGACGCAGCCGGGTTGTGGTCAAAGCCAGCGGTCATGGGTACGTGGCCCATGTGCTCGACACCACCCACCATGAACACATCACCGTTGCCAGTCTGGATAGCCTGGGCAGCTGTGTGGATGGCGCTCATGGCGGAACCACACAGACGGTTAACGGTCTGGGCAGCAGACTCGTGAGGGATACGGGTCAGCAGGGAAATCTGCCGCGCCACGTTAAAGCCCTGCTCTTTGGTCTGGTTTACACAGCCCCAGATCACATCTTCTACTTCTTTCGGGTCGAGCTTCGGGTTGCGCTCAAACAGTGCTTCAATCAGCGCAGCGGACAGAGTCTCGGCGCGAACGTTGCGGAAACAGCCGTTTTTGGCACGACCCATCGGAGTCCGCACGCAATCGACGACGACAACGTCTCTCGGATTAAGGCTCATAGATCTTTCTCCGTTCGGAAATCTCGTTAGGGTTAGCCAAAGAACTTCTTGCCGGTCTTGGCCATTTCACGCAGCTTCTCGGTCGGCGCGTACAGCGGGCCAAGATCTGCGTACTTGTCTGCCAGTTCGACGAACTTGTCTACGCCCATGTCGTCGATGTAGCGCAGAGCACCACCACGGAACGGAGGGAAACCGATACCGTAGATCAGGCCCATGTCTGCATCGGCCGGGTCTTCAACAATGTTGTCTTCCAGGCAGCGAACGGTTTCCAGGCACAGAGGAATCATCATGCGTGCGATGATTTCTTCTTCGTCGAAGTCCTTGCTGCCGTTAACCACAGGCTCGATAAGCTTGTAGGTTTCTTCGTCGACAACTTTCTTCGGCTTGCCCTTCTTGTCTTCTTCGTACTTGTAGAAGCCCTTGTCGTTCTTCTGCCCGTAACGGTTGTTCTCGAACATCACGTCAATGCCAGACTTGAAGTCGGCCTTCATGCGATCCGGGAAGCCCTCTGCCATCACTTCGTTGGCGTGCTTGGCAGTATCCATACCCACAACGTCGAGCAGGTAAGCCGGGCCCATGGGCCAGCCGAACTTCTCCATCACCTTGTCGATCTTCTGGAAATCAGCACCGTCACGCAGCAGCGCGGCAAATCCACCGAAATACGGGAACAGAACACGGTTAACCAGGAAGCCCGGGCAATCGTTGACCACGATCGGGGTCTTGCCCATGGCCTTGGCGTAAGCAACGGTGGTCGCGATGGCACGGTCACTGGTCTTCTCGCCACGGATAACCTCAACCAGCGGCATCATGTGTACCGGGTTGAAGAAGTGCATTCCACAGAAGTTCTCCGGACGCTTCAGGTTCTTGGCCAGAAGGTTGATGGAGATCGTAGAGGTGTTAGAGGTCAGGATGGTATCTTCGCGAACCGCGTCTTCAGTTTCACGCAGAACCGCGTCTTTAACCTTCGGGTTCTCAACAACCGCTTCAACCACCAGATCTACGCTCTTGAAATCGCCGTAGTTCAGGGTTGGTGTGATGTTGTTCAGAACATCGCCCATTTGGCCGGCGTCCATCTTGCCCTTGGCAACGCGCTTGGACAGCAGTTTCTTGGCCTCATTCAGGCCCAGCTTGATGCCGTCCTGATTGATGTCCTTCATAACAATCGGCGTGCCTTTCAGCGCAGACTGGAACGCCACACCGCCACCCATGATACCGGCACCCAGTACAGCGGCCAGTTTCACGTCAGAAGCTTCTTTTTCCCAGGCACTGGCTTTCTTCTTCAGAGCCTGGTCATTCAGGAACAGACCAACCAGACACGCGGCAACGTTGGTCTTGGCCATCTTGGCGAAGCCCTTGGCTTCCACTTCGATTGCCTTGTCGCGGGTCATGCCGGCATGCTTCTGCATGGTCTTGATGGCTTCCACCGGCGCCGGGTAGTTTTTGCCAGCCTTGCCGGCCACGAAAGCCTTGGAAATCTCGAACGCCATCATGCTTTCCATGGCGTTCAGCTTGATCTTGCCCTTCTTCTCTTCGCGACGGGCCAGGTTATCCAGCTTGCCATCGTTGCACTGGCTGATAATGGCAACAGCGGCGGCTACCAGCTTGTCGGCTTCAACCACGGCATCAACAGCGCCCACTTTCAGAGCGGCATCGGCACGGTTTTCAGTACCACCGGCAATCCACTCAACGGCGTTGTCCACACCCACCAGACGGGACAGACGTACAGTACCGCCAAAGCCCGGGAAGATACCCAGCTTCACTTCCGGCAGACCAACCTTGGCCTTGGGAGCCATAACACGGTAGTCGGTGGCCAGACACATCTCAAAACCACCGCCCAGAGCGATACCGTTGATAGCGGTAACCGTCGGGAACGGCAGATCTTCGATGGCGTTGAAAACTTCGTTCGCCTTCAGGTTGTTAGCAACGAGGTCTTCCTCGGAACCTGCAAACAGCTCGGTGAACTCGGTGATATCCGCACCGACAATAAAGCTGTCCTTGGAGCTGGTGACTACCAGGCCCTTGAGGTTCTTCTGGGATTTGAGTGCTTCAGCTGCGGCGCCCAGCTCTTCGATGGTGAGACGGTTGAACTTGTTAACTGACTCGCCCTGCAAGTCAAAGTCCAACTGAGCGATCCCGCCTTCGATCTCTTTAACCGTGATGGCTTTACCTTCGTAAATCATCAACTGATCTCCAGTCTGTGTTTGGAACTGCTGACAACCGGTTGGCGAAACGCCGAGCCGACTGCCTTTGCAGCGAGATTTCGGTCACTGCCCGATCATTCGATCCAAAAAATTCATACAGTCGTTTGAATCGTGAGGACACACGATGAAAAAAAAAGACGCGTTTGTCAATTTGTTTCTTGATGAAACCTGATGAAAAAAGGGAGTACAGCCTGTAAGGGCCGGAAACTACTTGATTAGCCGGCAGAGTTACTTTAACTTCGAGATGCGACTTTAGTCCACAATAATAAAACAGTATTACGGAGACTCATCCGATGAAAGACGCTCGCCTGCGCATTCAGTCACTGCTTGCCGCACTGCTACTACTATCCCTGACCGCGTTTGGCGCCCAGGCACAGGACACCGGCGCAGACTTCCTGTCAGATCTGCACGATTTCCGCATCAACAACTATCTGGCTCTGGACTCGTTCTACGCATTCAGCGCCAACGGCGACACGGAAGCCCTCAATCGTATCGTGGGCAGCATCAACGCCTCCAATAATGCGATGAACGCCGTGATCGCCAGCACCAGTGGCGTTCTGTCGCCACAGCAAGTGGAAGGGCTTAACCAGGACTTTGACCAGTTCAAGGACCTCATGCGCGGGAACATCAACGAAGTCCGGGATCGCGGCTACCCTGACCTCCGCCTGATGGCCGATCTCGCAAACATGGCGTCAAGCATGAACGAGCGTGCTACCGAGCTTTATGGCGTTGCCCAGGAGAACAGCGGTACCCAGGCTGACGCGCGTATTGAGTCAGCTCGCTCCGCGGCCGTGGTGATGGCGCAAATGATGGCAAGGTACTCCGCACGCACCCACTCCTCCGTGGCCCAGACATTCCAGGGCGCATCAGATGAAGCATCGCTGGACCAGCAGGCCCTGATGTTTGATAACTTGCTGGCCCGGGTGCAATCCGGCTCCGCCAGTGCTGAGCTCAAGGCCGCCATTGATGATGTCAGCTCCAAATGGCAGTTCATCCGCGGTTCCTACATCAACTACAACGAAAACAACGTCAGCTTCGTCATTGACCGCTATTCCAAAGGGATCATTCGCAGCCTGACCACCACCATCGAAATCCTTGAAAGTAACGCCTGATGTGTCTTCGGGCGGACTAACGGTCCGCCCGAAGTTTTCCTTCCTGTTGATGCCCGTCAGAATCCCGCTACACTTTCTCGTATAAACTATTGATGCTGATTATTACCCCAATTTGCAAAGGAGTGACTGAATGTCGACCTACAACAAGATGCTGGTTGCCATTGATCTGACAGAAGAAGCCCCGCAGGTTCTGAACAAAGCGAAAGCGATCTGCGACGCTTATGGCGCCGAGCTTTTTCTCGTCCATGTTGTTGAGCCGGTGGGTTACGCCTACGGTGGTGATATCCCGATGGACCTGACCGAACTTCAGGACCAGTTGGACAAAGCCGCCCGCGAGCAGCTGGCGAAGTACGGTGACCAGTACGGCGTACCGAAAAGCCACCAGATCGTCACGGTTGGCCGTCCGGAATCCGAAATCCATCGTCTGGTAAAAGACCAGGGCGTTGATTTGGTGATCGTTGGCAGCCATGGCCGCAAGGGGTTTCAGTTGCTTCTGGGCTCAACTGCCAACGGCGTACTGCACGGCACCCAGTGCGACGTTCTGGCCATCCGGATTCACTGAGCCACTCCGCCCAAAACGCCGATTGAGGCACCATGACAAAGGGAGGCTTACGCCTCCCCTTTCATTCTCGCCCGTAGTTTTCTCAGTTGACTCTCCAGTGACACGCTGACACTCGACGCCATGGAGAAAAAATTCAGCAATGCTTTGAGGTTACTGTCGCCTTTGCACACCGCATGAATCCGTTGCCAAAGCGCCTGATTTACCAATTGAAGCCTCTGATTCCGCTCTACCAGCCCCTTTAACTCCCAATCAGCCTGCTCCTGGTTCCGCTGGGCAAAAAATTGCTGCAGCAGATAGTAGCCGACGCTCCGCATAACGAATTCGTCGCTGTTAGCGAATGGAAGATGATGCAGCGCCATCGGTTTAAGTTCTGACAGCACCGGGCAGCCACTGGTCGCCATCCTCAGCCCAAGCAATGAACGCAGCGCTTCCTCAAGCGTCGTCTGCTTGGAGTAAGTGCGCCGGTCGTCGGTGACCTCTACATCTACTTTCTGGTAGGCATCTTCGGCCTGAAACGCCTCAACCACTGGCAGGATTTCAACTGCCGCCGGGCAGTATTCCACCTCCCCCGCTTTCAGCGGACAATTTGAGCACTTGCAGTGCTCAAGCCTGACCCAGGAAGGGAATCCCGAGACCGGTGGCTTCGCGGGCTCACCGGTCACCTTGAATTCGATGTTTCGTCCATCATGAAATTTAAAATTATAATTGATATTCATTGACTCGCCTGTTCTTCCAGCTCCATCCACCGCTCGATAACCGACTCCAGTCGGGTTTCCGTTTCCGACAACTTTTCAAGAACGGCTGAGACTTCGTCCGGTGGGCCTGAATAAAAGTCAGGGGCAGAAATGGATTCCTGAAGTTCTGCCACCTCACGTTCCAGTGCCTCAATCTTGCCCGGCAACTGTTCCAGTTCCAGTTTAAGCTTGTAACTCAGCTTTGCGGCCTTCGGTTTTGCCGACTGCGACACAGTCTCTGACACCGGCTGCGTATTTTTGTCCGAACTGTCGGATTTATCACGTTTGTCCTGCTTGTCGAGGCGACTTCCGGAGGTCTCCGAGGGAAACCTGCCGCCCTGCCGACGCCAGTCTGTGTACCCGCCAACGTACTCCCGTACCGAACCGGAGCCATCCAGAAAGATGGTATCCGTCACCACATTATCGAGAAATTCCCGATCGTGACTAATGACGATGACTGTACCGTTAAAGTTCCCCAGTTGTTCTTCCAGCAATTCAAGGGTTTCGACATCCAGGTCATTGGTAGGTTCATCCAACACCAGTATATTGGCCGGCTTGCTGAAAAGCTTGGCCAGCAACAAACGCGCGCGCTCGCCACCGGAGAACACCCTGACCGGGGAACGGGCACGCTCAGGTGTAAACAGGAATTCCTGGAGATAGCCCAGAACATGCTTGCTCTGGCCGTTGATATCGATGAATTCGCGGCCTTCAGCCAGATTATCGAGGGCATTACGTGAGAGATCCAGCTCTCCCCGGAGCTGATCGAAGTACGCCACTTGCAGGTTGGTCCCCAGGCGGATACTACCCTCAGTAGGCTCAAGCTCACCAAGCAGCAACCTGACCAGGGTGGTTTTACCGGTGCCGTTCTCCCCCACCAGACCAATCTTGTCGCCCCGGATCACCGTCAGGTCCATATCGCGCACAACCTGTTGACCGCCCGGGTATGAGAAGCCAGCCTGTCGCGACTCTGCCACCAGCTTGCCGGATTTCGCCGCCTCTTCCACGGAGAAGTTTGCCGTACCTCCTCGCACCCTACGCTGTCGATGCTCCTCGCGCATAGCCTTCAAAGCCCGCACGCGCCCCATGTTCCTGGTGCGGCGGGCCTTGATACCCTGGCGAATCCAAGCCTCTTCCTGTTTCAGGCGCTTATCGAACAATGCGTTCTGGCGCTCTTCATCTTCCAGCGCCTTCTCCTTGAGCTCAAGATACCGGTCATAGCTGGCAGCAAAACTGATCAGCTGCCCACGGTCGAGTTCAACCACCCGCGTGGCCATGCGCCTGATAAATGCCCGATCATGACTGACAAACAGCATCGCCCCGCGAAACTGGGTCAAGGCCTCCTCCAGCCAGGCAATAGCGGGCACATCAAGGTGGTTAGTTGGCTCGTCCAGCAACAGGATATCCGGCTCTGCCACCAATGCCTTTGCCAGCAAAACCCGGCGTTGCCACCCACCTGAGAGTGTGTTGAGGCGGCGGTCCGGGTCTATGCCATATTGCCCCAGAATGGTGTTCACCTTTTGATCAAGGCGCCAGCCATCCAGTGACTCCAGGCGCTCCTGGACCTTCATCAGACTATTCATCGAGGCCTCGTCAACACTTTGGGACAGCCGATGAAACTCCGCCAAGAGTTCGCCTGTTTCCGGAAACGCCGAAGCGACAACGTCATAAGCCGTCCGGACATCGTCTGCTGGCAGGCTCTGAGGCAATACCGCAAGCACCGAGCCTTCCTCAAGACGGACAACACCCGCATCCGGGGTGACGTCACCACTGACGATTTTCAGTAAGGTTGACTTGCCCTCGCCGTTACGCCCGAGAAGGCACACTCGTTCCCCGGGATCAATCATCAGGGTTGCCTCATCCAGCAATGGATGCATGCCGAAAGCCAGGGATATTTTTTCCAGTGTTAACAAAGGCACCTTGATCAAGACTCCTGTTGGGAAATGTCTACCGCATCACCGACCGAAAGGCGCCCGCGACCCTGGTGAACGACATTCTGGCCGAAAATCACACCATCCCTGGTTTTGCGATAACGGGAGAGCGTTCTGAGGGGCTCGGTATCCGGATCTTTCAGGCCAGTATCCGGGTCCACCGTGGTCATGATGCACCGGGAACAGGGTTTTGCGACCGAAAACCGGGTTTCACCGACGGTAATACTTTGCCAGCTATCTTCAGACCAGGCCTCAGCCCCTGAAATGACAACGTTCGGCCGAAAACGTCGCATTTCCACGGCTTTGGCCAGCCGGCTATTGAGCTCATCCAGGGATGCCTGATTGGTTATCAGCAAGGGGAACCCATCGGCAAATCCGACCCGGCGGTTTTCCGGCACCCGCAACGGGTCTACACGACGAAAACTCTCATCGGGGATGTACACAAAACGAAGGGACTGGCCTACGTAACGACTGATCGCCGCATCGGCCGGCTCAGGGCCGGTCACGGCGTCCACGGTATCGCGCCAGACCTTGACCTCCATCCTGCCATTGCCGGGACTCAGGCCAAAGTCACCCTGCCCCGGAACACCGATCTCAACACCCTGAGGCCCTAGACGGGTCGCAACGTTTGCCAACAAAGGCAGCTGTCGCTGGGTAATAAACTGCCCCTGATCGTCCACCAGCATCCAACGGCGGTCCCCCGCGGGTCCGAATTCATCCAGTTCGAATGAAGACACTTCGATGCCAGCCAGAGACTTGACCGGGTATATAACGACGGATTGAACACGCATGATGACCACCCTTGCAAGTAACAGGTTTGGGATGGAAGTAAGCGAGTATAACCGACGAACCCATGTCCATGGGGGAGGAATGCGGAGCAGAAAACAAAAAACCCGGCCTTGTGGGCCGGGTTTTTCCTGAATCTGGAGCGGGAAACGAGATTCGAACTCGCGACCCCAACCTTGGCAAGGTTGTGCTCTACCAACTGAGCTATTCCCGCTTGCTGTCAGAGGGCGCTGCCTCTCAACGGCTGCGTATTCTACTGATCAGCGTTCGGCCGTCAACAATTTTTGTTAAAAATTTGTGATTACCCTCACCAGCGCCGTTTTACTGACCAAATCGGCGACCGCCCGCCAGGTAGGCCTGCTCTGCCTCCGTGGATGTTCGCCCCAGCGCTTTGTTTCGATGGGGGAAGCGGCCGAATTGCAGCACGATATCCCGGTGATCAACGGCCGACTGCAGGAAGCTGCCCAAAAATTCGGCGAGCAATCCGTCGGCACTGGCAACCAACTGCTCATAACATGCCACTGACAAATCCTGATCCTTCTTGAGCTCCGAATGCTGCATGGGCATATAAAGAAACGCCCTTTGAATTAGAGGTAGCTCAAGATCCTGCCCCTTATCCATTGCCTGCCTGCTTAGATGGCGGGCCAGCCGATCACTTTCGAACGCCAGGGCACCGCCACGGAAGATGTTACGGGTAAACTGATCGAGCAGCAGTATTTCAGCCAATGCGCCTCCCGCCTCATTTCGCCAATGCTCCAAACCCTGCTCAGAGGCGAACAGCACCAGCGAAAGAAAGCGCCTTCGAATTTCCTGGTCAAACTTCCGATCGGACCGAAACCAACGGTTTCGGTGATCGGCATCCGGCAGCCCATGCACATCCAATTTTCCAAACCAGAAATCCAGAAGCTCTTTCCAATCGAACATTTACCGACTCCCTGTTACATTTAAATCAGCGGGTGTACAGGATCTTATTTGATTACGACCGAAGCATTCCATTTGACCACCCAGGAGCAACCATGACCCAGCCTCACCGCATTATTCTGCTGGCCCACGGCAGCAGTGACCAACGCTGGTGTGAAACCTTTGAACAACTGGCAGCGCCAACCCTCAAATCGGTCGAGCAAGCCGCCATCGCCTATATGGAGCTGGCCGAACCCTCGCTGGAAACCATCGTGAGCCAGGGCAAAGCCGAGGGTACCGAGCACTTTACCGTGGTTCCCCTGTTCCTGGCAGCGGGCCGGCACCTGCGCAAAGATGTACCGGCAATGATCGCAGACCTGGAAAGCCAGTATGGCGTCCATATCAAACTGGCGCCACCCATTGGCCAGAACCCTCAGTTGGGCGATGCCATCCGGGACGTTGTGCTCCAGGAACTGGAGAATAGCGGATCCTGAAACCATCAGCCGACAGGAGGAGATCACCATGGAAAAAAAAATCCTGATTACCGGTGGTACCGGTTTTATCGGCACCATACTCTGCCGCGAGCTGGTCAACAAAGGGTATGGGCTGACCGTTCTCAGTCGGCAACCGGCAGATACGGTTCGGGCACTGTGTGGTCGAGTAGAAGCGACATCAAACCTGAAGCTTCTTGAAGGGCACCAAGGGTACCATGCCGTCATCAATCTGGCCGGCGAAGGAATCGCCGACAAGCGTTGGACGGCGTCCCGAAAACAGGCCCTGCGGGACAGTCGTATTGGCGTAACCCGGACTTTGGTTGATGTATGCAAAAGCTGGCAAAGCCCGCCGGAAGTTTTGGTATCTGGTTCTGCTGTGGGCTACTACGGCGACCAGGGAGATCATCTGGTTACAGAGGATACCCACCCACATCCGGAATTCACCCATGAATTATGTCGTGACTGGGAACAGGCAGCACTGCCTTTGGAGGAGCTCGGCACCAGGGTTTGCCTGTGTCGCACCGGCATTGTAACTGGCAGGGGTGGCGGCTTCCTGCAGAGAATGATCCTGCCCTTCCGGCTTGGCCTTGGCGGTCGCCTCGGCAACGGACAACAGTACATGCCCTGGGTGCACAGGGATGATGTGGTTTCAGGGCTTATCTGGATGCTTGAGAGCCCCCACGCGAAAGGAGCCTACAACATGGTAAGCCCCAATCCGGCCACCAATAGGGAGTTCACCAAAACCCTTGGCAAGGTTGTTCACCGGCCCACGGTATTCCCGGCCCCCGCGCCGGTGCTCAAACTGGTACTGGGTGAGATGGCAGGGCTATTACTCACCGGGCAGAAAGCAGTTCCGGCGAAACTGCAGCACGAGGGCTTCCGGTTCAAATACGCCGAACTGGAACCAGCACTTGCGGATAGCGTGGCGGGGTAAATTTTTCAAAAAAATCGTTGACAGGACAAAAGCCCTTACTTAATATACGCGCCACCTCGACGAGGCAAGTTGTTGAAAACGTTGCGTCCCCTTCGTCTAGTGGCCTAGGACTCCGCCCTTTCACGGCGGCAACAGGGGTTCGAACCCCCTAGGGGACGCCAATTTTTCAATCGGTTAATCGACTTCCTTTTGGTTATCCGCCCTGCCCTCTATGTTGACCATTGTGACCTTTTCCTCCGTGGGCTTTCTGGTCTTTCATTACGAAAATCCCAACCCCCACAAAAAAGCCAACCATCAGTAATACGGTTGCGATACCTGCGATAACGACTGCATCCATATACATAGCGTTAACTCCTGTTCTATCTGAAACTTGATTAAGCTCAGGTTACGCCCGGGCGACCAACCTCGTATTGATCTGTGTCAAAGGCAACTATCACCTCTTTCATTTCACAAACTGCGAAACACCGCCCGAATTATTCCGATATTTCCTGCATTTGCAGCGCATTCGACATAAACTACTGCTATAGTCGGTAACAGGATAAGCACTCACTCTGCGCATCTTATGCCTGATATCCAATGTGATAGCGAAGTTCGCAACATGCCAGAATTCATGCCCCGATTGAGGCGTATTCGCACAGCCTCTCCGCTTTCCTTCAGGCTCCTGGCATGGATCCTATTGTTCAGTACTGCCTTCACGCTTCTGGCGGCGGGCGTGCAGATCTATTCTGATTACCGTAAAGACCTGTCGCTGATCGAAGAACGGATGGAGGTGATTGAATCCGGCTACGCCTCAAGCCTGGCCCGAAGCCTCTGGGCCCTGGATCAGAAACTGCTGCAAACCCAGATGGAAGGCATCCTCAGCCTACCGGACATCATCCACCTCCGACTCCGAATTGAGCCTGACTACGAACTTGTGATGGGCGAGATCCCGAGGCACGCAGACACCCTTGTCCACCGGTTCGAACTCGTTCAGCGAGATGGCACTGAATTCCTGCTTGGAGAACTGGAGATTACCGCCAACCTGGAACGGGCTTATGGGGAGCTCCAGAGGAAAGTCGGTGTTATTCTGGCAACCCAGTTCCTGACGGTCTTTTTTGTTTCCGTCCTGATACTTTGGATCTTCCAGCACCTGGTCACAAGACACCTCACCGCCATGGCGGACTACACCAAGGATCTTTCCCTGAAAAACCTGTCCAGGCCCCTGGTGCTGGACAGGCCTGACAGCTCGGCCAACGGCAAAGATGAATTGGGCATGGTAACGGATGCCATCAACCAGATGCGGGAAAGGCTGAATGAGGATGTCGCCCGGCGCGAGCGAGACGCAGCCGACATCCTGAAGTTTTCCAAGGCCATTGATCAGAGCCCCTCTTCGGTTCTGATCTGTGACCGGCAATGGCGCATCGAGTACGCTAACCGAAAGTTCAGTCAACTTACCGGCCATACTATAGACGACATCATCGGCAAACACCCTTCGCATCTGATCGAAAACAGTATGGACATTCAGGACGCCCGCCATCTTTGGCAGTCCATCCGGCTACAGGTACAACGGGTTGGTGTTTGGCAAGGCGAAGTCAACAGTATCCGGCGCAATGGTGAGCGCTACTGGGAGCAGCTGGTGGTCACCCCTATCCGCGATACTAACGGTGACACCACCGGCTACCTGATCCTCGGTGAAGACATCAGCATCCGTAAGCGTTATGAACAGCAACTGTTGCGCCAGGCCAATTACGACATATTGACCGGCCTGCCAAACCGGATGCTGGCCCTGGATCGCCTCAAGCTGGCACTGGCCCAGGCCCGCCGAGACAATTCCCAGGTGGGGGTCATGTTCCTGGACCTCGACAATTTCAAACACATCAACGACACCCTGGGCCACGACGCCGGCGATACCCTGCTGGTGGAGGCCGCCCGCCGCATCTCCAGCTGCCTCAGGGGCACCAGTACCGTAGCCCGCCTGGGTGGGGATGAGTTTCTGGTTATCCTTCCGGGCCTCACGGGAACTGAGGCCTCATGCCAGGTCGCGGAGAGGATCCTGAAAACCTTTGCCCCCGCGTTTATGCTCAATGGCCAGGAAGTCTTCGTGACAACGAGTATCGGGATCGCCATCTTCCCTACCGACTCCGACAACAGTGGTACATTGCTCCAGCATGCAGATGCCGCCATGTATCAAGCCAAGCATAAAGGAAAGAGCTCCTACGCCCAGTTCACGCCGGAAATGACTGAAGTGTCCCATGAGCGGCTTCAGATGGAGTCCCACATGCGCAAGGCGCTGGAGCTTGGAGAATTCGAGCTGTATTACCAGCCGATAGTGGACACCGCTTCTGGCTCATTGATCGGTGCCGAGGCGCTGCTGCGCTGGAATAATCCGGCCATGGGCATGGTTATGCCCGACCGGTTCATTCCGCTGGCTGAAGAAACCGGCCTGATCATCCCGATCGGTGAATGGGTTATCGAGGAGGCCTGCAAAGCCGCTGTCACCTGGCGAGCCATGACCGGCCTCGAATCCCTTTCGATTGCGGTCAATGTATCGCCCCGCCAGTTCCGGGACCCCGGCTTTACCGATGCAGTCATGCGCTCCCTCAACGCCAGCGGGCTGCCACCGGAATGCCTTGAGCTGGAGATTACCGAAAGGCTCATTCTTGATAACACCATTGAAACCGCCGACATCCTTCGGCAACTGGACAGGACCGGCATCCGGCTGTCAGTTGACGACTTCGGAACCGGCTATTCGGCCCTCAGCTATCTGAAGTCGTACCCGTTCGACACACTCAAGATCGACAAATCCTTTATTCAGGATGTGTTGAACGAAAGTGGAGACGCCTCACTCGTGCGCGCTATCATCAACATGGCTCACAGTCTGGGACTGAAAGTCATCGCCGAGGGCGTCGAGGAAGAGGGGCAAACCCACTTCCTCAAGAATGAAAGCTGCGACTATTCCCAGGGCTACTTCTACAGTCGCCCGATGCCCGAGCAGGATTTCATCTACTGGCTGGAAACCAATCATCGGGCCAATCTCTGAATCATCAAAACGGCACCAAGCATGGACGAAACAATACTGGTCGTGAACTGCGGCAGTTCATCTATCAAACTCGCGCTGTTCGACAGCAACCTCGAGAAACAAGCCTCTGCACTGGCTGAACGGTTGAACAATCCCGACTCATTGGCAAAGATTTCCGGTGATAGCGTACCGGTGGCCTTACCTGCAAACGCTTCCCACGACCACGCCCTGCAGGCTCTGGTAAACGCTTTCTACGACCGCAACCTGATGAACCGAGAGCCTGCCTCCATCGGTCACCGGGTGGTTCATGGTGGCGAGGCCTTTCGGGAGGCCGCACTGATCGACAAAAACACCATAAAGGCCATTGAGGATTGTGCCTCACTGGCGCCACTTCACAATCCAGTCAACCTGATTGGCATCAACGCCATGCAGCGACTGTTTCCGGATGTACCGCAGGTGGCAGTTTTCGACACCGCTTTCCATCAGAGCCTGCCAAAACGGGCCTTCCTGTATGCCCTGCCTGAACATTATTACCGGGAATGGGGTATCCGGCGCTATGGGTTTCACGGCACCAGCCATCAATTTATGGCCCATGAGGCTTCGCGCCGGCTGGGCAAGACACCGGCGACGACGTCCATCATTTCAGCGCATCTTGGCAACGGCTGCAGCATGACTGCCATCGATAACGGCATCAGCAAAGATACCAGCATGGGGCTGACGCCTCTGGAGGGGCTGGTGATGGGCACCCGAAGTGGCGATGTCGACCCGGGGCTGTTTGACTACCTGGCCGGGCGCGGCATCAGCGCCAGTGAAGTTCACAGGGTTTTGAACCAGGAAAGTGGCTTGCTCGGGCTGTCTGGACAGGCCAATGATATGCGCTCGCTGTGCGAGCTGGCTGACCATGGCCACGAACCTTCACAACTGGCCATCGATGTATTCTGCTACCGTCTGGCGAAGTACTTTGGGGCCATGATGGTGTCCCTGAACCATCTGGATGCCCTGGTGTTCACCGGTGGCATCGGAGAGAACAGTGCGAGAGTCAGAGCCCAGACGATCGAACACCTGAAATTACTGGGTATTACTCTCGATCCGGACCTGAACAACCATCACGGCCAGTACAGTGAAGGCCATATTGGTGACGCGGATTCCCGTTTTCCGGTACTGGTCATCCCAACCAACGAGGAACTGGTGATTGCCCGAGAAGCCAGCCGGCTCGCTAACCTAAACTGACATTCGAGGACGTAACCAGGAACCATTATGGCTAAGAGTCTGTTTATTGCCCCGACATCCCTTGATTCGGGCCTCACTTCCGTATGCCTGGGCTTGCTGAGGGCTCTGGAACGGGAAGGAGTAAGCGTCGGTTTTTATAAGCCTTTCAGTCAATCGGTGCATCGTGGTGAGGCCCGGCACAACGAAGGCAAGGACTCCTCGGTAGAGTTCGTCCGCTCCCGCAGCCACGTGCAGACACCCGCCCCCCTACCCCTCAAGCAAGCCCAGCAGTTATTGAACCACGGCAAGGCGGATTTGCTGCTGGAAACCATTGTCGGGGAGTACCAGAAGGTCGCCAAAGACTTCGACGTTGTCATTATCGAGGGCCTTGTGCCAGACCGAAGCGAGGCCTACATTGCCCGGCTGAATGTAGAAGTGGCCCGGAACCTGAATTCCGAGGTCATTCTAGTCAGCACCCCGAGAACCTGCACGGCTTCCGAACTGGACGAGGAACTGGATTTCTCCGCCCGGATTTTTACCGCCCCGTCGGACCCTGACGTGATCGGCGTTATCCTGAACAAGGTTGGTGCCCCGGAAAAAACGGGCATCGCCCTTGACCAGCACCCCGATCACGAGCACCAGGACATCGATTATCAGACAGCCTGTTCGGTATTCAACACCGGGCGCTTTCGCCTGTTGGGTGAAATCCCCTGGCAACCGCACTTGCTGGCACCCCGTGTTTCCGACGTGGCCCGCGAGCTCGCAGTACCGGTACTCCATGGCGGCCAGATGCACTCCCGGCGGGTACAGCGCGTGTCGGTGTGTGCCCGCACCATCCGGAACATGACCGACATCCTCAAGCCAGGTACCCTGCTGGTCACCCCGGGTGACCGGGAAGACATCATCGTGACCACAGCCGTGGCGGCACTCAACGGTGTGCCGCTCGCTGGGTTGATGCTCACCGGTGGCCTGATGCCCGATGACAGGGTAATTGACCTGTGTCGGCGAGCACTCGAAACGGGGCTGCCGGTGCTCAGTTCTTCAACCAATACCTATGAAACCGCTCACATGCTTGCCAACCTGTCGGCCACCATTCCCATCGATGACCCCGATCGGATTGAACAGGCCATGGAGTCTGTGGCTACGCGAATCGATACCGACTGGCTGCAGGAACATTTGAAGGTTCAGCGCCAGGGGCGCCTGTCGCCACCAGCGTTTCGTTATCAACTGTCCGAACGGTCCCGGGCAGCCAACAAACGCATCGTGCTGCCTGAAGGTGCGGAACCCAGAACCGTTCAGGCCGCCATCATTTGCCACCAGCGTAAACTTGCCCGCTGCGTTCTGATCGGTGATCCGCGAGAAATACAATCGGTTGCCAGCTCCCAGGACGTTGAACTGCCCGAAGACCTTGAGATTCTTGATCCTCAGTCAGTCCGGAATCGCTATATCGCGCCCATGGTGGAATTGCGAAAACACAAAGGGCTAACTGAAGACATGGCCGAAGCCATGCTCGAGGACAACGTGGTACTGGGCACCATGATGGTTGCCATGGATGAAGCCGACGGTCTGGTGTCAGGGGCCATTCACACCACCGCCAATATCGTTCGACCGGCTCTGCAGCTGATCAAAACCCACGATCACGCCAAAGTGGTGTCATCGGTATTCTTCATGCTCCTGCCCCAGCAGGTACTGGTTTATGGTGACTGCGCCATCAACCCGGACCCGAACGCTGAGGAACTGGCAGATATTGCCATCCAGAGTGCCCAGTCCGCCGAGGCCTTCGGCATCGAGCCGGTGGTTGCCATGATCAGCTACAGCACCGGGGAATCCGGCACCGGCGCAGATGTAGATAAAGTCAGGGAAGCCACTCGTATTGCCAGGGAACGCCGCCCTGACCTGTTGATAGACGGCCCGCTGCAGTACGATGCCGCAGCCATCGAAAGTGTCGGCAAGGCCAAGGCACCCGACAGCAAGGTTGCCGGTAAGGCAACGGTATTTGTGTTCCCGGATCTCAACACCGGCAATACCACCTACAAGGCGGTTCAGAGAAGTGCCAATGTGGTCAGTGTTGGCCCGATGCTGCAAGGCCTGAGAAAACCCGTAAACGATCTGTCGCGTGGGGCGCTGGTGGAGGATATTGTTTTCACAATTGCCCTGACGGCGGTTCAGGCCCGCCAGGTAGAGAGTGCCGGGTTGGCGTAACGCCAACCCGTTACAGAAGGGGCACCGCCCGTCAGATCAGCGCTTGACGCTCTTCTGCCGGGTTTTGCGCACACGGCGCCCCTTCTTGATGTCGTTGTCTTTTTTCACTTTCTGGCGCGGCGTCAGGCGGTCCACCTTGGTGGCGAAGGGGTTTTCCCCAGACCGGAACTCAAACCGAATGGGCGAGCCCACCACCTTCAGCACCTTGCGGAAGGTATTCTCCAGGTACCGTTTATAAGCACCGGGCAACGAATCAACCTGATTGCCATGCACCACCACCACCGGCGGGTTGGAACCACCCTGGTGTGCGTAGCGCAGCTTGATACGACGACCATGAACCATGGGGGGCTGATGCTGGGCCACGGCATCCTGCAGGATGGCGGTCAAGCGATTGGTTGGCCACTTGGCCATTGCGGACTCATAACAGGCCTGCACAGACTCGTACATGGTGCCAACACCGGTACCATGCAAAGCCGAGATATAATACTTGTCGGCGTAGTCCAGGAAGTCCAGGCGGCGCCCCACCTGCTCTTTTACCTTTTCGCGGTCTTCCGGATCCATGCCATCCCATTTGTTGATGGCAATCACCAGGGAGCGGCCCGCATCCAGAACAAAGCCGATCAGGTGCATATCCTGGTCAACGAGCCCTTCCCGGGCATCAATCACCATAATAACCACATGGGCGTCGTCTATGGCCTGAAGGGTTTTGATGATGGAGAACTTCTCCACCACTTCTTTCACATTCTTCCGGCGCCGCACACCGGCTGTATCAATGAGGGTGTACTGATGGCCGTGCCGCTCATAGGGTATATACACGCTGTCCCGTGTGGTGCCGGGCATATCGTAGACAACCACTCGTTCCTCACCCAGCATCCGGTTGACCAGAGTCGATTTGCCTACGTTCGGGCGACCGACCACTCCAATTCGGATACCCGGGTACCGATCAGCCCGGTCCTGCTCTTCAACGTCCACCGGCTCAGGCAGCAGAACTTCCAGTAGCGAGCGGATACCCCGGTTATGGGCGGCCGCAATCTGGAAGGTGGACTCAAAACCCAGGGAGTAGAAATCGGCGGCGGCGACATCCGGGTCCTGGCCATCGGTCTTGTTCACCACCAGGTGCGCCTGCTTGCCGGAACGGCGCAGATGATCTGCAATCATCTCATCACCGGCTGTCAGCCCTGCCCTGCCGTCGACCAGAAACAGGACGATATCCGCTTCCTCAACGGCCTGCATGGACTGGCGGGCCATCTCTGCGTCCAGCCCCACCTCGTCACCGGTCAAACCACCGGTATCGATGACAATAAACTTCTGCCCCTCGTATTGACCCTCTCCGTATTTACGGTCACGGGTCAAACCCGGAAAATCCGCCACCAGCGCGTCGCGGGAACGGGTCATCTGATTGAAAAGAGTGGACTTACCCACGTTCGGGCGTCCTACCAGGGCAATAACTGGGGTCATAATGTTCTGCTATATAGAAAGGTCAAAAGCCCGGCTCATGCCGGGCTGATCATGTGAACGGTGTTACTTTTTTGGTTTCAGGCTGTAAACCGCCATTCGCCCACCGTTGCCGTAAACCAGCAGGTTACCATCTTCAATCACCTGAACCGGTACGCGGATACCGTCACTGTCGAACTTCAGCTGGCCCTGCAAGGCGCCATCCTCCCGGGAGAGTGCGTGCAGGTAGCCCTCGTAATCCCCGGTAACCACGTAGTCACCGCTGGCCACCGGCCGGGTGACCTGGCGCCAGGACAACCGGTCCTGAACCCAGAGTTCGCGGCGGTCGCTGCCCCGGTAAGCAATAATGTCACCGTTCGCCGCCGCCAGGAAGATGCTGCCACCACCAATACTTGGCGAGTAGAAACTTGAAGCACGGCGGCTCCAGATTTCCTGCCCGGAGCGAATATCGACCAACGCCAGCTTGCCCTGGTACCCCGCCACCATAATGGCCGATTCCAGGACCAGCGGCTGGCCACCGATATCCACCAGCCGCTCCAGTTCTGTGCGGCCCTGTGGTTGCCCGACTTCGTATTGCCAGACTGGCTGGCCAGCATCCGCGGTGAGCGCTATAACACGGCCGTTGGCGAAAGAAGCAATCACAATATCGCCGCCCACCAAAGGGGCCGCCGCCGTGCGCATGGACAGCACCGGTACCTGGCCGTCGTATTGCCAGAGGCGTTCGCCATTAGCAGCATCGAAACCGATAACGCGGCCATCAGTGGTTTGCGCAACCACCAGGGAGCCGTTGGACTGCGGCGCAGCCAGACCTTCGGTTGGTAATGAGGCCCGCCATAACTCCTCGCTGGTTTCCCGGGACAGGGCGACCAGTTCGGCGTCGCGGGTGATGTAATACAACTGCTTACCGTCGCCACCAAAGCCAGCAAATATCCGATCTTTCGACCGCCGCTGCCAGAGCGCCTTGCCATTCCCGGGCTCCACCGCCGCCAGCAGGCCATCGGCAGAGGCTGCATAGATCACGTCGCCGGCATACAACGGTGCCAGGTGCAAAAACTGGTCATCATGTCCCTTACCGACTGACATGGTCCAGATAAGTTTGAACTCAACAGTGGCATCAATTTCAGGAACCGGCACCGGCTGTTCAAAGGTGTCCTTGGTGCTGCAGCCCACGAGCAGCACCATCAGGGATGCCAGAGAAAAACGAACGAACCTGTTGCGAGTTACCCGCATCAGGCCCCCTCCCCAACACCAAGGTCAGAGAGCTTAAGTTCCAGAATACCGCTGCGGCCTTGTTGGTTTTGCTCCCGTGCTGTGATGTAGGCATCACGAGCGCCGTCGGTATCACCTTGTGCGAGCAGGATGTCCCCACGCAATTCTGAGAACACGCCAGCGAAGGCGTCGGCATTAGGCGCACGATCCAGGGTTGCCAGGGCGTCATCGTACCGCTCGGCAGCAAACTGTGCGCGGGCCAGTCGGTTACGCACAACCAGGCTCAGGGCCGGGTAATCCGCTGCCTTGTCCAGGGCCCAGTTCAGTGAGTCAATGGCGGCCTCGGCGTTACCGTCCACCATCATCTGTTGGCGAGCGAGTACCAGGTTGCCATAGATGGCGTAGGCGCTCTTGCCATAGTCGTTGCGAAGGGTCTCGGCAACAAATGCAACGGTTTCGCTGGCATTCTCGTCGGATTCATCGGCAAAGGCATTGAGCAGAGTGGCAAACTGGTTAGCCGCTTCCGCACGCTGCTGAGCCTGGTGGTTCTGCCAGGCCTGCCAGCCGAATACGATGGCCAGCGCAGCACCGATACCAATCAGCAGAGAACTGCCGTTCTTCTTCCACCAGTCCTTGATCGCCTGGATCTGTTCCTCTTCGGTGCGCAACTCAGCCATGTAAACTCCTGTTCATCAATAATGTTGCTGTTCTTGTGAAATTCATTGTGCAAGCCGGCTGGCAAGCGCCTGGGCCAGTTCACTGCGGGCAATGTCCTGCTGCGGCTCATCGTCGCGCAAGGGCTTCAGGCCAACATTGCCACTGGCCAGCTCATTCTCGCCCAGGATGACCGCGTAGCGGGCGCCGCTGCGGTCCGCCCTCTTCATCTGGCTCTTGAAGCTGCCGCCGCCACAGTGAGTGACAACCACACTACCGGGCAACGCGCTGCGAAGTTCTTCGGCAATCACCATTGCCGGGGCAATAACCTTGTCGCCCATGGCGGTTACGTATACGTCGGCATGGTTGTTAACGTAATCAGGCACCAATTCCAGGGTTTCCAGCAACAGGATCAGTCGCTCCAGCCCCATAGCAAAGCCCACCGCCTTGGTTGGTTTGCCACCCAACTGCTCTACCAGACCATCGTAACGGCCACCAGCACACACGGTGCCTTGTGCGCCGAGGCTGTCGGTAATCCATTCGAAAACCGTTTTGCCATAGTAATCCAGACCCCGAACGAGGGACGGGTTTACGCTGTATTTCACATCGGCGGCGTCCAACAGCCCCTTCAATTGCTCAAAGTGGGCCCTGGATTCGTCATCAAGGTAATCGTCCAGGCTTGGCGCCCCTTCCAGGATTTTCCGGGTTCCGGGATCCTTGCTGTCCAGAATTCGTAAGGGATTCGTGGTCAACCGGCGCTTACTGTCGTCATCCAGCTGATCCCGGTACTGGTCCAGATAATCAACCAGAGCCTGGCGGTAGACTTTCCGGGCTTCACTGGTGCCAATGGAGTTAATCTCAAGGCGCGTATGCCCGGCAAGACCAAGGGCCTGCCACAGCCGCGCCGTGAGTATCAGCAACTCGGCGTCTATATCCGGACCATCCATGCCAAAACATTCCACGCCAATCTGGTGGAACTGGCGGTAACGGCCTTTCTGGGGGCGTTCGTGGCGGAACATCGGGCCGGTATACCAAAGCCGGCGGGTCTGGTTGAACAGCAGGCCATGCTCTTCAGCTGCCCTGACGCAACCGGCTGTACCCTCCGGGCGAAGGGTCAGGCTGTCGCCATTCCTGTCGTCAAAGGTGTACATTTCTTTTTCGACGATGTCAGTTACTTCACCAATCGAGCGCTTGAACAGCTCGGTCTGTTCAACCACCGGCATGCGGATTTCCTGGTATCCGTATTGCCCAAGTACCTGACGTACCGTTGACTCTACATACTGCCAGACGGGGGTCTGCTCCGGCAGAATATCGTTCATTCCGCGGATTGCCTGAATCTTAGCCAAGTTAAAACCCTGATACTTTAATGAATGATGTCGAATTGGACGGCTCAGTCCGCAGACCGGGCAATCACGGATTCTTCCTGCTGCTGCCGCTCTGCAACTTTTTCCCGGATGATTCGCTCCAGGTCGTCCGTCAACGTCGCATTGTCCAACTTCTGATTTGGCTTTCCGTCCAAATACAGAAGGTTTTTCGGCGTACCGCCCGTCAACCCGAGGTCCGCCACCTTGGCTTCTCCGGGACCGTTCACTATGCAGCCAATAATGGCAACGTCCAGGGAGGTATTGACGTCTTCCAGGCGAGCCTCCAGATCATTCATGGTCTGGATTACATCGAAGTTCTGTCTGGAACAACTGGGGCAAGCGATGAAGTTGATACCACGGCTGCGCAAACGCAGGCTCTTGAGAATATCGAAGCCAACCTTGATTTCCTGCACGGGGTCGGCGGCCAGTGATACCCGAATGGTGTCGCCAATACCGTCCATCAGCAACATGCCGAGGCCGATAGAGGATTTCACTGTGCCCGAACGAAAGCCTCCGGCCTCGGTAATGCCAAGATGCAGCGGCTGTACAATCTGGGAGGCAATCTTCCGGTAGGCATCAACGGTCATAAATACCTCTGACGCCTTCAGGCTAACCTTGAAATCCTGGAAATCGTGTTTATCCAGAATATCGATGTGCCGCATGGCAGACTCTACCAGGGCCTCTGCAGTGGGTTCACCGTATTTGCGCTGCAGGCTCTTTTCAAGAGACCCGGCATTCACGCCAATACGGATCGGGATATTGCCGTCCCGAGCGGCACTGATGACCGCATTGACGCGATCGTCCCGGCCAATGTTACCGGGGTTGATGCGCAAACAGTCAACACCAAGCTCGGCCACTCGCAGGGCAATTTTGTAATCGAAGTGAATATCAGCAACGAGCGGCAGAGATACGCGCTTGCGAATCTGTCCGAACGCTTCAGCGGCCTCCATGGAGGGTACTGAAACACGGACGATATCGGCGCCGGCCTCCTGCAACGCTGCAATCTGGCCAACAGTCGCCTCTACATCACAGGTGTTTGTGTTGGTCATGCTCTGAACCGCAATCGGTGCATCGCCGCCAACCGGCACATTGCCCACCATGATCTGGCGGGATTTACGTCTTTTGATCGGGGATTCGTGTTTCATTTGCTGGAACCAACAGTTATTCGGGCGTTCGGATCAAAGTTCGAGCGTGAACTCCGATCGGTTGTTCACTACGCGAAAATCACCAATATTCAGGGTTTCACCCTGGAATCGAATGGACTCAACGGCGCTCACAGCACCAATAACCACAGTCAACGGTGCAGCTCCGGTCACATCCAGTTGCTCTCCGCTACGTCGCAAGCCGCTGACCAACCGGCTACCGCCGGCGTCTGTCACTTGTACCCAGCAATCTCCTGAAAAGGCAATCTGCAGCCTGGCCTCGGTTGTCGCGGCGGGAGCAAGGAGCCGTTCTTCCTGCAAAGCAGGCTCTGTAGACTGGGTGACAGCGGGCACCCGGTCAGGCGGAAGCTCTTCCAGCTCCGCACCGGTGGGTTCAGGCTCCAGCGGCTCTGCCGGGGGTACACGTTCAATTTCCGGAACCGACGAGCCTTCTTCAGGTAACGGCTGTTCTGCAGCGCTGAACTCGTCATTCGGCTCGGTAACCGGCTGCACGTCCTGACCATCACTCATTTGGCCCCGATCCGGCGTCACTGTCCCGGCCGGGGTTTCCGCCTCTGGAGCCGCCTCACCGTCCGTTCCCTGCTCCGCAAGATATCCTGCGATCAAGTAGGCCACCAACGCGACAACCAACAGCGCCAAGAGCAGTTTTGCAACCTGACGCTTGCGGCGCTTCTTGCGTTCAATGGAAACCAGGGGGCTTGCCTGGTGTTCCAGTTCCTTTTGCTGGCGCGCCGGCTCCAGCTCCCGATTCAGGTCGGCAATAACCGCGTCTGCGTTGAGCCCCACCTGGCGGGCATAGGCACGCACATACCCTTTGAGGAAAAGCTCACTGTCTATTTTGCTGTAATCGCCGTTTTCTATAGCCTGAATCACAGACGGCCGGAGATGCTGTTCATCAGCAATGGCTGAGACGCTCAATCCGAGACGTTCACGACCTTGCCGAAGCTGCTCCCCGACAGGCTCCGCCGTCACCTGATCTGGCTCCACGTCACCGGTCATTGGCAATCAACACCCTGTATTGTTGGTATTCCAAAGAATCTGAGTAATCATTTCGGAGCAACATCGCCAGGCTCACTTCCTGATCACGATCATTAAAATGCCGCGCTATCCGAATACCCGTGTACAGGCTTTCCGCCGAGTGTGACAAGCGGGTATTGCGCTGGATCATGGTCTGGAGGCGGCTGTAATAACGGGAAGCCTCGGTAAAATCCTCCTGTTCAACCAACACCCTGGACAGAGAAAGCAAGGTTCTTGCTTCACCGCGAGTCAGTTCCACCGCACGTCGGTAGGCTCCCACGGCAGCATCCAGGTTACCAAGCCGCTCCTCAGTCATGCCCAGATTATAGAATACCGCTCCGCGCTCCCGGTAACCGGTGTCGCGTGAAGCAACACTGAACTGATCCCGAGCTTCGGAAAACCGTCCGTTACTATATAGAAAAGCGCCGTAGTAAACCCGCGCCCGGGAGTAACTGGAATCCTGACTGATGGCGCGTTTGAAGTTACGCTCGGCCAGTTCCGGCTCACCCTCAGCGTTATAGACCAAACCCATGGCAGCCAGGGCTTCAGAACTATTCGGGGAGAGTTCCAGGGCACGTTCAAGGTGGTGGCGAGCACGATCAAGATTGCCCTGACCGATGTAGGCCGTGGCCAGCTGTACGTAGTTACTGACCGCTTTGTCGCGGTCCGCTTCCCGGGAAAAGCGACTGTCGGTTGTGGTTACACAACCAGAGAGAACAAGACCGAACAAAAGAACAGCCATTGTAAACAGATGCGAGCCTTGTGCTTTTCCTTTCACGAAACACCTTACCTTAGTCGCTTCCGCGTTGTTAAATCAGGGGTTTACCTGCTGTACTGCAATATATCTCTGGCTCCTGCGAGTTCGGTCCTCCACCCGCCCGACCAATTGCCCACAGGCAGCGTCGATATCGTCACCACGGGTGGTACGAATGGTGGTTACGTATCCGCCCTCGTTGAGTACCGTCTGGAATCGTCGCGTTGCGTTCATGCTGGGCCGCTTGAAATCGCTTTCCGGGAACGGGTTGAACGGGATCAGGTTAATCTTGCAAGGCAGACCTTTCAACAGGGCCACCAGCTCCCGCGCATGTTCCGGTTTATCATTAACCCCTTCAATAACCGTATATTCAATGGTGGCCTTACGTTTATCCGGCAACCGGGCGAGATAACGCCGTGTCGCCGCCAGTAGTTCCGCTATGGGATACTTTTTATTCAATGGAACCAGCGTGTTGCGCAGCTCATCATTGGGTGCGTGGAGCGAGATGGCCAGTGAAACATCGGTAACCTCACCCAACCGGTCCAGGGCAGGCACCACGCCAGACGTGCTCAGGGTCACCCGCCGTTTGGAGATACCATAGGCCAGATCTTCCATCATCAGGTTCATGGCATCGACGACGTTGTCGAAGTTAAGCAGCGGCTCTCCCATGCCCATCATGACCACGTTGGTGATCGGGCGATCATTGGGATCAAACGGCATGAAGGCTCTTCGGGCAACCCAGACCTGACCGATAATCTCAGCGGCAGTCAGGTTACGATTGAAGCCGCGCTTGCCGGTGGAACAGAACGTGCAGTCAAGGCTACAGCCAATCTGCGAAGACACGCACAGGGTGCCCCTCTCGCCGTCCGGAATCAGCACCGTTTCAACACTGTTGCCGTTGTCCATGCGCATCACCCACTTTCGGGTGCCATCTTTGGAGGTTTCGTCATAAACCACCTCCGGACCACGAACTTCGGCGATTTCCTTGAGCCGTTCACGCAGTACGCGGCTCATATTGGTCATTTGATCGAAGTCATCAACGCCTCGCTGATGGATCCACTGCAGCACCTGCTGCGCCCGGAAGCGCTTTTCGCCCAGGGTTTCGAAGAAAGCCTCAAGCTTGGCTTTGGGCATCCCCAGGAGATTGATTTTTTCGGCAGTGCCAGTCATGCAATAACCTCGATCAGATAACCAATCCAGGGGTGGCGTTCACCACCCCCGAATCAACAAAATCAGCCGCGCGGGCAGATTTCGTTGTCATTGAAAAAATACGCCACTTCACGCTCAGCGGAAGCTGCGGAGTCAGAACCGTGAACGGCATTGGCATCAATGGATGATGCAAAGTCAGCACGGATAGTGCCGGCTGCGGCTTCTTTCGGGTTGGTAGCACCCATCAGATCGCGGTTCTTGAGAATGGCGCCTTCGCCTTCAAGTACCTGAACCACCACCGGGCCGGAAGTCATGAAAGCAACCAGATCGTTGAAGAACGGGCGCTCTTTGTGCTCGGCGTAAAAGCCTTCTGCCTGTTCCTGGGTCAGGTGCATCATCTTGGCAGCGACAATTTTCAGGTCAGCTTTCTCGAAACGGCTGTAGATTTCGCCGATAACGTTCTTGGCGACCGCATCAGGCTTGATAATAGAGAGCGTGCGCTCGTTTGCCATGGTATTTCTCCACTCAGGTTCATGAAAATTCAGGGGTGCGATTATACGCAGTCCGGGTGCAACTGCCTACCGCACGGCTCGAAGTCGGGTAACAACATCAATAATTTGCGAACAGGCAAAATCAACTTCCTGTTCGGTGCTGAACCGGCCAAACGAAAACCGAAGGGCACGGTGGGCCAATTCATCACTCAAACCTATGCCCCGCAGCACAAACGAAGGCTCAACGGTCGCTGAAGCACAGGCAGAACCAGAGGACACGGCCAGGTTCCGCAGCCCGAGCATTAATGATTCAGCCTCAACGCCCTCGAACGACAGATTGACAATGCCTGGCACCCGATGTTCCCGGCTGCCGTTAAAGTGAACCCCCTCAAGCCCTTCCAACCCGGCAAGAAATCGCTCACGAAGCGATTCCAGACGGAGCATTTCATCATCAAGCCCGGCGCCAGCCAGCTCGAACGCTCGCCCCATACCAACAATCTGATGGGTAGGCAGGGTACCAGAGCGCATCCCCCGCTCATGGCCACCGCCATGCATCTGAGCCTGGATACGCACATCGGGAGAACGGCGCACATAAAGCGCACCCACGCCCTTGGGGCCATAGACCTTGTGCGCTGACAACGACAGAAGATCAACGTTCAGCTGCCCCACGACCATCGGGATCTTACCCGCAGCCTGGGCGGCATCAACATGCAGCAGGATGCCGCGCGGGCGAAGCTGCTCACCGATGGCGGCAATATCGGTCACACACCCCAGCTCATTGTTCACCATCATCAGGCTGACCAGCACGGTGTTATCACGCAGAGCGGCTACCACCGCCTGGGGGTCAATCCGACCGTCAGACTCGGGGTGCAGCCAGGTAACGTCAACACCGTTTTGCTCGAGCCATTTGCAGGTATCCACAACCGCCTTATGCTCGATCACCGAGGTTACAATGTGAGGCGACTCGTGGCCGGCAACCGCACCCTTGATGGCCAGGTTGTCGGACTCGGTAGCGCCGGAGGTCCAGACAATCTCCCTTGGGTCGGCGTGAATCAGGTCAGCGACCTGGCGTCGAGCGTTTTCAACGGCCGCTTCCGCTTGCCACCCGTAGCCATGGGAACGAGAAGCAGGATTACCAAACACTCCGTCAAGGGTCAGGTAGTTCATCATGTCTGAGGCAACAGACGGATCAACGGGCGTCGTGGCCGCGTAGTCCAGGTATACGGGCTTTTTCATAATCACAGGATGCTGTTTATCAGGCAGTGGCCTGGTCGGTCAGGCGTTGGGTATTAATCGCGTCAGAGTCATCATCCGAGTGCTTCCGGTTCTGGCGATCCGCCACCTGACGAATCTCGCGCTTCCGCATCAGATCCCCCAGACTGATTTCACTCAGGAACTGATGAATCTGATCACTCAAATCAGACCATAAATGGTGGGTAAGGCACTTCTCGCCATTCTGGCAATCGCCCTTATTACCGCAGCGGGTGGTATCGAGTGATTCACTGACCGCATCCACTACTTCGGCAACGAACACATCGTCGGCGGGACGGCTCAAACGGTAGCCACCACCCGGGCCTCGCACACTCACTACCAGGTGCTGGCGACGCAAGCGAGAGAACAGTTGCTCCAGATACGAGAGGGAAATTTCCTGCCGGGCTGAAATGTCTGCAAGACTTACCGGCCCCTGGCTTCCGTGCAGAGCCAGGTCAAGCATCGCCGTAACAGCGTAGCGGCCTTTGGTGGTCAGCTTCATACTCTCAGCCCCAGTGACGGGATTGAATCTCGATTCGCAGGACTGAGTATGAATTGACCTACCAAAACAGTCAAGTATTCAACCCCTACCCTCGTTGTCCACCTCGTCGCGCACGCAGTCAAAATCCTCTTCATGCAAAGGTGGCAACTCTCCGTTCTGGTATTCACTGTTTACCTTGCGAAGTGCTTTGCACATGGTTTCAATGCGATCATCCACCGCATGCATGTGGTCAAGAAGCGAACGCATGGCCCGGGCAACCGGGTCTGGCATCTCTTCGGTCACACCATAGGCATCAAAACCCATGCGCTCCTCCATTTCCTTGCGCCGCACGTCATCGTCGGAATGGCGTGTCACAATCACGCGGCCAGGAATGCCCACTACGGTAGCGCCCGCTGGCACCGCCTTGGTGACCACGGAATTAGAACCAATCTTTGCACCGGGTCCTACTTCGAACGGCCCAAGAATCTTCGCACCAGCCCCGACAACCACGCCATCACCAATGGTGGGGTGGCGCTTGCCCTTATTCCAGCTGGTCCCACCCAGGGTTACTCCCTGATAGAGAGTGACGTCATCACCAATAATCGTGGTTTCGCCAATTACCACACCCATGCCGTGGTCGATAAAGAACCGGCGGCCAATCGTCGCACCCGGATGAATCTCAATGCCGGTAAACCACCTCGCCAGCGAGGAGACGGTCCTTGCCAGCCACTTCAGCCCGAGATTCCATAGCCAATGGGAAAACCGGTGAAACAGCAATGCATGGAGGCCCGGGTAGTTGGTGAGCACCTCAAACGTGTTCCGTGCCGCCGGATCCCGATGAAATACGCTTTTTACATCTTCCCTTAGACGTTCAAACATGGCCTTTGTCCTGCCCCTCATCCGCAGTGGTTTTCTGCTTGTCGTTCCCCGGCAAGGTTCCGGCAGCCTTTTGTACGGATGTCAGAATGCCCCGAAGGATATTGATTTCCATCTGGTCAAGCCGCGCGCGCTGGAATAGACGTCGCAGGCGGGTCATCAGTTGCCTGGGGTTGTTTCGACGATGGAAGTCCACATCCACCAACACCTGCTCCAGATGCCCGAAGAACCCTTCCACTTCCTGAACCTCTGCCGGCGGCACATCCCAACCACGGTCACCCGGACCAACCATGGCCTCAAGATTGGGACTTGCCTCACCTTCTTCAAGGCTCTGCAGGTAATGCATCCGCAATTCATAACAAACCACCTGCACCGCCATCGCCAGATTCAGTGAACTGTAGTCCGGATTCGACGGAATATGAATGTGGTAATGGCAACGCTGCAGCTCTTCATTGGACAAGCCGTGGTTTTCGCGCCCAAACACCAGCGCCACACGGCCCCGCTGACTGTATACCCCCGCCGTGGCCGCAGCCTGGGGCGGAGCAATGACCGGCCAGGGCACCTTTCGCCCCCTGGCACTGGTACCCATTACCAGAACACAATCCGCCAACGCTTCATCAAGCGTACCAACAACCTGAGCCCTGTCCAGAACGTCTGAGGCACCGGCAGAACGAGCGTACGAGGCTTCGTCCGGGAACGACGCCGGGTTAACCAACCACAAGTTCCCCAGCCCCATGTTTTTCATCGCTCTCGCTACCGCGCCAATGTTGCCGGAATGGGAAGTTTCAACCAGAACAATTCTGACCTGATCATTAAACGTGTCAGAACCTTCCTGTGGCAATGCGGGCTTGTGCATGGTCTTCGGGCCTATGAATTAACGATCAGTAAATAGAGGATGGGAATGATAGCAGAAACCCGGGCCGCACTGCTCTCCGGAGTTGCCGAAACTCCGTGGTATCCGTGCATTTGCTGAGCCAAAAAACGTACAAGCGCGGGTTGTTTTTGCTATCATAGCCGGCCTTCACACACCCGGATAACGAACACTCAGATGCAACCAGCAATTAAAATGGCCCTGCGCGTTGCCCGCCAGGGATCAGATTACCTGAAAGCACATTTCGAGCGACAGGAAGCCAACGGCAAGGACGAAGCCGAGCGCTACCGCCAGCTCGAACGGGTTGAGAAATCCATTTATGACAATTTCACCGAGCAACTGGAAAAGGCGTATCGGGACCACACCATCGCACCGATGGGTGAAGCCGACGCCGCTGGCAGCGAACGCAGCTGGCACATTTTCCCGGTGCTTGGTCGTGAAAATTTTGTTCGCGGCATTCCGGAGTTTGCTCTGGCACTGAGCCAGAAGAAAAACAACCGGACCGAAAACCTGTTACTGGTTAACCCGATCACGGGCGAAGAGTATTCTGCCAGCCGCGGCCATGGTGCTGCCCTCAACAGCCGGCGGGTGCGCACATCCGACATCAAGCTGCCGGGCAAAGCAGCCCTGGCAACCAACTTGCTGGACCAGGCACGCAAGGGCGACGACCCGATGATCTGGGGTGAGATGGCTGCGGTTCTCGCTCGCGAAAGCGCCATATTCCGCACCTCTGGCTGTGTCGTGCTGGATATCGCCCGCGTTTCCGCCGGCCTTCTGGACGCCGCCGTGATTTTCCGCCCGGAAGCCAGCGATCTGGACCTCGGCGTTACCCTGGCCATGGAGTCCGGTTCCCTGACTGGCGACTTCTCCGGCAACCCGTCTGCCGGCAACGCTCGCCAGCTGGTCGTGGCCAACCCCAAGCTGTTCCGGGAAGTGCTGAAGGTACTGCACCCGTTCCGTGGTCGCTTGCCCAGATAATCTCCCGGGCAAGAAAAAACCGCCATTTCCTTTCGGAACTGGCGGTTTTTTGTGCCTCCAAAAGCAGGAGGCCTGAGCCTCCCAAACCAAATCACATCCGGTTAAGCCACTCGGGGGGCTGCTCTTCTTCGGCTTGCTCTCCGGTACCCTCTTTCGCTGGCACCATCAGGTCCTCACGGGTAACACCCATCACCATCAGCATGTTGGCGGACACATAGATAGAGGAGTAGGTACCCACAACTACGCCAATAATAAGGGCCAGGGCGAAATTGTTGATAGCTTCACCACCAAATAAATACAACGCGAGCAAGACCACCAAGGTGGTGCCAGACGTGTTGATGGTACGTGTGATGGTCTGGTGAATGGACTCGTTAATAATATCCCACGGCTCACCAACCCGCATTTTCCGGAAATTCTCCCGGATGCGGTCTGCAACAACGATGGTGTCATTCAGGGAGTAACCGATCACCGCCAACAGCGCCGCAAGAACGGTCAGATCGAATGTCCACTGGAACAGCGCAAACACGCCCAGCACAATGATGACGTCGTGAGCCAGCGGAATCACCGAGGCGATACCAAACTTGAACTGGAAACGCATACCCACGTAGATCAGCACCACAGCCAGGGCAATCAGCAGCCCAAGCCCACTGTCCTCTTTGAGCTCATCACCAACCTGAGAACCGACAAACTCTGAACCCACCAGCTCAAGCTCATCGCCGGAAGCAGCCAACATATCGGCTACTTCACGGGCTAACTGATCGTTCTCGGCTTCCGCCATGCGGATCAGAATGGTGGTATCAGCACCGAAATTCTGCACAACGAACTGCTCGTAGCCAGCCTCGGTCAGTTGTGCCCGAATGTCGTCAAGGCCCGGCGCCTCCGCGTATTCCAGCTCAACAGAGGTACCGCCGGTGAAATCCATACCGAAGTTCAGGCCGCGAACACCCAACAGAGCAAGGGAAACCACCACAAGCGTGATAGAAAGCACGGAAGCAATCTTCCGCAACCCCATGAAATCGAATGGTTGTTTCTGTGCATCAGCCATTAGCCAGCTTCCCCCCGATCGACAATTTCTCGACCCTACGGCCGCCGTAGACAACATTTACAATGGCGCGACTGACCACCAGAGAACAGAACATCGAGGTCAGAATGCCGATGCTCAGTGTTACCGCGAACCCCTTGACCGGCCCGGAACCCATGGCAAACAGAATCACAGCGACCAACAGAGTGGTTATGTTGGCATCAAAGATCGAGACAAAGGCCCGACTGTAACCAGAATTAATCGCACTTTGTGGTGGCACTCCGGCTTTGAGTTCTTCCTTTATCCTCTCGAAAATCAGGACATTGGCGTCAACTGCCATACCCACTGTCAGTACGATACCGGCAATACCCGGCAAGGTAAGTGTGGCGGAAAGAATAGACATACAAGCCAGCAGTAACATCAGGTTAAGAGTCAGCGTAATATTCGCCACCACCCCGAAACCTCGATAGAAAACCAGCATGTAAATCAGTACCAGGGCGAAACCAAAGGCAACAGAGGCCACACCTGCGTCAATGTTCTTCTGCCCGAGACTTGGCCCGATGGTGCGCTCCTGCACAAAGTACATGGGCGCCGCCAGTGCACCTGCCCGCAACAGTAGCGCAAGTTCTGCAGCTTCCGGAATTGAATCCAGGCCAGTGATACGGAAGCTGCTACCCAGTGCCGACTGCACGGTTGCCAGACTGATCAGGCCCTTTTCCACGACCCGCTTTTCAACTTCCTGAATCTCACCGTCGACTTCCTGAGCTTCAGTTTCGGTACGGAACTCAATGAACAGCACCGCCATTCGGCGACCCACGTTGTTGCGGGTGGCACGATTCATCAGGTCACCACCAACCGAATCCATGGTGATGTTTACCTGCGGCTGACCATTCTCATCGAAGGCCTGCTGGGCATTGGCCACATTATTACCCGTGGCAATTACATCACGCTCCAGGCGAGCAGTCCGCTGCGGGTTGTCACGAAAAGCAAACTGCTCGGTTTCTGCTCCCGGGGTATCCTGGCGGGCCTCCATCCGGAATTCCAGGTTGGCTGTTGCACCCAGAACCCGCTTAGCCTGGGCAGTATCCTGAACCCCCGGCAGCTCAACAATAATACGATCTGCGCCCTGGCGCTGAACCAGCGGCTCAGCCACACCCAGTTCGTTGACACGATTCCGGATGGTGGTGAGATTCTGTTCCAAGGCGTACTCCTGGATATTCTTCACTTCAGCTTCGGACAGGGTCAGCGCCAACAGGAATTCACCTTCGCTGGTGCTTTCATTGAGCAAGAACTCGTTGTACTGCCGGCGAATCAGATCAAAGGCGGCACTGCGAGACTCAGAATCCCGGAAACTGAGAACAATCTCGCGGTTGCCTTCAACGTCTCCACCCCGGTACCGAATGCGCTCATCCCGAAGCTCTCTTTTAATCTGCCCTGAAAACGCCTCGAGACGCTGGTTAACGGCGGTCTCCATATCGACTTCCAGCAGAAAATGAACACCACCACGCAAGTCAAGGCCAAGCTTCATCGGGCCTGCGCCGAGGCTACGCAGCCATCCGGGCGTCGACGGCGCCATGTTCAGTGCCACCAGGTAATCGTTACCCAGGGCAGCCTGCACTACCGGGCGAGCCCGAAGTTGTGCGTCAGAACTGTTTAGGCGAATCAGTGCGTTGCGGTCTTCAAGAGAACTTTCCTTGACGTCGATACCGCGGCTTTCGAGGGCGCCAAGCGCTCGGTCCAGCACGCGCTGGTCTACCTCGGTACTGCCACGGGCGCCGGTTACCTGTATGGCGAAATCATCAGGAAAGAAGTTCGGTAACGCGTAAATGAACCCGATGACCAGTGCGACCACAACGACCAGGTTCTTCCAGAGAGGATACTTGTTCAGCATGAGAATCCTTCGAGCCAGCTATGGCGCCGGCCTTGGTGTTTCAGCAAGTCAACACAAAACGGGCGACCAAAGGCCGCCCTGCGCACAACCGGCTCAGATATCTTTCAGTGTGCCCTTGGGCAGTGCAGCGGCCACCGCCACTTTCTGGACCTTGATCTCTACGTTGTCGGCTACTTCCAGCACAATGAAGTCGTCCGCCACCTTGGTGATACGGCCGGCAACACCACCGGAAGTCACCACTTCGTCACCTTTGTTCAGGCCGGACATCAGCGCTTTATGCTCTTTCGCACGCTTGGACTGCGGACGCCAGATCAGGAAATAGAAAATCAGGATAAAGCCGGCGAAGAAGATGATCTGACCCATCACGCTCATACCCTGGGCACCGGCATCCTGCGCCATGGCAAGTGCAGGCATCAGTGACAGCAGACCAGCGATGAGCAGTTTGATTGATTTCATTCAGATTCTCCGTTTATTGACTAATATTGAGTTAAAAAATTGATCAGGATTCGCCCATAGGCGGCACGGTTTCGCCACGTAAGGCATAGAATTCGCTTATAAAGTCGGACAATGTACCTGCTTCAATGGCCCCACGCAATCCACTCATCAGGTTCTGATAGAAGCGCAGATTGTGGATGGTGTTGAGCTGCGCACCCAGCATTTCGCCACACTTGTCCAGATGGTGCAGATAGCTCTTTGAGAAATTCTGACAGGTATAACAGTCGCAACGTTCATCCAACGGTCCGGTGTCGTGACGATTCTTCGCGTTACGAATCTTGACGATGCCGGTGGACGTGAACAGGTAACCATTTCGGGCATTTCGGGTGGGCATCACGCAGTCGAACATATCGACGCCCCGGCGCACGGCTTCAACGATGTCCTCCGGACGACCAACGCCCATAAGATACCGGGGTTTGTCTGCCGGCATCCTCGGAGGCAAATGATCCAGAATGCGAATCATGTCTTCTTTGGGCTCCCCGACCGACAGCCCGCCGATGGCATAGCCGTCAAACCCGATATCGGTCAGCACTTGCAGGGATTGGTCCCGCAACGGTTCATACATACCACCCTGGACAATGCCAAACAGCGCTGCCGGATTGCCATCATGGGCCTTTTTACTCCGCTCGGCCCAACGCAGGGACAATTCCATGGACTCCTTTGCCTGCTTCTCGGTGGCAGGATACGGCGTACATTCATCAAAGATCATGACAATGTCAGAGCCGAGGTCACGCTGTACCTGGATGGCTATTTCCGGCGACAGCTCCACCTTTGAACCGTCGACCGGAGAGCGGAAAGTCACGCCCTGCTCGGTAATCTTGCGCATCTCGCCCAGGCTGAACACCTGAAAGCCGCCGGAATCCGTCAGTATTGGCCCTTGCCACTGGGTAAAATCATGCAAGTCGCCGTGCGCCTTGACCACCTCAGTGCCCGGGCGCAGCATCAGGTGAAACGTGTTACCCAGAATAATTTCAGCACCGATCGCCTCAATATCCCGTGGCAACATTCCTTTAACAGTGCCATAGGTACCGACTGGCATGAAAGCGGGCGTTTCAACCGTTCCACGGGGGAAAGTCAACCGACCCCGGCGGGCCCTGCCGTCTTCGCCCAGCTTTTCGAACGACATAAAACAGCAATTGCTCACAAGGATTCTCCACTGGATTCATTCTGGTCCGCCCCGGCCAGCATGCCCCGGCTTGGCTCCTGAGCGGTCAGGAACATGGCGTCACCGTAACTGAAAAAACGATACCGCTGTTCAACCGCTTCCTGATACGCAGACATAATATTGCGGTAGCCGGCAAAAGCACTGACCAGCATGATTAATGTGGATTCCGGCAAATGGAAATTGGTAATCATGGCGTCAATCGTCTGAAAACGGTAACCAGGGTAGATGAAGATATCGGTTTCACCCCGGAATGTATGCAGACGCCCTCCCCGACTGGCGGACTCAAGCGAACGAACCGACGTAGTGCCAACCGCCACTACCCGTCCACCCCGCGCCCTGGTGCGCTCCACGGCATCCACCGTTTCCTCGGGCACATGGGCCACTTCGCTGTGCATCAGGTGATCTTCGATCTTGTCGACCCGCACCGGCTGAAAGGTTCCCGCACCTACATGAAGAGTTACGTAGGCAAACTCAATGCCTTTACTCTTGAGAACCTCGAGTATTTCGTCGTCGAAATGCAGCCCGGCCGTTGGCGCCGCCACCGCACCCGCCTCCTTGGCGTAGACGGTTTGGTAGCGCTCCCGGTCAGACTGCTCGTCATCCCGCTCCATATAAGGGGGCAACGGCATGTGCCCGATGCGCTCGAGCAAATCAAGAACCGGCTCACGGCCCTCGCATACAAACCGGAAAAGCGCGTCGTCCCGCTCTACCATGCGCAAAGCAGAGCCATCTTCCAGAATGACTTTCTGGCCCTCTTTGAGGGCTTTGGAGGCTCGGGCATGGGCCAGCAATTCAAATTCACCCAACAGGCGCTCCACCAGGATTTCAACACGCCCACCGGTTTCTTTCTGACCGAACAACCGGGCCGGAATAACGCGGGTGTTGTTGAATACCAGTAGATCGCCGGGCTGCAACAGGCCTGGGAGATCCGTGAAGTTCAGGTGTTGGGTCTGGCCGGTAAGGCCTTCGAGTGCCAGCAAGCGGGATGCACTGCGTTGCTTAAGCGGGTATCGGGCGATGAGCTCGTCCGGCAAATCAAAATGAAAATCGGAGACGTTCATGGGCCGGCTATTCACGATGCCGCAAGTTGCGGCCAATAAGTGGTAGCGGCGGGCGGACTCGAACCGCCACGGGTTTTACCCCAACGGATTTTGAATCCGTCGTGTCTACCAATTTCACCACGCCGCCATCGGAGAGTGGGAGGATTATACTGAGCCTGAATCTTAAAGCAACCGGGCGGCGAGTAAAAATCTCTCACCGCCTCAGCCAATTACAGGCGATCGAACAAAGACAGCCTGGAGATCTGCGCAAACGACTGCTGGGCCGCCTGCAACACAAAGCTCTGGAAACTCAGATTACTGATCGCCTCGGCATAATCCACATCCTGCAGCTGCGAACGTATCTCATCGGCGTACAGCCCGGAATCCTCAAGAAATGAAGAAGTAGATTCAATTGCATTCAACCGGCCACCCAGCTCTGTTTGCTTTAAAATGATGGACTCCTGGCCGTTGTCCAGATTGATCAACGATTCCGCGATGAGCGCATCGTACTCGGCGCTGGATTTTGGTGTCGCCTTGTCGATGCTATCGAGGCCTGCGATCAATCTTTCGATGGTGCCAAAGATCGATTGCTTGTCGCTGATCCCCAAGGTGAATTCATCGCCTTCGGCTGCGTCATTAACCGTCAGTCGAATACCCGCCACCACAAACTCTTCACCCGGTACAGCCGGAGAGGGTTGTGTGTTCAGCAGCGTCCCTGTGCGCGGATCTTCCACTTCGACATTCAGATTGCCCGCTCCGTCATCAACCACCCGGACCGTCAAGTCATCCGGAACCGCCGGACTGAACGTGTCCTTCAGATCTTTCGGTGCAATCAGTTCCAATCCGGATACATAACCCTGAGCCGCAACGCCAGTACCGGTGCCATCATCCGAACCGGTAACGGAGACCGCCGAGGGCACGTTCACGAAGATACCCTTGCCATTGTCACTGATGGGCACTGTCACGCCATCATCAATTTCCAGCACCCGCTGGCCCTCGTCACCCTGATATTTCCAGGCACCAAAATCGTCCTTGGCAAACGCCGGAGTACTGCCCTGAAAGCCGCTGAAAATATATTCACCGGACGCGTCCCTGGTGTTGGCGATATTCGCCAGCTGGCCCAGTCGCTCTTTCAGCTCTGCGGAAATGGATTGACGGTCATTGGCAGACAATGAACCGTTACCCGCTTGAACCGTCAGCTCTCTCACCCGCTGGATGATGTCCACCCCGCTGGCCAGGGTGCTCTCTTCCTGTTTGATGCGGTTCTCGGCGAGGCTGGCGTTGCGCTCATAGGTCTCTATCCGCTTGACCTCCTGATTAAGCTTCAGGATGCGGGCAGCAGCTACCGGGTCATCGGAGGGTCTGTTGACCTTTTTACCCGTGGAAATCCGCTCCTGGGTTTTTACCAGGTCGCTATTTACATCCTGCATCCGGCTGATGCCGCCCGAAAAAATCTGCTGAGATGAAATTCGGATCATTTTCGTTTACCTCGCCTTACCGGAAGCTCTGCAACAACGTGTTGAACAGGTCCTGCGCCACCGACATGACTTGCGCCGACGCGTTATAAGCGGCCTGATACTGAATCAGCTTGCCGGCTTCCTCGTCCAGATTCACACCGGAAATGGATTCACGCTGGTTGTTGGATTGCTCCAGCAACGTTTTGCCGGCCTCTTTATCGAGCTGGCTCTGGCGTGTTTTGACGCCAATATCCTCTACCAGGCCCGCATAGCCTTCGGTGAAGCTCTGGCGGCCACCATTCAAGGTGTTTGCGGTACCCAGGGCCGCCAACAGCTCCGCGTTGCGATTGTCTGAGATGCCATTGCTGTTGTAGCCAATGGAGAACACGTCGCCGTTTGCCGGCTCGCCGGTCATTTCAAACTGGTAGCCTTGGTACAGGTCGCCAGCCGTCGGATCGTTACTGAAAATGGTGTTGATCTTTTTAGGATCATAAGGTTGGTCCGCGGGACCCAACGCATCGCCATTAACATCGAATATGGTGTAAGTAACATCGGTGCCATCATTGCTGAACCGGATTTCAAGAGGCCCGTTCGCCAACTCACCCCGGGTTTCAAACCCCGGCAACAAGGCATTGGTGTTCGGGTTACGAACATTCAGCATGGTGCCCTGATTGATCTTCCCGGTTCCCAGGTTGGCATCATCCGAGCTGGCACGGATAGGACTCGCAAAGGCCAGATCTTCTTCCCTCAGAACGTTCAGCTTAATATTCTCAGCGGCATTTCGGCTCGGCTGGATCAGGTACTTGTCGCCCGCATTGAACTGCCCGCCTTCCACCCGAATATTAAAACCAGGCATGGAAATCTCGGACTGCACCGGGTCTGGCAATCGGCCCTGATTGACAGTTTTGCCGGTGGCGGAATCGATCAACTCAAAATTCCTGCCGTCGCCGCTGAACTGCAGCGTCCAGGTTCCCGCCGGTAGCAGGCTGCTATCGGTAATCTCAACCGCCAGCTGGCCATTTTTGGGATCTGCATTGTTAGCGTTGGGCACAACCCTACTGCGCTGGAGCCCGATTTCGTTAACGTCGGTAAAGAAGTTACCGCCCAGATCACCCTCAAGATCCATCCCGATTTCATGCTGATGGTTGATGGACGCAGAAATGGCTACGGCCAACCGCCCCAACTCATCAAACGCGGGTTTCAGGGCCTCCTGATCAAACCGGCGCAGGCCGCCGAGCTTGCCGCCATTGATCTGTTCATCCACCTGCAGGGTGCGGCCACTGGTGGTCAGGGTGAATTCCAGGCGGGTGGGGTCTTCTGCACTGGTGCGGGTAGAAAACTGGGAGGCATTGGCACCGGTCACCAGCGACAGGCCATTGGCGAGCGACACATTCACCTGGCTGCCTTCGGTCTGGGTAACCCGAATGCCCACCAGTTCCGACAACTCCTTGAGCTTCTGATCCCGCTTGTCCATCAGCTCCAGGGGCATCTTGCCCTGGGCCAGGCCCGGAGACTCAGAAATAGCCAGGTTCAGATCGGCGATGCTCTTGAGCAGAGAATTGGCGTCTTTCACGCCTTGCTGCATCTGGGTTTTGACCGATTCCCGTTGCTGGATGAATTCCTGGTTGAGCGCCTGGAAGCGATTCACCACCTGCTGAGCCTCACTCAACACCAGCTGGCGTTGAGGCAGTGAAGCCGGGTCTTCCGCCGCATTCTGCAGGGCCGCAAAGAAATTGTTCAGGGCGTTGTTCAACCCGGTGCTTTCGCCCCCCAGCAGGTTATCCAGCCGGGTAAGCTCAGCGTTCAGTGCATTCTGTTCTCCGAACAGCGTGCTGTCTTCCCGCAACTGCTGGGTCAGGTACTCATCCGCCAGCCGGCGAATGTTGGAAATGGACACCCCACTGCCAATGGTACCGGCACCAGTACGCCGCCCTTCCTGGGTATCGAATTGCACTTCCTGCCGGCTGTAACCGGGTGTGTTTGCATTGGTGATGTTATTGGCGGTGGTGTTCAGCGCTGTCTGATGACTGAGCACCCCGGTCAAACCGATTCCGATCAACCCTGCCATGATGCTTTACTCCCTCGGCACGCCGCTGTTCATGGACAGCGTCATCAGAGAATCCCTGTTCATAATCCGGCGTATCTTGGAACCATACTCCGGATCAGTTGCATAACCGGCTTCCTGAAGCTTGTCTGCAAAGACTTCAGGCTGGTCGGCTGACGACAGCACATCCCGGTACCGGGGGTTGCTGTGAAGGAAATCCACGTAATCCCTGAAGCTCGCCTCGTAATCCGGGTAAGCCCGGAAGTCAGCGCGCTCCTTCATGGGCACACCGCCACGGAATTCGGTGGTGGTGATGGTCACGGCGTCACCGCCCCAGCGGGTATCGGCCTTGATACCGAACAGATTGAAACTGGGCTGGTCGCCATCCCCTTTGATCATGTGGCGCCCCCAACCGGTTTCCAGCGCCGCCTGGGCCACCATCAACCTGGGGTCAATGCCGCTTTCCTTACCGATGCGCTCGGCAAATGGCATCAACTCAGCGACAAAGTGCTCCGGTGATTCAAAGGTCAATGGTAACTCTGCCGCCGTCACGGTTTGCTCGGGCTGCTTCTGTTCGGCCGCCTGAGTCATTTCATCGATGGCCTTCAGCTGCTCTGGCAAGTTGCGGGATATCGCCGGCATACTGCGGTCATAGTCCGCCAGGGTGGCCTTGTGCCCCGCCAGCCGCTCGCCATTACTGGCCATGCCGGGCACATCGCGGCTCAGTTGCCGGACCAGCGCCTCAGCAAGACCTGTTCCACTGCCGCCAGACATGCTTAAACTCACCTGGCTGTCGAACATGTCCCGGTAGAACTCGGATTCGTTGCTGTTGAGGTAATTACCCTCGGCAAAGGCCTCGCCGGCCTTACGCATGGATTTCAGCATTTCCGCCAGAAACAGACTTTCAAACTGGCGCGCCACCTGCTCCAGGGCTGCCTGTTTATCCGATCTCGCCTGGGTCTTCAGGGCGTTCAGCCCACTGAAGTCGGTGTAGATCTCGGCCTGTTGTACGCGATAGTCCTGCATGGCTACACCTAGATCACGATCAGCTCGGCACGCAGAGCGCCGGCTGTTTTCAGGGCTTCAAGCACCGCCATGACATCCCCGGGGGCCGCTCCCACCTGGTTAACGGCCTGAACGATCTCATTAAGTGTGGTGGCAGGGCCAAACTGGAACATTCTGGCTGGGTCTTCCGTCACCGCTATCTGGGTGTTTTGCTGCAACGCAGTGTCACCCTGGGCAAACGGATTGGGCTGCACCACTTCTGGGTTTTCCTGAATCGTCACGGTCAGATTGCCGTGGGTGACCGCCGCCGGGCTGACCCGCACATTCTGGCCAACCACAATGGTGCCGGTGCGGCTGTTAATGACCACCCGCGCGGCCTCTTCAGCCGGCTCCACTTCAATGTTCTCGAGAATCGACAGGAAGCTGACCCGCTGCGACGGGTCCCGCGGTGCCCGCACAGAAATCGCAGTGGCATCGTGTGCATAGGCCATATCCGGCCCAAGCGTATCGTTGATGGCTTCCACTACCCGGCGGGCGGTGGTGAAGTCGGCTCTCATCAGGTTGAAGGTTATGGTGTCGCCACGGGTAAACGGCGATTCCACTTCTCGCTCGATGGTGGCACCGTTGGGAATCCGGCCAACACTGGGCACGTTCACCGTAATCCGGGAGCCGTCCTGCCCCTGGGCACCGAAGCCACCCACCACCAGGCTGCCCTGCGCCATGGCATACACCTGGCCATCAGCGCCTTTGAGCGGCGTCATCAGAAGCGTGCCACCCCGCAGGCTGTCTGCGTTACCAATGGAAGACACGGTGATGTCCAGCTCCTGGCCGGATTTGGCAAAAGGCGGCAAAGTGGCACTGACGGTAACCGCCGCCACATTAGCCAGGTTCGGGTTAACGCCATCCGGCAGAGTGATGCCGAACTGATTCATCATGTTGCGGAAGGTCTGGTTGGTGAACGGCGCTTTATCGCCGGTACCGTCCAGGCCCACCACCAGGCCGTAACCGATCAACTGGTTGTTACGGACACCTTTTACCTTGGCCAGATCCTTCAGGCGGTCAGCCATCACCGGAGAGGCACACACTGCCAGCAACGCGAACACAGCAATCATTCGGCGCATCATAGCGGCCACCACTCACTGTTGAAGAACCGCGCCAGCCAGCCCATCTGGTTGGCCTGGTCGAAGTCACCGGTGCCGCCATAGGCGAAGCGGGCATCCGCTACGCGGTTGGAGGCCACGGTATTATCCGGCGCGATATCCTGCGGCCGAACCAGTCCTGTCAGGCGGATATATTCATCGCCATTGGTTAATGACAGCCATTTCTCACCCCGGATACGCAATACGCCATTGGGCAACACTTCTGTTACGGTTACCGTAATGCTGCCAGCCAAACTGTTGCTCTGGTCCGCTTCGGCGGAGCCGCTGAAATCCCGCTCGAAATTGGCCCGGGCGTTCAGCCCGATATTGTTTTTGCCGAAAATACTCGGTTCAGGGAGGCTCAGCTCCTGGTCTTTGGTAATGCTGGTTTCGGCGTTTTTACTGGCACGGGTGGATTCGCGCAGATTAACGGTCAGCACGTCACCTATGTTCAGGGCCTTGGTGTCGCCATAAAGACTGTAGTTACGGGTCGGCTGGAAGATGGCGCCGGAGTCCGGGTCACGCTGCATCATGGCCTGGGCGCGCACCGGTGCGTATGCCGGGTCGTCTGGCAATGCCCGGGGGCGGCTCATGGCGGTACAGCCCTGCAGAACAATCAGCACACCCACCAGTGCCAGGGTGGCGAACCGTTCTTTCTTGAAGGTGTGATGAATGATGTTCATAACTTACCCGATGTTATTGGTAATGAACTGGAGCATCTGATCGGTGGTGGACACCACCTTGGAGTTCATCTCATAGGCCCGCTGGGTGGTGATCATATTGACCAGCTCTTCCACCACTTCGACGTTGGATGACTCAATGGTGCCCTGCTCGATATTTCCCAAACCAGCCAGCCCTGGCTCACCCTCCGCCGGGTCGCCACTGGCATTGGTTTCCCTGAACAGGTTGTTGCCGATGGCCTGCAAGCCCTGGGGGTTGATGAAGTCCACCAGGGTGATCTGGCCAAGGTTGATCGGCGCGGCCTGGTCATCGGTCACCACGGTTACGGTGCCATCCTTACCAATCGTGATATTGGTCGCGTCTTCCGGCACGTTAATGTTGGGTTCCAGCGGGTAGCCATCGGGCGTTACCACATCGCCGTCGGCATTCAACTGGAACTGGCCATCGCGGGTATAGGCGATCTGGCCATCCGGTAGCTCAATCTGGAAGAAGCCACGGCCATTAACAGCCAAGTCCAGGGGCTGATCGGTAATCTGCAGGTTGCCCTGGCTGAACTGCTTGGCCGTGCCAACCACCCTCACCCCGGTACCCAGCTGCAGGCCAGACGGAAGCTCGGTGTTCTCGGTGCTCAGACCACCCGGCTGCCGGTTGATCTGGTACAGGAGATCCTGAAATACCGCCCGGTCACGCTTGAAGCCGGTGGTGTTCACGTTGGCCAGGTTGTTTGAGATGGTGGACATGTTGGTGTCCTGTGCGCTCAACCCGGTTTTGCTGACCCAAAGTGCTGGATGCATTGCTCTACTCCTTACCCGCCGGCTGCAGCGGCGATTCTTTGCCGCTTGTGGCCAATGGATGATCTGTTCTCAGTGTTATCAAAGGTTCTGCAACAGTCGTGCCGCAGCCTCGGAATTCTCGTTGGCAGTCGACATGACCTTCACCTGCATCTCGTACTGACGGGACAACTGCAGGTTGGCAATCATTTCTTCCACAGCATTCACGTTGGAGCTTTCCAGAAAACCAGTGGCGACGCGCATAGCGGCATCCGGCGGCTCCGGGCCATCCAGTGCCGGGTCCGGCTTGCGGCGGATGAATCCATCCAACCCTTTCTCAAGGGTATTGGCGGGCGGGTTCACCAGCTTCAGGCGGTCCACTTCAACCAGCTGATCCGGCGGGCCACCCACGGGCACAATAGAAATGGTGCCGTCTGCCCCCACCTGCAGGTTGTCAAAGGGCGGCAGAGCCACGGGGCCACCGTTACCCAACACCAGCTCACCGCTGGCAAGGCGAACCAGGCCGTTCACATCCACCTGGAGGCTGCCGCTGCGGGTAAACACCTCTTCACCCAGATCGTTCTGCACTGCCAGCCAGCCATCGCCTTCCACCGCAACATCCAGTTTGCGACCGGTGTCCATCAGGGCGCCGGCGGACAAATCGGTACCGGGGCGCTCGGTCATGGCGTAGGCGCGGGTGGGATGGTGTTCACCAAACACAGGCATACTGCGGGCCTGGGCAAAATCCTTTTTGAAGCCGATGGTGTTCACGTTTGCCAGGTTATTGGCATGGGCACGCTGGGCCAGCATGTTCTGCTTGGCGCCAGACATTCCAATATAAAGGGCTTTGTCCATGGGCAAACTCCTGCCGGAATTTTGACTGTTTCCGGTCATCCTGCAGGAGTCATGCCATGTTTATGGAAGGGCTTTACCGGAGGTTGATGATGGTCTGGGTGACCGCATCGGAGGTTTCAATGGTCTTGGCGTTAGCCTGGTAATTGCGCTGGGCAATGATCAGGTTAACCAGCTCTGCGGAGAGGTCCACGTTGGACTCTTCCACCGAGCTTGCCTTGATGGAACCCAGGGTGCCGGTGTCTGGCGCACCGATAATCGGCTGGCCAGACTCAAAGGTTTCTACCCAAGTGGTCTCACCCACCGGCGACAACCCATTGGTGTTGTTGAATGACGCCAACGCCACCTGGCCCAGGGACTTGGATTGCCCGTTGGTATACCGGGCAAAGATCACCCCCTGGTCAGACACGTCCAGGCCAGACAAACGGCCGGTGCTGTAGCCGTTCTGGCGCTGGTCGTTAACACCGAAGTTGGCGCCGTACTGGGTAGTGTTCCCGAGGTCCACCACGAAGGCCGAGGTAGTCGGCGGCTCGGGAATCGGTGTCACCACCTCTTCACCGGGCAGTGGTGGGCCATCGGCACCATTCGGTTCGCCATTCGGGTCTTTCGGAATCCAGTCGGTAACCACAATCTCACCGTTCGGGTCACCGTTGATGGACTGCAAGGTGCCATCTTCGTTGAAGCGTGCTGTGTACGGAGATGTGTCTGTACCGGCCACCAGCTCACCATCAATCTGCAAATAGACCGACCACTCACTGACACCCACGCCGTTACCAGGCGAAGGATTCTTGACGAAGAACTGGGTCAGCTCGTGAGAATTACCCAGGCTGTCAAAAATGGTGGTTGAGGTGGCGTGGTTGTAGGTTCTCTGGTCCAGGGGATTGAAGGAATTGGTAATCCGTAGGTCGCCGCCAGCGAACGCATCGGCAATCTCGCTGCTCGCGCCAACCGGAAGAATATCCTGAACCGTGCGGTCAGACTGAATATTCACATCGCCCTGGAACACCTCAAGCGGCTGGTTTACACCGGCATCGGTGCTGGCGAAACTGATACCCACATTTGAGCCACGGTTGTCAATAATCCGGATATCGCTTCCACCATCAACCAGGGAGGCAGACAGGCTTGTGGCGCTCGAGGCGTTGATGGCGTCTACAAGCCCCTGCAATGAACTGACCCCGCTGAGTGAGATAGGCACATTCTGGCCATCCAGCTCTATCCGGAATTCAGTATCGCCAGCCGCCAACGCATCTTCCAGATCGGTAATTGAGAATTCCTGACCAAGGGTGACCGCCGTGGTGGCAGACGCCGACAACCCGCGCTGCTGATTGATGATGCCCGCGGCGTCTCTCGCGGTGGAACCAGCAGGAATGGTGATGTCCGGGGAGTTGGTGCCGTCCGAGTAGGCGACACGGAAGACATCGTCTACGGTCAGATCACCCATGGAAACCGTCTGGAAGTCCACTACCCGGCTTTCCAGCACAGATTGCCGGGAGTCCAGGTTCAGATCGGATCGCAGATTGGTGGTACGGCGTGGCGCCAGGTTGTCAGTCTCGATCTGCAGATCACCCCGAATACCAGACAGGTTGCCGTCGTCATCCGCGGTAAAACCCTGAACCCGCATGTTCTGGTTGTTGGTGACGAACCCGTCTTTATCGATACCGAACTGGCCGGCCCGGGAATAACGGATTTCACCGTTGTTGTTCAGGATAAAGAAACCATCACCGCTGATGGCCATGTCCAGGCCGTTATCAGTGAAGCTGATGTTACCCTGGCCGAAGGACTGCTTGACGTCCTGAACGCGCACGCCATCACCGATCGGATTAGTGCCGCCGCTCAGAAAGCCGCTGGCGTACAGATCGCCAAACTGCACCTTGCTGCCTTTAAAGCCCACCGTACTGGCGTTGGCAATGTTGTTGCCGGTGACATCCAGATCAACCGAGGCCGCCCGAAGGCCGCTCAAACCTGTATTAAATGCCATGACTTATACCTCCTGGTCTGACACCGGATCAGTTAATTTGTTTTACATCGGACAGGGCAATGGAACCCATACCGGCAAGATTGAGAGTAATGGAACCGCCCTTGCCCAGGGACACACTGTCCACATTGGCGCTAACCATGGTACCGAGTTGTTCAGGGCCGGACGGATAAGATCCCTGCGCGACAATCTGGTACGGTCCAGGCGGCAAAGGATTGCCGTTGCCGTCCTCGCCATCCCAACGGAACGACACCACACCGGCCTGGCTGCTGCCCATATCAATCTGGCGCACCAGCTCACCGCTCTGGTTCATCACCGACAACCGCAGCCCACCGGTAGACGCTGGCACTTCGATGGTTCCGGTAATCTCGCCATCATTACCCAGAATGCCCACACTGGAAGGCGCAAGAACGGTCTTGCCAACCATTGCAGAGGCCTGCAGCGCCTGACTGGAACGGAACTGTCCGGCCACATCCTCAACGGTGCCCGACAGGTTCTGCATTTCTTCCAGGGAGCTGAACTGCGCCAACTGGGAGATAAAATCGCCGTTGTCCTGGGGCTCTAACGGGTTCTGGTTTTTAAGCTGGGCGAGCATTAATTCCATGAAAGCGTCTTTGCCAAGCTCGCTGCCGCCCCGGGCCTTGTCGTCCTGATTGATCCGATACTGGCTCAGTACGTCTGAGGCCGAAGCCGAATTCACTGCACTCATGACTCACTCCTCACTATTTACTGCTGACCCAGCGTCAGGATTCGTTGCATCATGGACTTGGCAGTGTTCATGACGTCCACGTTCATCTGGAAACTGCGGGAGGAAGACATCATGTCTGCCATTTCCTCAACGACATTCACGTTCGGGTAGAACACGTAACCGTCTTCATTGGCAGCAGGGTGGTTAGGCTCGTAGCGCATCTGCAACTCTGCATCGCTTTCGAGAATCCCCTCAACCCGCACACCGGCACCGGGACCTTCGTTCAGGCTGGTGCCGAAACTCTGCTGCTGGTCCGGATTCAGCATGGCCTGCTGAATGGCGGCAAAGACCGGTTTGCGTGCCCGGTAAGCATTCTCTGTGCTGGAACTGGCAGTCTCGGCGTTCGCAATATTTGAAGCCGTAGTATTCAGCCGCAGGGATTGTGCGGTCATGCCGGAACCGGCGATGTCAAAAATGTTGCCCAGTGACATGGCAATCTCCTCAAATCGTAAATGACTGCGGCTTACTCACCCTTCAGGGCTTTGGTCAATCCGGAAAACTTGCTGCTCAAAAACTGGAAGCTGGCCTGGTAGTCCATGGCATTGCGCATGAAGCGACTCTGCTCTTCCTGGGCATCCACGGTATTGCCGTCGACAGACGGCTGTTGCGGATTGCGGTATAGCAGTTCACCGTCACTACCCGGGCTGGAAGTGTCCATGTGGCCATGATGCGTGGTCGCCATCTGCAGACCACTGACAGATTCCTGCGCCTTCTGCATCATCGCGCGAAAATCGATATCCCTGGCCTTGTAGCCCGGGGTATCGGCATTGGCCAGGTTATTGGCGAGTACTTCCGCGCGCTGCACCCTGGCCTGGAGTGCGTGCTCGTGAATACCCAGTGCCCTATCAAATGTAATTGCCATGACTGCCTCCGGAATTCTGCACCGGCACCGCTTGAACGGCGGCTTGCCGGATTTGCGTTCTGAAAGAGTTAAAGCAAAGGTGGTGCCAGTTTCATGGAGCGCTTGGGCGACAGGGCTTGCGGAGGAGCATGATCAGAAAGTGAGCGGCAACAGGGTGGAGTTTCGGGCAAAGGCGGCAAACCGTTTCCCTTGGCGGATAAACGGATTGCCGCTATCAGGATCACATCTGGACGGTTACCAGCCCTCCTGGCGACCGGGACCGCGCCATGCCTTTACAAAAGCCTTGGTCTCAGGGCGCGGCACAGACGGTTTTTCAACAGACACCGTTCCGGTATACAGGAAACCAACAACCGACTCCCCCGGCTCCAGGCCCAACCCATCAAGAACCTCGGGATGATAAGCCACGCCCCCGGTACGCCACATCGCGCCATAACCGGCATCCCGCAGGGCAAGCCCCAGGAAGCTCATGCCCACTGCGGCAGACATCAACTGTTCAACCTCGGGCACTTTCGGGTGGGATTGTGGCGCTGCAATGCCCACAATCACCATTGGCGCTCGAAGAGGCGCGCGCCGGGCTTTCTCGATTTCCTGCTCACTGGCAGTTTCAGGGCACGCGCTGGCAAACAGTTCGCCCAGGGCGTGCCGGGCTTCTCCCTCCACCACAAGGTAGCGCCATGGCCTTAGCAGGGCATGGTCAGGCGCCCTGGCGGCGCACTGAAATGCCACATCCACTATGTGGCGGGGCGGTGCCGGCTCTTCTAAACGGGGTTCGGATGCTCTCTCAAGCAGGAAACGGGTTACGGACGTCATACTGGCTCACCGAATTGTGGGTTACACTTAATACTGTTAATCTTTAGTAGTAACTACACATAGAAAAATAACTACCAACAACGATAACGTGTTCGGCGGCATACAATGAGTGACCAACAAGCTTTTCGCAACCGCAGGGCCCTGTATTCCTGCCACCGGGAAGACTCGGTTTTGACATGATGAGCGCACAGGCCGATTTGCGCAATGTCGCCAACAGCGCGGGTAAACTCGCTTCCGCGGACATCCACGACCACACCGTGGCCATTCCGCCCATGCCGGATTATAACGGCCGAATCATCGCCTACACCGCAACGGCCGCGATTATTGTCGCCGGAATCCTCCAGGGCGTATTTCAGCAATGGCTACTATGGTTTGTGGCCGGCGCACTTACCTGGCCGCACATCGCCCATTTGCTGACCCGGCGTACGTTTCTTCGCCGCTCACCACGAATCCGGCAGAAGATGCTGTTTCTGGACTGCGTTATTGGTGGCACCTTCATCGGACTTATCGGCCTGATTGCCATTCCCTCGGTGTCCATATTGTTAATGCTGATGTTCAGTTGTCTGATTGTTGGCGGTATCCGCCAGTGGCTGTTCGGCACCGTACTCATGCTCGCCTCACTTGCGGCGTCTGCAGCCACCTTCGGCGTTGCCGACAGCCTGCAGTCGCCGCTGCTGACCAGCATTGTGGCCCTGGCCTCTACCGGCGTCTATATCTGCGTAACCGCCTACTACTCCCACCAACAGGCCCGCACACTGTTGTTGGCAAAAACCCAGATCCAGAACCAACGTGAACAGTCTATCGCGCTCTCCCACAAGCTATCCAAATACCTGTCGCCGCAGGTCTGGCAATCCATCTTTACCGGCGAGCGTGACGTTCGGCTGGAAACCCAGCGCAAAAAACTGGCCGTATTCTTCTCCGACATCAAGGGCTTCACCGAACTGTCTGAGGAAATGGAACCCGAAGCCCTGACCGAACTGCTCAATCACTACTTCAATGAAATGTCGGAAGTCGCTCTCCGATACGGTGGCACCATCGACAAATTCGTCGGCGATTCCATCATGATCTTTTTTGGCGACCCTACCAGCCGTGGCCAACGGGAAGACGCCTTTGCTTGTGTGTCCATGGCCATCGACATGCGCAAGCATATGAAGATCATGCGCCAGAAATGGCGGAGCCAGGGCATCAAAACCCCGCTTGAGATCCGTATGGGTATCAGCACCGGATACACCACGGTGGGCAACTTCGGTGCCGAAAACCGGATGGACTACACCATCATCGGCAAGGAAGTGAACCTGGCCAGCCGGCTGGAAAGCCTCGCAGAACCTGGCGAGATTCTGGTGTCCTACGAGACCTTCTCTCTGATCAAAGACCGCATCATGTGCCGGGACAAAGGCGAGATCACAGTGAAGGGCTTCGGTAAGCCGGTACCCATTTACGAAGTGGTGGACTTCCGCCGGGATATGGGCCCGAACCGCAGCTTCCTGGAACATGAACACAGCGGCTTTGCCATGTACCTGGACTCCGACAAGATCACCGAAAGGGAACGCAGAGAGGTACTCGCTGCCCTTGAAGACGCAGCCGACAGGCTGCGTCAGGAAGACGATGCCGACTAACTACTGCCGGACCAACCTCGGTCCGGCATCACCCCCTGCACGGGTGCTGCGCCACGGGTTGATATCCAGCCCTCCCCGCCGCGTGTAACGGGCACAAACCATCAATTCTGTTGGCTGGCAACGGGCCATCAAATCCGTAAACACGGTTTCCACGCAATGCTCATGGAAATCCTGCTTCTGGCGAAAACTGACCACATAACGCAGCAAACCAGCACGATCTATCTTCGGGCCGGTATAACGAATGAACACGCTGGCCCAGTCAGGCTGGCCAGTGACCGGGCAATTGCTTTTCAGCAAGTGGGAACACAGCTGCTCGCTGACCACTTCCTCGCCTGCGCTGAGTGAATCCGCCGAGTATTCGTAAACCACATCGTCTACCGGCTCGTCATCAATCAGCTCATAGCCCTGCGGCCGACCTTCCGCAGGGGCAGATTCGTCGACACTGAACAGCCGCACAGCCACGGCGGCGCCACAGGCGCTGGACAGGTCGGCGGTAATGGTCTCGGCAACCTGATCCGCCGATGAGAACACCGCCTGGTTCAGGGAATTCAGATAGAGCTTCAGGGATTTACTTTCGATAATCGACGGCGACGCCGCCGGAAAGCGGATCTCCCCCCAGGCAACTGCTGGCACGCCGCCCGGGCGCAACCAGGAGATCTCCCACGCCTGCCAGAGGTCCTCACCAAACCACGGCCAGCGGCCATCCTCCAGCCCGATACGGCGGCGGTTTTCCTCACGGGCAACCGGGAACAACAGAGACGGATCGTACTGATCCGGATAGTCGCTGGCCTTTCCCAGCGGCGCATTGTGCAAAGCCATAGTTTTTCCTGAAACCTGTCAGTGGCGGATACCCTTGCCCCGGGCAAGCATACGCAATGCAATGGTCGCCAAAAGGACAATGAAAACCAGAATCATACCAAGGGAGACAAACGGATTAACGTCCGAAACACCCAGTATTCCAAAGCGGAAACCATTCACCATATACAGTATAGGGTTGGCCATCGACACGCCTTGCCAGAACCCCGGCAACATATCGATGCTGTAGAACACCCCACCAAGATACGTCAGCGGTGTCAGCACAAACGTGGGCACAATGGAAATATCATCAAACTTGGTCGCCAGCATCGCATTGATAAAGCCACCCAGGGAAAACAACGCCGATGTCAGGAATACCGTCACTACCACCATGGGCAGGCTGTGAATCGATAACCGGGTAAAAGCAAGAGACAGCAAGGTAACCACCAGGCCAATACTCAGCCCCCGGGCCATACCGCCCGCCACGTAACCGGCCAGGATAGTCCAGTTGGGAACCGGCGACACCAGAAGCTCCTCAATACTGCGCTGAAACTTCATGGAAAAAAACGACGACACCACGTTGGCGTAGGAGTTGGTGATCACCGCCATCATGATCAGCCCCGGCACAATGAACTGCATATAGTCGTACCCGCCCATTTCACCAATGCGCGAGCCGATCAGGTTGCCGAAGATAATAAAATACAGCGTCATGGTGACCGCAGGCGGCAACAGAGTCTGGGGCCATATCCGGGTAAACCGGCGAATCTCCCGGAGTACGATGGTGTAAAACGCGGTCCACAGTGCCTGTAACGTCACGCCTTCACCTCCGCCTGCCGGTTGGTCTCACGGGCGTTGTCTTCCACCATGCGCACAAACAACTCCTCCAGCCGGTTGGCTTTGGTACGCATACTGATCACTTTGATGCCCTTCTTTTCCAGTTCAACAAAGAGGGCATTCAGGCCCTGCCCTTTGACCACCTCGGCCTCCAGTGCTCCGTCGTCGTTGAGTTCGCAATGAAATCCTTCGAGCTCCGGGGCGGCATCAACCGGCTGCTCAAGATCCAGCACGAAGGTTTCCACACTCAGCTGTTTCAGCAGTTCACGCTTGCTGGTGTGCCGGATAATCTCGCCATGATCAATGATCGCAATATTGCGGCAAAGCGCCTCGGCTTCTTCAAGATAATGGGTGGTCAGAATGATGGTGGTGCCCTGGCGGTTCATCTCTTCCAGGAACTGCCACATGGAGCGACGCAGCTCAATATCAACGCCGGCGGTGGGCTCATCGAGAATCAGCAGGCGTGGTTCATGGACCAGCGCACGGGCAATCATCAGCCGCCGCTTCATGCCGCCAGACAGCATCCGCGACGGGGTGTCGCGCTTGTCCCACAAGCCCAGTTTCCGGAGGTACTTCTCCGCCGAGATCCTGGCCTGCTTGAGTGGAATGCCGTAGTAACCGGCCTGGGTGGTGACTATGTCGAAGACCTTTTCAAACTGGTTGAAATTGAACTCCTGCGGCACCACGCCAAGGTTCAGCTTTGCGGCGGACAGATCGGTATCGATGTCATGGCCAAACACCCTCACCCGGCCACCGGATTTGTTCACCAACGAAGACACGATGCCCAGAGTGGTGGATTTTCCGGCGCCATTCGGGCCCAGAAGTGCGAAAAAATCGCCTTCCTGTACCTGCAGATCAATCCCCTTAAGCGCCTGAAAGCCACTGCTGTAGCTTTTGACCAGCCCTTGAATTTCCAATGCGTAGGTCATAACCAAACCGTTATCTGAGAGGAACGTGTGCCGAAACCGGCAAATAGGTAGAGAGCTATGTGATTGTGGCTATCTGACGAAAATCAAGGGGGTGAGCACAACCAGGCAGACCACTGGCAAACGCAGAAACTGCGACAGGTTTCCCGATATACCTCTGCCGCCCTCCCTATAATGCTGTTACAACAACTTACAAAAAGCCTGGCGCCCGGCATCGGATGCGCCAGGCCAACGCGAAGGGATTGTACGACACACTATGAGATTCGTTCACCTCACCCGCCTGCTCTTACCTTTTTCCGCTGCATTTGTTCTGGCCGGCTGCCTGGACAGCGGTGGCAGTTCCGGCTCAGACGACACCAGTACCGGGCGCGTGCACTTTCTGGGGGTTAGTGGTCTCGGTTACCAAACCGCCAGCCAGACCGGCACAACGGACCATCAGGGCCAGTTCCGCTACTATCCCGGCGAAACCTTGTCGTTCAACGTTGGCAATCTGCCCATTGTCTCTGACGTTCCGGCACGGGAATACGTAACCTTTCTCGAATTTCTGCCAGAGACCCGGGGCGCCCTCAACACCCCCGGCGTAAATGACGAGGAACTTCGGGACCACACCATCAGCGAACAACAGCAGCTCAACAACATCACCCTGCTAAATATGACGCGGTTCCTGATGGCCCTGAACTGGACAGAGAATGTACCTGAAGGCTCAGGCATTGATATTCGCACCAGAGTGATTGACCAGCTCAACGCAGCGCTAAGCGACCCTGACCTGCCGAATGCCGTGGACTTTAACGTCAACCAGGCGGAGTTTACCGCGGAAGACTCACCAGCCAATCTGCTACTGGCGCAGATCTGCTTCTACCCGGAAGACGACGAACTTTGCTCCGCCCCACCCACAGACGACGACATCAACAACGCACCGCCACGGCCGGAAAACGACGACGACATTGATCCGGACACCGACTACCGGGAAGACCTGGAAAACCTGCGTAACCGGATTCTCCAGGCCGTAAGGACCCTGGAAGATGCAGACAACGAACGGGCCCGAACCTATCTACGCCGGGAGTTGAATGCCATCACCCGGGAAATCGGGCGCCGCTATTACCTGGCGGACCATAAAGCCAACCATGACGCCAGCGACACCGAAATCACGACGGTTTCCATCCGCAAGATCGGCGGGGAGCCTGAATTAGCTCAGTTGGAGGCAATCAGCAAACGGGCGCAGGATGTCGTTGTCCATTCCTGGAGCTGGCAAGACGCAGACGTAGACTACTTTGTGGCTGGGCCCAGTGGCGGGGAATCGGAGCTGCTGATCAACTTCAGACCAGGCAACACCTACCGCTGGGTGCGCAAGCAATTGCGGGTAGTTATCGATTGATCAGACTGTTCAGCGACCACCGGGATTCGCCACCGGTAACATCGTAAAGGGCTGGGTCCAGCCCCTCTGTTCCGTGGGGCAGGCAGTCCCGCACTGTCAGCGCTTCCGACGCCGGACGGGATTGGTTGAATTTCGCTAAATCAATAATCTTTGCTGACTTCAGAGGCTGGCAATCCGGGCCTTGCATCACCATCACCCGGGGCCACAAACGACGCTCCGGCGAATGGGAAACCACCACACCCCGCTGGCCGTCAGACAGCTCCACCAGTGAACCGGTCGGGTATATACCAATGGCCTGAATAAACGCCTCAACCAGGTCCTCCTGGAATTCGATATTGCGCATGTCGTACAGCAGGGAAACCGCTTTGGCGGGGGTTAACGGCTGTTGATCATCACGGGGCGCCGTCATCGATTCGAAAAACTCAGCGATGCCAGCCACCTTGGCCAGCAGCGGAATGCGGTCGCCACGGATCCCCTGCGGGAAACCGGAACCGTTGTGACGTTCCCGATGCCCCTGAACCACACTCATCACCGCACGTGACAAGCCGGCGTGTTCAAGCAGTTTCACGCCCCGGGTTACGTAGCTACGATATTCCGCGTATTCCTCCGGCCCGAGTTGATGCTCGCGCATCAGCAGATCTTTCGGCAGCTCGGTCTTGCCCACCTGAGACAACAAACAACCGGTGCCAAGATGATTCAGCAGGCCCTCATTCAGACCAAGCTGACGACCACAGACCAACGCCCAAACGGCGGTATTGATCGCATGGCGATAGATGTAATCGTCATACTGTCGGGTACGGCTCAGCCACAACAACGCATCCGGCTGGCGGGCAACACTTGCCACCATTTTACGGGCCACCTCGGCAGCCGGCCTAAGATCCGGCATCTGGCCAGAATGCGCTGTCGCGAATGTCTCCTTAAGCGCTTTCTCAGCATCCGCCAGCAAACGGCGGGAAGCCTTTACTTCTCTCTTGAGCGTGGTGGAGGTCTGGTAGGTGACTGGCTCACGAATACTCAACGGAGCCAGTTGCAGCTCCTCCCGGCCGTTAGTACGGCTGGTGGACGCCTTACGGAATGATTTGCCCGTCTCTTTGCTCAGGGCGACAGAATCCCGGCTCTCAGCCACATCGACCATTACCCACTTGCAGTGGGAAACCAGCGCCCGAATGTCGTTCTGTGAGCGGATATAGAAGCCCTGGATGGGGAACGGGGTCTGATGCCACGGCAGATCCAGGTCAGACACGAACATGCCGACCTCCAGATCATGAACCGCGATTTTCTTCTGCTGGACTCCCACCGCACACCTCAGAAAACTGGACTATTGGATACAAACCAGTTTGCCACTCTGGTTGAAAGACACCATTACAGTTTGGCATCCAGACACCACAGAAAGGAAACAAGGCGTAACGCAAGTTATCAAACCGCAACGAAATGTAGCATCGTGAACGGCATCACAGGGCGAATGCCACACTCGTCAGTCTTCTTTGCACTCATTTTCGTTGAACGATGGCAGGCGGGCGCTGAGCGTGCCCCTGGGAACTTTTCTGGCGTGAACGGTATAAGCAACCGACGACGGACGCAGGTAATCCATGTTTACCTCGTCATCACCCCGCTTAACCACTACAGACTCCGGCCGGCAGCTCACCAGCAGGCCGAAACTCGACCCAATATCGGCGACACCCTGCAGGGGCGCTCCCCGCTCAACCGCTACACACACATCCATGCCAGTAGCCGGCTGGCCAGTGGCTGCGATTCGGTCTTTCCCGGGCTCACCACAGGCCCTGATCCCCTCGGCACAGGCGCCGCTATCACTGTGGTTCTGGTCAGTGATACGCCACACTCTTTCGCTGCACTGGGTTTCCAGCCGGATAGGCGTCGCCTTGTTGTTGGCCAGCCACCATCCGGGGTATTCAGCACTTTGCCAGGACACCCTCACCTGGCGGGTTTCGCCTGCGGAGGTCTCGGCCGGGAACATCGCATAGTGTGTGTAGTAACTGGCGCAACCGTTCAAAACAAGCAATGAACACAACACCACCACTAACCCGGAACGCCCTGAAAAAGCGAAAGTCATCAGTAAAGCCATCCTTTCAAAACTCAGACTCGAAGACTTCCATTATCGGGATTGGGCGGGGACATTCCACGGACTATTCATCATTCTGGTCAAACTGCAGGCCAAAACCGTCGTTGGTCTGCCGTACCACCACCATATCCAGTATGGGTGCCGGCACCGGTAAACCCTGCACCTGCACGGTTACCTTGTCACCTAATTGCGGCGAAAAAGGCTCGTCGTTGAGCACGATGAATACGCCTCCGTCCGAGATATCGCGGGTTGAAAACACGAATTCACCAAACTGTTCGTGTACCACCTTAACTTTCGCACTCAAAGCGGTGCGGCTGTGCACTCTGCGATCGTTGTCTACCATACCCCGGGAACCCTGTTTTTGGCTTGTTTTTTATAGTGTTATCAAGCATAACACCATTTTTACACAAATATCCCTCCAGCGTTATTGACCCAAACCGCGATAGCAATGAGAATAGTTGTCGTTTTTAACTGCCTGTGAGTTTATCTATCAGGTGAGCCAAATAAAAGGAAGGAAAACATTATGCGAATGAAACTAGCCGCTGCTGTTGCCATCGCCCTGACCGCCACACCGATGGCTGCCACCGCCGATGGCGAAGTAAACATCTATTCCTACCGCCAGGCTTATCTGCTGGAGCCGCTGTTGAATGCCTTTACCGATGAAACCGGCATCAAGACCAACGTTGTCTTCGCCAAGCAGGGTCTGGCAGAACGTCTGGAACGTGAAGGTCGTAACAGCCCGGCCGACGTGGTAATGACGGTCGACATCTCCCGCATCAACGAGCTGGTTGAAAAAAACTTGGTCGCGGAAGTAGACAGCGACACCATTAACAAGAACATTCCGGAAAACCTGCGCCACCCGGACGGCAAGTGGTTTGCACTGACCACCCGTGGCCGCCTGATTTTCACCTCCAAAGACCGGGTTGAAGAAGGCGAAATCAGCACCTACGAAGACCTGACCGATGCAAAATGGAAAGGCCGCATCTGCACCCGTAGCGGCAAACACCCGTACAACATAGCGCTGGTGTCTTCCATGATCGCCCATAATGGCGAAGAAAAAGCTCAGGAGTGGCTCCAAGGCGTTAAAGACAACCTGGCACGCAAGCCCCAAGGCGGTGATCGTGACCAGATCAAAGCCATCGCCGAAGGCGTGTGCGACGTTGCCTTGGGCAACAGCTACTACTACGGCAACATGCTGATGGACGAAAACCAGCGCCCGACCGCCGAACAGGTTAACCTGGTGTTCCCGAACGCAAACGATCGTGGCACCCACGTGAACATCAGTGGTATCTCCCTGACCCAGAGCTCACCGAACAAGGCCAACGCCATCAAGCTGATTGAGTTCCTGTCCTCACCGAACGCACAGCGCATCTACGCCGAGGCCAACTCTGAGTATCCGGCAAACCCGGAAGTTAAACCGACTGGCCTGGTTGCTGAGTGGGGCGAAATGAACCCGGACACCCTGTCGCTGCAGGAAATCGCCAACAACCGCAACGCAGCCGTTCGCCTGATTGATCGCGTCGACTACGACGGTTAACCGGAGCGGCTAGCCAACTGGCGCCGACTTCAGGCCCATATCAGAAAGGGTACCAGCAGCAAGTTGGTACCCTTTTTCGTGTCTGTTTCAGAGACAGAAATGACCCCCGTCATTGCAGTGAGCCCCCTCAGTATCTAAAATCGCAATTCTTCTCGTCACCACTTCCATAACGGGACAAGCATGACCGAGGTCGTTTCCAGTGCCAATCCGGGGCTTTCGCAACCACTTCTGGCCAAACGCACCTCAAAACGATGGATGATCAGTGCCCTGATCACCACGGCCATTGTCGCTTTACCGGTCTTCTCTGTGCTTTACCTAGCCTTGTTCCCTGATGAGAACATCTGGCCACACCTGATGGACACCACCCTGCCCCGCTACCTCACAACCACCATCAAGCTGATGATTGGCGTGGGCATTCTCACATTGATCATCGGGCTGTCCACCGCCTGGGCGGTGACCATGTGCGATTTCCCGGGGCGAAAATTCTTCGAGTGGGCCCTGCTGCTGCCCTTTGCGGTGCCGGCCTACGTGATTGCCTACGTTTATACCAGCCTGCTCGACTACGCAGGGCCGGTCCAGAAAGCCCTACGGGAATGGTTTGGCTGGCAAAGCGCCGCAGACTACTGGTTCCCGGAAATTCGCAGCCTGGAAGGCGCGGTCCTGATGATCGGCCTGGTGCTCTACCCCTACGTTTACCTATTGGGCCGCGCCGCCTTCATGGAGCAGTCACCGTCGCTGTTTGCGGTCAGCCGCAGCCTTGGCCATTCGGCCATCAGTACGTTTTTCCGGGTAGTATTGCCCATTGCCCGCCCCGCCATCGCGGTAGGCTTGTCACTGGTACTGATGGAAACCCTGAACGACTTCGGCACCGTCGACTTCTTTGCCGTGCAAACCCTCACACTGGGCCTGTTCGATACCTGGATGAACCTGGGCAACCTGGGCGGCGCGGCCCAGATTGCCACCACCATGCTGATGTTCGTGGTGATACTGGTGACACTGGAGCGTTACTCCCGCCGGCGCCAGCAACAGTTTGCCGCACGCGATAACCGCGACCCCATCCACCGCTTTACCATGTCTTTTCCGCGGCAGATGATTTGCCTGGCCGTATGCGCCGTCCCACTGGTGTTCGGATTCATTATTCCGGGCGCCACGCTTGGCTACTACGCCTGGGAATACTTTGATGAAAGCTGGAACCCGAGCTTCATTCGCAACACCTTCAACAGCCTGTTTCTGTCCGGCACCGCTGCCCTCACTACCCTGCTGATTGGCGTCACCCTCGCGTACAGCCGCCGCCTTCACAACACCCAGGGCATGCAAGTACTGATGCGTCTTTCCAGCCTGGGCTACGCCATGCCCGGCGCCGTGCTTGCGGTTGGCGTTATTATTCCCCTGGCCGGCTTCGACAACTGGCTTGATGGCCTGATGCGGGATTACTTTGGTTTCAGCACCGGCCTGCTGTTAAGCGGCACTGCCTTTGCCCTGGTGTTTGCCTACACTGTTCGTTTTTTGGCGGTTTCCGCCGGCAGTGTGGAAAGCGCCCTGCAAAAAGTCACGCCCAGCATGGACATGGCCTCGCGCTCACTGGGGCACACACCCGGTAAAACCCTGGTGAATGTGCACCTGCCCATGCTCAGGGGCACCCTGGTGACCGCAGCCCTGGTGGTGTTTGTAGACTGCATGAAAGAACTGCCCGCCACCCTGATACTGCGCCCATTTAACTACGAAACCCTGGCCACCTATGTGTACCAGTTTGCTTCGGATGAGCAGTTGTACCACAGCGCACTGCCCTCCCTGATTATCGTGCTGGCAGGCATCATACCGATCATTCTGATGAGCCAGTCCATCTCCAATTCCAGAACCATGACCTGATTTAGGCGGGCCCAGTTGCGGATTCAGAAACAAGAAGGCCCGGCAAATTGCCGGGCCTTCTTGTTCACCGCGTAGAGCGTTCTGCAATTACTGCCAGATGACCGGCTGCTTCTTCGCGTACCAGCTATCCACTTTCTCCTGGTAAGCGTCTTCAACCACGTTACGCTTGAGCTTCAGCGTCGGGGTCAGGAAACTGTTCTCGATGGACCACTCATCGCTGACCACAGTGATGAACGCCAGTTGCTCGTGGGGATCAACGGTTTTGTTCACGTCTTTGATCAGCTGAGTAAAGCTCTCTTCAATTTCCTTTCGGAAGTTTTCATCGGCCATCTTCGGGCGAATCTCCTCACCCAGCAGCACCAGGGCATGGGGCTGGGTCTGGTTGGCACCAGACACACACACCATCTCGATGGCGTCATGGGACATCAGGCGATTCTCAATCGGCGCAGGGGCAATGTACTTGCCTTTGCTGGTCTTGAAGATCTCCTTGATGCGGCCGGTCAGCTTCAGGCGGCCCATCTCGTCGATTTCGCCCTTGTCGCCAGTCTTCAGGAAGCCATCTTCGGTAAAGGTTTCCTTGGTTTTCTCTTCGTCCTTGTAGTAACCCATCATGGTGGCCGGGCTCTTCACCAACACTTCGCCCTGCTCGCTGATTTTCACCTCAACACCTGGCAGCGCCTCGCCCACGTAACCGGTACGGGTACGGCCCGGCTTGTTCATGTGCGAGTAGGCGAAGTTCTCAGACATGCCGTAGCCTTCCAGCAGCTCCAGGCCCAGGTTGCGGTACCAGTCCAGCACATCGTTGGACAGCGGCGCGGAGCCGGAGCCCGCCAGCTTGACCTTGTCCAGGCCCAGGCCTTTGAGAACCTTCTTCTTGATCAGCTTGTTGACCAGCGGAATCTTCAGCAACCGCTCCAGCTTCTGCTTGGGCACCTTCTGCAATACGCCGTGCTGGAACTTCACCCACAGGCGAGGCACCGACAGGAACAGCGTAGGCTGCGCGCGCTGCAGATCCTGAACAAAGGTATCCAGGGACTCGGCAAAGTACAGATGGAAGCCAGAATACAGGGAACCCAGCTCCACAAACGTACGCTCGAATACGTGGGCCAGCGGCAGATACGACAACATCCGTTCCTCAGGGCCAACACCCAGAGTCTGGATACCGCCTGCAGCAGCAAACGCCATGTTCTGGAAGCTCAGCATGACGCCTTTCGGACGGCCGGTGCTGCCGGAGGTATAAACAATCGTCGCCAGCTCTTCCGGATCACGATGCACCTGGCCTTCCAGCGGCGGGTACTTGGCCACGATGTCGTCCCAGGTCTCGAAATCGTTGGGCGGGCTCAGGGGGTAGGAAATGCAACGCACGGAATCTGGAACACCCGGCTTCATGCTGTCCCAGTCGTCCAGCTTGCCCACAAACAGAACCTCGCATTCGGCGTGGTTCAGGATGTAGTTGACGGTATCCGCATTCAGGGTCGGGTACAGGGGTACGGAAATATGGCCGGCCAACCAGATCGCCCAGTCGGTCATGATCCATTGCGCGCAGTTCTTCGAAATAAGACCAATACGGCTCTTTTCCGGCAGGTTAAGGGACTTCAGGTAGGATGCCATCCTGCGGGCTTCATCAATTGCCCGGCCCCAGGTGTATTCAACCACCTTGCCGTTGCCAATCGGCTGAGTCATGTAAGGGGAATCAGCTTTCGTGGCTTCCCAGTGGTACAGCATATCGAGGGGAAGTTTGTTTGTTGTGTCCATGGACCTTCCTAGTTTGTCTTTATAGTTGGGGGGTATCGTATTATTAGACTTTCGTAGCCTATTTCAACACACACCTGCACGTCAAAACGTGACAAAACCAAAATATCTGCATTTCAGACAAATGCGCAATAGCAACTGATAAAGTATCGCCCATCCCTACCCCGAAACCTATATCCCTGTGGTAAACTTGCGCACTTTCATTTTTCCGCCCCGGCAAACGGGGACATCAGTCACTGACTCGGAGATGGGCATATGGCCAAGAAGACCTTGCGCACCCTGATCGGCGCTTCGCTGCTGGCAGCAGCAAGCCTGGTTCAGGCTGAAGAAACCCGTGTAGTTGCCATCACGCAGATTGTTGAGCACCCGGCACTGGATGCCGCTCATGAAGGCATCAAAGATGAACTGGCCGAGCGCGGCTACCGCGTGGGTGAAAACCTTCGCCTGATGCACGAAAGCGCCCAGGGCAACTCAGCGATTGCCTCCCAGATTGCCCGCAAGTTTGTGGGTGAAAGCCCGGACGTGATTGTTGCCATCGCTACCCCGTCTGCCCAGACCGTAGCAGCCGCAGCCCGCAACATTCCGGTTGTCTTCTCAGCAGTGACAGACCCGGTGGCGGCCAAACTGGTCCAGAGCCTTGAGACACCGGGCGCCAATATCACAGGCGTAAGCGACATGCTGCCTATTGAGAAGCATTTGGACATGCTCCAGCGCATCATGCCGGATGCCAAGCGCATCGGCACCGTTTACAACCCCGGTGAAGCGAATGCCGCCGCCCTGATTGATCTGCTTGAAGAGCGCCTGGCGGCCCGCGACATGCAACTGGTTAAAGGTGCTGCCACCAAGACCTCTGAAGTGCTGGGTGCGGCCCGCTCGCTGGTCGGCAAGGTAGATGCCATCTACCTGACCACCGACAACACCGTGATCAGTGCTGCCGAAGCGGTGATTTCCGTTGGCGAGCGGTCCAAGATTCCGGTATTCGCGGCAGACACCGCCACTGTTGAGCGTGGCGCGGTTGCCGCTCTCGGTTTCAACTACTACAACCACGGCCGCCAGACCGGCGCCATGGTTGTGCGCATTCTGGAAGGTGCCGGCACCGCCGACATGCCCGTTGAAACCATGGAAGAGCTGGACCTTTACGTAAACCCGGCCGCCGGTGAGCGCATGGGTATTACCCTGTCCGAAGACCTCATCCAGGACGCAAAAGAAGTCGTCAAAAGCGACAAGTAACGCCTGACCAACACGGGCGGACCCCACAAGGGCCCGCCCGTTTTCTTTCACGGTGATTAACTACCCATGCTCAGTGAAATTGCATTCTACGGTGCTCTTGAAACCGGCCTGATCTATGGCCTGGTTGCCTTTGGTATTTACCTCTCTTTCCGTGTTCTCGACTTCCCCGACCTGACAGTGGACGGCAGCTTCCCCCTGGGTGCAGCCGTAGCCGCCGTTCTGATCCTGGAAGGCTGGAACCCGTGGGTTGCCACCGGCTTGGCCGCGTTGGCGGGCATGGCGGCAGGCGCTGTGACGGCTCTCCTAAACGTCAAGCTCAACATCCTGAACCTTCTGGCGTCCATCCTGACCATGATCGCGCTGTACTCGGTGAACCTACGCATCATGGGCCGGCCTAATATCGCACTGTTGTCAGAAGAAACGGTACTGACACCCTGGTATTCCCTTGGTCTGGAGTTCCATCAGGTGCCCGTCATTCTGTTCCTGATCGTTGTCGCGGTTTCGTTGGTGCTCCTGTGGCGCTTCATGAAATCGGAAACCGGCCTGGCCATGCGCGCTACTGGCTCCAACGCTCGCATGGCAAGGGCTCAGGGCATCGCCACTGGCGGAATGATCATCCTGGGTGTGGCCCTGTCTAACGGTCTGGTTGGTCTGGCCGGTGCTCTGTTCGCCCAGAGCCAGGGGGCTGCCGATGTTACGATGGGTGTAGGCGTGATTGTTATTGGTCTGGCGTCCCTGATTGGCGGTGAGGCTGTGCTAACCCCCTCTACTGTTATGCGTGCCCTGCTGGCCTGCGTGATCGGCGCCATCATTTACCGTCTGGCGATAGCCTTTGCACTGAATGCAGACGTACTTGGTCTGCAGGCCCAGGATCTGAACCTGATTACCGCGGTACTCGTTACCCTGGCGATTGTTCTGCCGGGCGTTCGCACCAATCTCACTAACCGCTTCAGCCGCAATAAAGCCTGAGGAGGCACTATGATCAGCGCGACCGATCTACGGCTTACCTTCGGCAAGGGTACGCCACTGGAAAACCCGGCACTGCGGGGCATGAGCCTGACCGTAAACCAGGGTGAGTTTGTGACCGTTATCGGCAGTAACGGGGCCGGCAAATCCACCTTCCTGAACGCCCTCTCGGGCGAGGTGATGGTGGACAGCGGCCAGATTATTGTCGACAACCAGGACGTTACCCGCCTGCCCACCCACAAACGGGCCTCGCGAGTGGCACGGGTGTTCCAGGACCCTCTCGCGGGCACCTGTGAGAACCTGTCCATCGAGGAAAACCTGGCACTGGCCATCAAGCGTGGCCAGCGCCGTGGCCTCACCACAGCGGTGAAAGGCAAGTACCTGCCGCAATTCCGGGACAGCCTCGCCACGTTGAAGCTGGGCCTGGAGAACCGCCTGGGCGACAAGATGGGCCTGCTCTCCGGTGGCCAGCGCCAGGCCGTCAGCCTGCTGATGGCCAGCCTGACGCCTTCCAGCATCCTGTTGCTGGACGAGCACACCGCCGCCCTGGACCCGAAAACCGCCAACTTTGTTCTGGAGCTCACGCAAAAGATCATTGAAGAACAGAAGCTGACCGCCCTGATGGTCACCCACAGCATGAAACAAGCGCTGGAGGTGGGCAGCCGAACAGTCATGCTGCACCAGGGCCAGGTGGTGTTCGACATTGCCGGTAAAGACCGTGAAGGACTGGAAGTAAAAGACCTACTCGGCCTGTTTGAGAAACAGCGCGGGCTGGAAGTGGACGACGACAGCCTGTTACTGGGCTAAGCCATTTCCGCAATAGATAACGGGGCCACGAAGGCCCCGTTTTTTATTACACACAGCGAAAGCCGTTAATGGCCGTAAATGCGCATCGAGGTATTGGTTATGGCCAGGTCATCCAGCATGACCGAACCAACCGAGGTGCCACCAATTAACACGCCACCTATGCTCAGGTCAGCCCGGAAGCTGTCCATCTCTATGGCGAGAACTTCGGTACCGGCGGCATTGGCGCCCTTGAAGATATCCAGATCCACATTGGCGAACAGCCGCAAGGGCTGGGGTGCCTGCAGATCATAATCCGCCCCGGTGAGCCGGAGATCCCGGATACCCATGGCCAGGAATGGAATATCAAAGTCCAGGTCATCAATGGCGAAATCCGTTAACAGCCTCAGGGTATCCGTGGCGGTATCCACCCGGATGGTGCCAGAGCCAATCAGCATATCCATCTGGAAGTTATCCATAATGGTGGTGCTGCCATCGATGCCGGTCAGGTCCCAGGCCCCGGTGGTGATGCGCATATCCACAGCCCCGAAGGTCATCGGGAGAATGTTGATGATGGCATCGCCGTCATTGGCAATGTCGATATTGATCCGAACGTTGTCCAGCTTGTCGCTGGGCCCGGCTCCCGTCAGGTTAAAGCCCAGTTCCGGAAACAGGTCGATACGGTTGGCACCACCCACAGAGATATCGTTAATCACCAACGATCCCTCATCCGTGTAGATAAACCGATCAATATTCAGCCGGGTTTCCAGCTCAATAGTGACACCCGCCTGACCGGTGATGTTACCCATCGAGATTTCATCCAACGGCTGGAACGCCATGGCGGCAGGGGCGGCCCCCGCAACACACAGCCCTAGCATGGTAGATTTCAGGCCTTTCATTGTTCTTTTCCTTTTATAGTAGTTATCACTTCCTGTGGGCCACTGCGGTGTTACGACGCCACCCTCATACTCTACCGACACGTCGCATCTCGATACGTGCAGACATCACAAAAACTTGCGCATCACAACAATTTTCACTGAACGCTTTTTAACCACAACATCTAGTGATTCCCCCGAAACCGCGCTGAACGCCCGCACAGCAGGGATTTTGCGCGTTGCAAGTATTCTTCCATTGATTTTCTTTGCACTCAAAGCTCATTCAATAGTTGCTCTCTTATTCACAGACCACTATATCCTGTTATACTTCACGAACAAGAAGCCCATATATAGGGCAAATAACAACCACACAGCCCGCCGCGCGGGCGCCGGGAAAGCTGGCAAAAGCAACTCCGACAGCAAGATAAAGGCAATCCACCGGCTCTGAACAGGCGGCACCTTCCGCCAGGCAAATACCACATCTAGTGTTTTTGACCAAAAACAGGCCGGCAGTAAGAACGCAACACCATTAAAAAAGGGGCATGGCGCCGGGGACGGCACCATCAAAACGAGACATACTGGAAACCGAGGGTGGCAATGAACGCTAAGGCACAGGCAGTGATCACAACGATTCCCATGCAGGAAGCGTCGCTTGATATCTGGCACAGCAAATACCAGCTGAAGACCAAAACAGGCGAAGCGGTCGACAAAGACATCAACGCGACTTACGAGCGCGTTGCCAAGGCCTTGTCGGAAGTGGAGAACAAGAATGTACGCAACAAGTACATGAAGGAGTTTCTCTGGGCACTGCAAAACGGTGCCATTCCGGCTGGCCGGATCACCTCCAACGCCGGTGCGGAAGCCCACAAGCCTGCCACCTCCACCATCAACTGCACGGTATCCGGCAGTATCCAGGATTCCATGAACGACATCCTGGAAAAAAACCACGAAGCGGGCCTTACCCTCAAGGCCGGTTGTGGTATCGGTTATGAGTTCTCTACCCTGCGCCCCCGCGGTGCCTACGTCGCTGGTGCCGGCGCCACCACCTCTGGCCCGCTGTCGTTCATGGATATCTTCGACCGCATGTGCTTCACCGTGTCTTCTGCCGGTGGCCGCCGCGGTGCCCAGATGGCCACCTTCGATGTACACCACCCCGACGTCATCGAATTCATCCAGGCCAAGCGTGAAGACGGCCGCCTGCGCCAGTTCAACCTGTCTCTGCTGATCACCGAAGACTTCATCGAAGCCGTACGCAACGGTGACGACTGGCACCTCTCCTTCCCTGTCACCAAGAAGGAAGTGGAAGACGAAGGCCTGGACCTGAACAACGCCGAGCAGTTCCTGTACCGCGATTTCCCGGTTCAGGACGGCTATGTGGTAAATGAAGAAGGCAAGGTGGCCTGCCGCATCTACAAGACGGTGAAAGCCCAGTTCATCTGGGACACCATCATGACCAGCACCTACGACTACGCCGAGCCGGGCTTCATCCTGATCGACAAAGTCAACCAAATGAACAACAACTGGTTCTGCGAAGACATCCGCGCCACCAACCCCTGTGGCGAGCAGCCCCTGCCCCCTTACGGCAGCTGTCTGCTGGGCTCCGTGAACCTGACCAAGTTCGTGGACTACCCGTTCACCGACAAAGCCAGCTTCAACTACGAAAAGTACCGCAAGGTAGTGGGCATCTTCACCCGCATGCTGGACAACGTGGTAGAAATCAACGGCCTGCCGCTGGCCGAGCAGCGCCACGAAATCACCTACAAGCGCCGCCACGGCATGGGCATCCTGGGCCTGGGTTCCACCCTCGCCATGCTGCGCATGCCCTACGGCTCTGACGATTCCGTGCAGTTCACCGAAGACGTGGTTCGGGAAATGGCCGTGGAAGGCTGGCGCCAGTCCCTGGCCCTGGCTGAAGAGAAAGGCCCGGCGCCCATCATGGAAGACGAGTTTGAAATCACCCCCAAGATGATGAACAAGTGCCCGGACCTGGCCAAAGACGGCTACAAAGTGGGCGACATCCTCAAGGGCAAATTGCTGCACGCCAAGTACAGCCGCTACATGCAGCAGATTGGCCACGTAGAGCCGGAACTGGTGAAAAAGCTGGCCGAAAAGGGTGGCCGTTTTACCCACCACACGTCCATCGCGCCCACCGGCACCATCAGCCTGTCGCTGGCCAACAACGCCAGTAACGGCATTGAGCCAAGCTTCTCGCACCACTACGCCCGGAACATCATCCGTGAAGGCCGTAAAACCAAAGAGAAAGTGGACGTGTTCAGCTTCGAGCTGCTGGCCTACCGCCACCTGGTTAACCCTGGCGCCATGCCCTTCTCCGAAGAAGAAGACAAAAAGCTGCCCAGTTACTTCACCACCTCCGATGACGTAACCCCCACGCAGCACGTAGACATTCAGGCAGCGGCACAGAAATGGGTAGATTCCTCCATTTCCAAAACCGCCAATGTTCCTACAGACTTCGCATATCAGGACTTCAAAGGCATTTACCTGTACGCCTACGACAAGGGCCTGAAAGGCTGCACCACCTTCCGCTTCAACCCGGAAGCCTTCCAGGGCGTACTGGTTAAAGAGAAAGACCTTGAAAACACCCTGTACGAATTCACCCTGGACGATGGCAGCAAAGTGACCCTCAAGGGCAACGAACAGGTAGAGTACGACGGCGAAACCCACACCGCCGCCAACCTGTTTGATGCGCTTAAAGAAGGCACTTACGGTAAATATTGATCCCGGGAACCGACAGACAGGACAACGAACATGACAGTGAAAATCAGCAACAAGATTGTCGGCTACCGAGTCAAGAAAGCCGACACGGAAACCCCGAACGAGCACCAGGCACCGGTGACGGCTGAAACCAAGCCGGTGGAGATGAACGAATACATTGAACGGCCGGACTTCTTGCTAGGCACCACCTACAAGATCAAACCGCCGGTGGCCGAGCACGCGATGTACATTACTATCAATGACATCCTGCTGAACGAAGGCACCGACCACGAAAGCCGGCAACCGTACGAAGTGTTCATCAATTCCAAATCCATGGAACACTTCCAGTGGGTTATCGCCCTCACCCGCGTAATCTCTGCGGTATTCCGCAAAGGTGGCGACGTAACCTTCCTGGTGGAAGAGCTGCGCAGCGTGTACGACCCCAACGGCGGCTACTTCAAGAAAGGCGGCGTGTTCATGCCGTCACTGGTTGCCGAAATCGGCGCCGTGATCGAGAAGCACCTGAAGGCCATCGGCCTGCTGGAAAGCGACGAGCTGAGCGAAACCACCAAGCGCATTCTCGCCGAGAAACGCGCCGAGTTCGAAGCCAGCCAGAACAAAGCTACCAACGACGACAGCGGCAGCGACTACCCCGCCAACGCCACCATGTGCGGCAAATGCAGCACCAAAGCGGTGATTGTGATGGACGGCTGCGCCACCTGCCTGTCTTGCGGCGACAGCAAGTGCGGTTGAGGTGATTGACCGCTGAGTGACGAAAAGGCCTGGTTGCGGAAGCTGCCGGGCCTTTTTGTTCAGGAGGGGCAATGTTTGTGAAGCGTCGTTATTGGTGGATCCGCCTTCCGATCAAACATAGTTTGGCCCGATAGCATTTTTTGTGTCCTTCTGCAGGTCAGGAACCCTAGTGACGGCTTCAAAACCACTGGTGAGCATCATCACCCCCACCTTCAACCGGGAGCGCACCATCACACAGGCTGTCGAGTCTGTGTTGGCCCAGTCTTACCCCCATTGGGAGCTGATCATCATCGATGATGGCTCCCGAGATAGCACCCGTGAAAAGCTGGCCAGCTATCTGGATGATCGTCGTATTCAGTACCATTTTCAGGAGAATCAGGGCCAGAGCATCGCCCGGAATCTGGCGCTTCAGTACGCCCGGGGAGAGCTAATATGTTTTCTCGATTCCGATGACCTGTGGGTGCCGGAGAAGCTGGAACGGCAAGTGGCGCTGATGGAGGCTCACTCGGACGTGGACGTGCTTCACAGTGATGAAATCATGATCGATGAACAGGGCCGCGAGTTGTCCCGCAAGAATATGCGCCGATACTCGGGCCGGATTGCCCGCCAGATGTTGGTGGACAACAGCGTGAGCATCAACACGGTAATGGCGCGGAGAAAGTGTTTCGATGCCATGGGCGGGTTTTCTGGCCGTAACGGCGTTGCCGACGACTACGATATCTGGTTGCGTTTTTCAGCCCGTTTTACGTTCCTGTATGTCCCCGAGTATTGGGGCTATTACCGGGTGATGGCAGATCAGATTTCCAGCGACAAGCAACGTCGCTTTGCGGCGAACGAGTCGATTATTCGGGATTTTATTGAGGAATACGGGAACACACTCAAACCCTGGGAAATCCGTTGGGGCCTGGCCCGTTTCTACTGCCGCAAAGCCCGTTATTTTGCTTCGGCCGGGAAGCCATCCACCGCCTGGGGCGCGATTGTCCGGGCCTTTCGGTATGCACCGCTGGATTCGGTGGTGTGGCGGGGCCTTTATCGGGTTATCTTCCCTCCGCCGCAGTGAGACGGAAGTTTAACGTTTTTCGGGAACAGTGGGGTAGGTCATGGCCACTATAAGATTGATCGCTTTAATTTTTTGGATTTTACCTGTCGCCGGATTGGCAGAGACTGAATCGGACTTCTATTTGTGCTCGTCGTTCGTGGAAACCTCTACAGTTGGTGAACAGACAGCTTTCGGTTGGCCGGTTGAGATCAAATTAACAGCGGTTGGGTCCAGGAATTTTGAGGCATACACGGAAGCCAATGTCGGAACCGTTCTCCGCATTATGGTTGGCAGTCGTGAGTTTTCGCGGGCAACAATAAGGGCGCCAATTTCAACGGGAAGTATTCAACGGGCATTCGAATCCGAGGATGGTGCTACAGCTTGGCAACGAAGGTTGGCTGGCAAGCTTCCCGCAGCCCCATGCGGTGCAACGGACTCAGATAGAACTAGCCAGCTGGTCCCGGGCCAGACACATGCCGGCGGCCCAACTCCCGAACACTTCCTTAATAGCAGTTCGATGATACTGGAGATTCGCTATTGCGAATGCCAGGCCACAGAGCCCGATGGCAGTCCTTCGGAACTTCGCCCGGAATTTCTGGAACGTTCTCACCTCTTGCGGGTAGGTCTTGCCGATGAAGGCCGGGGGTACGCGTCTTCACCGGAACTGACTATTGGCTTCAAGTTAACTCCATTGCCGGAATCCCCTGGGGCATTCGCCTTCAACTTTGCCGGCCATTATGCGGCAGGAAATCAGAGCAGCACCGGTAGCGGAGAAGTGTTGCTAAGGGGCGACCAGTGGATCAATCTCTTCGGTTCAAACCGTGAAGGTGAGCAAGGCACGCAGTTCAGTGACGATGCCGTGAGGTTGGTTGAAGGGGGCGATTCCTGAGGCGAAATCAAATAACGGAAGTGAGCCCCTTCTAATCTTGTAGCGTACAGTCGTTATCCAGCTATGATTTTCACGTTTACATCAACGAAGGGTATCCCAACACTATGCAGAGGTTATCCAGGTGGGCTCGAACGTTTCTGATCCTCGTTATCCCCTCACTTTCCCAAGCACAGCCCACAGATTGGCAAGCCCAGGTCGAGCAAGAAGCCGCACAACTTGATCGCCTGCACACCCTGATCGTTACCCATCAGGGCGAAGAAATTCTGGCACTGGATTTACGGGGCCAGGGTCTGGATACGCCCGTTAACATCAAGTCTTTGTCTAAAACGGTGCTGTCTGCACTGGTGGGTATGGGTATCAAAAACGATGTACTCGAGGGTCCCGATCAGCCTGTGATAGAAGCCTTGGGCAACCGGGTGCCAGCGTCGGCCACCGAGGGTGTTGAGCGCATTACCCTTGGGCACCTGTTGTCTTTACAGGCGGGTCTACAACGTACCTCTGGGGCTAACTATGGGCCTTGGGTTGCCAGTAGTAACTGGGTCAGCCATGTGCTTACCCGGCCGTTCGTGGATGAGCCAGGCGGGCGCATGCTGTATTCCTCTGGCAGCAGTCACCTGCTCTCAGCCGCACTCACCGAAAGCTCTGGTCGCAGCACCCTATCCCTGGCCCGGGAGTGGCTGGGGGAACCTCTGGGCGTAGATATCCCACCCTGGGACCGCGATCCGCAAGGAGTATACTTCGGCGGTAACAATATGCTGCTCTCACCCCGTGATCTGGTAAAAATCGGCGAGCTGTATCGAAATAACGGGCGTGTGGGCGACCAACAATTATTCCCGGAGAACTGGGTCCGTGAATCCTGGACCGGTCGCGGCGAATCCGCTTACACTGATGATCCCTATGGCTACGGCTGGTTCCTGCGGCCCATGGCGGGTGAGATGGGGTATTACGGGCGCGGTTTTGGCGGCCAGGTGCTCTATGTAGTGCCGACCCTGGCACTGACCGTGGTGATGACCTCAGACCCTACCCCACCCTCGCCGGGGTCCCGTTACCTGCGGCGCCAGTTCCAGTTAATTGAAGACCACATTATTCCGGCACTGCCCTAGCGAATGACCATACCCATTGTCCATCACCCGGATTACAGCTTTCCTTTCCCGCAGAAGCACCGCTTCCCCATGGAAAAGTTCGGTCTTCTGGCGGAATACATGCGTTCCACGGGGCTGCTTACACGCAGCAACAGCTTTCGCCCAGCGCCTTGCCGCCAGGGCTGGCTCACACAAACCCATTGCCCGGACTACCTGGCCCGTTTCGCTCAGGGCCGACTGACGGCGCGGGAACAACGACAAGTGAACCTGCCGTGGAGCACCGGCCTGGTGCGACGTACGTTTCTGGCGCCCTCCGGCACCGTGCTTGCAGCGCAACTGGCCCTGCAACACGGCATTGCCTGCCACCTTGCTGGCGGTACCCATCACGCCCATTTCGATTACGCCTCGGGGTTCTGCATCCTCAATGACCTGGCGATTGCCGCCAACGTGCTGCTTGGGCAGGAAGGTATCAGCAGAGTGCTGATCTTTGATGTGGATGTGCATCAGGGAGATGGCACCGCAGCCCTGCTCGCCAACAAACCAGGGGCATTCACCTGTTCCATCCACTGCGAACGTAATTTCCCCTTTGAAAAACAAATCAGTGATCTGGACGTGGCGCTGCCCGATGGCATGGGTGATGAAGACTATCTGACGGTTGTTCACGAAACCCTGCAACACGCCCTGGCGCAATCCAGACCAGACATCGTGCTCTACGATGCCGGCGTGGATGTCTACCAGGGCGATCCACTCGGCAAGCTCAATATATCGGAGCAAGGTATTCGGCAGCGGGACCGGCTAGTGCTGGGGGAACTCAAGCGCCGGGGTATTCCTGCAGCCACGGTGATTGGCGGTGGTTACGATGACAACCGGGTCAATCTCGCGAAACGGCATGGGATTGTGGCCGAAGAGGCCTGCAGCGTGTTCGGCTTGGATTGATTGTCCGCGCCGACCAGACTCCACTGGCCCCATCAGCCCCTTTGACAAGCTGTAGACAAGGCGCTTGACTCAGGCAATTCTAAGGCTGGATTTTCCTGCGGTTGTCGGTATGCTGACTGGAGTAGCGGGTTTATGGGTTATTAACCCGCGCTCCAACACAGGTACACACTGAGTCATCATGAGCACAATCACGTCGATCACTATCCGCAAGTACCGTATCCAGGATTTGAGCCCGGTGGTTCGCCTGTTTACCGATTCCGTGCACGAACTCACGGCGGGCGCCTATGATGAGACCCAGCGGTTCGCCTGGGCCTCCCGCACGCCACACCTGGATACCTGGCGGCAAAGGCTGGAATCGCTGGAAACTCTGGTGGCGGAAGAAGGCCAGGACCTAGCCGGGTTTATCTCCTACGATGACGACGGCACCATTGATCTGGTATTTACCGCCCCCAACTATGCCCGCCGTGGCATAGCCTCCACCCTGTACCACGAGGCTGAGCAACAGCTGATTGCCAAGGGCGCAAAGGAGCTGAAAACCGAAGCCAGCGTGGTGGCCAAGCCCTTCTTTGAACGCCACGGTTTTGAAGTGGTGGATGAACAGCGGGTGACGGTTCGCGGTGCCCAGTTCCTGCGCTACAACATGCGCAAGGCCCTAACGGCGTAATCAGGCGGGCAGCCTTTGCGGCTGCCCCCTCGACGAATGCAAGTGGTGCTGCTCAGCCTTGAAGTGACGCCGGCAACCAACGCTTCTTGGCCTTCTCCACCAGATCCCGGGCATCGTTGTCCCAGGGGTGGAAGTTCGGGCTGTAATACTTCAGGTAGGACGGAATCAGTTTGCGGAAGACCCCCGGCTTGCCCCACATGTAGTTCAGGCCCTTGGCCCAGGATTTCAGGTTGCCTAGCTGGCCATCGGCTTTCATCAGTTGTATCAGGTGAATGCTGCTGAACAACGGAAACATCACGCTGACAAACATCATTTCCGTAACGCGGATGAACTCGCTGCCGCCCACGCTTTTATAGACATCAAATGCCACGGCCTTATGTTCGGACTCCTCAATGGCATGCCAGGCCCAGACCGGTGCGATTCGCGGGTCCATCTCATCCAGGGCATCGTATTTGAGCAGGAATTCTTCGGCCATCAGGGCAGTAAAATGCTCCACTGCCACGGTGTGAGCCAGCTGTCTCTCCGGTGTGAAGCGCTTACGCATCCAGTTCATAAACCACTGCACTTCCCGCTCCAACCGGCTGAGGTTAACCCCCCGCTCCTCGAGGAAACCGTTCATCATTTTATGCTCTTTCGAGTGGTGAGCTTCCTGGCCGATGAACGCGCGAATCGCTTTTTTCAGTTCAGGGTCGGTAATCTGGCTCTGGTAGTGGCGAACAGTATCAATAAAGAATCTCTCTCCCGGCGGGAAGCTGGCAGACAACGCCGCCAGCAAAAGAGTTTTCGCCGGGTCGTTGTCCCACCAGTACCTTGGCAGGTCTTCCGAAAACTCGAAATCCGGGCTGCGTACTTCCGGTAGAAATCCAGGGGGCGTTGCGGTCCGGTAGGCTGCATTGCTGGTTTTCTTGATCTGTGACACTGGCGCGTTCATGGCAGAACTCTCCCGAAGCCATTCGTTTGTTGCGTAGTCAACAGGCTACGCTGCTCCGGGAGTGGGCGGCAGGTGTTTGTGGGCCAAAATCCACCGTTACCCACACTCTTCAGGCCTTTGCCTGGTTCAGGCCGGTTCGGTGGCGTGGGCGGCCAAGGTGCGCACTCTCTCGAAATCTTCCTCGGTAAACACCCCGTTAACACCGGATACAGCGGCCAGCTCCATGCCGTGTTTCAGGCCCAGTTTGTATATTTCCCGTACCTTTTCCCATTCAATGTTCCGGCCCAGGGTGAAATTCTCGAACCTTGCCTCCAGCGCCAGCACAATGGTTTCTGCCAGGCAGGCGTAAGCGATACCCTTGGGCAGGCCGATGTCTTTCATTTTTACGATGCCAGGCAGTTTGATCTCTCCAGATTCAATCACCAGCACATCAGGCCGCTTGGCCACGTCTTCTGCGGGGATATCCAGGGGCCTGGCCACGTCTGTGATCACGCAGCCGGGTTTCACTTGCATGATGTCCAGAATACGTTTACCGGCGCCGGAGGTGGCAGTGACCACCATGTCCATTTCACCCAGGTCACGGTTGGTGGTAGCGGCCACATGCACGATGGCGCCTGGGGTTTCCTGTTCAATGCTTTCTTTGAGGGATAACAACTTGGCGGCTTCCGGCGCCACCAGGTAGATTTCATCCACGGCCTTGGCCAACAACCGAGCGCAGACAGAGCCGATAGCGCCAGTGGCGCCTACAACCATGGCTTTGCCGGCCATCTTCCCGCTCTTGCCAATGCTGACACGGCCAATCCTCTTCGCCGCATCGTGGGCCGCCCAAAGTGCGCCCGAGGCGCTGTAGCTGTTGCCGGTGGTGATGGGCAGCGGTGCCCGCTTGGCCACGGTGATCCCCGCATCACCCACTACCTTGGTGAACGCCCCAAGCCCCATGATCTGGGCGCCCAGTTTCTTCGCCAGATTCGCCGCCGCCAGCAATCGGCCGTAAGTGAATTCCGGGTCGTGGGCCATGATTTCCCTGGGGGTGCCGCCTACGGTGATCAGCCAGCCTTCTACCTCATCCCCGGTGGGCGACTGAATACCGGACACCTTTGAGTAAACAAACGGTGGGGTGTAGGCAATGGCTTTTTCCACCAGGTTCATCACTCCAGGCGGCGATACACTGGCCACCCAATCCAGCGGCGGGGTTTTGGTCAGGTATTGCTGAGACAACGGATGAATCACAAAGGCAAAGCGGTTAATCCGACGGTAGCCGTTCGGGTACAGGATGCGGGGCTCTACCCCCAACTGTTCAATCACGTGCAGAAAATCATCCGCACCCAGTTGCTCCGGTGTGCGAGACAGAGCCGCACTGATCATTGCCTCCATCACGTTGACTCCCACAGGGCGGCCTTCCAGCCAGGGGCTGTAATCCACCACCATAGCCACGCGCCGGGAGCGGAACCAGTCCAGGGCGGATGCGCTGACTCTGGAGGTAATCACAGTTTTGCCATCCAGCTCTTTCTCTGAAAAAACCTCAAGATCACCTATGGCGCCGACAATCACATGGCAGTCCCTCACGGCTTCATGCAACGTGCCGCTGATCAGCTTCTCCCCCATTCGGTACAGCGGGGTGCGATGCAGGCGCTCGATCACCTTGACCGCACTGGGGCTGAACATCACCGGTGCTGTTAGCCTGGTATAGCCTTCGAGCTGGTTCAGGGAAGTAAGCAGCCGGGGCACGCCAAAGTCCAGGTAGGGGTCGGCGAAGAACAGGTTGTCGGTATGCTCAGACAAGGCCTTGGCAATGCGGAATCCGGCCTGTCCATTGAGGAACAACACCCGAGCATTATCGAAAAAGTGGCCCAGCTCGGTCTGGGTATGGCGAACCGCCCATTCCTGGAGGATGCCCCGCAAGCCTGCCCCGGTGGTAATCGGTTTGTCTGGTACGCAGGCTTCCAGCCTGGCGGTATCCGGGTGTTCAAGCTGCTCACGGCCCACCTGGTAGTGGTCGTGCATCATGCTCAGGCCGATGGCATCAGCCTGCGCGCGAATCGAATCGAGAACGGCCTCGGCCCGATCAAGATTGCCATCGGTGCCCACTCGCACCACACGAAACGTATGGCCCAGAAATTCGGTTTCCAGCTCATAGTCGTACTCAGACGATCCCTGGCTGACGCTGACGACGGTTTTCATGGCGGGCTCCAGTTTGATCTTGTTATACCTTAAGTCTAGAACCTGCGATGCGTTCCCGCCTTAGCCCAGATCAAATAACAGTCGGGCTTTTTGAGACTACACTGAATAAATCTCGACCACTGCAGAATCAGCAACCAAGGAGGAGCCATGAGCGTTAAACAGGAGCTGTTAGCCACCATTGCCGACCTGGTCCAACCGGGCAAAGGTATTCTCGCGGCAGATGAGAGCGCCCCAACCATTGCCAAACGGTTCAAGGCGGTGGGCGTTGAATCCACGGAAGCCACCCGGCGCGAATACCGCAGCATCATCTTTTCCACGCCAAAGCTTGGAACGCACGTAAGCGGCGTTATTCTGTACGAGGAAACGCTGGAGCAACTGAGCCTGGATGATGTTGCTATCCCCAAGCTGCTGGCCAGACAGGGCATTGTTCCTGGCATCAAGGTGGACCAGGGCAAAGGCCCGCTGGTGAATTCGCCGGGGGATGAAATCACCTATGGGCTGGATGGACTTGGCACGCGCCTGGAGCACTACAAATCCATGGGCGCGCGCTTTGCCAAGTGGCGGGATGTGTTCCATATCTCCGACACCCTGCCCTCGTTCCAGGCGATCAGATCCAATGCCGAGGTGCTGGCCCGCTACGCCGCAGTGTGCCAGTCCATGGGCATAGTGCCGATTGTGGAACCCGAGGTTCTGATAGATGGCAACCACAGCATCGAACGCGCGGCGGAAGTCAGTGAAGATGTGCTGCTGGAAGTGTTCAAGGCACTTCACCGCCACCGCGTAGATCTGGAAACCATGGTGCTGAAACCCAGTATGGTGACACCGGGCAAAGAAACGGGCAAAGCCAGCCCGGAACAGGTTGCCGAAGCCACCCTGAGCGTGTTCCGGCGGGTGGTGCCGGCGGCTGTACCGGGCATATTTTTCCTGTCCGGTGGCCAAACCCCGGAGGAATCCACGGAGAACCTGAACGCCCTGAACAGCATGGGTTACCACCCCTGGGAGCTCAGCTTTTCCTACGGCCGGGCCTTGCAGGAGCCAGCGCAGAAAGCCTGGGCCGGTAAGCTTGACAATGCCGACAAAGCCCAGGCGGCCATGAAAAAACGGGCCAGGCTCAATGGCCTGGCCCGTTCCGGCAGTTACTCTCCAGAGCTGGAGAGCTCTGACTAAAGCGCTTCAGTTACAGCCGCTGATGCAACCGGCCGCACCATTGAATGCCATGGTGCGGCCACTGAGGGGCACATGTACGGCCGCAGACACCAGTTCGGTGAACCGGGCCGTGCGCGTGCCGGCTACCACCTTGCCGTTCTCGGTAGCGACTTCATTCAGCTTGGCGGCGAAGAACGCGGGCATCTCGCTGCCAGTCACGATGGTTGATTTCTTTTTCAAGGCGATATCAACGGTATTGGACTGGGGCAAGCTGGAAACCGAGGTCTCCGGATTGCCACAGCTCCCCTGATTGGTTTTGTCGATTCGCTGGTCGCCTACGTGGTCCCCATGCATGTGGGACACCAGGATAACGTCGATATTACCCAGGCGGGGGTCGTCCGGGCCGGCCACCGTGCGGCCGGCATCGTACAGAATGCGGGTGCCGTTCGGGTCTTCAAAGATCAGTGCGCGATCGCGGCTACAGAATTCACCGTCGTGGCTGCCCAATGGGTTAACTTTGACCACAGCGTCGTCGGCCTGGGCTAAAGCGGTCAAAGCCAACCCCGCCGCCATTAACAGACCAAGGGGCAAGTGGCGTTTCTTTGTTTTCATCGTGCCATCCCTCTCGTTTTTCAAAACCGAAAAGACTTACGTCAACCACACTGATTCGTACCAGTGTAGTAGAGGGGGAAAGCTCGGGGGGTGAGTCAGGCAGCGTTGGTGCGCTGGGTGGGTAAGTCTACCGGCTGGCCCAGGCAAGCCAGCATGGGCGCCACGTCCCGGAGCTTCCGAGCCTGGGGCCAAAGCGCCTCGGCTTCGGCAAAGCCCTGGCGCAGGTAATTGAGCCATTGCTTGATGCGACCGGTCACGTATTTGTCTTCCAGGCGGGTTTGCAGGGCTGCCGCATATTCACGCACCAGGGCAACCGCTTCCGGCCAGGCCATGGGTTCGATAGAGTCACCCTGCTGTGAGGCTTTAATCTGTGCCGCCAGGTCTGGCCGGGCAATGAGGCCACGGCCAATCATCACGTCGTCACAACCAGAGACTTTGCGGCAGCGCCAGTAGTCTTCCACTGTCCAGATTTCGCCGTTGGCGATGACGTGGCTTTGGACCGCTTCGCGCACTTTGGCAATCTCTTCCCAGTAGGCGGGCGGTTTGTAGCCATCGACTTTACTGCGGGCGTGGATCACGATCTCCGATGCCCCGGCGGCTTCCAGTGCCTGGCCACAGGCCACACCCATGGAGCGGTCGTCGTAGCCCAGGCGCATCTTGGCGGTTACCGGAATATTGGCAGGTACTGCTTTGCGCACAGCCGCTGTGATGTCGTACATCAACTCCGGCTCCCGCATCAGCACGCAACCACCCTTATGCTTGTTGACGGTTTTGGCGGGGCAGCCAAAATTGATATCCACCTGCCCTGCTCCCAGTTCAGCGGCCTTGGCACCATGGCGGCCCATCATTTCGGCGTTTGAACCCAGTAACTGCACGGCCACGGGTGTGCCCACTTCGGTCAGCGCGTTGTTGTGAAGTTCCGGGGCGTACTTGTAGAAAATCCGGGGCGGCAACATGCCGTGGGTCACGCGAATAAATTCCGTCACGCACCGGTCAATTCCGCCGATCTTGGTCAGGGTTTCACGGATGGGTGCGTCGACCAGCCCTTCCATCGGGGCAAGGATGATTCGCATGAAGGCTCCAGATATTGAGAAAAAGATCAATGACGGCTGATCAAAAGTCAGGCGGAGCGGATTGTAAGGAATTCGGGGGCAAATAGGTAGCCGGGCATCCCGAAACAGAATGCCCGGCTGGTTACTGCAGCTTACTTCTTCACGTCGAAGCGGTCTGCGTTCATTACCTTGGTCCAGGCGGCTACGAAGTCTTTCACGAACTTGGCTTCGTTGTCGTCCTGGGCGTACAGCTCTGCGTAGGCACGCAGGATGGAGTTGGAACCGAACACCAGGTCAACACGGGTCGCGGTAAACTTGGTGTTGCCGCTCTTGCGATCCACGATGTTGTAGGAGTTCTTGCCAGTGGGCTCCCAACGGTTGGCCATGTCGGTCAGGTTCACGAAGAAGTCGTTGGTCAGTTGGCCAACGCGATCTGTGAACACGCCGTGCTTGGTGCCACCGTAGTTGGTGCCCAGCACCCGCATACCGCCCAGCAGAACCGTCATCTCCGGCGCAGTCAGGCCCATCAGCTGGGCACGGTCCAGAAGCATCTCTTCCGGTTTGACTACATAGTCTTTCTTCTGCCAGTTACGGAAGCCATCAGACAGCGGTTCCAGCGGCTCGAACGATGCCGCATCGGTCATCGCGTCGGTGGCATCACCACGGCCTTTCAGGAAGGGAACGTGGACTTCGTGACCAGCAGCTTTCGCCGCCATCTCGATACCCAGGTTACCACCCAGCACAATCACGTCAGCAATGCTGGCGCCTGTGTCTGCCGAGATCTGCTCGTAGACCTTGAGCACCTTGTCGAGACGATCGGGCTCATTGCCTTCCCAGTCTTTCTGGGGAGCCAGACGGATCCGGGCACCATTGGCACCACCACGCATGTCCGAGCCACGGTACGTACGAGCGCTGTCCCAGGCGGTGCAAACCATTTCGTTCAGGCTGAGGCCGGCTGCAGCAATTTTCTCTTTGACCGCTTCTTCGATGTAGTTGGTCTCGCCCTGAGGAACCGGATCCTGCCAGATCAGGTCTTCAGCCGGTACGTCCGGACCGATGTAACGGGCCTTCGGACCCATGTCACGGTGCGTCAGCTTGAACCAGGCGCGGGCGAAGCAGTCGTTGAAGTAGTCCGGATCCGCCATGAACTTCTCGCAGATGGCACGGTACTTCGGATCAACCTTCATGGCCATGTCGGCGTCCGTCATCATCGGCTTGACGCGTTTGGACGGATCACTCGCGTCGACTGGCATATCCTCTTCTTTAATGTCGATCGGCTCCCACTGGTTTGCACCAGCCGGGCTCTTGGTCAACTGCCAGTCGTAACCGAACAGCAGATCGAAATAACCCATGTCGAATTTGGTCGGGTTGGTGGTCCAGGCGCCCTCGATGCCGGAAGTAATGGCATTGGTGGCCTTGCCCTGCATGTTGGGATTGATCCAACCGAAGCCCTGATGCTCTACGTCTGCTGCTTCCGGCTCTGGCCCAAGCGCATCCGCATCGCCGTTACCGTGCGCTTTACCCACGGTGTGGCCACCGGCGGTCAGTGCAGCGGTTTCTTCGTCGTTCATGGCCATACGGGCGAACGTTTCGCGAACCTGCTCGCCGGTCTTGAGAGGATCGGGATTGCCGTTTACCCCCTCTGGGTTCACGTAAATCAAGCCCATTTGAACCGCGGCCAGCGGGTTTTCCATGGTGTTTGGCTTATCTACGCTCTCGTAGCGGCTGTCAGAAGGCGCCAGCCACTCTTTCTCTGCGCCCCAGTAGATGTCTTTCTCGGGGTGCCAAATGTCCTGACGGCCATAGGAGAAGCCAAAGGTTTTGAAGCCCATGGACTCATAGGCAATGTTACCGGCAAGGATAAACAGGTCGGCCCAGCTTACCTTGTTGCCATACTTCTTCTTGATCGGCCACAGCAGGCGGCGAGCCTTATCAAGGTTGCCGTTATCGGGCCAGGAATTCAGAGGAGCAAAACGCTGGTTGCCGGTGCCACCGCCTCCACGGCCATCGGCCAACCGGTAGGTGCCTGCCGCGTGCCACGCCATACGAATCATCAGACCGCCATAGTGACCCCAATCTGCCGGCCACCAATCCTCGCTGTTGGTCATCAGCTCGTGCATGTCCTTTTCGAGCGCTTCGTAATCGAGTTTTTTGACTTCTTCGCGGTAGTCGAAGTCTTCGCCCATCGGGTTTGTCTTGCTGTCGTGCTGGTGCAGGATGTCCAGATTCAGGTTCTCCGGCCACCAGGCCGCCACATTGCCCTGCTCCTGCGTATTGGACCCGTGCATGACCGGGCACTTACCACCACTATTATTCTCAGACATCGTATTCTCCTGTTTCTGCGTCATTGGCAAAAAAGCATTTCACGATCAAGGGCATCACTAAATATAGATCATTCACAGGCCGCTGCTTGAATGTTTACTACCGCCTGTATAGTGAATCCCTATGGACTTCCCGCAGCCCGGGCAAAGCGACAGAACGATCACTGGGCGATTGCGTAATCCTGATAGTAGTCCACCAGAATCCCGAGCAAGTCCTTCCATGCTACCGGTGCAAATTCGATTGACACTGACACGGCGCAACTCCTTGATTGCGAGAACACCTTCACCTTATCGCGGGGGAGCGACCAACAGACAATTAATTAAAAATAAGCTTTTGAAAGTTTTTCATTATCGATAAAGGCGCAGGAAGGTCAGCCTTGAAGGCGGGCGTTACAAACGCTCGATCGAGGCAAACTTGCCCTGATCGTCAAACAGAATGCGGAAACTGCCCTGAATGCCGTCTTTAAGGAAGAAACGAGAAAGGATACGGGCCGGGAAACGGACAGAGCGTCCGTCCCGGGCCGTGGTGCAAACATCGGTGGCAACGCCCTGATAGAGCTTGATCCACTCATCAGGGCTGATGCTGATGTCCACAATAATCTGCTGCATGGTCAGTGCCGGCTCAGTTAGCCAGCTCCAGCAGCAGGCGGTTCAGGCGGCTGACATAGGCGCCGGGGTCTTTCAGTTGCTCGCCACTGGCCAGGGTGGCCTGGTCGAACAACACCGCAGACAACTCGCCGAAGCGCTCATCTTTGGATTCCTGCTCCAGGCGCTGCACCAGAGGATGGTCCACATTGATTTCAAAGATCGGCTTGCTGTCTGGCACCTTCTGGCCGGCGGCTTCCATGATCTTCTTCATCTGCGCGCCCATATCGAACTGACCGGTCACCAGGCAGGCAGGTGAATCGGTCAGGCGGTTGGTGACCCGCACTTCCTGCACCCGGTCTTCCAGTGCCTTCTGAATGCGCTCGATCAGGTCCTTGTGCTCCTTGGCGGCCTCTTCCTGGTGCTTCTTGTCTTCCTCGGTTTCCACTTCACCGAGATCAAGGTCACCTCGGGCGACGTCCTGGAACTGCTTGCTGTCGTACTCGTTGAGGTAGCCCATCATCCACTCGTCGATGCGGTCAGACAGGATCAGAACCTCAATACCCTTCTTGCGGAACACTTCCAGGTGCGGGCTGCTCTTCGCGGCCATGAAGTTGTCGGCGGTGATGTAATAGATCTTGCTCTGCCCTTCTTTCATCCGAGCGATGTAGTCATCCAGGGAAACGTTCTGGGTTGACTCACCGGTATGGGTGGAAGCAAAGCGCAACAGCCCCGCGATCTTTTCACGGTTGCTGAAGTCTTCTGCCGGGCCCTCTTTCAGAACAGTGCCGAACTCGTTCCAGAAGTCCTGGTATTCGTCGCCGTCTTTCTTGGCCAGCTTGGATAGCATATCCAGAACCCGCTTGGTCAAGGCCGTGCGGATGCTTTCTACCGTGCTGTCGTTCTGCAGAATCTCCCGGGACACGTTCAGGGACAGATCATTGGAATCGATCACACCCTTGGTGAAGCGCAGGTACAACGGCAGGAACTGCTCGGCGTCGTCCATGATGAACACACGCTGAACGTACAGCTTCAGGCCACGGGGCGCTTCCCGGTTGTACAGATCGAACGGGGCACGCTTGGGAATGTACAGCAGGCTGGTGTAGTCCAGCTTGCCTTCCACTTTGTTGTGGGACCAGGTCAGCGGGTCTTCGAAATCGTGGCCGATGTGCTTGTAGAATTCTTTGTACTCTTCGTCCTTGATCTCATTACGGGGTAAGGTCCACAGGGCGGTGGCGTCGTTGACGGTTTCCTCTTCGCCCTTCTTGTCCTCTTCCTCGGCCTCGGCTTTCATCACCACCGGGAAGGAGATGTGATCAGAGTACTTCTTGACCAGGCTGCGCAGTTTCCAGCCATCGGCGAATTCCTTGGCGTCGGATTTCAGGTGCAGAACAATCTCGGTGCCGCGCTGCTCGCGGGTCACCGGCTCGATGGTGAACTCGCCATCGCCTTTGGATTCCCAGTGTACCCCTTCTGCTGCCGGTGCGCCGGCACGGCGGGTGAATACGTCGACTTTGTCGGCAACAATAAAGGCGGAGTAAAAGCCCACGCCGAACTGGCCGATCAGCTTGCTGTCTTTTTTCTCGTCACCAGACAGTTGCTTGAGAAATTCGGCGGTGCCAGAACGGGCGATGGTGCCGAGGTTGGCGATGACGTCGTCGCGGGTCATGCCAATGCCGTTGTCGGCCAGGGTAATGGTGCCGGCGTCTTTGTCGTAATCCAGGCGGATTTTGAGGTCGGAGTCGCCTTCGTAGAGTTTGTCGTCTTTCAGGGCGGCGAAGCGGAGCTTGTCTTCGGCGTCTGAGGCGTTTGAGATAAGCTCACGAAGGAAGATTTCCTTGTTCGAGTACAGAGAGTGGATCATCAAGTGAAGCAGTTGCTTCACTTCGGTCTGGAATCCTAGCGTCTCTTTGTTTGTTTCTACCGTCATGGCTGTGTTTTTCTCCTGCTCGGGTTTTAACTTTTGTGGAGCGGCCCGGGCCGGTAGGTTCTTCCAAAACACGCTGTGAATACGTCCATGTACGCTCTGCTCCGCCATCCATGGCTCCGCAAGGTTTTGGAAGAACCTACCGGCCCAGCCCACCCGACGTTTGAGTTAGGCCAGTTCAAGCACGATGTCTGGGCGAGCGGGTGGAGATGGCTTTCCGGAACCGTGCGGAGCCATGGGTGAAGAGCGAAAGCTCTTCACGGGCTGGCCATGGACGGCCAGCCCAGGACCCGCAGTGCGCCGCAGGAGCAATAAGCCCTGCGGGGCGGAGCCCGAGCCGCACAGGGACGTCTCGAGGCGTGTTTCGAAAAGCCATCCCCACCCGCTTGCCTGCACCAATGCTGAAATTTCTTGAACCAGAGATGGGGGGTCGACCGGGGCATTTCAACCCCAGTCAGAACCAATTCAGTCTTCGAGGAGAAAGTGTGCCCGGGCCGTAGCGATGGGCTGGGAACGGGACTTTTGCCAGGCGGAGATCATCACATTGGCAACCCGGTTGCCCTGGCGGGTCAGGCGGCATTCGGCGTAGGTTTCGCGGTTAAGGCCGGCACGCAGGTAATCCAGGGAAAAGTCGACGATTCTCGGCATCCGCAGTGTGTCCTGGGACATGATCAGGTAAATGGCTGCCGACATTTCCATGAAGCCACCAATCACCCCACCGTGAATCGCCGGCAAAATCGGATTGCCCAGGTTCTCTTCCTTTTTTGGCAACCGGAAAATCAGGTCGTCTCCGAAGCGGTCGCATTGCAAGCCAATCCAGGTGGCGTAAGGAATGCTCTCCAGCATGCGGGAGAAGTCGCCGGTTTGTTGGGTGTATTTGAGGATTTCCGGGTCGGTCATTCCTCGCCTCCGGTGATCAGGTCTCGGTAGGATTTCGGGGTGGCTTCTTTGCCGATTCTCATGAACGTGCCAACACAGTTGGCAATCGTCTCACCGCCCTCCTGATAGGCCTCGCAGCGGGTGAAGATGATGTTTTTGGTGATCTTGTAGGTCTCGGCCCGGGCGTAGACAGGTTTGTGGGGTTCGGCCGGGCGCATGTAGTCCACCCGCAAATCCAGGGTCGGGCAAAGTTCGAAGTCTTCCAGGGCACAGATCATGACTGACCCGGAGGCGGTGTCCATAAGGGTCGTAATGGCACCACCGTGGATGACGCCGGTGTCCGGGTTACCAATGATCTTGTCGCTGTACGGCAGTTCCATGACCAGATAACCCTCGCCCGCTTCCTTTGCACTCAGGCCCAGTTCACAGGCCTGGTTGAGGGTGTTCACAAACCGGTTAACCCGGTTAATTCGGGTTTCATCGTTCATTCAGGGATGTCCTGCAATTCAGCTTTTCGGGGTGGTTTCTGCAGCCTGCTTACCGGGCACGGGTTCTTCGAACACTTTCCCGGCACGCAGGGCAGCCAACGCATCAGACTGGAATTCCCGACGGTAGAGTACGACAACCACCAGGGTAGAAGCCGCTATAAACACCATGGGATGGATAAACCAGGCCACCACGGCCAGGGCGTAATAATAGGACCGCAACCCGAGGTTAAACGCGTCCCCTGCCAGGTTGCAGATGTTGCCGGCACTGCGGGCAAAGGCCTCCCGGGCGGCGGGGCTGGTTTTGGTGTCGTCCGGTAGGGGCGCGCTGCCTATCATCACCGCCACAAAGTTGTACATGCGCATGGACCAGGTGAACTTGAAGAAGGCATACACAAACACCACCAGCAACACTACCAACCGCAGCTCCCAGATTTCCCGGGTCGGTACGGCGCTGAAAGGCATGGTGGCGAACACTTCCATGGCTTCACGGGTGTAGCCGAGTGCAGTGATGATACCAGCCAGTATCAGCAGGCAGCTGGATGCGAAGAAGGCGCCATTGCGCTCGAGGTTACCAACCACGGAAGCGTCCGATATCCGGTTCTCCCGCTTGAGCATTACCCGCATCCAGTCTTCACGATACATATCCAGCGTGTTCGAGAGGCAGGCGCGAGTGCTTGCCCGATTTCGGGAATACCAGGTGTAGCCTACCCAGCACACCAGAAACCAGAACAAAGCGATGAGTTCCAGGTAATAGCCCATGCGTGGTTATCTATCCGTTGTAACGTATATGGCAGAGAAGATGCGTGTCAATGATACGCGAAGGTGCATGAACCGGCCACAACCCGGGTGGTCTGACACTAAAACACCGGTCGTACTGTGCTATATAATGAATCACTCAAATCAACAATTGCGCGTCCACGGAATCGGGCGCCCAAAGGAGTCGGATGTGAACCCCGGACAAATTCTGAGACTGACGTTACTCTCGTTTATGTTCCTTGCCATTGCAGGCTGTGCCGTAAACCCGGTCACCGGCAAAAAGCAGCTGTCTTTGATTCCTGAAAGCCAGGAATTGGCGCTCGGGGCCGAGCACTACACCCCAACCCAGCAAACCCAAGGTGGGCAGTTTTATCTGGACCCGGAATTGACAGTCTATGTTCGCGAAGTCGGCATGAAGCTGGCCCGGGTTAGTGATCGCCCCGATTTGCCGTACGAGTTTGTGGTACTCAATAGCAGCGTACCCAATGCCTGGGCCTTGCCTGGTGGCAAGATCGCCATCAACCGGGGCCTGCTGGTCAAGTTTGAGGACGAAGCTCAGTTAGCCGCTGTGATGGGGCATGAGATTGTCCACGCTGCGGCGCGGCACAGCGTGCAACGCATGCAACAGGGCATGCTGATCAGCGCTGGCGTAGCCGGCCTTGGTTTTGCGTTGTCTGATAACGAATGGGCCGGGCTGATCATGGGCGGCGCGGCCGTGGGCGCCCAGCTGGCCCTGGCACAGTACAGCCAGGGTGATGAACTGGAATCCGACCACTACGGCATTCGTTACATGAAAGCCGCCGGTTACGACCCTCAGGCAGCGGTTGAGCTGCAAGAGCTGTTTCTGGAATTATCCCAGGGCCGGCAGAGCAGTTGGCTGGACGGCATGTTCGCCACCCACCCGCCTTCAGCCAGGCGGGTTCGGGAGAACCAGGCCCTGGCCTCAGAGCTGGGAACCGGTGGCTTCCGGGGCCGCGACATTTACCAACGGCGCATTGCCCTGCTGAAAGAACTCCAGCCCGCCTATGACGCCCACGACAAAGCCATGGAACTGGCATCCAACGGCGATATTAACGCGGCCCTTGATTCCATCAACAAGGCAATCGAGCAGGAACCGCGCGAGGCCATGTTCTTCGCCCTCAGAGGGCGTATCTATAAAGAGCAGAAGCAGATGGAGAAAGCCCAGGCGGATTTCGACAAGGCGGTGTCGCTGTACCCTGAGATGTTCCAGTACCAGCTCTACAACGGCCTGAACTCACTGGCCATGAATAATCTGGACAAAGCCCGTGGACACCTTGAGAGGGCCAATCAGGTGGTGCCCACCTCCATTGCCTATCTGCGGCTTGGCGATATTGCCAGCCGTCAGAACCGTCGGAATGACGCCATTGGGCATTACTCGAAAGCCGCCGAAGCCGGTGGCGATGTGGGTGAGGAAGCCAAAAGGAAACTAGCCGACCTATCCCAATAGCAAACACCTGGCGGGGATAAAAACCGGGGGCTTAACGCTCCCGGTTTTTTTATGGCTAAAGCATTTGCCACGCTGACGCAAAAAAGCCGTCACAGATTGCATTGACATTTAGAGCAATAACTCTAAAAATCAGTCAAACAAACAACAATCGGATGGCGATCATGCTCGTAAAGCGACTTCAACCGATGATTTCCCACGCAAGGCGGTCCTATGTGGAACTGATGTTCCAGGTGATGGGCCGGGCCCTGCAGGCGATCAGCGAAGTAGACGAACAAACCCGAAACGAAACTCGCGCCCTGCCCGAAGGATTTCTGTTCGAGATGCAGGTGATGCCCAATGGCCCCAAGCTGATCGTTGAGCACACCGGAGATGGCAAACTGCATTTCCACGGCGACAGTGCTCCCCGGCCGGTGGACCTTTCCATTCAGTTCAAGCATATGGCCCATGCATTCCTGGTACTGTCCTTCCAGGAAAAGACCTCGGTGGCCTTTGCCAACGACCGCATGCTGGTAGATGGTGATGTCAGTTACGCCGTGCGTATGACCCGTGTGCTCAACCGCCTGGAGTCATTCATCCTACCCAAGCTGGTCGCGCAGCGAGCGGTCAAGGAATACCCGGCCAACCTGCATCTGCCTGAAAAACTGATCAGCGGAGCCCGCATCTACCTGAAAGTCGCCACCAACTTTGTCGAGACAGTGAGAGCATAATGACCAACAAATACTACGAGTTCTTCTGCCCGGTAAAAGTGATTGCCGGCAAAGCCGCCCTGGAACACATTCCGTTTGAATTGACCGGCCTGGCAGCCAAGCGCCCGATGATTGTTACCGATAAGGGTGTTCGGGCGGCAGGCCTGCTTGACCCTGTGATTGCCGCTTGCGAAGAAAGCGGACTGGAAATCGTCTCTATTTATGACGACGTACCCCCGGATTCATCCACAACGGTGGTTCGCGATATCGCCACGGTTTACCGCAAGGAAAAGTGCGATTCCATTATTGCCGTGGGCGGCGGTTCCGCCATTGATACCGGCAAAGCCGTCAACATTCTGGTCTCCGAAGGTGGCGATGACATCGCCAAGTACAGTGGCGCAGGTATTCTGAAGCATCCCCTGAAGCCCTTCTTCGTGGTACCAACCACAGCCGGAACGGGCTCTGAAGTCACATCCGTTGCCGTGATTACTGATGAGAAAAAAGGCGTGAAGCTGCCGTTCACCTCATCGTTCCTGTTGCCGAATGCGGCGATCATCGACCCACGGATGACGCTGACCCTGCCTCCCCATATCACCGCCGCAACCGCCATGGATGCCATGACTCACGCGGTCGAAGCGTTTACCTGCATGGCCAAGAATCCGCTGAGCGATGCCTATGCCACGGCTGCCATCAAAAAGGTGAGCCAGTCACTTACGGCGGTGATGGACAACCCCAAAGACGAGAACGGGCGGCTTGAACTGGCCCAGGCCTCTACCATGGCCGGCATTGCCTTCTCCAACTCCATGGTTGGGCTGGTACACTCCCTGGGCCACGCAACCGGCGCGATCTGCCACCTGCCCCATGGCCTGTGCATGAGCCTTTACCTGCCGTATGTTCTTGAATTCAATATTGAAAGCATCCGTGAACCCTTGGGCGAGCTGCTGCTCTATCTGGAAGGCCCGGAAGTTTACTCAGCAACCCCGGCGGCGCGCCGCGCCGAAGCCAGCATCTCCGCCATCCGTAAACTCAGGGATGCGCTGCACAAGCGTTGTGAGCTGCCCCGCACTCTGAAGGAAACCGGAAAGGTGCTGGAGAGCCAGTTGGAGGCCATTGCCGAGATGGCACTGGACGATGGCTCCATCATGTTCAACCCGCGGGAAGTTACCCAAGAAGACGCCCTTGCCGTGCTTCGGCGGGCCTGGGCCTGATCACAGATGTCACGTGGCTAACCCATTGGTCGATGGGTTAGCCTAAAGTCAGATTCACAATGATTGATTTATAGGAGGAAGGCGTTACCATTTAGCGACGTTCTGGCAGGGAGTTGGCCGGGTAAGTTTGACCGATGTACCGCAGTGGCCTGCAACAACCTGAGTTTCTTTTAATGAACGATCTTTTGTCCAGAGCATCGCTTTTATCACGCCGTAGCCTTGCCATCCTGACGGCGAGCCTGTGCCTGTCCATGGCGGCACACAGTGGCGAAGACCAATCCGGGACCTTCCGTTTCAACATATCCCCCAACGGCTATCCCCCATACCTGATTGTGGATGGTGAGAAGCCCTCCGGCATCATGTGGGACGTGGTCGCGCTGATCGTGCCGCGCCTCGGTTACGATCTTGAGTTCATGAAAATTCCAAGAAAGCGAGTCGACCAGATGCTGGCCGACGGTTTTCTGGACGGCACCCCCCGTGCCATCGAATGGACGGAGAAGCCCGAGCAGTATCTGTTCACCAACCCGGTTGTCCACGTAGAGGAAGTGTTCTTCTTCGCAAACGGCGCCGAATTTGAGTACAACCACCCGAGCGACCTGTTCGGAAAAACCGTGGTTACTCACCTGGGCTACATGTACCCTGCCCTTGATTCCTACTTCGAAAGTGAACAGATTCGGCGTTTTGACGTCTCCCGTGACCGGGATATGTTCCGGTTTCTGCTGCACGGTGAGCGGTTTGACACGGCACTGGCCGATCGCCTTGTCGGCAAGTGGATTATTAAAACCGAGGGTGTGTCGGAACAAATCAGCAGCTCAGAGACGGCCATCAGCCAATACGGTTTTCGGATTATGGTGCGCCCGGAATGGACCGAGTTCACAGAAGCTTTCAACGAAGAGCTGGACAAGATTCGCGAGAACGGCGAGCTACAGGCCATTCTCGCGAACTATCGCTGATAGTTTATTCCAGCCGCCGCAACAGCAGCATGGGTGACACACTGAGAACCGGGCGCAACTGCCAACGCCCGAACAACGCAAGCAGCACCGCACTGATGAAAGGAATGGGCAGCATCACCTGCCAGTGCCAGCGGAAATTGCCCTCAAACATCCGGAGCTGTAGCGCATAGACCGCAGCCTCTGCCGCAAGAACCCCCATGATACCCGCCACAAAGCCCAGCAAGGCAAACTCCAGCATGGTACTGCGGGCAAGCAACGACTGCTGACCGCCCAGGGTGCGAAGCAAAGCGCCCTCCCGCTGACGATCCCGCAGTGTGGCGCTGACCACCGCCGCCATCACCACCAGAGCCGCCGCCAGGATCAACGCTAGAATGGCTTCGATGGCTTGAGTAACCTGGTGCACAATCTGCCGGATACGCTCGATGATATGATCGATTTCCAGTACCGAGACGGTCGGGAACTGGCGTGAAAACTCGTTCAGCGCCACTTTGTTACCCTCATCCAGATGGAAACTGGTAATCCAGGTGCCAGGCATATCCGTCAGCCCGCCGCCCGGCGGGAAGGCCATATAGAAGTTGGGTTTCATGCTGTCCCATTGCACCGTACGAATGCTGGTGACCGGTTCTGTGACTGTTTCCGAACCGATGGTGAAGGTCAGGCGATCCCCCATGACCAGCCCCATACGTTCTGCCAGCTCTGCCTCAACCGACACACCGATGATGTCGCCGGGGGCAAACCACTCGCCGGCGACAATCTCATTATCTTCAGGCAGCTCCGCCATCCAGGTCAGGTTCAGCTCACGGTTCAGGGCACCAATGCGTTCATCCTTGCTCACGGCCTCAAGAACCGGCTGATCATTCAGTTCCGTCAAACGCCCGCGCACCATGGGATAGATTGTATCCAATGGTGCGTCACGCTCTGCCCAGAAGGCTTCCACATCGTCCACGGCATCCGGTGCAATGTTAATCAGAAAGTGATTAGGGGCATTATCCGGTAACTGGGCCTGCCAGTCGTCGAGCAAAGAGGTGCGCACCAGAATCAGCGTGGCCGCCAGCATGAGTGTCATGGCAAACACCGCCATTTGCGCCATGCTGGCCTGCCGATGCCGGTAAAGACCTACCAGGGCCAGGCGCCAGGCGTTGCCGCCACCCCGTACACGGCGCAGAATCGCCACCATCAGGCCACCAACCAGCGCCAAAACGGCCAACAGGAGTGCCAGGCCGCCCAACAAGGCAAACACCAGTGCAACCTCGCCAGCGTATAGCCAGACCAAACCAAACACGGCCAGAATCGCAATCGCAATATCGGGGATCGCGTCTCGTCCACTTTCCCCGGGCTGCGCCCGCAAAACCCGCATGGCAGCCACGTTACGCAACCGGCGAATAGGTGGATAGGCAAACGCAAACAGGGAAACCAGGGCCGTGAGCAAAGCCGGCAGCAGGGCCGAAGGCGCCAGATGGAAATCGACCGGCTGCTCCAGCACGTCACTCAACAGGCGAACCAGAATCCAGAACAGCGGCAGCGCCACCAGAAGACCACCAATCACCCCGGCGATACCCCACAGCGCCAACCGGCGCAGGTAAAGGCCGCCAATTCCCCGGCTAGACAGCCCGAGGGTCTTAAGAAGTGCCACGGTATCCCTCTGAGACAAGGCGTACTGACGGCTGGCAACCGCCACCGCCACTGCCGCCAGCAGAACCGCCAGGCTGCCACCGAGCAACAGGAAACGTTCAGCACGCTCCAGGGACCGGGAGAAGGTTTCGCCATCGCGTACGCTTTCCCATTCATGGCTTGGTTCCAGGCGCGGCTCCAGCCATTGATAGTAATCGTCAAGCAGGTTGTCCGGGCCGGCGAACAAGTACACGTACTCGGCACGGCTGCCTTCCTGTATCACGCCGGTGCCGGGCACATCGTCCACATGAATCATCACACGGGGTGCCAGGGAAGAGAGCCGGAAGCCGCCATCTGGCTCCCGTATCAGCAGGCTGGTGATCTCAAGTTCAAGATTGCCCACCTCGAGCGTTTCACCAATCTCCAGCTCCAGCAATCGCAGCAACCTTGGGTTTACCCAGATCTCGCCCCTCCCGGGGCCGGCGGCCACGGTTTGGCGAGCAGCATCCGCACCTGGCTGAATTTCGATCTCGCCACGTAACGGGTATTCGTCACTGACAGCCTTGACCGACACCAGCTGGAACCCGCCCTCCCCAAAGACCATGGTGGAGAATTCAATCAGCTGGCCGGTTTCCAGGCCCCGATCACGGGCTTCGTTAATCCATTCACCCGGCACTGGCCGGCCATTTTCCGCCTCAAGCTGACGGTCCGCCGCCAGAAAGGAGCTGGCCGAAGACACCAGGGTTCGCTGCAACTGGTTGGCGAACAGGGCAATGGTGGCGACGGTGGCCACGGCAATCACCAGGGCCACCAGCACAACCCGTACATCACGTTCGCGCCAGTCCCGGCGCACCGACATCAGTTTTTTTGCAGCCGCCATCAGTCAGCCAACTCCCGGGCCGCTTCCGGCTCTGTCAGCACACCGGCTTCAATGTGAAGTTGCCGGCCACACCGGGCTGCCAGGTGTTCATCGTGGGTGACCATGACCAATGTGGTGCCCTGCTCCCGGTTCAGATCCATCAGCAGATCCGACACCGCCTGGCCCGTGCGGTTATCCAGATTGCCGGTGGGCTCATCGGCAAACAGGATCACCGGGTCTGAAGCAAAGGCCCGGGCAATGGCGACCCGCTGCTGCTCACCACCAGACAATTGCCGTGGCGTGTGGCTCAGGCGCTCGCCCAACCCTACACGCTCCAGCAGCTCTTTGGCCCGCGTCTCCGGCGATTCCATCCCCGCCAGTTCAAGGGGCAGCATTACGTTCTCCAGCGCGCTCAGCGCCGGCAAAAGCTGGAATGACTGGAACACGAAGCCAACCCGGCTTGCCCGGAGCTGGGCGCGCTGGTCTTCCGTCAGGCTGCTGATTTCAGCACCGTCCAGCTCTACTTTCCCTTCGGTCGGGGTGTCCAGCCCGGCAAGCAATCCGAGCAAGGTGGTTTTTCCGGAACCGGAGCGGCCAACAATGGCTACGGACTCTCCCCGATTGATTTCCAGACTGACCCCCTGCAAGATCGTCAACGTATCAGTTTCCAGGCTCACCCGGTGGGTAAGATCGGTCACCCGTAACATGGGGTTTGTGGCGGCTAGCTTGGGGTCCGTCATCTGGTTCACGGTGGCTCCGTTGTCTGGTGCTGTGTTTTATTGAATCTGTAAAGGGTATACGAATTTACTATGGATACGGTATCGGCGTTGGTCAGATCATTTGCCCTCTCAGCACTGATGTTGCTGTCGCTCTCCGCCCTGGCCAGCCAGAACACACTGCTGGTAGTCGGCGACAGCCTCAGTGCCGCCTATGGCGTGCCATCCGAAACCGCCTGGGTTCAACTGCTGAGGGACAGGCTTGATGAACAGGGCCTGAACTGGAACGTTGTGAACGCCAGCATCAGCGGCGAAACGACCGATGGCGGCCTTCGGCGGCTGCCTGACCTGCTTCAGAAAAACCAGCCAGACGTCGTGATCATTGAGCTTGGCGGGAACGACGGCCTGCGCGGCTTCCCGCCCGATGTGATCGAATCCAACCTGGCCGACATGATCGAGCAGGTGCGGGATATCGGCGCCATCCCGGTGCTGGTGGGCATGCAGATTCCACCCAACTACGGCCAGCGTTACACCCGCATGTTTGCGGACATCTTCCCGAACCTGTCTGACCGCTACGACACCCCCCTGGTTCCCTTCTTTCTTGAGGGCATCTACAACGCCGATGGGTTAATGCAGGAAGACGGCATTCACCCCACCGAAGCCGCCCAGCCGGTGCTGCTGGACAACGTATGGCCTCAGCTGGAGCCGTTAATTCTGGACAGGAACCCCAGCGCCCTGCGCTCAGACCAGTAATAACCATCACGGGCGTGTTCAACAAACCCCACATGCCCTCCCCACTTTGGCGCTTCGACGGTAACATGGGCGCCAAGGATATTACGGCCTTCCGGGAAACACCGGGCTGACAGGAAAGGATCGTCCACCGCATTGACCATCAACGCCGGTACCCGTATGTCCTTCAACCGGTACAGTGCCGAGCAGCTGGCCCAGTAATCCTGGGCATCCCGGAAGCCATGCAAGGGCGCGGTATAGCGGTTATCAAATTCGTGGAAGTTGCGGATGCTCTCGAACCCGGCCACGTCAATCAGTTCAGGAAACCGATGGGCCTTTTCCTCCATTTTTACGTGCAGATCTTTCAGAAAGCGCTGCATATAGATTTTGCGACTGGGCAAGGCCAGCATATCGGCACTGCCTGCCAGGTCTGCCGGTACCGAGTAGGCAACGGCACCACTGATGCGGCTGTCAACACGTTCGCCCTGCTGGCCAAGGTAGAGCAGGGTGAGGTTGCCGCCCATGCTGAAGCCAGACAGGAACAGGTTTGTATATTTACCTTCCAGTGCGTGGGAGACCACCGTATGCAGGTCTTCCGTGGCGCCGCTGTGATAGAACCGAGGTTGGCGGTTCATCACTCCGCCGCAGGAGCGGAAGTTCCAGGCCAGCACATCCCAGCCATCCGCCATCAACGCCCGCGCCAACCCGAGCACGTAGGGGCGCCGACTGTGGCCTTCCAGACCATGGGACACAATGGCCAGGCGATCACTGCCCTGACGGTACCAATCCAGGTGAAGTTCGTCGTTATCCGGTGTGGCCAGAACGGCGGTTTCCGGCTCGGGCATGGCGACATTTCGAAACAGCGTCGGCCACACAGACTGAATGTGCCCGTTACGTAACCAGACCGGTGGGCGGTAGCCCGATTGACGGAGCTTGTGCAAATTTTGACCTTTCTTTTCAGGGGGTTGACGAACCAAGTTAAAGAACTTAATATGCCCGCCACTTAACGCTGTTCCCCGATAGCTCAGTTGGTAGAGCAACGGACTGTTAATCCGTTTGTCCCTGGTTCGAGCCCAGGTCGGGGAGCCACTTATTCCGAATAAGCCGCTGATTCCACATCAGCGGCTTTTTCATTTCTGCTTCAGAAAACCTCTTCCCGCTGCATGAATTCCTTCAGGGCCTGGTACAGGGTATAGCCATCCTGGCTCCCGATCATTTCCCGGATCGAATGCATGGCGAACTGCGGCACACCGATATCCAGCGTGGTCACGCCCAGATTACCGGCCGTCAGCGGTCCGATGGTGCTGCCACAACCCATATCACTGCGCACCACAAAGGTCTGATGCGGCAAGCCAAGCTCGTCGCTGATATGACGATACAGCGCAGCCGACCGGCTATTGGTGGCGTAGCGTTGGTTGTGGTTGACCTTGATCACCGGTCCCTGGTTCAGGATCGGGCCATGGTTTTCATCGTGCTTGTCCATGAAGTTGGGGTGCACGCCATGGGCGTTATCCGCGGAAATCATCATGGAACGGGCAATCGCCCTACCCTTGCCAGCGCCACACCAGCGCTCCAGAACGGCTGCCAGGAACGGCCCCTGGGCACCTTCCGCCGACATGCTGCCCACTTCTTCGTGGTCATTGCACACCAGCAAGGCGGCTTCATCTCCAGAGGTATGCAACAGTGACTGCAAACCGATATAACAGCTCAACAGGTTATCGAGCCGGGCAGAAGCCAGAAATTCTTCACGCAGACCCACGAAGGACGCGCCCTGAGCATCATAGAAGCTCAACTCGTATCCAAGCACCTTGCGGACCTTCAAGCCAGACTCGCGAGCAATTTCCTCACGCAGCAAATCAGCAAAGGCAGTTGTATCTGTCTCCGGCACCTGCATGATCACCGGCGGCAGGTCTGTCTGGGCATTCACCGAGCGATTGCTGTTGGCTTCCCGGTCCAGGTGAATGGCCAGGCTGGGGATAATTGCCACTGGCTTTCGGAAGTCCACCAGGGTGTCCCGCACTTTACCGGCCTCGTCCAGAACGGTGACGCGGCCAGCCAGCGACAGATCCCGGTCAAACCACGGGTTCAGCAACACCCCGCCGTACACTTCCACGCCCAGCTGGAAAAAGCCCTTGCGGCGAATCTCGGGGTTTGGCTTTACCTTCAGGCAGGGGCTGTCGGTGTGGGCACCGACCATCCGGATGCCGGAGGTAACCACATCGTTCTTGCCGGTGCGGAAGGCGACAATGGACGAGCCATTACGAATCGCGTAATACCCCTGCCCTTGCTCCAGCGCCCACTCTTCCCGCTCGTCCAACTGCTGGAAACCGGCAGCTTCAAGCCGGGATTTCATTGTGCTTACTGCATGCCACGGCGTTGGTGAGGCATTCAGAAATTCAATCAAGTCATTATTAAATTTAGTGTGTTCCATGATCTTCCTGATTGCATGATAATGGCCGCTACAGTATGGCACGAAGCCGGCCCCGCTCCTACCGGGCTGCCGGTTAGTCCCTATACGCACCCACTGATCAACACTGGAGCCCACTGTGTCGATACCCCGTTTCCTGGACATCGAATACTGTCAGACTGACGACGCCCTGTTTCCCGTCGCCATGGCCTGGTCGCTGGCCGATGGCCAGATGAAAACCGTGGTCATTGCCCCGGAAGAAGCTTGGCTACCAGACGACGGCGATTTGGGCGACTTTGACCTGCTGTACCTGGAAGAACAGGGGGTACCTTTGCTGGAACTGGTCCAGGAACTTCATCAGGACTTACCGGACCAGACCGTATACGTGGACGGCATGGACCCGGATGAAATTCTGATCGACCTGATTTTCAGTGCCGTCAGCCAGGACGCACCCTTCGAGATAGCCCCGATTTCCGAACTGATTGCCGGCCTGAACAGCGACACCCTCGAAGACCGCCGCCGCCAATTGATGTTTGATGAAGGGCTGGAACCACAGCTCCCGGAGAACGGCGTGTACGCCCTGCTCCTGCTCGCCCAGGAACATGGCCTTCTGGCTGACCTGTAAGCCAGAAGGCTGACACGGGGAAGTGTGACCGGTGTCTGCGTAACAAAGCGTTACACAAGGCAGAATCTGGCGTCAGCACCGTTACTGACAGGAAGCCGGATAATAATGAACAAGGTCGCACTTCGTTTCCTCAGCTCCAGCCTGATGGCCCTGAGCCTCGCCCCTTTGGCGACACAGGCTCAGGACTCCCCTCGCTCCGACAAGCACTACGTTGGCCTTCTGGTGACCGCACTGGAGCACCGCTCTATTGGCGACCGCACAAAGGAAGATGCCTGGGGACAAGCCGGCACGCTGGTTATTGGCGGCCACCTGAACGACCTGATTCACGCGGAGATCCGCCTGGGTGGCGGGTTCAATGATGCCGATGTCTCCGGTGGCGACCTGACCCTCGCCGTCGATTACTTCGCCAGCTGGTACATGGGCCTGCACTACCCGATCACCGATTATGCCAACGTGTATGCCCAGGCGGGCTTCACCCACGTAAAAGGCGAGGCGACCCTGCCCAACCGCGAGGAAGGCTACAACGCCCAGTTCCGGGACATCGAAGGCGATTACCCGGACAGCAGTTTCAGCATCAGCTGGCTGGCCGGAGTGGATTTCGAAGTATTGAGTAATACGTTCCTGGTGTTTGAGGGTGGGCGGCTGTTCAAAGACACTGGCAGTAGTGCCAATACGTTTCAGTTTTCCACGGGTCTGCGTTACGAGTTTTGAGTGTGCTGCTTTCTTCGGTGCCGGTTAAGAGGGCCGGATATCCTTTCCTGGAAACGCTACGAGCCCCCGCAAGCGGGTCCAGCCAGCAATCTTAGATTGCTGTCGTTCGGCGGCGCATGAAGCTTCGCTTCATAAACACTTGCCTCACCCATGTGCGCTTCGCTCCGGCCATCCATGGCCTCCGAGATTCCAGGAAAGGATATCCGGCCCTCTTAACGCATACTTGAGTGCAGGCCGCTGTTAAACCGACCTTTAATCGGTGAGCTTGTGCTGAATATGCCAGCAGCGGTGAATCTTCTGGTTGCGTTGGAAATCTTTGTCCAAAGTGCTTGCCGTTACCTCTTTGACCTCAAACTCTGCTTCAAGATCTTCGTCCAGTTTGAACTTCCGGAAGTTGTTGGAGAAGATCAACAGACCATCGCTGGATAACCGTTCCATACACTTGCGCACCATGGTGCCATGGTCCCGCTGGATATCCAGAACGCCAGCCATTCTCGCTGAGTTGGAGAACGTGGGCGGGTCCATGAAGATCAGGTCGAAGGTCTGGTTAGCGGTTTTGCGATCTGCCAGCCAGGACAGGCAATCTGCCTGCTCGACCACATGCTTGCGCAGGTCGACGCCGTTCAGTGAGAGGTTGTCCTGGGCCCAGCTCACGTAGGTTTTCGACATATCCAGGCTCAGGGACCGGCTGGCGCCGCCAACGGCAGCGTGTACGGTGGCTGCACCGGTATAACAGAACAGGTTCAGGAAGCGTTTTCCTCTGGCGTGTTGCTGTATCCAGTGGCGCACAGGGCGGTGGTCCAGGAACAGGCCGGTGTCCAGGTAGTCCTTCAGGTTCACTTTCAGCACGCAACCGTGTTCGCGAACGTTGAAGTACTCACCACTGGCCGCCTGTTTTTCGTACTGCCGGGTGCCGCTTTGGCGTTGGCGCTGCTTGCACACCATGTTTTCCGGCTTGGTTTCCAGCACTTCGGCAATCACCGCCAGCGCCTCGGCCCAGCGTTCGCGGGCAGCTTTGTCGTCAATAGACTTTGGAGCGGCGTATTCCTGAACATGCACCCTGCCCTCGTAGAGATCGATGGCCAGGGCGTATTCGGGCATATCGGCGTCGTACAGGCGGTAGCAATCAATCCCCTGCTTACGCGCCCACTGGCCGATGGTTTTGAGGTTCTTCTTCAGCCGGTTACGCAGCATGGCCGCACGTTCCGGATTGGCGATGCGGGGCATCACGCCCCCTGCGGCGTCCGGGTCACGGGGTACCCGGGCGTTGTCCGGGTGCACCTCAAACAGCAACAGCTGGGCAGGCAGCTTGCCATTGAACAGGTTGTACTGCTTGAAACTGCGCAAGCCAACGGATTTGCCAAACTCCGGCGCACCGGTGAACAGCCCCAGCCGCCAGCCAGAGAGCTCCCTGAGCACCACTTCACCCAGCTTTTGATACAGGCCCGCCAGCTCTTTGCGCTCGCTCAGGCGCTCACCGTAAGGCGGGTTGGTCAGAACCAGACCTTGTTCAGCCCAGGCAGGATCACGCTGGAACTGAGAGATTGAGCGCACATCCACCTGCACAATGCCATCGAGACCCGCCCGCTGGATGTTCTTTCTGGCGGTATCAATCACCCGGCCATCCTGGTCGAAACCTGCAAACACCGGTATCCGGCGCTGTTTGCCTTCGTGGGCCCGGCGTTCGGCTTCCTGACGGAGCCCCATCCACAGTTCAGGCTGGTGTCCTGGCCATTTATCAAAACCGAAGCGCTCCTGCTTGCGACCGGGGGCAATGTCCAGAGCCATCAGTGCCGCTTCAATCACCAGCGTGCCGGAACCGCACATGGGATCAACAAAGTCCCCGCCGGCAGCGGCAATGTCAGGCCAGCCTGCTCTGAGCAACAGGGCTGCAGCCAGGTTCTCTTTCAAGGGGGCCAGCCCCTGCTCGGTGCGGTAGCCTCGCATGTGCAGGCTGTGACCACTCAAGTCCAGGCCAACAGACAGGCGCCCCCGGTTGAGCCGGGCGGAAATGGTGACGTCCGGATCTTTCTGCGCCACGGATGGGCGAGGTGAGCCGGCGCCACGGATACTGTCCACAATGCCATCTTTGACTTTCTGGGCGCCAAACTGGGTATTGCGAATGGCTTCGTTCTGCCCCAGGAACGTGACTCGAAAGCTGCCACCTGCAGGCACATGGGCTTGCCAGTCCAGGCCAACCACCCCCTCATAAAGTTCATCGGCACTGCGCGCATCCACTTCAGCGATGTGCAGGATGACCCGGTTGGCCAGCCGGGACCACAAACAGGCGCGATATCCGGCTTCCAGCTCCCCTTCTACCCAGATGCCTGCCGGCGCGTTGCGCACTTGAGCCAGGCCAAAGCTTTCCAGCTCATCGGCCAGGAGATACTCAACACCTTTGGGACAGGTTACGAAAAAGACATGCTTGGACAAAATCAACTCCTGGTTTTCTGGATAGAGCCGGTAAGCCGCCGGAATAGCAGCGAAACCCGAATTCGGGCCGTCATCGTTATTTCATAAACCTATAAGAAAAGCTTCATATAGATGAAATAAATAGTGTACATCCGCTCAAGGTTCGTCTTACCTTGTAGTTGACGCGTCGTTCCGGAAGCCAACATAACCGTGCTTCCGTTAACAGGATCCTGACTGCTCTGGCCGGAACTGGCAATAGTGGGTTATCCCGGATGGGTGCCTTCTTTACCATGGCCACAGCAGATGTGTACACGCTTGTTCTGTTAATCCATCAGTGAGGAACGGCATGAAAAGACAGAAGAGAGACATGTACGCTCGTGCATTCAAGCGGGGTTATCTCGCTGGCGTGTCCGGCAAATCCAAAGACAGCTGCCCGTTAGATCAAGCAGAAGTGCGCCAGGAATGGCTGAACGGGTGGCGAGAAGGCCGCACAGATAACTGGGAGGGCATGACCGGCGTCTCCGGCATCCACAAGCTTGCCAACGTAACCGCAACGTGACCGCGGTGTTGGCATACCCCGTTTAACTCGATCTCTTTTTTAGTTACAGCTACACCACAATCTGACGCAGTAACCAGAGCAACCAAAACGGGGCCTCCCGCCCCGTACCATGCGAAGAAGCGCTACGGGGTTCGTTCCCCGCAAGGGCCCGCTCAGCGGGCCCACCTTCTTTCTGGGCTCACTGCTTTTTCTGTTCTTTCCTGATCGCTTCTACTGCTTCATTAATCAAGGCTGGCCCTTTGTAAATAAAGCCTGTGTAGATTTGCACCAGCTTGGCCCCTGCCCGGACTTTCTCTGCCGCACTCTCGCCGTCAGTGATACCGCCAACGCCAATAATAGGGATTCTCTCCCCCAACTCGGCGTACAACCCCTGAATAACCCGTAAAGACGCCTCGCGCACCGGTGCACCACTCAAACCGCCAGCTTCCTGCTCGTGCTTGTGTCCTTGCACCGCTTCCCGGCTAATGGTGGTGTTTGTGGCGATTACACCATCCAGGCCTGCCTCGAGTAATGCCCCGGCGACAAAGCGAATGCCTGCATCATCCATATCCGGGGCAATCTTCACGGCCGCCGGTACATAGCGACCAATATTTTTCTCGCAGATCGCCTGTTCGTCTTTGATCGCATGCAGTAGCTGCTTCAGCGAGTCGCCGAACTGCAGATCACGCAGCCCCGGGGTATTCGGCGAGGACACGTTTACCGTGATGTAGTCGGCATGGGCGTAAACGGCGGAGATACCTTTGCGATAGTCCTGCTCGGACTGCTCATTCGGCGTGTCTTTGTTCTTGCCCACATTAATGCCCAGGACACCGCGATAACGGCGATTCTCCACATTGCTCACCAGATGGCCGAGACCTTCATTGTTGAAGCCCATACGGTTGATGATGGACTGGTGTTCAGGCAAGCGGAACATGCGAGGCTTGGGGTTGCCCGGCTGCGCCAAGGGTGTGACAGTCCCCACTTCTATAAATCCGAAACCCAGGGCTCCAAGGGCATCCAGATGATCAGCATTCTTGTCCAGGCCAGCGGCCAGGCCTACCGGGTTTGGGAATTTCAGCCCCATCACGTTAACCGGGCACGGCTCTGGGTGCTTCGAAGCAACATTTAGAATACCAGTTTTGTAGGCCAGATCCAGGCCACTGAGGGCGACATTATGGGCCTGCTCCGGGGGCAGCCGGAAAAGTAAATTACGTAGAATGCTGTACATCTTGGAGCTCCTTGCCGAGGGGTGGCCGGAGTATACCGGAAGTTTTCCACACCATCCTCCCGAACCTTCAATAAAACGTAAAAGCCCATGCCTCAGCGGTTGGCGAGGCTTTTCCACGGAATCTGTGGATAACTCTGTTGAAAATGCCGGGGCAAGCGTCTCGACCCCTTGATAACTGCGCCAGCCTACAAATTGATTATTTTTTAACCAGTTAAATTTTAACTAAAAATCAATAACTTAAAAAGACAAAATAACCATTTGACGACTTTAGTTACAAAGTGGTAGCGGGTAACGACTTTGTCATCATGTGCATAAATCGACCTGCGTTTCCCGATTAATTCTCCCCAAATTTTCCATTCCTGCCGCTATACTGGCTACCAACAGAATTATCGGAGCCTGAGCCATGGATCAGCCCCCAAAGGCCCATCTACGGACTGACAAGGACTTGCGACAGGAAAAACACGCCGCCTCCCGGGTCACCATCATTGGCATGGTCCTGGATGCGGTCCTTGGTGTGATAAAAATTATTGGCGGCACTCTTTTTCATTCCCATGCTCTGGTGGTGGATGGCATCCACTCGTTTACCGACGTTGTTTCAGACTGGGTTGTTCTTGCAGTGATGCGACTGTCACGTAAAGGTCCGGATGATGACCACCCCTACGGACATCAACGCATCGAAACGCTCGGCACACTTTTGCTGGGGAGCATACTGATTGCAGTGGGTGCTGCCCTTGCCTGGGAAAATATTCTGCGCCTGGTCTCCGGAAAGGATCTCGCGGTACCGGGCTGGCCGGTTCTGGTTGCTGCGGGAATATCGGTCGCCTCCAAGGAATGGATCTACCGTTATACGCGCCATGTGGGCATGAAAATTCGATCCGACCTACTGATCGCAAACGCCTGGCACAGCCGGACAGACGCGTTTTCATCGGTCGTTGTTCTGGTTTCCACTGTCGGTGCAATGGTCGGATATGTTTGGCTGGATACCCTTGCCGCTGTGGTTATCTCCGGCATCATTATTCATATTGGCTGGAAATTCACCTGGGACAGCGTTAAGGAACTCGTCGATACCGGACTGTCTGCGGAGGATACCCGGGTGTTGCGTGCCATTGCCATGGACACAGACGGCGTGCGCAATGTTCACGAGCTACGCAGCCGGCGTATGGGTCACGACATACTACTGGATGTCCATCTGGTTGTTCGGCCTGAGATAAGCGTTTCTGAGGGACACCAGATCGGCATGAAGGTGGTTTCCGGCATGAGGGATGCCATCGATAATATCCGGGACATCAACTTTCATATCGATGCCGAGAACGACGAACACACACCGCATCAGACCGACCCGCATTTACCCAGCCGCGAGGATATCCGCCACCTGCTGTCGCAGCCGCTCGGTGAGCTGCCGCCGCACAGCCGGCTGAGACTGAATTACCTCAAAAACCGGGTTCATATCGAAGTCTTCCTGGACGAACAGCATCCGGCACCCGCGTTGACCACCGAAAGCGTCCGGGAGGTTCTGTCACCCTATCCCTGGTTTGGTTCAGTCCGGGTTTGGGTGTCCGCTAGCTGATCAAGCGCCGGTATTACCGGCGCCGGTTTTCTTCCATGCGGGACAGGAACTCCTGCATGACCAGGGTATAAAGCTCGCCACCCAGGAATTTGTCCTCCACCCCGGAATCGATGCTGGGGTTGTCGTTAACTTCAATGACGGCCACCCGGTTACCGGCCTGTTTGATGTCCACCCCATACAGTCCATTACCGATCAGTCGGGTGGAGTTCAACGCCGCCTGAATGACATTCCGGGGCACCTCATAGGTGGGCATGGTTTCAAACCCGCCACTTTCCACCGCCGCGCCACCGTGTTGGTAGATCTGCCAGTGCCCCTTCACCATCATGTATTTGCAGGCATAGATGGCACGGCCGCCCAACACACCAATGCGCCAGTCGTAATCGGTGTAGAAATACTCCTGGGCCAACACCAGTGCTGATTGCTTGAACAGCTCTTTAAGGCCCGCCCTGAGCTCTTTCTCATCCTTGGCTTTGGCCACGCCCCTTGAGAAGGCGCCGTCCGGAATCTTGATGACCACCGGGAAACCCAATTCGCTGACCACCTGATCAACCGCATCTTTCTGATCCTTGGACAGGATCAGCGTTTTTGGAGTTGGCACCTTGTTGTTCTTGAGCAGGTCGGCCAGGAACACCTTGTTGGTGCAACGCAGTATCGAGACCGGATCATCAATAACTACCATGCCTTCGGCCTCAGCCTTGCGGGCAAACCGGTAAGTGTGGTGGTCTATCGCGGTGGTTTCCCGTATGAACAGGCCATCGTATTCCGGCAACCGCATGTAATCACGGCGGGTAATTCGCTCCACATTAATACCCAGTTTTCGCCCTGCTCGCTCGAACCGTTTGAGGGCAGCCTCATCACTCGGGGGCATTTTCTCTTCCGGGTTCAACAGCATGGCCAGATCAAAGCGGTAACGGCGGCGGGTCCTGGGTTTACGCCAGATCATACTGCTGAAGCGGTCTAACGCGGCCGCAAACACATCCTGCTCACGCACATCCAGATCCGGCGGGGCGGCTGGCTTCATGGATTCGATCTGCCACTGCTTGCGTTGGCGGAAGACCACTTCCAGAATCGGACAGGGGAAGCGCTCAAACAGAGCCCGTGCGACCGGTTTGAGATCCGCATGCTCTGCCTGGCCAAAATAGGTTCGAATGCGCACCTCATGGGTGGCGTCCCGTGCATCGGTGGCCGGGTCGATTTCCCGGGCTTCCCGCTCCAGCCACTGAATAACGCTGTGGTCCAGTTCCTCCAGCTCGAGGGAGAACAAGCCCTTGCGGCTCAGGTCATTCAGTGTCATTACCGAGGGCACCGCATGGTGGCCCCGTGCCTCTGCCAACAACGAACAATAGTAACCACGACTAAGGTATTTCGCGCTCTGGCAAAGGTTGATGACGCGCACCCGGCTGTTGGCGGGTGTGGAAAAATTCAGGTACTGATCAAAGGTCAGCACATCCTCGCTGGGGTAATAGGGTGACCAGTCCCTGGCACGGTCCACAACGATCAACAAACGAGACATTAAGGGCGTTCCTCCCTGAAAGGTTCAGCCGGCAGATGGCGCAACAATACGCCGCTGGCACACAGCGTACAATCGGTTCAGGATGCGTGCTTTTACGCATGACTACCCGCTATCGAAACCGGCCTGTCTCTACCATAATAGCGGCGGTGGAAGTGCTCGCCAGCTACTGCGATTCTCGCAACCCGGGGTCTGTTAACGATGCAGGATGTTTTCCTTCGACAAGCAGTTGCCGATGATCTGACGGCCCTGGTGCAATTGGAGAATCGTTGTTTTACCGAAGACCGGATTTCCCGCCGCAGTTTCAAACGTTTTCTGGATTTGCCCAGGGACCGACTGATTGTGGCAGAGCAAGGCTCCGAGCTGGTGGGCTATTGCCTGGTTTTGATGAATGCCGCCACCCGACTGGCCCGCATCTATTCCATTGCGGTATCACCAACTGTTCGCGGCCGAGGCGTGGGCGAGCAACTGGTGCGGCAAGCGGAGAAGGAAGCCGTAGAGGCAGACCGCATTATCATGCGTCTGGAGGTTCGGGAAGATAACGCTGGTGCCATCAACCTCTACAGGCGATTGGGCTACCGTCAGTTCGGCACCTACCGGGATTATTACGAAGACCATGGCGATGCCCTGCGCTTCGAAAGGCGCATTCTCTATTACGAGCCGTCCCGGGAATACCTGCCCGTCCCCTATTACCCACAAACCACCGAGTTTACCTGTGGTCCCTCTGCGCTGATCATGGCCATGGCGGCACTGGATGAAGCACAACCCCTGAATACCCTGGAAGAACTGAAAATCTGGCGGGAAGCCACCACCATTTTCATGCTAGCCGGTCATGGCGGCTGCGGGCCTCACGGCCTGGCCCTGTCAGCCTGGCATCGAGGTTTTGAGGCCAGCGCCTGGATAAGCCAGGAGGGCGCCCTGTTTAAGGATACCGTGCGTAACGACGATAAAAAGCGCGTACTGGAACTGGTGCATGAAGGCTTCCTGCACGATATTGGCCAGACCGGCATCCAGCTGCACCACGACCCACTGACCCTGGAAGCCATGGAAGCCGCCCTGCATGAGGGCCGCATCCCGGTCATCCTGATCAGTACCTGGCAGCTTAACCGCAGTCGTGTACCCCACTGGGTGACCGTATGCGCCATGGATGAAGACTTCGTGTACCTGCACGACCCGGAGATCGACACTGACGTGGACGAGACCGTGGCCGACAAACAATATTTACCTGTCGACAAGCGGGTATTTGGCAAGATGTCCAGCTACGGCCGCAACCAACCCTTGCAGGCGGCCGTGATCGTCGGGCCGAAACGGCCCTGATCAGCCGGTACGAATGGCCGCTTCCTTGAGTTCGGAGATCTGGTCCCGCAATCGCGCTGCGGTTTCGAAATCCAGGTCGGCGGCGGCCTTGTACATGTCATCCTCCAGGCGCGTCACTTCCTTCAGCAGCTCTTCCGGAGAGCGCTTGCCTGCCTTGACCATATAACCTTCCGCCTCTTCCGCAGCCTTCTGGCCCGGGCGTTCCGCCTTGCGGCGACCACGGCCACCGCCGGTGGCGCCCTCCATGACATCGGCGATCTTCTTGTTCAGGCCTTTCGGCGTAATACCGTGCTCTTCGTTATGGGCCGTTTGCTTCGCTCGCCGGCGTTCGGTTTCGTCAATGGCCCGCTGCATGGAACCGGTGATGCGGTCCCCGTACAGAATGGCTTTACCATTGAGGTTACGGGCGGCACGGCCGATGGTCTGGATCAACGAGCGTTCGCTGCGCAGGAAGCCTTCCTTGTCTGCGTCCAGAATCGCCACCAGAGATACTTCCGGCATATCCAGGCCTTCCCGCAACAGGTTGATGCCTACCAGCACATCAAACTCTCCCCGGCGTAAATCCCGGATAATCTCGACGCGCTCCACGGTGTCGATGTCTGAGTGCAGATACCGAACGCGAATGTCGTGTTCCATAAGGAAATCGGTAAGGTCTTCGGCCATGCGCTTGGTCAGGGTAGTGACCAGCACCCGCTCCTCCACAGCCACCCGAGCGTGGATTTCCGAGAGCAGGTCATCCACCTGGGTAGACGCTGGCCGCACCTCGATCACCGGATCCAGCAGGCCGGTCGGCCGAACCACCTGCTCCACCACCTGGCCGGCGTGCTCCGCCTCATAGTTACCCGGCGTGGCCGACACGAAGATCATCTGGGGTGCAATCCGCTCCCACTCCTCAAACCGCATGGGCCGGTTATCCAGTGCCGACGGCAGGCGAAAACCATACTCAACCAGCGTTTCCTTCCGGGACCGGTCACCTTTATACATGGCGCCAATCTGGGGAATGGTCACGTGGGACTCGTCTACCACCAGCAATGCGTTGGGCGGCAGGTAATCAAACAGGGTGGGTGGCGGCTCGCCAGGCGCCCGGCCGGACAGATAGCGGGAGTAGTTCTCGATGCCGTTGCAGTAACCCAGCTCCATCATCATTTCCATGTCGTAGCGGGTGCGCTCCTCAAGGCGCTGAGCCTCCACCAGCCGGTGGTTATCCCGCAACTGCTGCAACCGCACGTCCAGCTCCGCCCGGATATTCTCTACCGCATCCAGCACCTTCTGCCGGGGGGTCACATAGTGCGACTTCGGATAGATGGTGACCCGTGGCACACGGCGCAGTACCTCGCCGGTCAGCGGGTCGAAGTAACTGAGGTTTTCCACTTCATCGTCAAACAACTCGATGCGAATGGCTTCCCGCTCCGATTCCGCCGGGAACACATCAATTACATCGCCCCGAACCCGGTAATTGGCGCGGTGGAACTCGATATCATTACGAGTGTACTGGAGCTCTGCCAGTCGGCGCAGAATCGAGCGCTGATCTATCTGATCACCCCGGTCCAGGTGCAGCATCATCTTCAGGTAAGATTCCGGATCACCCAAACCGTAGATGGACGACACCGTCGCCACGATGATCGCATCCGGCCGTTCCAGCAACGCTTTGGTGGCAGACAAACGCATTTGCTCAATGTGTTCGTTGATGGAGGCATCTTTCTCAATGAAGGTGTCAGACGACGGCACATAGGCTTCCGGCTGATAGTAATCGTAGTAAGACACGAAATACTCCACCGCGTTATCCGGAAAGAACTCCTTGAACTCGCCGTACAACTGCGCCGCCAGGGTCTTGTTATGGGCCATGATGATGGTGGGCCGCTGCACGTCCTGGATCACATTGGCAATGGTGAACGTCTTGCCTGAGCCGGTCACCCCCAGCAACGTCTGGTGCGCCAGCCCGGAATGAATGCCGTCCACCAGGCCGGCGATGGCCTTGGGCTGGTCACCGGCCGGCTGATATGGGGAATCAACTCGGAACACACCTTCACGGGAAGCGCTGGATGCTTTACTGGCCATAACTGGCGATTAACCTCCGGGTTCGGCGCCGGCCGCAATACGGCACAACCCCTACAAGAAATTTAGTGTTCTGGCTGCTTCATGATACCATCTGTGCGATCGACGGCTGGGAGAAAAACAGCCAGCACCTTTGGCTCCATAGTTGCCCGGCCGATCGCAGCCCATAAGACGCAGCTTTAAGGAGCTCAAGTTTGGACCTTCAACTTTCCAGCCGAGTACAGGCGATCAAGCCTTCCCCCACCCTCGCAGTCACCAACAAAGCCGCAGAACTCCGCGCGGCCGGCCAGGATATTATCGGCCTGGGTGCTGGCGAGCCGGACTTCGACACCCCCGAGCACATCAAACAGGCAGCCATTGAAGCCATTAACAACGGCCAGACCAAGTACACCGCCGTTGATGGTACGCCGGCCCTGAAGAAAGCGATTATTGCGAAGTTCAAACGGGACAACGGCCTGGATTATGAAGCCAACCAGATCCTGGTAAGCAGTGGTGGCAAACAGAGCTTTTTCAACCTTGCCCTGGCCACATTGAACCCGGGCGACGAAGCCATTATCCCCGCGCCTTACTGGGTTTCCTACCCGGATATGGTGCTGGTGGCTGAAGGCAAACCGGTAATTATCGAAACCTCCGCCGAGACCCGCTTCAAGATCACCCCGGAGCAGCTGGAAAGCGCCATCACCGAGCGCACCCGCCTGTTCGTGATCAACAGCCCGTCCAACCCCAGCGGCATGGCCTATACCTTGGAAGAGCTGCAGGCGATCGGTGAAGTGCTGAAAAAGCACCCGAACATCATGATTGCTACCGACGACATGTACGAGCCGATCCTGTGGACTGGCAAGCCGTTCTGCAACATCCTGAACGCCTGCCCGGAGCTGTATGACCGCACCTTCGTACTGAACGGCGTGTCCAAGGCCTACTCCATGACTGGCTGGCGTATCGGCTACGCCGCAGGCCCGGCGAAGATCATCGGTGCCATGAAGAAGATCCAGTCGCAAAGCACGTCTAACCCGGCCTCGATCTCCCAAGCCGCCGCCCAGGCAGCCCTGGATGGCCCGCAGGAGTGCGTCGGCGAGATGGTCAAGGCGTTCAAGGAACGCCACGACTGGCTGGTAGCAGCTCTGAACAAACTGCCAGGCGTTGAGTGCCTGAACGGTGACGGTACTTTCTATGTGTTCCCAAGCTTCCAGGGCGCGATCGATGCCACTGACGGCGTGAGCACGGACGTTGAGTTTGCCGAGAAGCTGCTGACCGAAGCAGGCGTTGCCCTGGTTCCGGGTTCTGCTTTTGGCAGCCCTGGCCACATGCGTCTGAGCTTTGCGACCAGCATGGATAACCTGCAGAAGGCTATTGAGCGTTTGCAGAAGGCGCTTGGCTAAAAATTTTTAGTCAGAGGGTTGACGAGGCGGTATAGCCAACTTAATATACGCGCCTCGTCACATGACGACGTTCCCCGATAGCTCAGTTGGTAGAGCAACGGACTGTTAATCCGTTTGTCCCTGGTTCGAGCCCAGGTCGGGGAGCCATTATTCCGAAAGCCCGCTAGTTCTCTGAATTAGCGGGCTTTTTCGTTTGCTCTCGTTTATGTCTATTGCCTGCAACTTTTGGCGGTTTTGCCGGACTCCTGCCCTAGCCTGCTTGTTCTGGCGGGGTGTCAGGGTGGGATAGCCTTTCCAAAAAACGCTACGAGCACATCCATGTGCGCTTCGCTCCGGCCATCCATGGCCTACGAGATTTTTGGAAAGGCTATCCCACCCTGACACTCAGAGAACGCAAGTATAGGCAATCAAGAACCGGGAATCTGGGAACGGAAAAGAGCTCTTACCACCGAATATAATCCGAAAAGCTTCTTCAGCGCACTATGACTACACCTCCATTTGCCTGAAGGGCGCGGATGGGTGTCCCTCCCGAAAATCTCGGAGGCCATGGATGGCCGGAGCGAAGCGCACATGGGTGAGGCAAGTGTTTATGAAGCAAAGCTTCATGCGCCGCCGAACGACAGCAATCTATGATTGCTGGCTGGACCTGCTTGCGGGTGCTCGTAGCGTTTTTCGGGAGGGACACCCATCCGTGCCCTGCCCGCCAACCGGGCAGGCTAGGGACAAGAGCCAGACCAACGCACGAAAGTCAGACCGAAACCACCTCAGCGTGAATGGCCTCAAGGGCGGCCAGAGGATCGGATGCCTGGGTAATCGGACGACCGATGACGAGGTAGTCGGAGCCGGCTTTGAGGGCATCAGCTGGGGTCATGATGCGTTGCTGGTCGCCTTTGTCGGCGGTCAGCGGGCGGATTCCCGGGGTGATTAGCCGGAACTCGGCGCCCTGCTCTGCTTTCAGTCTGGGGGCCTCCTGGGCGGAGCAGACGACGCCGTCCAGGCCGCAGTTTTTCGTCAGGGTGGCCAGGCGGGAAACGTGAGCTTCTGCAGAACCGGTGATGCCGATGCCTGCCAGGTCTGAATCGGACATGCTGGTGAGCACCGTGACGGCGATCAGTAGCGGCTTGTCCGCACCGAACGACTCCAGGCGATCCCGGCAGGCGACCATCATCTTTTCACCGCCCGAGGCGTGCACATTCACCATCCACACACCCAGATCCGCCGCTGCGGCAACCGCCGCCGAGGTGGTGTTCGGGATGTCGTGGAATTTCAGGTCCAGAAACACATCAAAGCCCCGGCCCTGCAGCGACTTGACCAACTCCGGGCCGGAACGGGTGAACAGTTCCTTGCCTACTTTCAACCGGCATTTGGACGGGTCCAGCTGATCAGCCAGCGCCAGGGCCGGGTTCTGGGAGGGGAAGTCCAGGGCGACGATGATTTTCGGATCATTAAGGTTTTGCACAGTCAGGTTCCGGTTCAAAAGGTTAAAACGTTATTCCGCTTCCACGCCCTGAATGGGCCGCACGGTTTCCCATTGCTTGCAGCTTGGGCAAAGCCAGTGCAACTGCTGACCTGAAAAACCGCAACTGACGCAACGGTAAACAGGCCGGTTGGCGAGAATCAGGTGGCCGATGCGGCTGACCAGGCGGCCTTCGTCCGTGGTCATGCCTTTTTCGTAGCCGGCCATTTCTACCAGCCGGAGCAGGCCGCGAACGGAGGGCCGAACTTCAAGCTCTTGCCGGAGCAGATCAATGGCTGCTGGGCGGCCGAAAGAGCGCTCTACCGACTCCACCAGCGCCAGTAACAAGCTGGTGCTCGGATACTGCTCATAGAGCTTGCGGAGTTTCTTGACCAGCCTGCCTATATCGCCGTGCTCCCGCTCAAGCTTCATCAGGCGATCAACGGCCTCGGGGCCAAACTCCGGGTTCTGATCAAACACCTTGAGACTTTGATTGCCCGCTTCGCGGAAGTTGCCCTGGCGAATCTGCTGCTTCATCAGCAACAGGGTCGCCCGAACACAGGAGCGGTCGTAGTCGAGAGCTTCTTTGGCCAGTTTCTGGGCCGTCCAGCGATCGTCTTTGGCCAGCGCCGTATCCGACAACTCGCAGGTAATGTACGCAAGCGTTTTGACCATTGCCGGATCGGCGTCAGTTCGGGTGAGGGTTTGCGCCACCTGGGCGGCTTTTTCCCATTCACGCTCTTGCTGATACAGCTCAATCAGTGCGATTGCCGCACGGCGACCATACTCCCGATCACCCATCAGCTGATGTAACAGGGCTTCCGCCCGATCATGGAGGCCAGCATTGAGATAGTCCATTGCCAGCTCCAGCGTGACCTGGGGGGTATAACGAGCTGGCAGTTCAGGCCGAGCTAAAAGGTTTTGATGGATCAGAATCGCGCGGTCGGTTTCGCCTTTGTTGCGGAAATGGCTACCGATGGATAGATGCAGGCTAACGGTGTCTTTATTGACGGCCAGGGACTGCACAAAGTTGTCGACAGCCTGGTCGGAGTAATTGGTAAACAGAAACTGCAGACGGTCACGAACGGAATCTTCATCGGAGATGGCGCGGGAACGGCGTTTGCTCTGGCTACCAAACCTGCCGGCAACCCAGCCAGCAGCAACCGCTACCGTCAGAAGCAGCCACTGTAGAACTATTTCCATCAAATTGCCCGGTCGTTCTGTGCCCTGGATTTCTCTAATGCGTGTTCAGCACGCTCGAGTCTTTTCTTGAGAGTCCGCCGGGACACCGACGTACGGAATGTGGCAAGTAAGGCAATCAACACCCCCACAAGGGCGCCAATCACAAACGACATGATAATCCAGACGGCAACACCATGGGGCTGCGTTTCAAACAACAGGAAGTTAAGCGAAACGGCCATCTGATTGTTCAGAGAAAACACCAGCGCCAGGAGTATCAGAACCAGAACCAGAACGGTGATTAGGATCTTCTGTAGTCCTGCCATGTCAATATCTCTCCAGACGGGCGCCAGGCCCGATAGTGCGGTGTTCCATCAGCATTGCCTGGAACCGGGTTTAAAAACCCTTCTTCAAGCTGTCATTCACCTGCTCACGCAATTCTTTGCCGGGCTTGAAGTGCGGAACATACTTGGCAGGCAGCTGCACCGCTTCACCAGTTTTCGGATTACGCCCGGTTCGGGCTGCCCGGTGGTGCAGGGAAAAGCTGCCAAATCCCCTGATTTCAATACGCTGACCATCGGCAAGGGCCTGAGACATATGCTCGATGATGGTCTTAACCGCTAACTCCACATCCTTGACGGAGAGCTGTGTTTGCTTGGAGGCAATCAGTTCAACCAGTTCGGACTTCGTCATGAGGCGTTTCCCTCTGTCATTATTATTCCGCAGTCAATTACCGGGTCCCAATGCCTCTAGTTTAGCCAAACCAGAAAAAAACACAAAAAAAACGGGCTCTTAGAGCCCGTTTTTTCTATGCCAACCGGAAAATTAATCCTTATTGGCGTTTTGCTGCTGCATCTGCTCTTTGATCAGATCACCGATGGTGGTCGCACCAGAGGATTCTGCAGTCTTGCTACGTACGTTTTCCAGAGCCTGCTTGTCGTCTTCAACGTCTTTGGACTTGACAGACAGGTTGATTACGCGGTTCTTGCGATCGATGCTGATGATCTTCGCTTCAACTTCTTCGCCTTCTTTCAGAACGTTACGCGCGTCTTCAACGCGGTCACGGCTGATTTCAGAAGCCTTCAGTACCGCCTCAACTTCCTCGTTCAGGGCAATGGTAGCGCCTTTGGCGTCTACTGCAGAAACAGTACCCTTCACGATGGAGCCCTTGTCGTTCAGCTGAACGAACTCGGCGAACGGATCGCTTTCCAGCTGCTTGATACCCAGGGAGATGCGCTCACGCTCTGGATCAACAGACAGGATAACGGTTTCAACTTCGTCGCCTTTCTTGTATTCGCGAACGGCTTCTTCGCCAGTCTCGTTCCAGCTGATGTCAGACAGGTGAACCAGACCGTCGATGCCACCGTCCAGGCCGATGAAGATACCGAAGTCAGTGATTGACTTGATCTTACCAGAGATACGGTCGCCCTTGTTGAACTTGCCGGAGAAGTCTTCCCACGGGTTGGCAACGCACTGCTTGATGCCCAGGGAAATACGACGACGCTCCTCGTCGATATCCAGGATCATCACTTCAACTTCGTCGCCTACCTGAACAACCTTGGACGGATGGATGTTCTTGTTGGTCCAATCCATTTCGGATACGTGAACCAGACCTTCAACACCCTCTTCCAGCTCGGCAAAGCAGCCGTAGTCAGTCAGATTGGTGACGCGTGCAGTAACCTTGGCACCTTCAGGGTAACGGGCCTTGATTTCTACCCACGGATCTTCACCCAGCTGCTTCAGACCCAGAGATACGCGGTTACGCTCGCGATCAAACTTCAGGACCTTAACATTGATTTCGTCGCCCACATTCACGATTTCGCTCGGATGCTTGATGCGCTTCCAGGCCATGTCAGTGATGTGCAGCAGGCCGTCAACACCGCCCAGATCTACGAACGCGCCGTAGTCGGTCAGGTTCTTGACGATACCCTTGATTTCCAGACCTTCGGTCAGAGTTTCCAGCAGAGCTTCGCGCTGCTCACTATTTTCAGCTTCCAGAACGGCGCGGCGGGAAACAACCACGTTGTTACGCTTCTGGTCCAGTTTGATAACCTTGAACTCGAGTTCTTTGTTCTCCAGGTGCGCAGTGTCGCGAACCGGACGAACGTCTACCAGGGAACCCGGCAGGAAGGCACGGATGCCAGCCAGATCAACAGTGAAACCACCTTTGACCTTGCCATTGATAATACCCTTGACCACTTCTTCCGCTTCGAAGGACTTCTCAAGCACCTTCCAGGCTTCAGCGCGCTTGGCCTTCTCACGGGACAGACGGGTTTCACCGAAACCGTCTTCAACTGCATCGAGAGCCACATCGACAACGTCGCCGATAGCTACTTCCAACTCGCCTTTTTCGTTCAGGAACTGGGAGGCGGGGATAACGCCTTCGGACTTCAGTCCGGCGTTAACGGTGACCCAGTCGTTATCGACGTCTACAACGGTTCCCTGAACAATGGAACCTGGTTGCATATCGATTTCTTTCAAACTTTCTTCGAAAAGATCCGCAAAGCTCTCGCTCATTATGTGCCCTATATGATCAACGCAAGTGTGCTCCGTGCCGCCAGCAACACGGTCTGTTAACGATTTCCGGAATCAGCCAGCGGCTGGCAATTTAGCGCTGTTTCCGGCATTCCAACAACAAAAAGGTGTAGTCAGGCCTGACCTGCTGCGGCCATACACCTGTCTAACACCTCTTCTATACTCAAACCCGTAGAATCAATGACTTGCGCATCATCCGCAGGCTTGAGAGGGGCCGCTGACCGGTTCATATCCCGATCGTCGCGCACCCGTATCTCTTCCAAAAGGGCGTCAATGTTAACATCGACCCCTGCTTGCTTCAACTGATTATAACGGCGCCGCGCCCGCTCCTCGGCACTGGCGGTCAGGAATATCTTTACCGGCGCATCGGGGAAAACCACCGTCCCCATATCCCGACCATCTGCCACCAGCCCGGGCAGCTGCCGAAAATCCCGCTGGCGCTGCAACAGGGCATCTCGCACCGGCTGTATCACCGCCACCTTTGAGGCATTGTCGCCACAGGTTTCAGTGCGGATTTCCGAGGTTACGTCCTCACCTGCCAGCACCACCTTGACCGGGTGACCTTCTCCGGTGGGCTCGAAAGCCACATCCAGGGTAGCCGCCACCTTTACCAGACCGGCTTCGTCATTCAATGCCACGCCCTGTCGCATAGCCGCCAATGCCGTCAACCGATAAAGTGCCCCGCTGTCGAGCAGATGCCAGCCAAGCTTTCTGGCCAGCATCTGAGTGATGGTACCTTTACCGGAACCTCCGGGACCATCAACGGCGATTACCGGTGCCTTGCTTTGGGTCATTAAAACTCGCCTTCTGTACTGATTTGAATGCCAGTCTTTTTGGCCAGGTCGACGAAGCCCGGGAACGACGTGGCCACATTTGAGCAATCGTTGATATGGATCGGGCCTGTGGCGCGCAGTGAGGCAACGGCGAACGACATGGAGATCCGGTGATCTTCATGGCTTTCAACCGTGCCGCCACCAATGGTCTGGCCGCCCTCAATAATGATGCCATCCGGGGTAACCGTGGTTTCCACACCCAGGGCAGCCAGGCCATCAGCCATTACCTGAATCCGGTCACTCTCTTTTACCCGCAGCTCTTCGGCCCCGCGCAACACGCTGCGGCCCTTGGCGCAGGTTGCAGCAATAAACAGCACCGGGAATTCGTCGATCGCCAGCGGCACCTGGTCTTCCGGAATATCGATACCGCGCAGCTCTGCGGACCGAACACGCAGGTCAGCCACAGGCTCGCCGCCAATCACCCGCTCTTCGAGCACCTCAATGTTGGCGCCCATCTGGCGAAGGATATTGATCACCCCTACCCGTGTCGGATTCATGCCAACATGGCGCAGGGTCAGGTCGGAATCCGGAGCGATACTCGCCGCCACAAGGAAGAATGCCGCTGAGGAAATATCCGCCGGCACGTCAATGGCGCAGGCGGTCAGCTTGCCACCACCGGTGACGCTGGCTGTGGCTCCATCACGGTGAACGTGGTAACCGAAGCCCTCCAGCATTCGTTCGGTATGGTCACGGGTCGGTGCGGGTTCCGTTACCGACGTCACGCCTTCGGCATACAGGCCCGCCAGCAGCAGGCAGGATTTGACCTGGGCACTGGCAACCGGCATTTCATAGTGGATACCGGTCAACGGGTTACCGCCGCGGATCCCGAGCGGTGGGCGACCGCCCTCGGCGGTATCAATCACCGCACCCATCGCACGCAGCGGGTCAGCAACCCGGCCCATGGGCCGCTTGGACAAGCTGGAATCACCGGTTAACTCGGAATCAAACGGCTGTGCCGCCAACAAGCCCGAGAACAGGCGCATGGCGGTGCCAGAGTTACCCAGGTAAAGAGGGCCGCGCGGCGCCTGGAGGCCATGCATACCTACGCCATGAATGCGCACGAAACCGTCTTCCGGGCCTTCAATGGTTACACCCATATCCCGGAATGCCTGCAGGGTGGCCAGGCTGTCTTCACCCTCAAGGAAACCCTTCACCTCGGTGACACCTTCAGCAAGGGCTCCCATCATGATCGACCGGTGCGACATGGATTTGTCACCCGGAACCCGAATATCACCCCGAACGGAACCGCCGGGCTGCATATGAAAAATAACCTGCTTGTCGGTATTGTTTGTCACGTAGGCCTGTCCTGAAAGCATCTTCGAAAAATGTTCCCGCGCCGCTTTGGCGCGACTGAAAACCCGCAGCAGAGTTGCGCCATCGCCGCTGGCAATGGCCGCCCTGAGCTGATCCAGGTCTTGGGTAAAATGGTCAATCACGCGCAATACGGCGTCGCGGTTTGACAGAAAAATGTCATGCCACATCACCGGATCACTGGCAGCAATGCGGGTGAAGTCCCGGAACCCGCCGGCGGCGTACCGGAAAATGTCCATATTCTCGTCTTCGCCCGCCAGGGTGTCCACCAGGGAAAAAGCAATGAGATGGGGCAAATGACTGGTGGCCGCCAATACTTCGTCGTGGTACGCCACCGACATGGTCAGGACCGTTGCACCGGTGCCCTCCCACAGCGCCGTAAGCCCTGAAAGCGCTGCGGCATCGGCATCGTCGGCCGGGGTCAGAATCACTTTATGGTTGGCGAACAGCTCCGGATTGGCAGCGCGGATACCGCTTTTCTCGGAACCGGCAATCGGATGGCCGGGGATCACTCTTGGCGACAGGCTGCCGAATACCGCTTCAACATCCGCAACAAAACTGGACTTGGTGCTGCCGACATCCGTCAAAACCGCGTCGCTAGCCAGCCAGGGCTGGATCTGTTCCAGCACCACCCGCGTTGCCCGTACCGGCACGGCCAGCACCACCAGATCACTGCCGCGCACCGCCTGTTCCAGAGTGGCCGCCGCCTCATCAATAACACCGAGATCCACGCCCAGCGCCGCGTCTTCCGGCTTCTGATCAAAACCCACTACAACCCGGGCCAGGCGTTGCTTGCGAATAGCGCTGGCGAGCGAGCCGCCAATCAGCCCGAGACCAATCACCGCAACTCGCTGGAACAGAGGCTGATCGTCAGCCACCTCAGCCTCCCTGCCCGGCAGCCGCCAGGGACTGGGACAAGGCATCCAGGAATCGCTCGTTTTCCTCTGGGAGCCCCACCGACACCCGCAGGTGATACGGCATGCCATAGCCGGCGATCGGGCGAACAATCACACCATGAGACAGCAGCGCCTGATAGATTCCCTGGGCCTGATCGCCCACTTCAACGGCAATAAAATTACCCGCAGACGGAATATAAGGCAGGCCCATTAATTCAAAGGCTTCCGATAACTGACGCAGGCCAGCCTCATTCACTTCCCGGGAACGATTTAGATAGGCTTCATCCTGCAAAACCGCAGTGGCCGCCGCAAGGGCGACCGAGTCAACATTAAACGGCTGCCGCACCCGGTTCAGGATATCAGCAATGGCCGTCGAGCTGATGGCATAGCCAACCCGCAAAGCTGCAAGCCCCCAGGCTTTGGAGAACGTGCGGCAAACAATCAGATTAGGATAACGCTCAAGCAGTTTGATGCCGTCCGGGTATTCACTACCGGTCAGATACTCGCAGTAGGCTTCATCCAGAACCACCAATACCCGCTCCGGAATTTGATCCAGAAATGCCTCAATCGCCTTCGCCGTGTGCACGGTACCGGTAGGATTGTTGGGGTTGGCCACGAACACCAGCTTGGTGCGTTCGGTCACCGCGGCCGCCATGGCGTCCAGATCGTGCCCCCACTCTTTGGCGGGAACCGGCACCCCTTTGGCACCAATGGCCTGGGTAACGATGGGATAAACCGCAAAGGCATATTGGGAAAACACCACTTCACTATCGGTGTCGGCAAAACAGCGGGCAATCACCTCGAGCACATCATTAGAGCCGTTACCCAGGGTAATCTGATCCATACCCACGCCAAACCGGTTGGCCAGTGCCTGTTTCAGCTCAAAGCCGTTGCCGTCCGGGTACAGGCAAAGTTCTTCCAGCGCTTTACGAGCGGCCGCCAGGGCCTTCTCGCTGGGCCCCAGAGGGTTCTCGTTGCTGGCCAGCTTGATGATCTCCGCGGGATTCAACCCCAGTTCCCGGGCAAGCTCCTCAATGGGCTTACCGGGCTGATACGGAGACAGAGCCTGAACACCTTTTACCGCAAGACTCTGGTAATCCACTGCCATTCAACTTTCCTCCCGTTGAGGTCTGTTCAGGAATCAAAGCACGCCGATGGGATAGGAGCCCAGGCGCTTCAGCTCCACGGCTTCCTGGTCGATTTCTGACAACACTTTCTTTACCTGCTCATCTTCCACGTGCCCCTCGAAATCGATGTAGAACACATAGGCCCAGGTACCACTGGGCGATGGCCGGGTTTCGATGCGAGTCAAGCTGATGCCATGGCGATGGAAAGGCTCCAGCACCGCATACAGGGCGCCAGGCTTGTTGCGCATGGACACCAGTACGGATGACTTGTCCTGGCCGCTGGCCGGCACCTCTTCGCGCCCGATAATAAGGAAGCGGGTGGTGTTGTCCGGGCGGTCCTCAATGCTGTTGGACAGCTTTTCCAACCCGTACAGCTCTGCGGCCATATCACCAGCAATCGCAGCGGAGCCGGGCTCTTCCGCCGCCCGGCGGGCCGCTTCCGCATTGCTGGACACGGTGATTCGCTCAATGCCGTAGCGGTGCGTATCCAGCCACTGGCGGCACTGGGCAAACGACTGCTGATGGGAATAGATGCGAGTAATGTCCTGGTCTTTGTGTTTGGGCGAGACCAGCAAATGGTGGTGTATGCGCAGCTGCACCTCACCGCAAATCTTCAACGGCGAGGAAATAAACATATCCAGCGTGTGGTTGACCATGCCTTCGGTGGAGTTCTCCACCGGCACCACACCGTATTGGGCCGCACCGGATTCCACTTCGCGGAACACTGCGTCGATGGCTGGCAGCGGAACGCTGATAACCGAATGGCCAAAGTGTTTGAGCGCCGCCGCCTGGGTAAAGGTGCCCAAGGGCCCCAGGAACGCGATGTGCATCGGCTTCTCCAGGGCCAGGCAGGCAGACATGATCTCCCGGAACAATCGGGCCATCTCTTCCGCTGGCAGTGGGCCGGGATTCTGTTCCTTAATGCGGCGCAGCACCTGGGCTTCCCGTTCGGGACGGTAGAAGAACACGTCCTGGCCAGGATTGGCAGCCATCTTCACATTGGCCACTTCCTGGGCACACTTGGCGCGAGCGCTGATCAACTGCATGATCTGTTGATCAAGACTGTCTATTTCGTCCCGCAGTTCGCCCAGGCGGGTCTTCTCATCCGTCATGATCAGCCCCGCTCCTTCGCAAATTCCGCCATATAGTCAATCAACGCATCCACGCCCTCTTCCGGCATGGCGTTGTAGATACTGGCGCGCATACCACCCACAGAGCGATGCCCCTGCAAGTTGAGCAACCGGCGCGCTTCTGCACCCTTAAGGAACTCACCATTAAGAGCATCGTCCGCCAGGGTAAACGGTATATTCATCCAGGAACGGAAGCGCGGCTCAATGGGGTTGGCGTAGAAATCGTTGGTGTCGATGAAGTCATACAACTTCCGGGCTTTACGGGCGTTGATCTCACCCATGGCCTTGACGCCGCCCTGCTCTTTCAGCCATTTGAACACCAGGCCAGACAGATACCAGGAATAGGTGGCCGGGGTGTTGTACATGGAGCCGTTATCCGCGATGACCTGATAGTTCATCATGGTCGGCGTTTCCTTGCGAGCCTTACCCAGCAGGTCCTTGCGGATAATCACCACCACCAGGCCAGACGGCCCGATGTTCTTCTGGGCGCCGGCGTAAATCAGCCCGAACTTGTTGATTTCCAGCGGGCGCGACAGCATGGTGGACGACATATCCGCCACCAGCGGCACACTGCCGCTGTCCGGAATGAAGTCGTATTCCAGGCCACCGATGGTTTCATTTGGGGTGTAGTGCAGGTAAGCGGCATCGGCACTGGTGTTCCAGGTTGACTGATCCGGAATGGTGGTAAACCCGCCATCCTCAGAGCTGGCCACCACATTCACGCTACCGTAGCGCTTGGCCTCGGCAATGGCCTTTTTGGACCAGATACCGGTGTTCACATAATCGGCCGACGACTTGTCACCAAGCAGGTTTAGCGGGATGGTGGAAAACTGACTGGAAGCTCCACCCTGCATGAAGAGTACGGCGTAATCATCTGAAATGCCTGCAAGTTCCCGAAGGTCCTTTTCAGCCGCATCGGCAATGGCCACAAACTCGTCACTACGATGGCTCATTTCCATAACCGACATACCGGTGCCACGCCAATCCAGCATCTCGTCACGAGCCTGCTTCAGCACGGCTTCCGGCAAGGTGGCCGGACCGGCACAGAAATTAAACGCCCTGCTCATTCTTCGGTTTCCTCGCCTTCTACTTCGACGTCGTCGTCATCAGACTCTGCAATACGCTCCACACCCACCAGGCGCTCATCCTCCTGAGACAGGCGAATCAGGCGCACACCCTGGGTATTCCGGCTAAGCACGGAAACCTCGTCGGTACGGGTACGCACCAGGGTGCCCTTGTCGGAGATCAGCATCATCTCGTCGCCTTCAAACAGCTGAAGCGCCGTTACCAGATTACCGTTACGCTCGGAGCACTGCATGGCGATAACGCCCTGGCTGCCACGGCTGTAAGCCGGGAACTCATCAATCGCGGTACGCTTGCCGTAGCCGTGCTCACTGGCAGTAAGAATCACACCGCCTTCCTGCGGGATAATCAGGGACACCACATGGTAGCCTTCCGGCATCTTGATACCACGTACACCACGGGCGGTCCGGCTCATCGGGCGTACCTGCTCCTCCTGGAAGCGGACGGCTTTGCCCGCAGTGGAAAACAGCATCACTTCGGCGGAACCATCGGTAATGGCCGCGCCAATCAGGGTATCGCCTTCATCCAGGTTCAAAGCAATCAGACCACTGCTGCGCGGACGGGAGAAGTTCGGCAGCGGGGTTTTCTTGACCACACCGGCAGAGGTGGCCATCAATACAAACTGGTCTTCCGGGTAATCCCGCACCGGCAGGAAAGTGGTAATACGCTCACCTTCTTCCAGGGGCAGAATGTTGACCATCGGCCGACCACGGGAACCACGGCTGCCACGGGGAATCTCGAACACCCGCAACCAGTACACCTTGCCACGGTTGGAGAAACACAGAATGGTGTCATGGGAGTTGGCCACCAGCAGCTTCTCGATGAAGTCTTCGTCTTTCATCGATGTAGCTGCCTTACCGCGGCCACCGCGGCGCTGGGCCTGATAATCTTCCACCGCCTGGGTCTTGGCATAACCGCTGTGGGAAATGGTGACCACCAGGTCTTCTTCATCGATCAGGTCAGCAATCGTCAGATCACGCTGCGAACTGGTGATCTCAGTGCGGCGCTCGTCACCGAACTCGGCAACCACGGCTTGCAGCTCCTCGCGGATGACCTGCATCAGGCGGTCCGGGTCCGCCAGAATTTCCAGCAGGCCGGCGATCTTCTCGAGGATATCCTTGTACTCGTTCTGGAGCTTTTCGGTTTCCAGACCGGTCAGGCGGTGCAGGCGCATGTCCAGAATGGCCTGGGTCTGCTCCGGAGACAGGTAATACAGACCATCACGCAGGCCGTAGATTTCCGGCAGGTCGTCAGGCCGGCAGGCGTCTTCGCCAGCCCGCTCCAGCATGGCCAGAACATCGCCTGGTGCCCAGCCCTTGGACATCAGCTTTTCTTTGGCTTCCACAGAGCTCGGTGATGCTTTGATCAGCTCGATCATTTCGTCGATGTTGGCCAGGGCAACCGTCAGACCTTCCAGGATATGGCCACGTTCACGGGCCTTGCGCAGCTCGTAGATAGTCCGGCGCGTTACCACTTCACGGCGGTGGCGAACGAACGCATCGAGCATTTCCTTCAGGTTCAGAATCTTCGGCTCGCCGTTAATCAGCGCCACCATGTTGATACCGAACACGGTTTGCAGCTGAGTGTGGGCGAACAGGTTGTTCACGATCACTTCGGGGTTTTCACCACGGCGAAGCTCGATCACCACCCGGATGCCTTCCTTGTTGGATTCATCACGAAGCTCGGTGATGCCTTCCAGGCGCTTCTCTTTAACCAGTTCAGCAATCTTTTCGATCAACCGTGCCTTGTTCAGCTGGTACGGCAGTTCGGTGATGATGATGGCGTCGCGATTGGTTTTCTTGTCGTGCTCAATCTCGTGGCGGGCGCGGATGTAAATACGGCCGCGGCCAGTGCGGTAAGCTTCAACAATGCCGGCTCGGCCATTGATAATGCCCTGGGTTGGGAAATCCGGGCCGGGAATAAACTCCATCAACTCGTCAATGGACAGGTCCGGGTTATCAATCAGCGCCAGACAACCATTAACCACTTCGGTCAGGTTATGGGGCGGAATATTGGTCGCCATGCCCACGGCGATACCGGAAGAACCATTCACCAGCAGGTTCGGTACGCGGGTTGGCAAAACTTCCGGGATACGCTCGGTGCCGTCGTAGTTGTCGACGAAATCCACGGTTTCCTTGTCCAGGTCCGCCAGCAACGAATGGGCAATTTTCTCCATGCGGATTTCGGTGTAACGCATGGCGGCGGCGTTATCACCGTCGATCGAACCGAAGTTACCCTGACCGTCCACCAGCGGGTAGCGCAAGGAGAACGGCTGAGCCATACGAACGATGGTGTCGTAGACCGCGGAGTCACCGTGGGGGTGGTATTTACCGATAACGTCACCCACCACACGGGCGGATTTCTTGTATGCCTTGTTCCAGTCGTTACCCAACTCGGACATGGCGAACAGCACCCGACGGTGCACGGGCTTGAGGCCGTCACGCACATCTGGCAGCGCCCGGCCGACGATAACGCTCATGGCGTAATCGAGGTAGGACTGCTTCAATTCGTCTTCAATATTGACCGGCAGGATCTCTTTGGCTAACTCACCCATCGAGAAAGGTTCCTTTGCGTTATCTGGAAGTCGTACCGGGGCCGTTTCCGGGCCCCGTCTTTATTCTTCAACAAGCCGCCAAGCATACCACAGTCCAGTACCCCGAGGGGCGACTGTGGCACAGCCTTAATCGAACACTACGGTCTTGTTTTCGTAGGTAATCACGCGGTCTTCGATGTGAGACCGAAGACCACGGGCCAGCACGTTCTTTTCAACGTCTTTGCCCAGGCGAACCATGTCTTCAATGGAATCGCTGTGGCTGATGCGAATCACGTCCTGCTCAATGATCGGACCTTCGTCCAGGTCCTGGGTCACGTAGTGGCAGGTGGCCCCGATCAGCTTCACACCCCGGCTGTAGGCCTGGTGATACGGGCGGGCCCCGGCAAACGACGGCAGGAAGCTGTGGTGAATGTTGATCACCTTGCCAGCGTACTTTTCGCAAAGCTCAGCCGGCAGAATCTGCATGTAACGGGCCAGCACCACCACGTCGGCATCGTACTTCTGGAAAAGCTCTTCAATGTGAGCAAAAGCCTCTGCCTTGTTTTCCTTGCTGACCGGTATATGGTGATAGGGAATATCGTGCCACTCCACCATCCGGCGCAGGTCATCGTGGTTGGAAATAACCGCCACCATTTCGGCGTTCAGTTCCTTGCTGTGCCAGCGGTGCAGAAGGTCCGCCAGACAGTGCGATTCCTTGCTGCACATCAGGATGACACGTTTGGGCCGGGCGGAATCAGCGATGTGCCATCGCATGTTGAATTCGCGGGCAATCGGTTCGAACGCGGCGCGGAACTGATCAAGCCCGAAGGGAATCGACTCAGCCTTGATCTCGTGACGCATGAAGAACCAGCCAGACTGGGTGTCTGAATGGTGGCTCGCCTCGGTAATCCAGCCGTTGTAGGTGGACAGAAAATTACTCACCTTGGCAACAATCCCTACCCGGTCCGGGCAGGAAATAACAAGACGATAGGTATGCTCCATTAAGCCTTTCCTTAACTTGAATCCGGGAAAGCGGGTGCGCCGGAAAACCGCAAACATCCGCCTGCGGTGGCGTGCCTGGGCGCACCGGTAAAAATGACCGGCTATGATAGCCTATCTGGCAGCCAGAAACGAGGAATCCAATGACACACAGAGTGATCCACAGCCCCCGGCCAAGAATTCCACTGAGGCGCCTGTGGGGCCTGACAGCCGCACTGATAGCGTCACTGGCACTGAATGCCGCCTACGCCAGCAATCAGGCCATCCTTGAGGGCGAGCGATTCCACCCGGTTCAGGCCACCCAGGGCATGGTAGCCACCAGCCACACCCTGGCCAGCGAGGTGGCCCTGCAGGTTCTCAAAGACGGTGGCAACGCCATTGATGCAGCAGTCGTCGCAGGTTTTGCACTGGCGGTCACCCAGCCTCGCTCCGGCAACATCGGTGGTGGCGGCTTTCTGCTGTATGCGCCCGGTGACGGCAGCGCGCCAGAAGCCATCGACTACCGGGAAACCGCCCCGGCCAGCGCCAGCGAAACCATGTTCCAGGATGACGATGGCAACGTCGTCAGCCAGCGAAGCCGCTTCAGTCACCAGGCCGCCGGCGTGCCCGGCACCGTCGCTGGCCTGGCCCTCGCGCTGGAACGGCACGGCACTCTGTCGTTAAGGGAAGCCCTGGCCCCGGCCATCCGGCTCGCTCAGGAGGGCTTCGTGGTTCCCCATCGTTTCACCGAAGGCCTGGAACAAGCCAGAGAACGCCTGCAACGCTGGCCCGCTACCAAGGCGACCTTTTATAAGGAGGACGGTTCGGCACCGCAACCGGGTGAAGTTTTCAAGCAACCTGACCTCGCCGACACCCTTAAGCGCATTGCAGAGCATGGCCCAGAGGGTTTTTACCAGGGGAAGACCGCCCAGTTGATTGTCGAGGAGATGCAACGCCACGACGGCCTGATCACGCTGGATGACCTCACAGCCTATCGGCCCGCCATCCGGCACCCGGTGCATGGCCAATACCGTGGATACGACATCTACTCCATGTCGCCACCCTCCTCCGGCGGCACCCATATCATCCAGATCCTCAACATCCTTGAGGGCTTCCCCATTACCGAGATGGGCCACAATTCCGCCGCGACCATTCATCACATGGCCGAGGCCATGAAACTGGCCTATGCCGACCGGGCTGAATACCTGGGCGATACCGATTTCGTGGAGGTTCCGCTGCGCGGGCTGACCAGCAATGCCTATGCAGCAGAGTTACGAAAAGGCATCAACCCGGACAAGGCCCGGCCCGCCAGCGACATCAAACCCGGCCAGCCGGCTGCCTATGAAAGCCCCGAGACTACTCATTTTTCCGTGGTGGACCGCTGGGGCAATGCGGTATCCAACACCTACACCATCAACTTCAGCTATGGTTCCGGCATTACCGTGGCGGGCGCTGGCTTCCTGCTAAATAACGAAATGGATGATTTCAGCGCCAAGCCGGGTGAGCCCAATGCTTACGGCCTGATCGGCGGCGAGGCCAACAAGATCCACCCGGGCAAACGCATGCTCAGTTCCATGTCCCCGACCGTGGTGCGCAAAGACAACCGCAACTTCCTGGTAACCGGAAGCCCTGGCGGCTCCCGCATTATCACCACCACCCTGCAGGTTCTGATGAATGTGATAGACCACAACATGAACATCCAGACCGCCGTTGCCGCGCCCCGCATCCACCATCAGTGGCTGCCCGACGAAATCCGCATGGAACAGGGCATCAGCCAGGACACCGTGCGCCTGCTGGAGGCCAAAGGCCATGAGGTCACCACCAGCACCGCCATGGGCGCTATCCAGAGTATTATGATTGTAGAAGACGGCACCCTCTACGGCGGTGCCGATCCACGCCGGAGCACGTCATCGGCGATGGGCTTTTAACCGGGCGGGAATTGACCCGCCTCAGACTGTTTGGGAGGCAAATCATGTATCTTTCTGTACAGCTGAGCTGTTATCCGCTTAAAGACGATTACAAGCAACCGATCTGGGATCTGATTGATCGCCTGAAACAAACCGGCCTGGAAGTCTATCCCGGGCGTATGAGCACCGAAATTTTCGGCGACTATGATGAAGTAATGACTGTGCTGTCCGATACCATGAAGTGGTCTTTCGAAACCTACGGAAAATCGGTGTTCGTGGCCAAGATCATGGAGGGCGACCGGAGGCCAAGATGACCCATCCGAATGAACCAGGCAAACCCGATAACAACGACAAGCCTCAACCAGCCATACCGAACCAGTATTCATTCCTGTGGCTGAGCGCCGCCTTTTTCCTGATGTTTTTGTGGCTACAGGACACCGGTCGCCCGCAGCAGCAGGAAATGGCCTATTCCGAGTTTAAAGGAGCGGTACTGAACGGGCAGGTGCAGGAGGTCACCCTGCGCAACGAAGAAATCCGTGGCCGGTTAACCGAGGCCGGTGCCGCCCGGTTCAGTTCCGATACCGGGCGCAGCACAGAGAATTTCCTGACGTTACGGCCACCGGTCGACGATCCGGATTTGCTGTCATTGCTGGAGCGGCAAGAGGTTGTCATTCGTGGCGCGCCCTCGGGCCGGCCCTGGTGGCAGGAACTGATTCTTGGCTTTTTGCCCTGGATACTGTTGCTGGCGCTGATGTTCTGGTTCTGGGGCGCCGCACAAAAACGAATGACCCAAGGTGGCGGACCATTCGACTACGCCAAATCCCGAGCCCGCCGGGCCCGCAAGGAAACCTCAAGCACCACCCTGGATGACGTGGCAGGCATAGAATCCGCCAAGCGCGATATCGCGGAGATCATCGACTTCCTGAAGTCGCCCGAAAAATACCGGCGCCTCGGGGCAGTGATGCCCAAGGGTGTGCTGCTGGTGGGGCCACCGGGAACCGGCAAAACCCTGTTGGCGAGAGCAATCGCCGGGGAGGCAGAAGTACCCTTCTTCAGCATCAGCGCCTCGGAGTTTATTGAAATGTTCGTGGGCGTAGGCGCCGCACGGGTTCGGGACATGTTCCAGAATGCCCGCAAGGAAGCACCCGCACTGATCTTCATCGACGAGCTGGATGCCATTGGCCGCTCCCGGGGCGCAGGCCTGGGCGGCGGACACGATGAGCGGGAACAAACCCTGAACCAGATCCTGACCGAGATGGACGGCTTCGAAGCCCACGAGAATGTTCTGGTGCTGGCAGCCACCAACCGCCCGGACGTTCTGGACAGCGCCCTGCTCCGCCCCGGCCGTTTTGACCGCAAGATTACCCTGGATCGCCCACACAAAGAGGCCCGGGAAGCCATCCTCAAAGTGCACGTGCGCAAAGTGCCATTAGCCGCCGATGTGGACCTTGCGCAGTTATCGGCCCGCACCACGGGTTTCTCGGGCGCAGACCTGAAAAACCTGGTCAACGAAGCGGCCCTGACCGCTGCAAGGGAAAATCTGGACGAGGTTAACGCCCACTGTTTTGAGCAGGCCCGGGACCGACTGATTCTTGGCGAGGAGCGGGATGCCCAGCTAACGCCGGAAGAACGGGAAGTGGTGGCCTACCACGAGTGCGGGCACGCCATCATGGCCTATTACATGCCCAGGGCCGACCCACTCACCAAGATCACCATCATCCCCCATGGCATGGCCATGGGCGTAACCGAACAAACGCCCCGGGAAGACAAATACAATTACACTGAAAGCTACCTGCGGGATCGCATCAAAGTGATGCTGGGCGGCCGCTCCGCCGAGAAAATCATCTATGGCGAAGTCAGCACCGGTGCCCAGAACGATCTTAAAGAAGCCACCAAGCTGCTGCGCCGAATGATCGGCCAGTGGGGCATGAGTGAGAAAGTGGGCCCGCTGGGACTGGGTATTGGTGAGGAGCATGTATTCCTGGGACGGGAGATGGGTGCCCCCCGGGAGTACAGTGAAAAGCTGGCCGACCTGATCGATTCGGAAATCCAGTCGCAACTCATGGATCTGGAATCCTACACCGTCAACTTCCTCAAGGAACACCGCAAGGAGTTGGACGCCTTGGCCAAGGCGGTGATGAAACACGAAACCCTGTCCACCGAGGAAATCACTGAGGTGTTGAGCAAAGCCGGCGACCGGAAAATTGCCTGATTCTCCGAAGGCTTCAGGGTGTTACCGTCACCGGCAGGTTCATTTCAATCAGCAGGGTATCCGCACCCTGCTCACGGAACAGGCTGCACTGCCGGCTAAGCACCAGTTGCGAGGCGCCCTCCTCCCTGATCACCCGTGCAAAAGCTCCGGCACTGGCCATGGGCAAGAAACTGACCCGGGCGGTAATACCCTCGCTCTCCATACAAGCCAGCAAATCCTCAGCGATACGCTCATCACGGCCGGTTTCGGTTCGCAGCAGGATCGTCAACGGCTGCCGGTTACGCCTTGCCAGCTCAGCGCCAACCCTGACAGCCCGATGGTTCACCCCTTGATCGTGATTCAGCAACACCACAATGCGATTTCGGGACCGCATGGGCGGATCGGCCCACAACAACACATCCCCGAGTGCCTGGCTCACCAGAACCCTGGCCGTGGACCCAAGGCGAGAGCCCGGTATGCCAGACCAGCCCACGCGGCCTAACACAAGCAAATCCCCTGGCCGCGCCAGATTCAGTACTTCATCTGCCACACGGCCACGACACAAGGTTAGCGCCTGGGCAAGCCCCCGTTGCGCCATGGCACGCTCCAGCGATCTTCTCGCCTGCTCAGCCAGCGAGCGCATCCGGGCCTCAATAGCCGCAAGGTCCATTGGCCGGCTGACTCCGGAACTTCTGCCCACTTCCCTTGTGAACCCGTAGCCCGCGCTTCGCAACAGGTTCACCTCTTCCACGAACACCCCCAGCACTTCGGCTTTGCGCGCCTGGGCAATGTCCGCCGCGGCTTCCAGAGCCGCCAAACTTAACCTTGAACCATCCAACAGAATCAGCACCCGGCCCACTGGCTCAACCGGTAGCTGTTGCTCAGCGGTCACCGTTCTTGCCTCCGCTGTCGTTATCCTGGGCGTCTTCCCTCTTTTGCCCTACCTTTGCATACTCAGCCAAACGATCAGCCACGCGACGGTTGAAGCTCCCTTCCGGATAACCACCCTCATCGTCAGGCAAGCCTGGCACCATGCCGGTCATCAGCTCAATGGCCTGATCAATGTGGGTCATCGGGTAAATGGCAAACACGCCCTCCCGAACCGCCGTGCGCACCTCTTCATTCAGCATCAGGTGCTCAATGTTACTGGCGGGCAGCAACACGCCGTGGCCATTTACCCCACCGTTTTTCTTGCAGACATTGAAGAAGCCCTCGATTTTCTCATTCACCCCTCCCACTGCCTGAACCTCACCGTGCTGGTTCATGGAGCCTGTCACTGCCAACGACTGTTTCAGAGCCACGCCGGTAATGGCAGACAACAGCACGCAGGTTTCCGCTACCGAGGCAGAATCCCCTTCCACGCCACCGTAGGATTGCTCGAAGGCGAGGCTCGCAGACAGGGATAAATCACCCATGGGCGCATAGCGGCCTGCCAGAAAGCGGGACAAGATCATCACTGCCTTACTGTGAATGGGCCCGCCAAGTTTCGCCTCACGCTCAATATCCACCACCTGGCCTTTGCCGGGCCGGGCGGTGGCCGTGATGCGGGTAGGCTGACCAAAACGGGTGGCACCTATCTGCAACACAGACAGGCCATTCACCTGCCCCGCCTGCTCACCGTCTGTGGCAATCATCACCACACCCCGGAAGATCTGCTCCAGGCTACGTTCCCGAATGCGGCTGGCGCGAAACTCCCGCTCATCAATCGCCTGTTGAATATGCCCGATGCCGATGTGTTTGCTGTAGGCACGGGCAGCCCAGTGATTTGCCTCGCTGAGCAGGTCTTTCAATACCCGGTCATGGGCGGTCAGCTTTTTCTGGTCACCAGTCAGGCGACTGGCATGCTCAATCAAACGCCCCACGGCGGGCTTGTCCATTGGCCGGGCCTTTACAGATTTGGCCATGGTGGCAAGCATTCTGGCGTAGAGCTGATAGCTCTCTCCGTCCCGCTCCAGATCATCCTCGAAATCTGCCTCGACCTTGAACAGGTCCAGGAAGTCCGGGTCGTAGTGTGCTAACAGGTAATACAGGGTCCGGTCGCCCACCAGCACCACTTTCACTTTCAGCGGGATGGGTTCAGGCTGCTGACTGACGGTAGTGGCAAGGCCATAGAGGCGCTCGAGGGATTCAATACGAATTTCATTGGAAAACAGAATACGCTTCAGGCTTTCCCAGGCCATGGGCTGGGTCAGAATGCGGCGGGCATCCAGGATCAGAAAACCGCCGTTGGCCCGATGCAGCGAACCGGCCCGGATCAATGTGAAGTCGGTGTACAGGTTACCCTGGTGAGCCCGATGCTCAATTTGACCAGTGAGGTGCTGGTGATTGGGCAGGTCCTCATACACCACCGGGGCGCCCTGCGTTTCCAAATTATCCACCAACAGGTTCACCCGGTAACGATTGAGCAACCCGGCAGGGGCGCCGTTCTCACTATCCTGGAAGGCTTCCGCGTGTTCCACCACGTCTTCCCGAACCGCATCCAGGTAGGCAACCACCTCCGACAGGTGCGACCACTTCTCGCGCAATTCGCCAATGGGGCCGCCCAGGGTCAACTGAACCATCTCTTCGTTCAGAGCGTGGATACGCTCCCGCACTTCCTTGCGCAGCCGCGGCACTTGCTGGATAGCCTGCTGCAGTTTCTTCTGCAGGTCTTCAACCTTGGCCTCCACCAGCGCCTTCTCATCATCAGAGAAGGTCTTGTATTCCTCCGGCTCAATCACTTCGCCGTTACGCATGGGCGCAAAGGTAAAGCCGGCGGGGGTTGTCAGCATGGCTATATTGTTCGCGTTGGCCTCTTCCTGGATGGCGAACAGGCCCTTCTGCTGACGACGCGTCACCTCTTCCTGAAGCTCCTGAATGCGAGCCTGGTACTCCTCACTTTCAAAGGTAGCCGGAATGGCGGTTTTCAGCTCCGCTGCCAGGTCACTCATATCACGCTTGAATACCCTGCCTTCACCCGGCGGCAGCTCAATGGCCTTTGGTTTGTCGGATTGCTGAAAGTTGAACACATGGCACCAGTCGGATGGCACCGGCTGGCCTTCGGCGTGCTTGTCGAGGAATTGCCTGACCAGTTCGTGCTTACCCGCTCCGGATGGCCCCAGCACGAACAGGTTAAAGCCATTGGCCTCCATGCTGGCGCCAAACTCCATCGCCCGCAGCAGGCGCTCCTGCCCAAAAGGAAGTTCCAGTTCTTCCAGCGTTGCCGTTGTCTCAAAGTTCAACTTGTCCAACGGGCAACGGTGATAAATCTGGTCTTCGGTTAACGCTGCAGGTAGCGCCATTGTTCCTCCTTATTTTTCACCGTCCAGCTTGTCCTGGGTACGCAAATCAAAGTCACTGGCATCATGCCGCTCGTGCAGTTGGGAAGACAGCTCACCCCAGGCCCGGTTTACCATGCGGCCACGTTGTACCGCGGGGCGCTTGGCCAGCTCATCTGTCCAACGCAAAATGTTCTTGTAGGTGTGGGCTTCCAGGAATTCCGCCGCCTCGTACACCGTGTTCTTCACCAGCGAACCATACCAGGGCCAGATTGCCATATCGGCAATGGTGTATTCGTCACCGGCGATGTACTGGTTGTCCGCCAACTGGCGATCCAGCACATCCAGTTGCCGCTTCACCTCCATGGTGTAACGGTTGATCGGGTACTCGTATTTTTCCGGGGCATAGGCATAAAAATGCCCGAAACCACCACCCAGGATCGGTGCACTGGCCATCTGCCAGAATAGCCAGTTCATCGTCTCTGTGCGCCGGGCCCGGTCGGTTGGTAAAAAGGCACCGAACTTTTCCGCCAGATAGACAAGAATAGATCCGGATTCAAACACCCGCACGGCCGGATTCTCGCTTCGGTCCAACAACGCAGGAATCTTGGAATTTGGGTTTACTTCAACAAAACCGCTGCTGAATTGATCACCTTCCATGATATTGATCAGCCAGGCATCGTACTCGGCTTCCTTGATGCCCATTTCCAATAGCTCCTCCAACATGACGGTGGCTTTAACGCCGTTGGGAGTAGCCAGGGAATAGAGTTGAAACGGATGCTCCCCCACCGGCAGTTCTTTGTCGTGCGTAGACCCGGCAACAGGCCGATTGATATTGGCAAACCTGCCGCCGTTGCTGCTGTCCCATTTCCAGACCTTTGGTGGCGTGTAGGTTGAGTCACTCATGTTTGGTCTCCGGTTGACGGTGAGTAAGCTATTTACTGACTTTACCTGATTGCCCCTGCCGTTAGCACCCGTGTTTGCGTTGAGAATGCGCGGGATCAAATGCGAGGCATACCAACAGGCTATACTGGGCTTTGTCTGTTGTTTACGAAGGGAGTCGTCCTATGGCTGCATCGGTACCGGATGGTGCCCCAGTCTTTCACACCCGCGGCCTCACCAAAACCTACCAGCAGGGCGAAGTGCAGGTGCACGCCCTGCGCGGGGTAGATCTCGACCTTTACGCCGGTGAGCTGGTGGTGATGCTGGGCGCCTCGGGCTCCGGCAAATCCACGCTGCTGAATATTCTCGGCGGGCTGGATGTGCCGACCAGCGGTGAAGTCAGGTATCTGGATACCGACCTTGCCCGAGCCACCGATAAGGAGCTCACCCGCTACCGCCGGGATTACGTAGGCTTCGTGTTCCAGTTCTACAACCTGATCCCCAGCCTGACCGCCCGGGAGAACGTCGTCGCCGTTACCGAAATCGCCCGCAACCCCATGAAGCCGGACCAGGCGTTGGAGCTGGTCGGGCTGGCCAATCGGGCAGACCACTTCCCGGCCCAGTTGTCTGGTGGCGAACAACAACGGGTTGCCATTGCCCGGGCCATCGCCAAGCAGCCCAACGTGTTACTGTGCGATGAACCCACGGGAGCCCTGGATTCCGCCACAGGCGTTTTGGTACTCGAGGCACTGGACAAAGCCAACAGGGAGACGGGCACAACGACGGTGATCATCACCCACAACGCCTCTATTGCCCAGATGGCTGACCGGGTGATCACCCTCTCAGACGGCCTGATCAGCGGTGAGCAGCGCAATACCCACCGGCAAGACCCGAAAACCCTGAACTGGTAGCACCATGGCTCTTTTTGGTACCAGCGTTCTCCACATCAAACTGCGCCGCGAAATCTGGCAGATGCGCGGCCAGATGCTGGCGATTGCCCTGGTGATTGCCGGTGGCATCGCGGTTTGCCTGTTGTCACTGGTGAATTACGCATCGCTCAATGCCACCCGGGATCAGTACTACCAGGAACACCAGTTTGCCGACGTGTTCGTCAATCTCAAACGAGCACCCAAACAGGTACTGGCGCAAGTTGCCGACATCCCCGGTGTTACGCGCCTGAGCGCACGGGTGGAAGGCGTAGCCAAGCTCGACGTTGCCGGTTTTCAAGACCCGGTATCCGCACAGCTGGTGTCGGTTCCCGCCACCGGCCAACCTGCCGTTAATCAAGTCTACCTGCGACAGGGCCGCTTGCCGGATGCCAGCCGTACCGACGAGATAGCCATTATCGGCAGTTTTGCGGATGCCCACGATCTGCAGCTGGACGACCGGATAACGGGCATTATCAACGGCCGTAAACAACCGCTGACGATAGTGGGCATCGCCGAATCACCGGAATTCATCTATGTCATTCCACCCAGCGGAATGTTGCCAGACTACGAGCGCTACGGCGTAATCTGGATGCCCGAGGAGGCGCTCGCCTCGGCCATGGACATGCGCGGGGCCTTCAACAGCCTGGTGCTGCAAACGGCCCGAGGCCAACCTGTTGAGGATGTGATCGACCGCCTGGACCGGTTGCTTGAGCGCTTCGGCAGTGCCGGCGCCTTCGGCCGTGCCGATCAGTTTTCACACCGCTTTCTGAGTGATGAGCTTGAACAGCTGAAAACCATGGCCACCATCTTCCCGGCCATTTTCCTGGGCGTTGCCATGTTCCTGCTGAACGTGGTGGTCAGCCGGTTGATAAGCACTCAGCGAGAAATCATCGCGGTGCTCAAGGCCTTTGGCTACAGCAACCGGCAGATTGGCTGGCACTACAGCCAGCTGGTACTCGTTATTGCCTTGATCGGATTGGTTATCGGAACGCTCGCCGGGCTCTGGCTGGGGCGGGCGCTGGGTGAGCTCTACATGGACTTTTACCGCTTCCCCGAACTGCTGTTCCGGATCAACCCCTTGTGGGTTTTGCTGCTCGCCGGCATCAGCCTGGGGTTTGCCTGGCTTGGTGGATGGCGCGCTATTCGCGCGGCAGCCATACTGCCTCCGGCACAAGCTATGCAACCGGAAGGTCCGGCACGTTTTCAGGTCAGCACACCGGAACGCCTGCTGGGGTGGGTCCGGTTCACTCAGCCGTCTCGCATGATCGTTCGGCACCTGTCACGGCGGCCCGGCCGAACCCTGCTTTCGATCACCGGCATTGCCATGGCCACTGCGATCGTGGTGGTGGGTAACTTTCAGTTCAGTTCCGTCTCGCTGATGGTACACACCCAGTTTGCCAAGGTTCAGAAACAGGACCTCACGGTCAGCCTGACAGATCCGGTAAGCCAGTCAGCTATGTACGGCTTAGCCCGGCTTCCCGGCATCTGGTACACCGAAGGCCGTCGGGTTACGGCGGTGGAGCTGATTAACGGCCACCGGCGCTGGCGAACCGCACTGACCGGCATCCCGGACGAAGCCAAACTGCAGTTTGTGGTCGACCACCAACTTCAGGATGTCAGCATCCCCCAGGCCGGCATACTGCTGACCGATTTCCTGGCCGACTCCCTGGGCCTGCGCCCGGGTGACACCGTCACCGTGCGTGTACTGGAAGGCCAACGCCCTACCCTCAACCTGCCCGTTTCCGGTGTTACCAGCGAATTTCTGGGCGTGGGTGCCTATATGAACCTGGACGCCATGAACCGGGCGTTAAGGGAAGGCCCCGCTATCAACCAGATACTGATGAACCTGGACCCAGACCTCACAACTACGGTTTACCAGGAACTGCGCGATACACCCAAAGTGATGGCCCTTAATCTACGCCAGGCCATGCTCGACAGCTTCTTTGAAACCCTGGCCAAAACCTTCCTGACCTATACCTTCATTATCAGCTTGCTGGGAGGCAGCATCGCGTTTGGCGTGATCTACAACACCGCCCGAATCTCACTGGCAGAGCGAGCGCGAGATCTGGCCAGCCTGCGTGTGCTGGGATATAGCCATAACGAAGTGTCCCACATACTGTTGGGGGAGCTTGCGGTATTGTTGATCGTGGGCATACCACTGGGCTGGGCCATCGGCACTGGGCTTGGCCAGCTCGTGGTAACCGCCATGCAAACCGAACTGTACCGGGTGCCATTAATCATTACCGGTAAAACCCTGGCATTGGCGGCCAACGTGGTGATTGCCTCTGCCCTGATCTCCGGCTTCATTACCTGGCGCAGGCTCCGTAAACTGGACCTTGTGGCCGTACTGAAAACCCGTGAATAACATAAACCTGCAAGGAACAACCCATGGCCGTGCGTAACCACATCACCGGCAAAAGACTTTTCTGGTCATTGATGGCAGCACTGATTGTGGTGACGTTCGCGTTTATTCTGAGGCCGGAGCCGGTTTGGGTGGATCTGTCTACCGCGCAACGGGGGCCGCTGGAGGTTACCGTGCTGGAAGAAGGCAGAACCCGGGTGAAAGACCGCTACCTGGTCTCTTCTCCGGTAACCGGCTTTGTACACCGGCTTGAACTGGACGTGGGTGACACCGTTATCCCCGGTGAGTTACTCACCCTGATAGACCCCATGCCCGCCAGCATCCTGGATGCCCGCAGCCGCGCCGAAGCAGAAGCCCGGGTGGCTGCCGCCCGCTCCGCGCTTCAATCCATCCGGCAGAAGGCCGCCGCGGCCGAGGCCGACGCAGACTTCAGCCAACAGGAATACCAGCGGTTACTGGCACTGAAGCCCTCCAGCTTCGTTTCCGACGAACAGCTACAACAGGCGCGAACCACCGCCGCCCGTGCCCAGGCTATCTTGCGCTCTGCCAGGTTTGATGAAGAAGTGGCCAGCCACGAACTGGCGGCCGCCCAAACCCGGCTGCAGGTGTCCAGCGCCGCCAACGGAGGCAAACCGGCCGAACGCGTTGCGGTGCGCTCGCCCATTCACGGTGCGGTACTCGGGCTGGTCAGAAAAAGCGAAGGCATTGTCCAGGCCGGAGAACCATTGCTGGAGTTGGGAGACCCGGGCACCCTGGAAGTGGTGGTAGACGTTCTGAGTTTCGATGCCGTGAAACTGGAGCCCGGGCTGGCCACCCGCCTCACGGGCTGGGGCGGCCCCACCCTTGATGCCGTCATCCGGCGAGTAGAGCCGGTCGGCTTCGAAGATGTCTCGGCGCTTGGCGTTGAGGAACAACGGGTAAAAGTCATCGCGGATATGCTCAGCCCCCACGAACACTGGCAACTTCTGGGCGATGGCTACCGCGTGGATGCCGAATTCATCCTTTGGCAAGCCGAGGACACCCTGCAAGTCCCCGCCTCCGCCCTGTTCCGCCACAACAACGGATACGCGGTTTTCAAGGTGACCGGAGACCGCGCCAACATCCAGCCTGTGGAGACAGGCCCCGGTAACGCACTAAGTACCGTTATCCTGGAGGGGCTCCATGAAGGCGACCGCGTTGTGCGGCATCCGGGGCGTGACCTCGATGACGGGGATCGAATCCGGGTTCGTTAAGCCACTCGGTCAACGCGATATCTCCGCGCTGAGCAGACCCGACCGAAGCCGTTTATTTATTCAGCCAGCACTCAAGAGTGAGCCGCACCGGCCGTTACCCAAGAACTCTCGTTTGTTGGGGTTTCCTGATGTTTAACAGCCTGCTCAAAAAAGAACTCGAAGACCACCGTGCAGAATTGGCCATGCTCCGCCAACTGACGCAACAGATGGATCGAGGCATGCTGTCTATACGGCTTAATTCCGACTTCTGTATCTCTGCTGTAAATCAGGACTTTGCCAACGCGCTTGGTCACCAGCCAGAGCAACTTCTGGGGCGACCATTGTCGGATATTGTGCCGCCCTATGTCTCGAAACTGCCGTGCTTCCATAACTTCAACAAGGCGATGGCAGAGTTTGCGCCCGTCAGCGACAACTACCGTTACCTGAGTGCCAATGGCCCACTGGTATGGCTGAATGTGCATTGGTTTCCCGTGCGCGGAGAGGACGGCAAACTCGCTTACGTTCAAGGCTATGCCCGCGACGTAACCGAAACCGTGGAAGGTGCAGAAGAAAGCGAGGCGTTCATTGATGCGCTGATCCGTTCCACCGCCGTTATCCAATTTAACCTCGACGGCACGGTTATCACCGCAAACGAGCAATTTCAGCGGGCAATGGGCTATCGGCTCAACGAACTCGTTGGCCAGCACCACCGTAAATTCTGCACGCCAGCGGAAGCGAACTCCCCCGAATATGCAGCCTTATAGAAAAAGCTTAACAACGGAGAGTACGTGGCAGACCGCTTCAAGCGGATCGACAGTCGTGGCAACGAGGTGTGGCTGGAGGCCACCTATAACCCGGTCTACGACGCCAAGGGTAACCTGAGCAAGGTGGTGAAGTTTGCCAGCGTGGTCACTGACCAGGTTGCCCGGGAAGCCGAGGTGCACGAAGGCGCAGGCGTAGCCTACGAGGTTTCACAGCAAACCGATGTAAGCGCCCAAAAGGGTACTACGGTGGTTCAGAAGACAGTCGAGACCATGCAGCAGATTGCAGCGCAGATGCAGGCGGCTACAGAAAGCATTGAAGCCCTGAGCAAACAGTCCCTTCAGATCAATTCGATCGTGCAAACTATCGGCGGTATCGCAGCGCAGACAAACCTTCTGGCCCTGAACGCCGCTATTGAAGCTGCCAGAGCTGGCGAGCAAGGGCGTGGGTTTGCCGTGGTCGCTGACGAAGTAAGGCAGTTAGCCGCACGCACAAGCAAAGCCACGGATGAGATCGTCAGCGTCGTCGAGAAAAATCAAGTGCTCTCAGATGAGGTTGTGCACCAGATGTTCAGCACTCGGGAAAATGCGGAGCAAGGTCTTGAGCTGGCCAACCAGGCCGGTGCAGTGATTCTGGAAATCAAGGAAGGCGCCAAAAAGGTTGTGGACGCCGTTGAGCGCTTTGCCAAAGAGTTGTGAGCACCGCTGGCAGATTGTTGGGGCCCTGGGTCTCGCTGTTACTGGCATTTAACGCCTGCAGCATTCGCGCCTACGGAATTCAGTATTCATGGCACCAATCAACACGGCAAGGTCGTGGTTCGCAAACGGCTCAATCGCCCCAAACTGTTGGCGTTCTTCGCACAACTGCCGCCGTGCCTGATCGGCATGGAAGCCTGTTCCGGCGCGCACTACTGGGCCCGGGAGCTGACCAAACTCGGCCACGATGCCCGGATCATTGCGTCCCGCTCTGTCGCGCCGTATCGCAAGAGCAGCAAGAACGATGACAACGATGCCGAGGCCATCTGCGAAGCCGTCAGTCGGCCCAACATGCGCTTCGTTCCCATTAAGACTGATGACCAGCAAGCCGTTCTGTGCCTGCATCGCATCCGCCGTGGGCTGACCAAAGAGCGCACCGCGCAGATCAACCAGATTCGTGGTCTGTTGGCCGATTTCGGACTGATTATTCCTCAAGAGCGCTATCACGCCCGACATCGAATTCCCGAAATCCTGGAAGATGCTGAAAACGGTTTACCCATGCTGGCCCGGCGTTTACTCAACAACATCAACCAGCGCATTCTCCAGCTCGATGAAGAGATACTGGCCTATGACCGGGAAATCGAGGCGATGACCCGGCGCGACGAACAGGCCAAACGGCTGATGGCCATTCCAGGGATTGGACCACAAACTGCCACCGCGATCTTGGCCAGTGCGCCCGATCCCAGACAGTTCAAAAGCGGACGACACTTCGCCGCCTGGCTGAGGCTCGTTCCCAGGCAATACTCGACCGGAGGCAGGCCCCGGCTAGGCAGAATCACCAAGCGGGGGGGACAAATACCTGCGAACACTGCTGATCCATGGCACCCGAGCGGTGATTGCCAAACTTGCCGACAAGAACGATCGGCTCAGCGGGTGGGCCAAAGAGTTGCTCGAACGCCGCGGATACAAGAGAGCCGCTGTGGCATTGGCCGCGAAAAATGCCCGGATTATCGGGGCGCTACTAATGAACCAAACCGAATTCAAAACCCGGCCTGTGGAGGGCTGATAACCAGGCAACAACGACAGGCAGAACACGCCTGCCCGCCGAGTCTAGCAACGGCAAGCGATGACGGAACGGTCAGACCGAGAGTGATTGAACCTGTAAAGCCTTGCGGCTGAAAAAAGCCGACTAACGAATGAGGTCATCACTCACACGCATCATCACCCTGGCCCGGGCAACAATGCTCACAAAGAGGCCGAATGTAGAGCTGCAGTCTCAAACCGCTTCGGAATCAAATGGCGTTGCTTGACCGCAGGAAGAGTCCATGTAGCCTGGCTTTGCGGCGTGCCGGATCGCCAGCGCAGGCGCGTCCGACAACAGCCGCTGGTTAAGCTGCTTCGAAGTCCAGAGGATGAATGCCATCCAGATTGACCTTATTGCGGGCCACCCAAAGATCGTACATGTCCTGCATTGCCAACCAGCTCTCAGGAGTGCGCCCGATAACCTTGGATAGCCGCAATGACATTTCCGGGCTAATACCACTATCTCCTTTGAGCAGCCGAGACATAGTGGAAGGTGATACGCCCAGACTGGAAGCAAGCTGACGGGAACTGATACCGAAAGGCTCCAGGTACACCTCCCGAATGAATTCACCAGGATGCGGCGGATTATGCATAGTCATTAGTGATAATCCTCATAATCAAGAATGTAGGCGTTGCCGTCCTGAAATTCGAACGTCATTCGCCAATTTCCGTTAACCCGAATCGACCACCGCCCCTTGTCTTTACCATTCAGTGGGTGAAGCCGAAAGCCAGGGATATCCATGTCCTCCACCGACGTGGCCGTATCCAGAGCAGCTAACTGCATACGCAGTTTCTTGGCATGGTCAGGCTGTATGCCCGCCGTGCTGCCGGTCGAGTAAAACCGCTTCAGTCCTTTGTGACGGCAAGATTTAATCATGAGGGAATAATAGCATGGTGCGCATCACGCAACAATAGAGCTTAACGCCGCAATCACGCGCTTGTCGCGTGCATTGCCTTGTTATGTACTGATGAGTGATGTACAACACTAATGAAGATACTCTTTGAATAATTTTTTCAGTGTCTTTTTAGTTAAAAAGTTAGTATCCACCTTTAAAATTTTATTATTAGAATCTCTGGTTGCAAAGAATACTGTGGTCTTGGGATCGCTAACGAAATAATAAAAGTTATGACCTTCACCCGACCAAGCTCCGACGTCTCGATCTTCAACAAAAATATGCTGAAATGACTCGACTGCCAGCCTGTCACAATCGTTCTCGGCTTTCCCCAGTACCTCCTTAAAGAACTCCTCAGGGTCGCAGCCACCAGTCGCCATTTCACTTTCAACACTGAATCCGACCAAACCTTCTCCGGGACCATCTCCGTACTTTAAAACGATTGTGTCGTTTTTAGACCCGAGAAACCCAAAAGCTTTAGGAGCTTCTGGAAGATAAAAGTTATAACCGTGGTAAGACATTTTAAAGTGATCGCTTTCAGCGAACGCAAAAGTCGAAAAAGTTATTGCCAATAAAAATAGTGTAGACCTTTTCATATTAAAGCCCCATTAAAGCTTCTTCCATAAATGTTCTATAATTTACTGCCACACGATCACGACACATGTTATATGCTGATGTGTCACCAGACATTATCCGCTTTCCTATTTTCGCCACTTCTTTGACTATATAACTGATACTCGGGGTATAAGTGGGTCTCGGTACGAGATCTATTGAAGCCGTGCACGACTGAACTTCAGAAAGAGCTTCATAGATAACTTTGGCGGCGTTCTCATTTACCGTGTGCGGTTTAGCGAGCCCTTTCCAAAAATAATTGACCGCTGCGGCGACGTATTCCCTTTCGTCGTAGTTCATTCCTTTTCCTCTTTGGTTGTATCAATCGTTCCGTTGATTGCTCTCAAAGCCTACCTGCGACTTTCAGGTCATTCCAGACTGCAGGGTACGTTTTGGGGAACATGTCTCGCTGGGCTACGGAAAAACTGCCCACCACATAACGCCCGCCATCACCGGTGGCAAAGCTGGAGCGAAGCGGAGGGTTTGGCATCCGGTGCATAGCATGGTTATGTGGTGCTTGGCTCATTGGTCAGAAGTACTCATTCACCAACCGTCATATCGTATTCCATTTTTTTGCAGGAAGTCCCCCTCTCTTTCGAGGTAGGTTTCAGTCCGGCGAGTATAGTCCTCTCCTTCTTTTTGGTAATCGTATGGTTTCGCCTGGTACCGCCCAACCTCAATGGCATTTTCTCCACGATTCATGATCCAGAGCACAACAGTACCGCCGGGTGCCAGACCCAGCACAAGCGTGTCCCGAGGCCGAACAGCGATCTCACCAAAGCTTTCAAACGGTGCAGGCTCTTTCATTTTCTCCACAATCTCGTCTGGATTATCCAGCTTGATCACAGCCTCGTAGGACTGCTGTTCAGCAAATGAAAACCAACGTATCAGGAACAGTTCAGGGGTGGTTTGCCATTCAGCGCCGGACAGCGGAGCGCTTTTCCAGCAACAAGAGACAATCCCAAATGGACGACGCCAACCTATACCCTCTGACAAGGACTCAATATAAAACTTGTCCACCCAGACATCGTAATGCCTAGGCGCCACAACACCAATACTCCGGTAAGTCGAGTTGGGACCTGGCTTTGATCGTTCGGAGGCTGTCTGCTCCGAGCATCCTGACAACAAAAGTACGCACACACTGAGCACAAGGCATTGAATTTTCATAGCGTTTCCCCCTCCTCCTCACTTGGTCTTGTTTGGATGGATAACACGTCGACCATATTTGGCCGGCTGAAACGGGTAAATCGGCCATGCGCCTTTCACGTACACTGTCAGGTAATGATCGGAGTGGTGGATATACCGTTGCTTCAATAGTGCCTTGGACTCCGAGGAAATCAGCAGTTCATTGCTATACCACACATGGGCGGCAAGGTTCCTGGCAACGGGTAAAAGCTCTTGAGGTAAAGCGGAATTCGAGAATATTCACCCCGGACTTCTCGATCCAGCCACAGACGAAGCGTGACATCTCCACCAGGCAAACTACGTGGGCGCTCCTGTTCTATCTCCAGTGTGGCAAACGGATTCAGTGGCCCAATCCAGCCCTCGTTTTTAATCAGTGCGCGCTCCTGCAACATGCGTGAGAACTCAAAACTCGCTTCGGGATTGCGGCGATCCTTTCCTTTGAACATGAGGGGCGGGCGAACTTCGATACGCTCCTGAAAACGATCCTGGTAACCACCACCAATATCGGAATGAACACCCGGCAACACCCATTCGCTGAAATGTTCAGGTAAGTTTCCGGATTCGTTTCGCAAGCTGTTCAGTGAAAAGTTGTGTCGGCGTTCATCTCGGGCAGCAAATTGCACGGCTCGCTCGACATGCTCTGGTTGTACGTTAACGTTGATGCATCCCGTATCGACATCGTGGGCAGAAAAATCGAGATTATCCAGGTCGGCAACCGCAGCAACGGTGTCAAATAGCCCTAGAAAACGGACAGTAACCTTGTTCGGCCAGGGAATTCCCTCCCGCTCGAAGGCCTTGACCAACCTACCTTTATACTCGCCGTATAAAGAGCCGGTGGTGTCATAAATCTCCCGGCTGATGAAATGCCGGGCGGTGGCCGCCCCACGGCTAAAACCAAAAACGTCGAGGACCAGTTCGTCGATGGGTTCTGTGACGGCACGGCTTAATCGGAAAGCGAAATCATTACTGCCTTCCTCAATCTTTTTCAATATGCCTTGATCTCCAAGGCCAAGCCCCATGCTCGGACTGTCGTCGGGATCACCGGACTTTGTGCCGACACCAGGCACGTAGGTCGAAAGCCTGACTATGGTCTCGCAATTCTCGCCCTGGCCACCCGTTCGCTGATACAGGTTCTCAAGCTTGGACACATTGGTTTCGGCATTGAGGTAGCTACCACCCATAATCTGCGACAGTTCACTACTGCATTCTTCTTCTGAGATGGCTCCGGCCGCATTGGCCGTCAGACACTCGTCCATCTGCTGTTGATACGTCTGGGTGTTGTCGCGGTTATTGCCAGTGCAGTCGAAAAATATGCCAGCCTCTATCCGGACTTTGGGGCGGTTCTCTTCTTCGGGCGAGTCCTCCGGTGACTCGTTGGAAACGCCTTCGTCAATCAATGCGCCTTTCTGTGCCGCTTTGCGCACAAACTCCTGTGGGTCTTTGTCCAGCAATTATCTGGCTGTGGGAGTAAGTTGGCCCTTGTCATCCAGTGCGCCTGCCATGGCAAAATCCACTACGGGTGCGGTGGTTGTGGCAACGCCAAGTATTACTCGCTGATTACCACTGACAATAGAACTGCCATGACTGGTAGGGCCGCCAAGGTAGGCCACTGGCATACCGTCGGCCAACGCCAGCGGGTAGCCTCGGGTAATAACCGCACCGCAACCGGTTACATCGCCCACGCGGGCAATAGATTTACCTTCGACAAGGATGCTGGAGCCGTTTGGCATGATGGGAGAAGAGCCGTGCCCTTTGATCGGGCAGACGTGCATATCGCCAACGCAGGCGGCAATAAGATTGCTCATGGTGAGAGTTCCTTTCAGTAAAAGTAGCTTCCTGGCTACCCGTGATTAAACATGGTTCAAACGTGTGAGTGTAGCATGGCTGGAACCACATAACGCTTGCATAAACGGCGGTTTTTTTTACGCAGCGAAGCGGAGATAAAACCGTCCGGTGGAGGCCCATCGGGCCGGAACGAATTTGATGCACTGGTTAGAGCACACTTGCGACCAGCAAAAGGCCGATCCCTGCCTCAACGACTATGCCACCCGCATTTTTAGCACTGAAAGCTCGGTCCAGAAAAATAGAAACTGCGCGAGTTGCTGCCGCAATTAACCATGCCAGCCCGACAGCGACGTAAACCTCCGACTGCTGGAAGAGCAAACACGCGATACCCAACCCAATGAAAATGCCGCCGTAGGTAGCCCGAACCTCCGATAGCCCCAGCTTTCCCCCCGGGGCGATACCAACGAGGCCCGCGATTTTTCGGGGAGCGACCAGCCCCAAAGTCCCAAGGGCCAATGTAAAGAACGCACCCAAAACAGGAAGCCATTCCAAAATCTCAGACTCTCCATGTGTGATCAGTAAGCTCTAACGCTGAATGTTAAGCGGCGCCTGCGAAGCGCAGCGTAGTAGGCGTCCGGCGGACGGCCGCCAGGCCGGTAGCGAACTTGAACGATTGGTTATACATAAGGCTACCACCCCCACCAATGCCAAACCTTGGCTATACCGCGCCAGACACCCCCGAGAATAGATGGAAACAGTTTCGGGAGCAGCAACGCCAACACAGCAAAAACCAAGATACAGGAAATGAGGTAACGACTGCTGAGAAAGCCATCCCAGTAGACGGCAAGCTCCAAATTGACCCAGAGCCAAACGAATACTGCCGTTGGGATCGAGAAAAACAGCGATGCAAAAAGGCTGATCAACCTTGTTTCAATTGGCCCACTTTGGCCGCGATTCCTTGCCATGATCTATGAACATTCCTTGTGTATAACGCTGAGCACACCGGCGCCACGACAGTGGCGTCCGGTGCTGTGACTTGTTAGCGAGATTTTCGGAGTTCGGCAATATCGTCAAGCAACCTCTTTACCTCCTCCGCAGGATTAAGGTCGAAGGAATGCTCAAGCTCCAACACCTCGCCACTAACTATATTCATGGCATCTTGCATGTGCTTTATAAGGCTTTTGATTTCATCTGGCGTGATACCAGCACGCTTGTAGAACTCCGCAATACTGAGCTTGTTGCTTCGATGCCCAAACACGTTCGACCGAAGTATGCAGATTTTCGTCCAGTTTTCCCGAATCTCCTTGGCAGCAGACTCCAGTTTATTCTCAACCTCGGGAGCAACGAGCTTTTTCTCACGAACTTGTCGGAAAAGGTTCGGCAGGTTGATCGTGTCCCGCCTGTTTTCAAACAACCGATAGAGGGTAATTACTACAGTCAAAAAATGAGCATGAATGGTCGATTGGAAGAAAATCGTGTACTGGTTTAAGTCATCCAGATGCTCTGTTCGAGCCTCCCTATTCGAAAGCTCCCACCAGATATCGTACGAAAGACCTACGTCCAAGAGCGCTTTCTTTAATTCTTGAATTTGCTCGCCGATTTCATCCATATCTTTTTTCGCTAACGCCAGCAATAAACGGCGCCCTGACAAGGGCGTCCGGTGGAGGCCCTTCGGGCCGGAACGAATTTAATTGCCTTGTTAGGCTCTGGTACTTACGCTCGACTTGGACCAAGAAGCAAAGCGCCAACGTTACCATTGACCCTAAAGCTTTGGATAAACAGATAGATACTAAGAAAAAGCGCACCGCTAAAGAACGCGATCAAACCAAGAAGTAAGCCAACACCTGAAAACTCATGACGCCATGAAACCCAAACTGCCGAGAGCACCAGAAAGCACATAAAATCAAGATTGAACTGACCTGGCCACGCCATTTGAGCTATATCACCGAAAAACACGGGCAGAAGCCCCATGCCATGGTTGCTGACGACTATAGCGGTGTAACCGACTAATGCGAGAAAAATAACTACAAGCAATGTGCGAAATAAAATCATAAGTTTGACCTTCCTTCACTTTGTTTGGGGATAGCCTAACGCTCTGGCTTTGCGGCGTACCGGAGCGCTAGCGCAGGTGCGTCCGACAACAGCCACTTGTTAAATGCAAGCAGCACACGACAGCTACTTCACTTGTTTTTCTATGATCTCAGAAATGCACTCTGTGCCGCATATTTTGCAATTACCCCTAATATACTTACGGCCACTTTCAACGTACAACTCCGCCTCCACGATGCCAAGATCAGCTTCGTTGCACTTGTCGCACCAAGAGTCATTGAGATAGATATCCTTCTCAACCTCTGAAATCGTGCTTAAGTCGATAACTTCTCTCATTTTTGATCAAGCATTTAACAGCTAATTCAATGACAAAAGACATCTATGCAAAATACGCTTATTACAAGCAACCCCATACACCAACTTAGTTTTCTCTTTTGTCAACAACAAGTTATCTGGCACCAGCAATACCAGCCGGGAAATATGCGTCAAATGTCGCTGATCCCGCAAGGAGCTCGTTTGCTTATCTGCATTTCACTGATACCAACTCTTCCATATTTTTCAGTGGTTTGTAAGACCGTCATATCAAAAACACGAAATTTTGCGACACATGTCGTATAGCACCACTTCTCATCGTGCAATTACACCAATCAAAACTTAGAGCACTGTATATCCAAACAGCAAGGAGGCTATAAGCATGATTCTGGATGAACCACCAAAGCTACCAGAGAACTCAACCCGCTTCATGGATCAGCTTCGCTCTTTGATTCGAAGCCGGAACCTGGCCTACAAAACCGAACAAACCTATTGCCACTGGATCAAACGGTTTATCCGGTTTCATGGCATGCAACACCCCTCCACCTGCGCCACAAAAGAAGTGGAACAATTTCTCTCTCATCTCGCGGTTCAGCGCAACAGCAGTATTAGTACACAGCGAACAGCGCTGAATGCCATCGTATTTCTTTTTCGTGAATTCCTTCAACAACCTCTGGATGAGTTGTCTTTTGAACTAGCAAGAAAACCTCGGCGACTGCCAACGGTGTTTACGCATGACGAAGCCAAAGCTGTGATAAGCAATCTAGAAGGTGCCTCCCAACTAGTGGCACGCCTGATGTATGGCTCAGGACTCCGGATTAACGAAGTGTTGAGGCTTCGAGTAAAAGATATTGATTTTGGCATGCAGCAGATTATTGTTCGCAGCGGCAAAGGCAATAAGGACAGAACAACCCTGCTCCCGGAGTCATTGCTAAAACCACTGGAATTACAGATCGAGCTCTGCCTTGTACAACACAAGCAAGATTTGGCCAGTGGTCATGGTGAGGTTTACATGCCCTCTGCACTAAATCGCAAGTTTCCGGAGGCGGCCAAGGAACCAGCCTGGCAATACCTGTTTCCAGCTGGCAAGCTATCCAAAGATCCACGTAGCAATACCCTGCGTCGACACCATCTGTTGGATCGCAGTGTTCAAAGAGCTATTGGGGCGGCCATTCGAGAAGCCGGCATCTACAAGCAGGCAAACAGTCACGTCCTACGTCACAGCTTTGCAACCAGGCTGCTTGAAGCCGGCTACGACATTCGCACCATCCAGAAGCTACTCGGCCATTCCGATGTCCGTACCACCGAAATCTTTACCCATGTTGTCCGTAAAGGCGGCTTTGGTGTGCGCAGCCCGGTGGACGAGGCCTTTTAATAAAGCTCATCTGTTCTGGCGGCCATGATGAAATCATTTTTGTGCAAACCGCCGATTTTGTGGGTCCACCAGCGCACGGTGGCTTTGCCCCACTCCAGCAAAATCGCGGGGTGATGGTTTTCAGCCTCCGCCAGGTCCGCCACTTTGTTGGTGAAGGCTTGCGCTTCCACAAAGTTCTTGAAGGTGAAGACCCGGCGTAGCTGCTCCTCGCCGTCCACCATCACATCTTCCCAGTCTGGGATCACGCTCAGCAGTTCCTGCTTCTCCTGGCCGGTCACTTTCGGTGCGTCTGAACGGCAGGCTTCACAGGCATGTTGGCTTAGTTTTGTCATGGCTATTTCTCCTCTTCTGGTTACTGTGTCCAGCGTGGGTGGCGTGAGCGGTTTTATCAAGTGGGTAGTTGAAATTCCGCCCTCACAATAATACTGTATATATAAACAGTATTCAGGGATTTCCCCATGAGTGACCTTCTCAGCAGTCTTCTGCAGGATGCCCGCGTATGGCAGGGCCACAAGCATAGAAAAACTACGCAGCCAGCAGAGCCGACAGGCTATCAGGTTCTGGATAATCAACTGGGCGGCCTGGGTTGGCCCCGGGGCGCGTTGAGCGAATGCCTGCTGGATGCCCTCGGCATTGGTGAGTTGCACCTTGTTTTGCCATTAATGCGGCGCTTGTCTGAGCAGGGCAAGACCGTTTTCTGGCTGAACCCGCCACACACGCCCTATGCCCCTGCCCTGGCCCGGGAAGGCGTGAATCTGGACTATCTGGTGGTGATCAGCACAGACGATCAGGGCGATTTCCTGTGGACACTTGAAAACTGCCTGCGTTCACCGGTAACCGGTTTGGTGCTCGCCTGGCCTGGCAAGCTTGCCAGCCGGGATATCCGGCGGCTACAGCTGGCATCAGAAGCCGGCGGCAATGTGTGCGTGCTTTTCCGTAGCCGCCGGCAGGCGGATCAAAACTCACCTGCGGCTTTGCGCCTGGAACTGATGCCAGGGGATCACCAGGACCTCAAAGTAAACATCATCAAGCGCCGTGGCAGCTGGCCTGGCCAGCGTTGTTCCCTGGCGTTAGGGCACCGGGCAGACATCACCACTCAGGATTCATCCCGTGTGGTTCAGGGGCCATGGCCCCGCTCGCAAGGGTAAGCTGCATGCTCTGGCTTTACCTGCACTTCCCGCATTTGCTGCTTGACCACATCCACCGGAATCAGCCATCCACAGGAGCCCTGGCGATTGTGGACGGTGCCGGGCATACCGTGGTTCAGGCCTGCCCAAACGCCAGGGATCTTGGTATTGAAGCTGGTATGCGCCTGAAGACTGCCCTGGGCCTGGCACCAGAACTGAGTATCATGCGTACCGAAGCCAGGCAGGAAGCCTGGCTTTTGGAAGACCAGGCGCGCTGGCTATATCGCTATGCAGCACACATTACCCTCTCACCGCCAGACGGTATCTGGGCAGAAGTCAGCAGCCTGCAGAAACTGTATGGCGGTTTGCCTTCTATTTGGCAAACCGTGGAGCAGGCGCTGGCCGAACGTAAACTGAACGCCTGGGTCGCCATTGGCCATACGCCCCTGGCCGCACAATTACTGGCCCGGGCCGGCAAAGGGGAATGCACGGCAGACAAACGCCACATTCTTACATCGGTGGGAAGCCTGCCCTTGCCAGCCACAGGGTTTGATGAAAAGTCCTGCACCCGTTTACAACGCCTGGGGCTGAACACCCTGGCAGAAGTGTTTGCCCTGCCCCCCACAGAGCTGGCCCGGCGACTGTCACCAGAACTGTTGGCCATGGTCCAGAAAATCCAGGGTACCCGGCCAGACCCAAAAGCCCCCTGGCAACCACCCTACAGCTTCCGGCAAAAAGCCGACTTCGTTCACGAAGTGGAGCACACCGAGGGGCTGCTGTTCTCACTACAGCGGATTCTGTCAGAACTGGAAGAAGACCTGTGCTGGCGCCAGCAAGACACGGATACCCTATTACTGATTCTGCAACACCGGCATCAGCAAGCCACCCGTTTACGCATTCGCACCACCGGGCCAGAACACCGGGCCGAGATGTTTCTGAAACTGATACGCCTGAAGCTGGACCAACACCCCCTGAGCGCACCCGTCACCGGCCTGATTCTGGCAGTCAAACGCTTCACCGGCCGGGAAGCCCCCGTAGGCCGGGATCTGTTGGGCGAAACGGAAGACCTGGACGAAGCCTGGCACATGCTGATCAGCCGCCTGCAGGCACGCCTGGGCGAACAGTCCCTGAAACGGCTTGCGGCCAGGGCTGATCACCGGCCCGAGTGTGCCTGGTCTGCCAGCAATCCGGGCAAACCCGGTAAACCCCGGCCACAGGCTTCAGTGACCCTGCCCCGGCGCCCCTTGTGGCTCCTGAAGGCTCCCCGGCCTCTGGCTCAGCCCCCGGAGACCTGGCATTCCGGCCCGGAGCGCATCAGCGGTGGCTGGTGGGATGGCCAGCGGGTTCACCGGGATTACTACATCGCCCAGTTGCCGGGTGGCGAACTGGCCTGGGTGTTCCGGGACGTTCAGGGTGGCTGGTTCATACACGGATGGTTTGGCTGATGACTACCGGCTACGCAGAGTTGTTCTGCTTCAGCAATTTCACTTTTCTGACCGGGGCTTCACACCCCCACGAGCTGGCCGAACGTGCCCTGGAACTGGGCTACAACGCTATCGCCATCACCGATGCCTGCTCCGTTGCCGGCATTCCCAGAGCCTGGGCCGGCCTGAAAGACAGCCCGGTAAAGCTGATTACCGGCAGCTGGTTTGAATTGGAAGATGCCCCGGCCGGCGCTGCCACGCCCCGCTTCATCCTGCTGGCCCAGTCCCGCAAGGGCTACGGCCAGCTGTGCCAGTTGATCACCACCGGCCGGCGCCGGGCAGAGAAAGGCCAATACCAGCTGTTTGCCCGGGATATCGAAACCCATGAGCTGGATAACTGCCTCTGCCTGTGGCTACCACCGGCATCGTCGGCTGCCAGCTACGAGCAAGCCGAGGCTTGTGGCGAATGGTTGCAACGGTTGTTTGAGCAACGCTTGCGCATTGGCGCCACCCGCACCCTGGAAGCGGGCGAAGAGCAACAGCTGGCTCGTGTACGCAAGCTGGCCGAACAGCTCAAACTTGGCATTGCCGCAACCGGCGAAGTACACATGCACGCCAGGGAGCGCCAGCCCCTGCAAGATGTACTCACTGCCCTGCGCCACCACTGCACGGTCGAAAACGCCGGCCACTGCCTGTTCCAGAACGGCGAACGCTACCTGCGCCCGCTCCCGGTACTGCAACGCCTGTTCCCCCGGGCCTGGCTTCAGGAAACCGTGAACATTGCCAACAGCTGCCACTTTGAGCCCGGCCGCCTGCGCTATGAATACCCACCTGATCTTGTACCGGAAGGTGAAACCCCGGCGGCCTACCTCAAACGCCTGACCCGGGAAGGCGAACGGCGCCGCTACCCAGAGGGCACGCCAATGAAGGTGCAGGCGTTAATCCGCAAAGAATTAGGCCTGATCTCGGAGCTCAACTACGAGCATTACTTCCTCACAATCCACGACATCGTGGCCTTTGCCCGCAGCCGCGGTATTTTATGCCAGGGGCGAGGATCGGCCGCCAACTCGGCGGTGTGTTACTGCCTGGGGATTACCGAAGTAAACCCCGCCAGGGTCGAGCTGCTGTTCGAACGCTTCATCTCGAAAGACCGGGACGAACCGCCGGATATCGATGTGGACTTCGAGCATCAGCGCCGGGAAGAAGTTATCCAGTACATCTACCAACGCTATGGCCGGGAACGGGCGGCGCTGGCCGCTACGGTTATCCGCTACCGCTACCGCAGCGCCATCCGGGATGTGGGCAAGGCGCTGGGGTTTGATGTCGCCCTCGTGGAAAAACTGCTGGACGGCATCGACTGGCGTGACAAAGCCAACCACTGGCGCCAGCAGATTCTGGATAAGGGGCTCACCCGTAACCCGAAAGTGGCGGAGCAGTTCTTCACTCTGGTAAACACGATACTGGGTTTTCCCCGCCACCTGTCCCAGCACGTAGGCGGCTTTGTGATCAGCTCCGGCCCACTGGCCGAACTGGTGCCGGTGGAAAACGCCGCCATGGAAGGCCGCACCGTTATTCAGTGGGACAAAGACGACCTGGAAAGCCTGGGGCTGATGAAAGTGGACGTACTGGCCCTCGGCATGCTCACCGCCATCCGTAAGGCGCTGGAATTGATCAGCGAGGAGAAGGGCCAAACCTTCACCATGCAGGATGTCCCCCAGGAAGACCCGGCCACCTACGCCATGCTGCAAAAAGGCGACAGCATCGGCGTGTTCCAGGTGGAATCCCGAGCCCAGATCAACATGCTCCCGCGCCTGAAACCGGAAACTTATTACGACCTTGTGATCGAAGTGGCCATCGTCCGCCCCGGCCCGATTCAGGGCGACATGGTGCACCCCTACCTGCGCCGCAAGCATGGCCTGGAGCCAGTAGAATTCCCCAACGATGCCGTCCGCCAGGTGCTGGAGCGCACCCTGGGCGTGCCGATCTTCCAGGAGCAGGTCATTAAACTGGCCATGGTGGCGGCAGGCTTCAGCGCCGGCGAAGCCGATAAACTGCGCCGCGCCATGGCCGCCTGGAAATCCCACGGCGACCTCACCCCGTTCCGGGACAAACTGATCAGCGGCATGCTGGAACGGGGGCACGACCCGGATTTTGCCGAGCGGTTATACCAGCAAATCTGCGGTTTCGGCGGCTACGGCTTTCCGGAATCCCATGCCGCCAGCTTCGCCTTGCTGGTGTACGTCTCCGCCTGGATCAAACGCCACCACCCATCCGCCTTCTACTGCGCCCTACTCAACAGCCAGCCCATGGGGTTCTACACCCCAAGCCAGTTGGTACAGGATGCCCAGCGCCACCAGGTAACCGTGCTGCCACCGGATGTGAACCACAGCGCCTGGGAACATACCCTGCAAGGCAAGGAAAAACACCTGCGCCTCGGCCTCAGAATCATACAGGGCCTGTCTTCCAGCGGTGCCGAACGCATCCACCAGAACCGCCCCGCAAACGGCTACCAAAGCGCCGCCGAACTGCGCACCCGTGCCGGCCTCAACCAGCGCGACATGGAACTCCTCGCCGGCGCCAACGCCATGCCCGGCTTCACCAGCAACCGCCACCAGGCTTACTGGCAGTTACTCGAACACGAAGAACCGGCAGAGCTCTTCGCCAACGACACCATGGCCGATTACACCCCGGAACCCTGCCACCTGCTCCCCGAACCTACCGAAGGCCAGAACGTACTGGCCGACTACAGCAGCCAGGGCTTAACATTACAAAGACACCCCCTCGCCCTGCTCCGCGAACAAGGCCACCTGCGCCACTGCCTCACCGCCGACCAACTCAAAACCACCCGCCCCGGCATCCCCGTACAAGTAGCCGGCCTGGTCACCGGGCGCCAACGCCCCGGCACCGCCTCAGGCGTTACCTTCGTCACCCTCGAAGACGAAACCGGCAACGTCAACGTCGTCGTCTGGCTAGACACCGCCCGCCGCCAACGCAAACCGTTACTCACCGCCCGGTTGTTACACGTGAAGGGAGTTATCGAAAAAGAGGGGGATATCGTTCATATCATGGCAGGAAAACTGTCTGACCTTAGTCACCTGATTAACGCGTTGCCAGTCAGCTCCAGAGATTTTCACTAAATTTGAAAGATATGTCTCCTAAGTGCAAAGCACCAGTGTGGGACTGCTTTCCAAAAATCTCGGAGGCCATGGATGGCCGGAGCGAAGCGCTACAGGGATGTGCCGCCAGGAGCGTTTTTTGGAAAGCAGTCCCACACTGGTGCCCCCCCCCAAATATCAGGCTAAAAAACACAAACTCCAAGGTTCAGAAAAAAGAAAACCCCGCCGAAGCAGGGTTCTCTCAATACAGCAGTGAACAACAATCAGCCAAGCAGCTTGATCATCACACCCGCTGCCACCGCAGAGCCGATAACACCAGCCACGTTCGGGCCCATAGCGTGCATCAGCAGGAAGTTCTGCGGGTTAGCTTCCAGACCAATCTTGTTGGATACCCGCGCCGCCATCGGCACCGCAGACACCCCGGCAGAACCAATCAACGGGTTGATCGCTTCCTTGCTCACTTTATTCATCAGCTTGGCCATCAAAATACCTGCCGCGGTACCAGCGGCAAAAGCCACCATACCCAGTACCAGAATACCCAGAGTCTGGCCATCCAGGAACTTGTCCGCTACCAGCTTCGCGCCAACAGACAGACCGAGGAAGATGGTCACAATGTTGATCAGCGCGTTCTGGGCAGTATCGCTCAAACGCTCAACCACGCCACACTCACGCATCAGATTGCCGAAGCAGAACATACCCAGCAGTGGAGCCGCATCCGGAAGGAACAGAACCACCGCGATCAGTACCACGATCGGGAAGATAATCTTCTCTTTCTTGCTAACCGGGCGCAGCTGCGACATCTTGATGGCGCGCTCTTTCTGGGTGGTCAAAGCCTTCATGATCGGCGGCTGGATCATCGGCACCAGCGCCATATAAGCGTAGGCAGACACCGCAATCGCACCTAGCAAATGCGGGGCCAGAACGCTTGATACGTAGATAGAGGTTGGGCCGTCTGCACCACCGATAATACCGATAGCTGCCGCTTCCATGATGGTGAACTCGAGGATACCGGTCCAGTCCAGAAGCGCCGCACCAATCACAGTACCGAAGATACCGAACTGCGCTGCAGCGCCAAGCAGCAGCGTCTTGGGGTTAGCCAGCAACGGGCCAAAATCGGTCATCGCGCCAACACCCATAAAGATCAGCAGTGGGCCAACGGTAGAACCGATAATCACCATGTAGAAGCTATGAAGCATCCCGTGCCCGTAACCAAAGCTTTGCGCAATGGAATCCGCAGCACTCACGGTGCCATAGCCTGCTGTGGCGTAAGCGTTCTTGAAGGCCTCTTTTACCTCGGGCGTCACCACCTGACCGGCCTGATAGGCCACATCCAGTGTGCTCGCCAGGGCCGCGTAGACCTCAGGCTTGGCAAAATGGATAGCGTTCTCAGCCGCAGACAGGGCCAGCCCTGCCTCCGGAATATTCGCCAGAATACCGCCAAACCCGATGGGTACCAGCAGCAGCGGCTCAAACTTCTTGTTGATCGCAAGATAGAGAAGCACCAGGCCAACGATGATCATCACCACCTGGCCCGGCTCTATGTTGAACAGGCCACTACCTGTCCACAACGTCAATAACTTTTCCATGGAATGCTGGCCCTTATGCGATTGTCAGCATTTCATCATCAACGGAGACGGCGTCCCCCTCCTTGATGAAGACTTCACCGATGGTACCGGCCTTGGGTGCACGCACCTCGGTTTCCATTTTCATGGCTTCGAGGATAATCAGCACATCGCCTTCTTCCACGGTGTCACCGGGAGAGACGTGAACCTTCCAGATGTTACCACCCAGAGGCGCAACCACAGGCTCGCCCTCACCGGCCGCCGGAGCTGGCGTTGCCGAAGCACCAGCGGAAGCACCGCCCTGGCTTTCAATCTGGCTGATCTCTCCACCTTCGTTAACAGCAACAACGAACTTCTTGCCGTTAACTTCCACGGTGTAGGTCTCAGGGCCAGCGGCCTTCTTAGCGGGAGCAACGTCATCGGCGCTTGGTACTGGCTCGAACGCATCCGGGTTGCCTCGGTTTTCCAGGAATTTCAGGCCGATCTGCGGGAACAGGGCGTAGGTCAGAACATCGTCAACTTCCTGCTCTGCCAGTTTGATACCCTTCTCTTGGGCGATATCCTTCAGCTCGTCAGTCAGCTTGTCCATTTCCGGCTCAAGTGCATCCGCCGGGCGACAGGTCATCACTTCCTTGCCGTCCAGAACACGTTCCTGCAACTCTTTGTTCATGGGTGCCGGCGCTGCACCATACTCACCCTTCAGGATGGCAGCCGTTTCCTTGGAGATGGACTTGTAACGCTCGCCGGTCAGAACGTTCAGAACCGCCTGGGTACCTACGATCTGGGAGGTCGGGGTAACCAGCGGAATAAAGCCCAGATCCTCGCGAACCTTGGGAATCTCTTCCAGAACCTGGTCAAACTTGTCGCTGGCGTTCTGCTCACGCAACTGGTTTTCCATGTTGGTCAGCATGCCGCCCGGAACCTGGGCAATCAGGATACGGGAATCGGTTCCACGGAGGCTGCCTTCAAATTTGGCATACTTCTTACGCACTTCGCGGAAATAAGCGGCAATTTCTTCCAGCAGGTTCAGGTCCAGGCCGGTGTCACGGTCGGTACCTTCCAGAATGGCCACCACTGCCTCAGTGGGCGAGTGGCCGTAGGTCATACTCATGGAGGAGATCGCCGTATCCACGTTATCAATACCGGCTTCCGCAGCCTTGATAGCGGTGGCGGTAGACATACCGGTGGTGGCGTGACACTGCATGTGGATCGGGATATCCAGCTCTTTCTTCAGACGACTGACCAGCTCATACGCTACGTAAGGCTTGAGAATGCCCGCCATGTCTTTGATGGCGATGGAATCGGCACCCATATCCGCGACTTCTTTCGCCAGCTCAACCCACATGTCGATGGTGTGCACCGGGCTGGTGGTGTAGGCAATGGTACCCTGGGCATGCTTGCCGGTTTTACGAACCGCCTTGATGGCGCGGTCCATGTTGCGAGGGTCGTTCATCGCGTCAAAGATACGGAACACGTCAACGCCATTTTCGGCGGCACGCTCACAGAAACGATCAACCACATCATCCGCGTAATGGCGATAGCCCAACAGGTTCTGACCACGCAACAGCATCTGCTGCTGGGTGTTGGGCATGGCTTTTTTCAGCTCGCGGATGCGCTCCCATGGGTCTTCGCCCAGGTAACGGATACAGGAATCAAAGGTAGCACCACCCCAGGATTCCAGAGACCAGAAACCGACTTTGTCGAGTTTCTCGGCAATGGGCAGCATGTCATCAAGCCGCATACGGGTGGCAAGCAGGGATTGGTGGGCGTCACGCAGAATTACGTCCGTAATCCCCAGCGGTTTCTTGGTATCAGTCATCGTGTCAGCCTTCTGTTAAAAGGTTCTAATCGTGCAACGGGTCACTTCTTGTGGCGTGCCCGGTATTGTGCAATCGCCTTCTTGATGGCCTCGGCGGTGTCAGGATCAACCGACGCGGGCGCCTTCGGCTTGGCACGTGGCGTTCTGGCCGGGGTTGCCGGCTCTGGCGGCGCAAACCGTCCAATGAGTTTGGACATGAGCAAAGTTGCGAAAACCAGAATAATCAGGAATCCGAACACAAAGCCCATACCGGCAATCATCAAATCGACGGCTTGTGACATCAGCTCATTCATATCGAATAGCTACCTGTTATTGATTTGTGTGATTTCCCCGTTTCGCCGCTTTCAGCCGCCAGACCAAAGTCTAATGGCTGAAACAAACAAACCGGGAGGCAAAATCCTGCGTAATTTACCGTTTTCATTGATCAGGAGCAACCTGAACTAAACATTTCTATAGGGACTTTCCGAGCTTCCTGGCCTGATTTGACGGCCATACACCCCTCCCTCAGAAACCGGAATCAGGCATAACGAACCCTGATTTTGCGGCCTTTGACCTTACCTTTCTCAAGCCGGGCCAAAGCTTTATCTGCCCAGGCTTCATCAACGGCCACAAAACACTGGAAATCGAACAGATCTATTTTTCCCACTGCCGTACCCGGAATACCCGCGTCCCCGGTCAAGGCGCCCAGCACGTCGCCCGGGCGCACTTTGTCTTTTCGGCCACCGGCCAGGCACAGGGTTTTCATGGCCGGGCGTACCGGACGTAATGTTTGCGCCAGCAGACTTTCGGAATCACCCCAAACAACAGACTCCCCACGAGCAGCTTCAAGCCGCGAGACTTTATGGCCCTGGCTGGGCGCGCACAGAGTAATCGCGTGCCCCTGTTCACCGGCACGCCCGGTACGGCCAATGCGATGGGTGTGTATTTCCGGGTCGCGGGCAGGCTCCGCATTGATCACCAGGGGCAACGCTTTGATATCCAGGCCACGAGCAGCCACATCGGTGGCGACCATGACCGTGCAACTCTGATTGGCGAATTTGACCAACGTGCTGTCCCTGTCTTTCTGCTCGAGATCCCCATGCAGTGACATAGCAGCAAAGCCGAGCGCCTCAAGCGCCTGCGCCAGCTCGTCGCAATCCCGTTTGGTCGTGCAGAAAACCAGAGAAGATACTGGCTGATACTCAGACAACAAGGCTGCCACTGCCCGAACTTTCTGGTCTGGCGATATTTCGTAGAACACCTCTGAAATACTGCTGGTAGCCTCTTCTGCCTCAATCCTGGCATCCACCGGCTCAACCTGGAAGCGCTCGCTCATGGCCCGGATCGGTTCTGGCCAGGTTGCGGAAAACAGGAGGGTTTGCCGGGCTTTGGGTGTTTGCTCAAGAATGGACAACACCACCTCTTCAAACCCCATATCCAGCATTCGGTCTGCTTCGTCCAACACCAGCGTGTTCACGCGGCCCAGGGTCAGCGTGCCCTTGCGCAGGTGGTCATCAACCCTGCCCGGCGTGCCCACCACGATATGGGCGCCATGGCTGAGCGAACCGATCTGGGGCCCTATGGGAACACCCCCGCAAAGCGTGAGTACTTTTACGTTGTCTTGCGCCCGCGCCAGCTCTCTCAGAGCCTTGGCCACCTGATCAGCCAGCTCCCGGGTCGGGCACAACACCAGCGCCTGCACCGCAAACTGCTTTGGCTTCAGGCGCTCCACCAGTGGAATGCCGAAAGCAGCCGTCTTGCCACTGCCTGTCTGCGCCATGGCAATCACATCCTTGCCGGCCAGGGCTGGCGGCAATGCCTTGACCTGTATGCCAGTTGGCTGCTCAAAACCCAACCGCTGCAGATTTGCCTGCATGGCCTGAGAAAGCCCCAGCTCTTTAAAAGAAGACATAGAAAAATCCACGAGGTAAATGTTTGTGGGTTATTGCGGGAATAACGTCGGCGTATACTAGAGGTTCATAATATGCAGTTTATCACGAATCAACGGAGTCACTGATGGCGTCTTTGCAGGAACAACTACTCAAGGCCGGGCTGGCCGACGAAAAGAAAGCCAAAAGCATACGAAACGAAAAACGCAAGCAACGCAAGCAGCAACCCAAAGGTGCGGTCCAGGTGAATGAAGCCGAGGAACGCGCTCGCCAGGCTCGCCTTGAAAAGGCCGAGCGTGACCGCCAGCTGAACCTAGAAAGGCAAAAGGAGGCGGAAAAGAAAGCTATTCAGGCACAGATCCGACAGCTGATTGAAACCAACCGACTGGATCGCAGCCGGGGCGAAACGTCTTACCAGTTTGTCGACGGAAAGAAAATCAAGAAAATCCTGGTGGATGACACCATGGTCGACCAGCTCTCCCGCGGCCGGCTTGCGATTGTGGCAATTGGCGACAACTACGAAGTGGTCCCAGACAAAGTAGCCCGTAAGATTATGGAGCGAGACGAAACCGCCGTGATTTCGATGCACGATCGCAAGCAGGATGATGCCGGAGAGGACGACCCTTACGCAGGGTATGAGATTCCGGATGATTTGATGTGGTAACAGAAATAAAAAACCCCGCTCAAAGCGGGGTTTTTTATTTAATATGGCGCGGCTAGGAGGATTAGGCGGGCCTTCGGCCCTTCCCCTTCGGGGCTGCCGTCGCGTTGCTCCGGCGTTCCTTACCCCACTTCGCGGGGTTCGGTCGAACCTCTATCGGTTCAAATCTTCCCAGCCATACAACGTAAAACGCCCCAGTTGTCGGGTGCATAAACTGAGGCGTTTTGACTTTAATATGGCGCGGCTGGGAGGATTCGAACCTCCGACCGCCTGGTTCGTAGCCAGGTACTCTATCCAGCTGAGCTACAGCCGCTTAAAACAGGTTTGCGATAGTGGCGCGGCTGGGAGGATTCGAACCTCCGACCGCCTGGTTCGTAGCCAGGTACTC